>CAXXPB010000008.1:0-45193 GCA_963678825.2 uncultured Microbacter sp. | reverse complement strand
CTTGCCACTTGCCGGAATCGGTTGCCACTGCCCCGGAGTAGGCTCAAGCCGTAGGTCTCCGTTCGTGGCCACTCGGGTTCCGTTCTGGATGATTCCGATAGCTCCCTGATGCCCTTCAGGATAAATATCGTAAAACACCATTACATTAAGTCCCGGCATCTCAAAATATTGATCGCTATTAATTTTAAGGCTTTGGGAGTAGCCCGCCGAGCTAATAAAAACGCTCAAAATAAACAATAAGATTGCTTTTTTCATCGCTGTGCTGTATTAGATTTTGTAAAAAAACGGTATAAATAGTTCTTTTTTAGAAAAGAAACCGGACGAAGGTAGCATTTAATCAGCTTATTTCCAACGGAAAAACCTTTTCATCATCGGATTTATGTTAAAAAACAGATTTACGTTCCACTACAATCTTTCAACGGCTTTGATTCCGCAAATGATTCTTCTCAACCCAATTGGACAGAACTCAGGACTAAGCTTGGGCAATCGCAATTCTTTTAACAAAAACACTTTTAATGATTTAACTTATGCTTAATAAATGCAAGCCAGACCCTTTCTGCTATTAAATTGTGCTAAAACATTACCAAACAAAGACTAATATAACAAACCAACCGTTACTTTTACATTCGTAAATGTAAAATCACCATCAAACTTACATGGATATGAAAAAGATAGCATTATTTTCATTCTTGATTGCCGCCACGGTAGCGCTCAGTAGCTGTGCAAGCACCTACAAACTGGAACACAGCGCAGTACTAAACAAAGCCGAAATTTCAACTTACCGCACATTCTCCATCGCACCGTTTGCAGACGCAATGCGAATGCCCAAGAAAGGGAAAGCTGTACTTTCGGAAGAGGAGTATAATAATCTGGCGAATGGCATCCGCAGCGAGATGACAGCTCGTGGTTATGCCGAAGATCCGGCTTCGGATCTAAAAATCAGCTTCAGTCTGTTTGTTGAACGTAATGCCGACATCAATACCAACTTATATCCAGATTACTATTACGGACGTTTCGGTATGTATCGCCCCTACGCGTTTTACCGACCGTACACCGGCTACACATCAACACGTATTTACAAAGAAGGGATTTGGGTGATCAACGTAGTTGCTGCTCAAAACAAGATGTTGCTCTACTCGGCAGCGGTCAGCGCAGAAATGAGTCCGAAGAAACTTACATGGAAAAGCCCCGACGAAATCGTCAAGGCCAGCGATGTATTGTTTAAGCAGTTTCCGGTAAAACCGGCGAAGAAATAATCTTTCACTAAAAAGAAAGCACACGGAAAACACGGATTGTACGGATTACCGACAATCGGCGTTTTCCGTTTTTTGTGTTATCCCTGTGTCAAAAACATCAAAAATAAGCCGATATTAAAGCCTATTCGAAACCATTCTTTCTTTTAATCGAAAGCAATTGCCGATCTCAGCAAACAAATCGGCAAGAAACTGCAAAATACAAGCACACGAAAAACACAGAATGAACGGAAAATTCATCGGTGGTTTCCGTTCATTCTGTGTTTTCCGTGTGCTCAGATTATTATCAAATTGATGCGGTTTCCCAAGCTTCAATCTTATCTTTTTTGCTCAACAGATAGTCAATATCGTCCAGACCGTTCAGCAAACATTCTTTTTTGTAAGAATTAATATCAAATGATTCTACTGCACCATTCGCATTGTTGGTGATAGTCTGTGCAGCGAGATCAACAGTAACCGTTGTTTTAGCATCCGCATTAATGGAGGCAAAAAGATCTGCAAGAAATTTTTCCGATACAACTACCGGAAGCACCCCATTGTTGAGTGCATTGCCTTTGAAAATATCTGCAAAAAAGCTCGATACTACCACTTTGAAACCGTATCCGGCAATAGCCCAGGCAGCATGTTCGCGACTGGAACCGCTACCGAAGTTTTTACCTCCAACCAACACCTGACCGGAATAAGTTGGGTTGTTCAACACAAAAGAATTGATAGGCTGTCCGGCTTTATCGTAACGCCAGTCGGCAAAAAGATTGTCACCAAAACCTTCACGGGTAGTCGCTTTTAGAAAGCGTGCCGGGATGATCTGGTCGGTGTCCACATTCTCAATAGGAAGTGGAACACAAGAAGATGTGATGGTTTGAAATTTTTCCATTACTATTTTATATTTTCGGGGTACAATCAACCACTACCCCATTTATTTTACTTAATCATCAATTGTTCTCCTTCAAATTCGATGATACGCTTGCGCCAATCGTCAGGAATAACACAACTGGTTTGTGCCTTAATGTCGAAACAGACCACAACTGCCGTACAGGTTGAAAGAAGCTCTCCGTTATCGCTGTTAATCAGTAAGTGCTCCATTGTAAAGCTCTTATTGCCTAAAACAGAGATACGGGTTTCGACATAAATATTGTAGCGCATAAAGATCGGCTTCAGATAATCGATCTTTATCGATGCTCCTACAACAGCCAAACCACTAAAATCGATTTCGGGTATCACCTGATCAAAATAGTCCATTTTACCGGCATCGTAGTAGTTGAGATACACGGTATTTGAAACATGTCGATGATATCCACATCATTGAAACGCACCTGAATAGGCACTTTCGATTTGAATACTGCATCCATACCCAATCACTTTTCGCACACGGATAACATTGAATCAACGAAACATTATCTTCCGTCATTTCCGTGTCGTCTGTGTGCTCAGATTTAATTTCTCGGATCGGTGATTCTTCCGGTTACAGCGGCAGCAGCAGCTACCAGCGGACCAGCCAAAATGGTACGAGCGCCCGGACCCTGACGTCCTTCGAAGTTACGATTAGAGGTCGATACAGCATATTTTCCGGCAGGAACTTTATCTTCGTTCATGGCCAGACAAGCCGAGCACCCCGGTTGACGCAATTCAAAACCTGCTTCTGTAAGGATTTTATCCAACCCTTCGGCACGGATCTGCTTTTCAACCATCCACGAACCAGGCACTAACCACGCAATCACGTTATCGGCTTTCTTTTTGCCTTTCACGTAAGCGGCAAAAGCGCGAAAATCCTCGATACGACCGTTGGTACAGCTACCAAGGAATACGTAGTCGATAGCTTTACCTTCCAATTTTTCTCCGGGTTTGAAACCCATATAGTTCAACGATTTCTCGAACGAAATACGGCTTGCTTCATCAATTTGATCGATAGTTGGAATTGCACCTCCGATAGCCATCCCCATGCCAGGGTTAGTACCGTAAGTGATCCACGGTTGGATGGATGCGGCATCAAACGAAATTTCGCGGTCAAACTTAGCGCCTTCATCCGATTTCAGGGTTTTCCAGTAAGCAAGCACTTTGTCCCAGGCTTCGCCTTTCGGAGCGAATTCGCGGCCTTTCACGTAAGCGAAAGTGGTTTCGTCGGGAGCAATCATACCGCCACGGGCTCCCATTTCGATACTCAGGTTACAAACTGTCATACGTTCTTCCATTGACAGGTTGCGGATAGCTTCGCCGGCATATTCCACAAAATAGCCTGTTGCACCTCCGGTTGTCAGTTGTGAAATGGTATAAAGGGCAATATCTTTAGCAGTTACACCCGGTTTCAGTTTACCGTTATAGTTGATACGCATCGTTTTTGGACGCGGTTGCAAAATACATTGCGAGGCAAGCACCATCTCCACTTCGCTGGTACCGATACCAAACGCAATGGCACCGAATGCTCCGTGTGTAGACGTATGGCTATCGCCGCAAACAATGGTCATACCCGGCTGTGTCAAACCGTTTTCCGGTCCGATGACGTGAATAATACCATTTTTTTCGTGTCCCAATCCGTAGAGAGTAAGACCGAAATCGGCCGCATTCTTTGAGAGTGTATCTACCTGATTTTTAGAAATCGGATCCTGAATTGGTTTATCCTGATTCAAAGTCGGGATATTGTGATCTGGAGATAAAGTCGTTTTTTCCGGACGAAATACTTTCAGACCGCGTTTACGAAGACCATCGAATGCTTGAGGACTGGTTACTTCGTGGCAAAAATGCCGGTCGATATAAATTTGCGTGGGACCATCGGCAACTACCGTCACCACATGCGCGTCCCAAATCTTGTCAAATAAAGTCTTAGACATGAAATATAATTATGAATTATTAATTGTAAATGGTTAATTATCAAAGGTCTTTTATCAGCACATTGGCCATTGAAAACTGTTTATCATACTCATCGAAGATCTGCTCAAGCCGGTTTGCAACCTCTACATCCCGTAAAGAACCATGTTGATCTATATCTTTTTCGATGGCTTCCATCAACAGGCCAAGTGTCATCTGCATAATGGCAAAAGCAGGTTGATAGCCCGTTTTGTCGGAATTAGGCAACACCACTTCGCGTATAAGACCCACTTTCGTCAACTTGGTCAACATCGACTGTATGACATGCTCCGGCAGTTTTATGGCCTTAGCCAAGGTAAGTACTACGGGAGGTTCTTCGCGTCGTTCAAAACACTTTACAATATAATGTACCAAAAACATATAAGCGATTTCCTGCTTACGCATCGAAAGTGATTCAACACTTCTCTCAATTTCTATCCGTTTGATATTCTCTATTGTATAAGCGATGTTGGCCCCCAGCAGGAAAATCATCCAGGTGTAATACAGAAAGATCAACAACAAAGGCAGCGCCGCAAAACTACCGTAAATAGCATTGTAATTGGCTACCCCCACCTGAAAATTGATATAAACAAACTGCCAGAGTTGAAATGCCGTTCCCGCAATAACACTGGCTATAATTACCGGCTTCAGCCTCACCCTCACATTAGGCATAATGGTGTACATGCAGGCAAATAAAAACCAGCTCATAAGGTAAGGTACAAACGAAAAGAACGCTTTGAACAGCCAGTTGATTTCTGCCTGATCGGTTACCGATTTCAGGGTATGCGACAAATAAATCATCGCACTAGAAGAGGCAATCAGGAAAACAGGAGTCAGGATCATCATCGCCAGATAGTCGGTGAATTTCCGAACCCACGTTCGCTGTTTTTCAATATGACGTATATCGTTCAATGCCTTTTCAATATGGCTGAACATCTGCACTACGGAATAAAACAAAAACAGCAACCCGACACCAGCCACCACTTCTCCTTTGGTGTGAGCCAACAACGATTTTGTAAAATCAAGGATCGTCGGCAGAGCATCGCCCGCCCAATCGAGATGCTCCTGCATCCATTGTGTCAACAGGATTTCCATTCCGAAGCCCTTGGCAATACCGAACAACAATGCAAAAACGGGCACAATAGAGAGTAACGTGAAATAGGTCAGCGCCGATGCCCGATAAACCAACCGGCCCTTCACCCACTCGTCGTAGGTGATCGACCCAATTTTCATCACGGCATAGCCAAACGCCTTGTGTTTAGGCAACAGTTTCGTATCCGCGTGCCAGAGGTCGTGGAAAATAAACTGATTGAATCGCCCCACCAAGGTTTGCTTTGGCTTCGTAGTCATACTAACGGTTTTAATGGAACAGATCCGGAAAGCCGGAGTATTTCATCCGGTTTGCTGGTTTTATTGTATGAATTTATTGATCGCGTCAATGTATGCCTCAACCGAAGCAGCAACGATATCGGTATTGCCCGAAAATCCGTAGTACATATTGCCGTCATATTCAACCTGCATGTGTACTTTTCCAACATCGTCGCTCCCTTTGGTAATTGCCTGAATCAAGAAATCATGCAAGGTCATCTTGCGGTTAATGATCTTCTTCAGCGCGTTGATACCGGCATCCACGGGGCCGTTTCCTGTTGCAGCCGCTTCAAAATGTTCGCCTGCAATGTTGAGCCCGATACTGGCAACAGCACGAATACCTACACCGGAAGTCACTTGCAGATATTCCAACTTGATACGTTGCTTTGCAAGACGCTCTTTTCCGGCCAACATCAGGATGTCATTATCGTTGATATCCTTCTTACGGTCTGCTAATTTAAGAAACTCCTGATAAAGTTCGTCCAGACGTTCATTATCTTTAACATCCACACCCAATATGCTGAGACGATGTTTCAGAGCCGCGCGTCCGCTTCTGGCTGTCAGAACAATAGAATTTTCGTCCAGCCCCACATCTTTCGGGTCGATGATTTCGTAGCTTTCGCGGTTCTTCAACACGCCATCCTGATGAATCCCTGAAGAGTGCGCAAATGCATTACGACCCACGATGGCTTTGTTGGGCTGAACCGGCATATTCATCAGGCTCGAGATCATGCGGCTCATCGGCGTAATTTTCTGCGTATTGATATTGGTATCGATCAGCAGCTCTTTGTGACTCTTCAGAATCATGGCAATTTCTTCCAACGAAGTATTACCGGCACGTTCGCCGATACCGTTGATGGTCACTTCCACCTGACGGGCACCATTCATCACACCGGCCAACGTGTTAGCCGTTGCCATACCCAGATCGTTATGACAGTGAGTAGAAATAATCGCATTCTGAATGCCATTTACATGCTCGAACAAATACTTGATTTTAGCCGCATAATCTACCGGCAGGCAATAACCTGTTGTGTCAGGGATATTGACCACGGTAGCACCTGCTTTAATCACAGCTTCCACTACGCGAGCCAGATATTCGTTGTCGGTTCGACCGGCATCTTCAGCATAAAATTCCACATCTTCCACATAACGCTTTGCATACTTTACCGCAGCTACGGCACGTTGAAGAATCTCGTCCTGATTGGAATTGAATTTATAGCGAATATGGTAATCAGAAGTTCCGATACCGGTATGGATACGTTTGTTTTTGGCATATTTCAACGCTTCGGCAGCCACTTCGATATCTTTTTCCACACCGCGTGTAAGCGCGCAAATTGTAGGCCAGGTAACGGCCTTCGAAATCTCAACCACGGAGTTGAAATCGCCCGGGCTGGAGATCGGAAATCCGGCCTCAATCACATCGACACCCAAACCTTCGAGTGCCTTTGCCACCTGTATTTTTTCCACGGTGTTCAACTGGCAACCCGGCACTTGTTCGCCGTCGCGAAGCGTTGTATCAAAAATAAATAATCTGTCCATTACAATTTGAAAATTTGAGAATGTGAAAATTTGAAGATGAAGTCTGCTTATTCTATTTTGACAAAAAATAATCGTATCTAACCGATGCGTTTTTGCCTTGATATTTGCTAACCGACAACCCTATTTCCAACTTTCAGATTCAATTATTAATTATTAATTGTCAATTTATCAATTAAAAAAGCCTCCCTACACCAAAGTGAGAAAGGCTTTTTCGTTTTTCTGAGATAATATTTTTATAATCACACGCCAACTCACTTCTGCTTTTTGTAGCACAAGAGTAGTAGGCTTAGTAGTATCGAATTGAATGATGTCATTTGTTTGATTTTACATGTGCAAAGATAAGCGGTTTATTTGAAACATGCAAATGATTTGTAACTTTTTTGGGTCAAAAAGAGGAAATTCGAAATTTTGACCATCATATAATTGATAAATTCAAAACAATTCGGGCATATCCGATCTATTTATTATTGAAATTCCTCAGTTTCACATTCGTAATCACCTTCTTGGTATGAAGGGTAAAGTCGCCCTGCAAAATCCAGCCATAATAACCGGGATCGCGTTTCAGCACATCAGCCACCTTCTGACCTTTGTATTTTCCGAAATTAAATATCTCTTCATCGTTATCATCCAACACGATACGCCCTGCAAAATCGGCATTACGGTTAAACGACGAGAATTTAGAGAGATAGTTCACATCGTTCTCCAAGTCTTCGTAACGATCAAGCTGAGCTTTCAACACTTCGTAGGTTGCACGAGTGTCGGCCTCAGCACTGTGGGCATTTTCCAGATCTCCGTCGCAGTAAAATTTGAAAGCTGCAGAGAGTGTTCGGGGTTCTTTTTTGTAGAAGATTGTCTGCACATCGATAAACTTACGCTTCATTAAATCAATATCCACATCGGCACGGATAAACTCTTCTGCCAACAGTGGAATATCGAAACGGTTTGAATTGTAACCGGCAAGATCACATCCCTCAATGTCTTTTGCCAGATTTTTTGCCACTTCGACAAAAGTAGGACAATCGGCCACATCGGCATCCGATATACCGTGAATCTCCGTCGATTGAGGCGGAATAGGCATTTCAGGATTTAATCTTAAGGTTTTACACTCTTCTTTCCCGTTTGGAGAAACTTTCAGGTACGAAATTTCAACGATCCGATCGGATGCAATATTCATACCTGTTGTTTCAAGGTCGAAAATGACCAACGAATTCTTTAAATTTAACTGCATTATAATTAGGTTTTTATTATTGTCTGTTTTTTTTCATGACTGCTTTCAGAGATTTCTTCAATTCCTCCACGACCGACTTACTGCCAGGATACTTTTTAACATATTCATTCATATCAGCAAATAATTTTTCTGAAGGTTCTGAATACAATTTCAAAGAGAACATATCTGAAATTGCATCTTTATCCTTGGGATGAGTTGAGAGATATTGCTCAACACTTCCCACAGCTTTCTTCATACTTGCATCCCGATTTTCGACATCACGTTGTTTGTTGTACATCAACGCATCCAAAAAATGCCGGTACATTTCTTTCAAATAAGGCCGTGGAAATTGACGCGCATCAACCCGTTCCACATATTGACGTCCTTCGTCCTGTTGCGCCCTCAAAAGATACACCGTAACTCTGGGAACCGCGATAAACTTAAGCAAATTTTTCTGATGAGACGCACTGTCAAGATAATGCCCGGCAGCAATCAATTGTGAAGAATCGTGTGTAGCGTTAAAGTTATTCAGGCTGCCGATTCCCCGCTGAAGATACATCTCGTAAACCGTATGTTTGGAATGCACCCGCTTCACCTGATCTTTTTTTGAACAGCCGGTACACAAAGCCAGCACAATAGCTAAAGAAATAAATACACGATACATGGTTATTCTTTAATTTATCAACTATTTATATTTCAATAATTCACTACTCTATTTCAATTTCTGTTCTTCTATTTAATGCCCTACCTTGCTCGGTATCATTAGTAGCAAGCGGACGGGTAGCTCCATATCCTTTGAAATTGACACGATCGGCTGCAAATCCTCCTGTCACCAGAAAATCGACAACCGCTTTGGCTCTTTTTTCTGAAAGCTCCATATTATAGCTCTCCGTGCCAACATTATCGGTATGCCCTTCTATTAAAATTTTCACCGAAGGATATTCGAGCAAAAAGCGTCCCAGACGTTTCAGTTCGGGCATCGATTCGGACTGCAATTGCCAGGAATTAAAGGTAAAATAGACATTCCTCAACGTCGTTTTTCTGCCTTTAGCAATCTTTTGCAGCGCCACTTTTACACTCTTTGCCGAGTCGCCGAGCTCAAAAGATTCAAACAAATAAGGTTTGGCCGACACCGTGAGCCCGTATTTTTTACCAAGCGAATAACACACCGAGAACTTTCCTGTAACGTCATCCGCATAAAGAGTCTGTATTTTTTGTCCTGAACTTAAATCCGTTACCTCAACCAATGCCCTTAACGGCTCTTGGTTTGCAGCATCAATAGTGATGCCCTCAAAACAAATCACAGGTCGGGGACGAACTTCTATCGGAAGCTCCACCTTGTAAACCTCACGACCATTCCCATCCTTTTCCAATCCATTGGACGAAAAATAGCCATACTTTCCGTCTGTTTCCACAACAAATCCGGTATCATCACCCGAAGTATTGATACCATCACCCAGATTAACAGGCCGCTGCCACTGTCTATTATTGTTTTTTCGGGCAACAAAAATATCATTTCCTCCATATCCATCGTATCCGTTGGATGAAAAATAGAGCGTTTCGTTATCCGGATGCATAAATGGCGACATCTCGTTTTTTGCCGTATTGATGCTATCGCCAAGGTTTTCCGCATTAAAAAACCGGAGCAGGCCATCAGGTTGTATGGCTACCGAACATTTCCAGATGTCCATTCCCCCTTTTCCTCCCGTCCGGTTGGAGGCAAAAAAGAGCGACCGCCCGTCGGCTGAGAGCGATGGATTGCTCTCCCAAAAACGGGTATTCAACGGAGCGTCGGCATGAATCGGTTGCGACCAACGGTTGCCGTGCCGAATAACATAATAGATATCACAGCTACCCAACCCGTCTTTACGATCGGCGGCAACAAAAAAGAGGTAACGCCCGTCAGCCGAAAACGCAGGCGATCCCTCGTTATAAGGTGTATTCAAAGGTTTGGTCAACACGCTGTCGGCTTTCCAATTTCCGACAGAATCTTTGTCAAATATTGTCAAATTCTCTTGTGTTGCCTGATATGCAGCCTCTCCCCGATGACTCACTGTTGTTGCAAAGTAATGGTTATCTGCCGAAATTGCCGGCCAATAATCATCATCCGGAGAATTGACCGATGAAACATTTACCGGCTTTGATGTGATGGCGGGATTCTGTCCGTAAACAGAAATCAAAGCCAACGCAGAAAGCATCAAGCAAAAAACAATCCGATATTTAAATACCTTTTTCAACTTCGGTTCTAACTCTTTCGATTAGTAATTGCTGATCCTGATTAAACTCAGGCTCATAAGGTATTGGCTTGTGAATCACCAGTGTCAGTTTGGCAGGATGGATCAGATAGCTCCATATTGGCAAAGCCTTGAAGGTTCCCTTGATCGTCAATGGAACGATCGGCAGTTTTATTTCGGAAGCAAGAAAGAAAGCCCCACGTTTGAACTTGCCCAACTTCCCATCTTTAGAACGGGTTCCCTCCGGGAAAATAACCACCGACGATCCGTTGACCAGTTTGCGACTGGCATCGTCAATACTATTTTTGGCCGACATAGGACTTGTACGATCAATAAAAATATGACCGGCGGCTTCGCAAGCTGCCCCCACGAGCGGAATCTTGCGAAGCTCTTTCTTCATGATCCATTTGAAACGCGAATCGAGCCAACCGTAGATAAGAAAAATATCGTAACCGCTCTGATGATTAGCTGCAAAGATATACGATTCCTCTTTTGATATATTTTCTGCGCCCTCCACATGCACCGTAATAAACATGCCATAACATGCAAAACGCGACCAGGCTCGGGCTGGCAGATAAGTTATCTCTTTATCGCGAAACAATGCCGCAAACAACATCGTAAATAATGCTGTTAAAACAGTGGCAACTGCAAACAATGGGATAAATATCAGCCATTGATATAAAAAAAGAACCGGATTGAATCTGCGCTTCATTTGCCCTGATAATTAAGTATCTATTTACTTTTTCGGCTCATATTGCTTCAAATAGTCGAACAACTGACTGTAGACCTGATCGCGTACCGGCTTGCGGGAAAGCACCAGATCGTGCATTCCACCGGTGATTCCGATAATTTTCACATTGGTCGAAATGTTGCGTGCGTATTTATGAATATCTTCAACATTGAGCACTGCATCGGCATTAAACAGGTCATCATTCCATTTTTTAGTATTGATGGAACGATCGGAATGCATCACCAACACCGGCTTTGCAATATGTAACCCGGCCTGCACCCGTTTGATGCCATCATTTACAGCATGAATCCAGCCATAAGTTACATCAGGAGCTATCAATGGTTTCAAAGTGAGGCTATAATTCCATTCACCTTTGAAGTTTTTATGAAGACTTTCGCCGTACCAACTAACATCAGAAGCCTTACGTGTTTTTTCCGGACGTGTAGCACCTTCACTGGCGGCAATCGGTAAAATGGTTGCTCTTATAATCGGGCTCAAATTCCATGCAAAAAATGGGCTATTCAGAAATACAACATCAAATTTTTCTTTCCCAATACGGTCTTCTGCGTATAAAGCAGCTATTAGGCCGCCCATGGAATGCCCATCAAGTACTACAAACGTATTCTTTTCTGCACGAATAATATTCAACGACTCCTCTATTTCATTGTAATACTCTACCAAATTACGCACATCGCCTTTTACCTGCCCCGGCAAAATAGAACGTCCGTTTTTTCTTAAATC
Organism: uncultured Microbacter sp.; assembly: GCA_963678825.2. Taxonomy (GTDB): domain Bacteria; phylum Bacteroidota; class Bacteroidia; order Bacteroidales; family Paludibacteraceae; genus Microbacter. The sequence goes on along the minus strand of CAXXPB010000008.1, from coordinate 33,280 downwards.
GACCGCATAGAAATTGTAGCCCTGTTTAATATATTCTTCGGCCATTTCGGTTTGGAAGAAGTAGTCGTTGTAGCCATGAATATAGAGTACCGCTTTACGGACAGTTGTATCGGGAGCCAGCTTCCTGACAAGCGTTGCCACTACCCTACCGTTGTAATCATTGCCCATGTCGAGTGTCGTTTTCTGAAAACTCTGACATAAACTATCTGGCACATATTCACGCTTGAGTTGTGCATTTACACTCAGGCATGAGATCAATATCAATACTATAACGCCTAATTTCTTAATCATTTTATCGTAGTTTACGTATTAAAGCTGTTTCCGCAATTGAGCCGTAGGCAATCCCAACTGATCGCGATACTTGGCTACCGTTCTCCTGGCAATATCAAACCCCTCTTTAGTAAGCAGTTCGGCCAATTTCTCATCCGAATAAGGATGCTTTTTATCCTCGCTTTCAATAATATTCTGTAGTGCATTTTTCACTTCATGAATTGAGAACTCTTCGCCCGATTCGGTCTGCACCAATTGAGAAAAGAAATATTTCAAAGCAAAGGTTCCAAACTCAGTTTGCACATATTTGCTATTGCTCACACGAGAGATCGTCGATAGATCAAATCCGGTTATCTCCGCCACATCCTTCAGAATCATTGGCTTAAGCAAAGCCTCATTTCCATCCAGAAAAAACGGACGTTGCAGCTCTATAATAGCCCGCATGGTGGTAAGCAAAGTTGTATTTCTCCGGCTCAACGTATCAATAAAAATTTCAGCCGATTCAATCTGTTGCTTCACATATTGCGCTGCGTCTTTCACATTTCTGTTTGCAGTTTTATCGGATGTCAGCTGTTGTTGCATCTGTTGGTAATCCGGATTCACGCGCAACGAATGCTGATTCCGGTCATTCAGAGTAACAGTTAAAACGCCATTATCATTTTCAACAATAAAATCAGGAACTACAATCTCCTTGTTCTTTTCCAGCAAAGTACTCCAGGCATTACCGGGCTTGGGATTGAGACGTAACACTTCATGAACGATCTGTTTCATCGCCTCATCTTTGATTTCCAATTCCGACATTATTTTTTGATAGTTCTTTCGGGCAAACTCCTCAAAATATTTCTCTATAACTATCTGCGCCAGCTTGCATGCAGCAGACTCAGACTCTTCCCTTCGAAGCTGAAGCAGCAGGCATTCCTGCAAAGAACGGGCACAAACCCCGGGCGGATCAAATTCCTGCACACAGTCAATCGCTTCGTTCAGGTCTTTTTCGCTTATATCCTGCCCAAGCTGAAACAACAGGTCGTTGCTCATATCTTCGGTTGAGCGTCGTAGATAACCGTCGTTATCAATATTTCCTATGATGTATTCAACTAAAGTATGCTCGTATTCGGTCAGGGCACGAAGACCTACCTGCTCCTGCAGAAACTCATGAAAAGTAAGATCGGCCGAAAACGGGATATCTTCTTTTTTCTCATCCCTCGACCGGTTATTGGCATTCAACTTATAATCAGGAATATCATCTTCATTCCGATAATCTCCCAGATCCATATCTCCGTTATCCTGATCCGATCCGAAATCATCCTGATTATCAGCATCGTTATTTGATTCTTCGCCGGCCGATTCTTCCAATGCCGGATTGCTTTCCAGTTCCTGAATGACACGCTCATCCAACTCGACCGTTGTGGCTTCGAGTAGCTTCACCAGCATAAGTTGTTGAGGCAACAGCTTAAGTTGTTGTTTTTGTGCCAGTTGTTGTTTAAGCATAACTCCAAATACTGTAAATTCTTTTTAATACCTAAAACTACTTCCTCCCAAAAATTCACGCAAAAGTGATGTCGGTGGAATTTCACGGTCGCGAATAGGCGTAAAGTAGCGCATAAATTTAATGAGGCGGTGGGCTTCCGTATATTCATCGCAATTCTGAGGCACCTCGGCAAGAATGGGCTCCACGTGTTTCTTCAATACTGCAAGTTCAAATATCAAAGCAGAATTAAACATCACATCAGCATTTTCCTGATACGGAAAAATCCATTTATCTTCTCCTTTACGCACACTGGGCCAACGCGAAATCGTTTCACGTGCACTGTAATTCCGGAACCGGTAATCACGCACAATTCTGCGGATTAAACGGTTGTCGGTAGTTGAAATCCAGTTATGATCGTCGAGCGCTATGGTAGTCAGCGCCGAAACGTAGATCTTGAATTTATTTTCATCCGGAATTGCGGTTGTCAATTCAGGGTTCAGTGCATGAATACCCTCCATTAACAGCACATTCTCAGGTTTCAGTTTTATTTTATCTCCCTTATAATACCGCTTACCATCATCAAAATTGTAAGTCGGAATCTCCACCTCTTCACCTTTCAACAAACGACGAAGATGGTCGTTGAACAAATTCAGGTCAAGAGCAGCCAGCGCTTCGTAATCGTAATCGCCATCTTCGTCTTTTGGTGTTTGGTCGCGACTCACGAAATAGTTATCGAGCGAAATACTGATTGGATGGATGCCTGCCACGGCCAATTGAACTTCCAATCGCTTGCAAAAAGTAGTTTTCCCTGAAGAAGAAGGTCCTGCAATAAACACAAAACGGGCAGTATCTTTCCGCTGAGCAATCATATCGGCAATTTGCGACACTTTCTTCTCATGCAACGCCTCCGCCACGTTTATCAATGTGTAGGTCAGGTTCTTTGTACAGGCGTGATTAAGGTCGCCAATATTACGCATACCCATCAACGCATTCCATGCAATAAACTCCTTAAAGACGTTGAACATTACCGGTTGATCTACAAAATCTTCCAGCTTTATAGGGTTATCACGATTGGGTACCCGAAGCAAAAACCCGTCCTGATACGATTCTATATCGAATATTGACACTTGCCCTGTTGAAGGCAAAAGAGCGCTGCTGTAATAGTCAATAAAATGCCCCATGCGAAAATAGCGGGCATAGGGAACTCCAAGCGTTCCAAGCAAACGTACTTTATCAAACTGTCCGCGCTGACGAAACATTTCGATCACTTCCGGAGTTTGTCGTTCTTCGCGCATGATGGGCAGATCCTCTTTGACAATCTCCCTCATTCTCTCTTTTATAGCCTCCAAATCTACAGCAATCACCTTTCCTTCCTGCGTCACATTGCCGTAATATCCTTTTGAAACCGGATGCTCGATATGAAGAATAGCATTGGGATACAGATTATTAACAGCTTTTGCCATCACCATGGATAATGTGCGTACATATACTCGCATTCCTGATGAGGTACTCAAATCGATAAATGAAATATCTTTAGGCTTAAACACCAAAAAATTAAGGCTTTCCACCTTATTATTCACCAATGCAGCCACTACCTTGAACGGGAGTTTTACCTGCAACTTACGATAAATTTCGAGAAGGGAACTACCGGCCTGAAAATCATGGTACGATTTAGTGTTCTTACAATAGATGGTGACTATTCTATCCATAATATTCTTCTATAAAACTGAGTATAAACGTTGGAAAAATTGGCCATTCGGGCTATAAAATTAGCGAAAAAACGGTCAGGTTACACTGAACAAAACCGATTTTACTACAACAATTATGCCAGTTTATGCATTATTAAATCTGTCGCTCCTAAATTCCCGTTCACAAAATTTGCCGAGTTCTTACCGCATAAAGATAAATAGTCAGCATTTTGCAACAACTTATCCATCAGATTTACATACTGTTGCGATTCAAAAATAGGAAAACCACCTCCGGCTTCAATCAGCCCGCAAGCCTCCCTGAACTTATGGTAGTTTGGCCCAAAAATAACAGGCACGCCATACACGGCAGCCTCGAGCACGTTATGAATTCCCACGCCAAAACCACCGCCGATATAGGCAATCTGTCCATAACGGTAAATGGACGAAAGCAATCCTATGCAGTCGATGATAAGACAATCGGCCTGAGCGGCATGTTGTTCATCTGTTTTGGTATACCGGGCAAAAGGGCGTTTCAGCTTGCGACATATATCCTCAATGTGAGATTCGCTTGTAACATGTGGAGCTACAATCAGGAATAAATCCTCGTTCGAATTAAAGTAATCGAACAAAATATCTTCATCCAAAGGCCAGGAACTACCGGCCACCAACACTTTCCGTCCTTTAGCAAACGCTTCAACGACAGGTAATTCTTTTGCCTGAGCAGCTATTTCGGCAACGCGGTCAAAACGGGTATCTCCCGCAACCGTTACATTTGTTACACCTATAGACTTGAGCAGTTCACCTGACGGCTTGTCCTGGACATAAAGATGAGTAAATGATGACAAAAGATTACGATACCATCCACCATACCATTGAAAGAATGCCTGTTGAGGCCGAAAAATAGCAGAAACAAGATATGTGGGGATTCCTCTCTTTTTCAACTCTGTCAGATAATTTGCCCAAAACTCGTATTTAATAAAAACAGCCTTTTCGGGCTTTACAATATCCAGAAAACGACTAACATTACCCGGAGTATCCATCGGAAGGTAAACAACAACATCTGCGCCCGCATAATTTTTCCGAACCTCATAACCCGATGGAGAAAAGAATGTCAGAACCACTTTATATTCTGGAGATCGGCGTTTTAGCTCTTCAATAAGAGGACGTCCCTGCTCAAACTCGCCCAACGACGACGCATGAAACCATACATATTTATGCCCCGGAATAATCTTTTCCTGAAGTATGGAGAAGCTGCTGTTTTGCCCCTTCGCCAACAAACCAGCCTTTTCATTCCATTTCGCGGCTAATTTAATACCAGCCTGATACAGGGCTATGCCCGAATTATACAATAAAAACATAATGAAAGTTTGTAAATCAAGGCTGCAAAGATAACCTTTTTGCTCCTAAAATGACCATTAATATTCCAACGCCACAATATACATCTCAACACATATAAAATAACTCATATATCTAATTACCAAATATTTATAAATGTAAATTGTTATATTGATATTTTTTAACTATATTTTATTCACAAACAAAATATCACTAACGAGTTTCGTTGTATATTTGCACAGTTGTTTATGCAACTATAAAAGAACTAACTATATGGTACAAGTACATGAAGACGAGGTTTTTAGCATACTAACAGGAAAAGTATCCAATGCTATTAACCGAACATTTTTACGTTCATTTGCCCACCAAGGCATCGACATCACAACAGAACAATGGTCTGTAATGGCCTGTTTATGGAAAAAAGACAAAGTAAGTCAGCAAACCCTATGCAGCCTCACTTCGAAAGACAAGCCAAGTATGACCCGATTAATTGACAATTTGGAAAAACGAAGCCTGGTAATGCGGATGGCTGACAAAACCGACCGGCGCAACAATCTTATCCACCTTACAGATGAGGGCTACAAGCTCCAGCAGAAAGCGACCGAACTAGTCCAGAACATTGCCACAAAAACCCTGAATAATATTACTGAAGACGAGCTAAACGTATGCCGCGTTGTTCTTAAAAAAATAATGACCAACCTCCAATAATTTTTTACACTAATAGTTGCACAAACAACTTCTATTCAAATTTCAACTTACGATTATGGCAAGAAAAATCTGTGTTTTAGTTATATCGACACTATTCGCGACATCGCTGTACAGTCAAAAGACACTTCAACTGGAAGAATGCCGGCAAATGGCTCTTACACACAACAAAAGCATCCAAATAGCACAAGAAAATGTAAAAGTTGCCCAACAATATAAACAAGCGGCCTTCACACAATTCCTTCCTAATTTTTCTGCAAACGCAGCATACACATGGAACCAGAAAAGTTTGTCTCTTCTGGCAGAAGATGCATACCTGCCGGTTTACTCGCTCAATGCCAACGGCACGCCCAACTATGGAGCGTCGTGGAACAATTCATGGACAGTCGTCAATGGCACTCCGGTTCCTTTGGATGCCAACGGAAAACCTTTCAATCCTTCTACCAGCCCGGATAAAATCGAATGGAAAAACAAAGCATTACTCCCGAAAGACGCAATGGAATTCGATATGAAGAACGTATTTGTCGGAACCATCGGCTTCACGCAACCTATATTTATGGGAGGTAAAATCAAAGCTTTGTATGACATCGCGAAATACGGGGAACATCTTGCGAATGCACAACAGGAAAACAAAACGACCGAGCTTTTACTGGAGGTGGACGAAGACTACTGGCGGGTAGTATCGCTCGAAAGCAAAGTTGCTTTAGCCAAAGAATACAAGGGATTAATAGCAAAAATGGACTCCGACATCAGGATAATGGTAGACGAGGGAGTTGCCACAAAGGCCGATGCCCTCAAGGTAAGAGTTAAGCTCAACGAAGCCGACGTTTCTCTTACCAAGGCAGAAGATGGTCTAAACTTATCGCGCATGGCATTAAATCAGGTATGCGGAATGCCTTTGGATGAAAACTACCGACTAGCAGATCAAACTCTTGAAACAAAAACCATTGAACCAAAATTAATTCCTTTGGATCAAGCCTTGGCAAACCGCCCCGAAATCAAAGCACTGACACAGATGCAAAGCATAGCGAAAGCTAATGAAAAGGCGATGTTCTCCAGATTTCTACCTAACATTGCTCTTACAGGAAATTACCTTGTTTCCAACCCCAACTCATTCAATGGTTTTGAGACCAAATTTGGAGGCATGTTCACCGTCGGAGTGGTTGCTAATATTCCATTGTTCCATTTCGGAGACAAACTGCACACGTTAAACGCTGCAAAATCGCAATACCGAATTGCAACACTTCAGTTGCAGGAAGCAAAAGAAAAGATGGAGCTCCAAATCAAACAAAGTTCCTACAAAACAGCAGAAAGCCTCAAAAAGCAAACCACCACTCAGCACAACATTGATCAGGCAGAAGAAAACCTGCGTTATGCATCCGAAGGATTTGAAGCCGGAGTTATTACCTCTACCGATTTATTAGCCGCTCAAACAGCATGGTTATCTGCCAAATCAGAAAACATTGATGCTATCATTGACGTAAAACTTTGCAACTTATACCTCGAAAAATCGTTAGGAACACTTAAAGCTCCCGCAGCAAACAATACAATTAAAAAATAACCAAACTCATTAAATATCTAAATTCGCACTGACATGAAAAAAGAAAACATCAACAATAAAGATTTGAGAATAGGACTTATCAGCCTTATGGGGGCTCTTGTTATTCTGTTCATCATCGGATTATTCGTTTTCAAGCCAGAACCTATTACAATTCAGGGAGAAGCCGACGCCACCGAAGTGAGAATTTCCGGAAAAATTCCGGGCAGAATCAAACTATTCCTGACTGAAGAAGGCGCAAAAATAAAAGCCGGCGACACCGTTGTTGTTATCGACAGTCCGGAACTGAACGCAAAACTGGAACAGGCAACAGCAGCAGAAGACGTAGCTTTAGCACAAGACAGAAAAGCTCAGAAAGGCGCCCGCAAAGAACAAATTGCTGGTGCATATGAAATGTGGCAAAAAGCAAGCGTGGGTGTCGACATTGCAAAAAAATCCTACGACCGTGTACAACGTTTGTTCGACAAAGGAGTGGTTACCGCTCAGAAACACGATGAAGCAGAAGCGCAGTACAAAGCTGCCGTGGCTCAGTCGAACGCAGCAAAAACGCAGTACGACATGGCTGTAAACGGAACCGAAAGCGAAGACAAAGCCGCTGCTCTTGCAATGGTTAACAGAGCCAAAGGTGCTGTTCATGAAGTCAGAGCATATCTCCACGAAACATGCCTTGTCTCTCCGATTGACGGAGAAGTAACCGAAATATATCCCAAACGCGGAGAGTTGGTAGGTACCGGAGCTCCCATCATGAGCATTGTTGATCTGAACGACATCTGGTTTACATTCAACATTCGGGAAGATCTGCTTTCCACTATAAAAATGGGATCAACGTTCAACGTGAAAGTTCCAGCGTTAGGAGATAAAACCGTACAGGTGAAAGTGACATACATCAAAGCGCTGGCATCCTACGCCACATGGAAAGCAACCAAAACAACCGGTCAATTTGACATTAAGACCTTTGAAGTTCGAGCACGTCCGACAAGCAAAGTAGATGGCCTTCGTCCCGGAATGAGTGCACTTCTGGAAGAAACGTTGAAATAGCGCCCATTTTCAGGCTCAATTTCACCAACTATCTTTACAAACGATTATTCTTATCACTAAATTTACAATTTACATGCCCGATAAAAAAGCATCAGTCATCGGCGCCACACTTCGACGAGAGTTGGCAAAAATGAAAAGCCGTCCCTTGTACTTTTTCCTGACAATTGGGATCATGAGTTTTTGCTATGTCTTTTTCATATCATTCTTCAACGAAGGACAGTTGCTGAAAATGCCGGTTGGTATTATCGATCATGACAATTCAAAAATTTCTCGACAGTTCTGCCGCAATCTTGATGCAACACAGCAAGCCAGAATTGTAATGAAACTAAGCAACTTTAAGGATGCTCGGGTCGAAATGCAAAAAGGGAATATCTACGCTTTCGTGGAGATTGAAAATGGATTCTCCGAAAAATTGCAGGCAAACAAAAGACCGCCCATCACGTTTTACATCAACGATGCATTTCTTACTGCCGGTTCTTTACTACTGAAAGACATCTCCGCGATGAGCCTCCTTACATCCGGCGGAGTTCAACAAAAGGTTTTAAGAGCCAAGGGAGTGGACGAAAGCCGCATCCCCGGCATCGTTCAGCCGGTCTCCATCGACACCCATATGATCGGTAATCCATGGTCGAACTATAGCGATTATTTCCTGAATGTTTTCTTTCCCGGAGTGCTGGAATTCGTAATTCTGATGACAACAGTATTCGTCATTGGCATCGAATTCAAGGAACGTACATCTCGCAACTGGCTACGAACGGCAAACAACTCTTTCTCAAGAGCTCTGATCGGAAAATTACTACCCTATACAGCCATCTTTATTTGTCTGGGATTTCTATCCAACATAATTCTATTCGGATACTTGCACTTTCCCTTCAACTCCAGCCTTTTCTGGATGCTTTTGGCAACCGTGTTTTTTGTAATCGCCTGTCAGGCTGTTGGACTACTAATCATAGGAGTTCTTCCGGTATTGCGTGACTCTGTGTCCATAGTCATGATCTACGGCATGTTTGGCTTCACGTTTACGGGGTTCACATTCCCCATTGAGCAAATGGCATACCCGGTGCGTATCTTCAGCTATATTTATCCCATCAGGCACTATTTCAATATCTATGTCAATCAGGCATTACATGGAGTTGACATTAAATATTCATTTGGGTCATATGTTATTCTACTTGCCTTCATATTGCTTCCTACTATCATTTTTACACGACTGAAGAAGGCTGCAATTTATCAGAATTACCCCATTAAATAAAAAGGACTCAATCAAATGAAGAGAACCCAACTACCCGGAATTAAACGTTTAATATCCAATAGCAAAGATACATTCGGCATTTTCAAAAACGAGTTAAAGATGATTTCGCACGACAGAGGTGTTGTAATCATTTTTATCCTGGCCGTGTTAGCGTATCCTCTGCTTTATTCTCTTGTTTACAAAAACGAGACGCTGGCAAACCTTCCTGTTGCTGTTGTCGATAATTCCCGCAGTCATGAATCAACCGAATTAATCAGACACCTGAATGCCACACCCGAAGTAGACGTATTCAGCACATACCCTTCACTTCAAGACGCTCAGAAAGCTTTTAACCAACGACTTGTAAACGGGGTCATCTATATACCCGATGATTTCGGCAAAAACATTAACACAGGACAAAAAGCCAACATTTCTGTGTATTGCGACATGAGCAGTTTTCTCTACTATCGAACTGTATTGCAAGCCACTAACCATGTAGTTCTTGACATGGGCAAAAGCATTCAGGTAAAACGCCTAAGCGAACAAGGCATTACAGGAGAAGACGCTAAAATCATCACAGAACCGGTACCCTACAATGATATTGTATTGTACAATGAAACAGCCGGATATGCAAGCTTTTTGGTTCCTGCCGTACTCGTACTGATTCTTTACCAGACACTTTTCTTCGGCATCACCATTCTGGCCGGCACCGCACGAGAAGAAAACCGGTTTCATGCCCTCGTTAGCACCTCTATTCACAAAGGCAAAACGCTCAGGGTTGTCCTGGGTAAAAGTGCGGCATATTTTGTCATCTATCTGGCCTGGAGCATTTACGTTCTAAAGGTGATACCCAGCTTTTCTCCCTACCCCATCTCGGCGATTCGATAGATATAATAGGATTGGTAATTCCATTTTTACTCGCGTCAATATTCTTTGCCATGACCATCTCCACATTCTTACCAAACAGGGAAACGGGAATGCTGATATTCGGGATATTTTCGCTTATCCTGCTGTTTTTGGGAGGAGTTTCATGGCCGTACTACAACATGAACGGTTTTTGGAAAGCTTTCGGATGGATCTTCCCTAGTACTCACGGAATTCAGGGTTATATAAAAATAAATACATTGGGGGCTGATATTCAAACCATTTCAAAAGAATATCACACACTCTGGCTGCAAGCGTTAATTTATTTATTACTGTGTATCTGGGCTTACCACTGGCAAATAAAGAAAAGCCTGGCAAAAGCCAGAGTACGCCAAATGGTTTCTCACAAACGAGAACTAACAATAAACGAACCAGGCGAAAAAGCAATCGACATCAAAAACGCCGATACTCAACCATAAATTTGTCATAAGAAAAGAAGATATTTCTTTCAAATAGAATGTTATAACTTGTTTTGCAACAAAAAAACCACTATATTTGCACGCTCAAAAAAAGATAATCAATTCACTATTAAAACTAAAGGAGGACCCAAACTATAGCAGCACCAAGGATAACAAGAGTCGAAAAGAAAGAACTGCACCGTATTAACGAACGCATCCGTGAAAGAGAAGTTCGGTTAGTAGGCGAAAACGTCGAACAGGGTGTTTATTCTATTGAAGTAGCTTTACGTAAAGCCGATGATTTGGGGTTAGATTTGGTCGAAATATCCCCGAATGCAGCTCCTCCTGTATGCAGGATTACAGATTATCAAAAGTTTCTTTATCATCAGAAGAAACGTGAAAAAGAAATGAAATTGAAAGCCTCGAAAGTGGTTTTGAAGGAAATCCGTTTCGGACCGCAAACAGACGACCACGATTACAATTTTAAACTAAAACACGCTCAGGAATTTCTAAAAGAAGGATGCAAAGTTAAAGCTTACGTATTCTTCAAAGGCCGTTCCATCCTGTTCAAAGAGCAAGGAGAAGTGCTTTTGCTTCGTTTTGCGAGCGATCTCGAAGAGTTGGCAAAGGTAGATTCACTTCCTACACTTGAGGGCAAACGCATGATTATCATGTTTTCGCCAAAAAAGCCAAGTAAATAAAAATTGAACGCTAAGTTCAACTGCAACGTCCCAATTATTCAATTAAAATAAAAACAGAACATGCCAAAAATGAAAACTAATTCCGGTGCTAAAAAAAGGTTTACCCTTACCGGAACAGGAAAAATCAAGAGAAAACATGCTTACAAAAGTCATATCTTGACCAAGAAGACCAACAAGCAAAAACGTAACCTTACCCACGCAGGTTTGGTTGATTCAACAGACTTGAATAACGTTAAATTCATGTTGTGTCTTAAATAAGCACACTCTCTTTAATTCCATTTTAGTAACCGAATGTTTAGCCTCAAGTTCGCTTCATAAAAGCGGCGCTACCATTCACAAAACATTTTATTATGCCAAGATCAGTAAATCATGTCGCCTCAAGGGCAAGACGTAAAAAAGTATTGAAACTTACCCGTGGTTACTTCGGTGCACGCCGCAACGTTTGGACCGTAGCAAAAAACACATGGGAAAAAGGGTTACAGTATGCTTACCGTGACCGTAAAAACAAAAAACGCAACTTCCGCGCATTATGGATTCAGCGTATCAACGCAGCTGCCCGCATCGAAGGACTTTCTTATTCTAAGTTGATGGGAGCTCTCCACAAAGCCGGTATCGAAATGAACCGTAAAGTATTGGCCGATTTAGCTATGAACCACCCGGAAGCTTTCAAAGCTATCGTCGTGAAAGCAAAAAACGCCTAATTAAGAACTTATATAATTGGGAAAAGCCGCCTATACGGGCGGCTTTTATTTTTGAATGCCAACTACAATCCGCCCTACTCTACGAGGAAGAATTATCAGCTGGCACATTTCCAAACCAGCACATTACAAATGCAATATCTGACACATACCCTCTCTAACGGACTCAGAATAGTCCACAAGCCCGACTCATCTCCTGTATCTTATTGCGGACTAGCCATCAATGTCGGCACCCGTGACGAACTGCTCCACGAACATGGCATGGCTCACTTTGTGGAACACCTCATTTTCAAAGGCACTTCACACCGCAAATCATGGCACATCATATCTTCAATGGAAGAAGTAGGAGGCGAGCTGAATGCATACACCACCAAGGAAGAGACATTTCTTTATTCCGTTTTCCTGGAGCGTTACTTTGAAAAAGCGATTGGATTAGTTTCGGATATGGCTGCCAACTCTATTTTTCCGGAAAAAGAAACAATTAAAGAAACGGATATTGTATTGGATGAAATAGAATCATACAACGATTCGCCCTCTGACCTGATATTCGACGAAATAGAAGAAGTTCTTTTCGACGATTATGCCATCGGACGAAACATATTAGGAAGTGTCGATTCACTGAAGAATTTCACCCATAAAGACATCGTTGAATTCCACCGGCGCAACTATACCGCCGACAGAATGGTTTTCTTTTCGCTGGGCAATACCGATTTCAAGAAAATAGTTCGTTTAGCAGAAAAGCATCTCAGCGGAGTTCCAGCCGGAACAGCACCACTCGTACGTCAATTACCGGAGCTTTACAAGTCTCAATCGAAAAAAGAGAACCGTGATACCCACCAGGCTCATTACATCCTCGGCAATCGCGCATATACACTCCATCACCCCGACAGGATCGCTCTACACCTGCTGAATAATATTCTTGGAGGTCCCGGCATGAACAGCGTGTTGAATCTATCATTACGCGAAAGAAGCGGATTGGTCTACAACGTAGAGTCCAACTACACGCCCTATACTGATACCGGCGCTCTGACCATCTATTTCGGCTCAGATCCAAAGAATATGAACCGCTGTGCCCGACTTATCGAAAAAGAGCTATCAAGACTACGTGAAACGCCCCTGACTTCGAATTTCGTTGAGAAAGCGAAGAAACAGCTTCTTGGACAAATGACAATTGGAGCTGAAAGCAAAGAAAGTCTGGCACTAAGCTTAGGGCGAAGCATCCTTCACATCAACAGGTTTGACTCGCTTGAAGAGTCTGCCGAAAAACTAAAGCTCATTACTCCCGACAAATTACAACAAATCGCACAAGAGGTTTTTGCTCCGGAGCTTTTAAGCAAGCTCATCTATACAGAATAAGCAGACAAATCTTATTTTCCTTGCATTGCATCCTCTGGAGTTATTGCACAATTTCAGACAACAAAAAAAAGGCACCCAAAACTGGATGCCTTTTTTTGTTGTTCATTTTATCATTAATTAAAGCGATACTTTACACTAACCTGCAAACTCCAGCACTGACCTTTATTCAAATTTCGGTCATATGTTTTCGTCGGATAAATTCCTTTAGATTGGTACATAGAAAAAGTAGGTACATTATTAGCATCTTTACCTTCGTAGGTAAGGATTTGACCGTAGTTGCTTGCCGCCATATTCTTCATTACACCCCATGTTGAATTGAGTAAGTTGCCAAAATTCATAACATCCAATCCAAATGACAATACGTGTTTCGTTTTACCCACATTAACCTTGACATCTTGAACAAATTTCAAATCAAATCTATGAACAAATGGAGCACGAGCTGCATATGCTTCTGCATATTGCCCTTTATGATTTTTCAAATAAGAATCTTGTTCCATAAAAGCGAAAAACGCATCTTCATCAGCTTGAGTTTTGAACTTAATATCACCTCTGTTTTTAGGTATATATATCAAATCAGACTTATTCCCATCACCATTCATATCATTTGTATAGTAGAATGTGTTTCCATAAGGAGAATACCCCGTATAATATACACTGATTGTAGTATTAGAAGGCAATCTATAAGAGACATTAGCAATTATTCTGTCAGGTATAACATATTGAGAACGTTGAATACCCGCAGTATTAGGACCGTTAATAGAATAAACACCTACCCAGGCAGAATTTGCATTGGAACCCGGCATACCTGACACTTCTTTCATTTCAGTGTGAGTATATGCAGCCATTACATCCAAATTTTTAACAGGCTGTGCATTAATTGTCACATTCGCTGTATAACCATACCCTTTACTGGTATTTGTCAACACACAGGCATCTTTGACCGAATTGTAAGTGTATGATGCCGGGTAGATATATCGATTATCAGAACCACTAAATGTTTTCCATGTAGCATCCGGGTTTTTCACTGCATAATTATCAAGCTTTACGGCATAGATATTCTTGGTGTATGTTGCCTCTAATGTTGCAGACAAAGGGAAACCAACAGGTATCTTATAATCTACAGCCAAAGCTGTTTTCCACACCTGAGGCATTCTGAAATTTCTATCCACGCCAGCTATCGAACTGGGAACACTACCATCTTGAGGTGTAACCACTGTTTGTAATCCAAGTTTTGCGATTGCTTGAGCTGGATCTGTAATAATATCCCCTGCCAATAAATTTAGAAGAGGATCTTTGGTTTTAACAGCACCGGTAGTAGCATCAAAACTAGTTTGAATTTTTTTAAGAATCTGGTTCATCCCTGCATTGGATGGCATATTGGTAAAGAATACCAGCGGCAAACGTCCCGTAAACAATCCTGTTCCACCACGAAGAACTATGGATTTATCATTTTTAATATCCCAGTTAAAACCTATTCTCGGAGAAAGATTCACTTTGGCTTTAGCCCACTCTCCGGTATTGATGTGACGTCCACCAAAATCAAGATTCAAAATGGCATTATTTGTCATAATATCATTTGTAAACACAAGATAATCAGCCCTAACACCAACCGTAAACTTTAAATTCGGTTTAATATTCCATTCATCTTGAGCATAAGCTCCAAACTGACTAAAAGCTACGGCATTTGAAGGAACAAGCTTTCCGTTTGTCCCATATGTTAATGCATAATCCACAGGTGCAGCACCATTGACTAAATCAGTGATGCTTTTATATCGGTAGTATCCGGTACCATTACGCATATAATTGTTATCTGCCATCTGATGTTCAAAGCTTAAACCACCGGTGATTTTATGAGTATTCAAATAATAGGTGAAATTATCTGTTACTGTTGTAATCTTATTTTTTACACCATTATTAAACGTAAATAACTCATATCCTGCCGAAATATATGGATCTAATGCAGCCTTACCGGTAGCAATATCTCCACTCATAATGTCAATAAATGGAAATTCGCTAGAATTAGTTCCACGTATATCTTGCATATCTGAATATGTAAACAATAATTGGTTCGAAATTTTATTACCAAATCTACTGTTCAATTCCGCAGTCCCTGAGTTTACGATATTTTCCATGGAATACATGGAATTTGCATAAGACATTGACCACTCAGACATACGGTTCTTTCCTTGATCACGATAGGCTCCATCTGTTGAGTTTCCATTAGGTGCATTCCAACTGGTATTTTTTGTATGATTATAACGCACGCTTAACTTATGATTATTGGTAATATTCCAATCCAAGCGCCCCAACCATTTGAAGTTTGTTCTATCTCCGGGAAAATTGGAAAAAGAACCTGTATTATATCCATATTTTGTTTTCAAAAAGTCTGATACCGTTTGTAAATCTTTCTCCGTAACTCTGGAAATTCGTTGATGATCCGTAACACCATCAGTTGAAGCTCTCCAATCAACTACCTGACCGGGAGATTTTTCCGATTCGATATTCGCAAAGAAGAACAATTTATTCTTAATAATTGGACCACCGATAGTGAAACCATAAGATGTCGTAGATTCTTTCAGTCTAGCACCAAAACTATAATCACCAATTTTATTCCCTCTCATTTGTTGATTGGTGGTGTACATATAAGCGGTTCCTTTAAAATCATTCGTTCCTGATTTGGTTATTGCATTAACCCCGCCACCAATAAAATTTGATTGTCTTACATCAAATGGAGCTACTACAACCTGAACTTCTTGAATAGCATCCAGAGAAATTGGACTACCTCCACCTGGTAAGGAAGCACTCAATCCAAAGTTATTGTTTAAGTTTGCACCATCGACCGTAAAATTTGAAGAACGACCATCGCCACCGGCAAAGCCCATCCCATTGGCATAGGGAGACAAACGAGCAATATCAGAGATACTTCTGCTTATGGTAGGAATTGTAGCCATTTTTTCCTGACTGATATTCGTGGTCGCGCCTGTTCTTTCTACATTAAATTTAGAAGCACTTGCAACAACTACAACTTCGGACAAACTACTCGTTTTTTCTTTTAAGACAGCATCCAATTTGAGTGTTTCTCCCAAAGGAATATTAACGTCAGTAATTTCTTCTGATACATGCCCAAGATAAGCAACAACTATCTTATATGGCCCCCCTGGTCGTAAACCCTGAAGAGCAAAACGTCCATCAGTATTGGTTACAGTACCATACTTTGTACCAGACGGAATGTGAGTAGCCTGAACAGTAGCTCCAATCAGAGATTCCTGCGCATCTACGACCTTACCACTAATACTCGAGGTCGTTACCTGAGCATTCATGGTCGCTGTTACAAAAACAGCCAATAGCAAATAAAGGATCTTTTTTTGCATAATTTAATTTTTGTTTAATAAATAATTAATATTCTAGTAACTCAGAGGAATTTCAACAAACTTAAATTGCCAAGAAATGTGAGAATATTAGAAAATTAAGGAGGGGAATAAATTTCGAGACAAAAATATTTATAAATATTCAGTTTATAAACATTTTTCTTTAGAAGTTTTCAACAATAACTCACAACCAAATGTTAATTTGACTCATCCTGCTATTTAATTCGGATCGCAAAAGTACGTAAGTAAATCTAAAAAAACATTGCATTTTGATGAAGAATAGCGCTCATTTGACCCCTATTTTTGCCGGTTTGAAAATAGCCAAACCAGCTATTGCTCACGACAGATATTATTTTTACTTTTGCTTCTAAATACACTTTACACGCGAAGAAAGACAAACCCTTTTGAATGAAGCATATACGAAATTTTTGCATTATTGCCCACATCGATCATGGCAAAAGTACTCTGGCAGATCGTCTACTGGAAGTTACCAATACCATTTCTCAAAAAGATTTGCAGGCTCAGGTGCTTGACAACATGGATCTGGAGCGTGAACGAGGTATAACTATAAAAAGTCATGCCATCCAGATGGAACATCTGCACAATGGTGATAACTATATTCTCAATCTTATTGACACTCCGGGCCACGTAGACTTCTCTTACGAAGTCTCCCGCTCTATTGCTGCCTGCGAAGGCGCTCTATTGATTGTGGATGCCACGCAAGGCATTCAGGCACAAACCATTTCGAACCTCTACATGGCTATTGAGCATGACCTGGAAATCATTCCGGTGATGAACAAGATGGATATGGACAGCGCCATGCCCGAAGAAGTGGAAGACCAGATTGTTGAATTGCTGGGATGCAAGCGGGAAGAAATTATTCGCGCCAGCGGTAAAACAGGACTTGGTGTTGATGAAATTCTGGAAGCCATCATAACAAGAATAAAACCTCCGGTCGGAGATCCTGAAGCTCCTCTTCAATGCCTTATTTTCGACTCGGTTTTCAATTCGTTCCGCGGAATTATTGCCTACTATAAAATCATCAATGGCACCATCAGCAAAGGCGATCTTGTTAAATTTTTCGCCACCCAGAAAGAATACGAAGCGGATGAAATCGGCGTCCTGAAACTGGATATGTCACCACGCACCACGTTAAGTGCCGGTGATGTAGGTTATATCATTTCCGGCATTAAAACCTCTAAAGAGGTGAAAGTAGGTGATACAATTACGCATGTAAAACGTTCCTGTGAAAAAGCTATTGACGGATTTGAAGAGGTAAAACCGATGGTATTTGCCGGAGTTTATCCGATTGAAACGGAAGATTTTGAAGATCTACGTTCTTCTATCGAAAAGCTTCAGCTTAACGACGCTTCGCTAACCTTCGAGCCGGAATCTTCCATCGCGCTCGGATTCGGATTCCGCTGCGGCTTCCTGGGCTTGCTCCACATGGAGATCATACAGGAACGGCTCGACCGCGAGTTTGACATGAACGTTATTACGACGGTTCCGAATGTAAGTTACCGTGTTTTCACCAAAAAAGGCGATATGATTGAGGTACACAATCCTTCCGGATTGCCTGATATTACTCTTATCGACCATATTGAAGAACCTTATATCAGAGCTTCTGTTATTACGCAAACCAATTTCCTTGGGGCAATCATGACCCTTTGTCTTGGTAAACGGGGAATTCTGATCAAGCAAGACTACATTTCATCCAACAGAGTAGAGTTGATTTACGATATTCCATTGGGAGAAATTGTGTTTGACTTTTACGACAAACTGAAAAGTATTTCGAAAGGTTATGCTTCGTTCGATTATCATATGCATGATTTCCGCGAATCGAAACTGGCGAAGTTGGATATTTTGCTGAATGGAGAACCGGTGGATGCTTTATCGTCACTTACTCATATCGATAATGCATATACCCTCGGCCGCCGGATGTGCGAGAAACTGAAAGAACTTATCCCGCGTCAGCAATTTGACATTGCCATTCAGGCAGCCATCGGGGCAAAAATCATCGCTCGCGAAACCATTAAAGCTGTTCGTAAGGATGTGACAGCCAAATGTTACGGTGGTGATATTTCCCGAAAGCGCAAGTTGCTCGAAAAGCAGAAGAAGGGTAAGAAAAAAATGAAACAAATCGGCTCGGTAGAAGTACCTCAGAAAGCATTCTTAGCAGTGCTTAAACTGGATTAAGAATATATAGGATTTGAAAGTTGAAAGGTTATTAAACTGGAAGCTTTGAACTTGAAAAATAATAGATAATATGACCAAGAAAGAAATAACGCCACAAGCCAAGAAAATGCTAAAATGGTTTTGGCTAAGTTTTGCAGGTTTTTTATTGGCTGTTGTACTGCTGTTTGTTGCCATCTCTTTCGGATGGATTGGCTATTTGCCTCCAATCAGCGAATTACAAAACCCCCGCAACCGTTACGCCTCTGAGATTTATTCGTCGGACATGAAGCTACTGGGAAGTTTCTCTTTGAGCTCGGGTAACAGAATGAGCGAAATCTATCAGAATCTTTCACCGAACCTGATTAAAGCATTGGTGGCAACTGAAGACTCAAGGTTTTACGACCACTCTGGTATCGACGGTTGGGCACTGGCCCGTTCTCTGGTTCTGCGTGGTATTTTTCAAATAAAAAGTGCCGGTGGTGCCAGTACGCTGACACAACAATTGGCTAAACAGCTTTATTCTCCTCATGCACCCAACTTTATAACCCGTTTGTTGCAAAAGCCCAACGAATGGATTATCGCTGTCAAGCTGGAGCGGTTGTACACCAAAGAAGAGATCATCAACATGTACCTGAACCAGTTCGACTTTCTCAACAATGCCGTTGGAATTCGCACCGCAGCTCAGGTTTACTTTAGCACTACTCCGGATAAACTGACCATTGAACAAGCAGCAACTTTGATTGGGATGTGCAAAAACCCTGCTTATTATAATCCTTTACGTTTCAATGAAAGAACCCGGGGACGGCGCAACACGGTTTTTCTACAAATGGAAAAAGCCAACATGCTGTCACATGAGCAGGTAGATTCGTTAAGCAAAATACCACTCACGCTTAAATACCAGCGCGTAGACCATAAGATCGGTGCAGCCCCCTACTTCCGTGAATACCTGAGAAGAATCTTAACCGCCGACAAACCTGAAAAAGCAGATTACGCATCATGGCAAAAGCAACAATACGTGGACGATTCCATTGCCTGGGCTACCAATCCATTATACGGGTTCTGTAATAAAAACCACAAATCGGACGGTTCGCCATACAATCTTTATACTGACGGATTAAAGATTTACACGACCATAGATTCGAGGATGCAGAATTATGCAGAAGAAGCTGTTCATGAACAAATAACGTCGCTTCAGGACAAGTTCTTCAAGGAAAAGAAAGGCCGGAGTTATGCTCCATTCTCCCGCACCTTACGCACACAGGACATTGATGATATTATGAACCGGTCCATGAAATTATCCGACCGATATCGTAATATGAAGAAGGCAGGCGCAAGCGTGGCTGACATCAAAAAGGTGTTCAACACGAAGGT
Organism: uncultured Microbacter sp.; assembly: GCA_963678825.2. GTDB lineage: Bacteria > Bacteroidota > Bacteroidia > Bacteroidales > Paludibacteraceae > Microbacter. Next base: position 12,996 of record CAXXPB010000008.1, on the reverse strand, counting down.
TTCCATGCAGGTTTTCTCGTACAGAGGTCAGGTAGACACGGTGATGTCTCCGATGGACTCCATCCGTTATCTAAAATACTTCTTACGATGTGGTTTTATGTGTATGGATCCAAACAATGGTCACGTAAAAGCATATGTAGGAGGCCCCGATTTCAATATGTTCCAATATGATATGGCCTCCATGGGACGCCGTCAGGTCGGTTCTACCATCAAACCATTCCTCTATTCGTTAGCTATGGAAGAAGGTTTCTGGCCATGCAGTCAGATACTGTGTGCCCCAATCACCTTGAATCTGGGCAACGGCGAAAGCTGGACACCAAGAAACGGCAGCCAGAGCAGAGTTGGCGAAATGGTTTCTCTGAAATGGGGACTTTCTCAGTCGAACAACTATATCACGGCACGCCTGATGAGCAATTTCACACCAATGGCTATGGTAAAAATGATGCGCTCATTTGGTATACGGGGATACATTCCTCCGGTATGGTCACTCTGCGTCGGACCTGCTGAAGTTTCTTTACAGGAAATGGTAGATGCTTACACTGCGTTCCCCAACAAAGGCGTTCGCGTTGACCCGATGTATGTCACCCGGATTGAAGACAACAACGGAGTAGTAGTTGCTTCTTTTGAGCCAAAAATGAATGAAATCCTGAGCGAGCAAACCTCCTATAAGATGTTGACTTTGCTTCGCGCCGTTGTTGACAACGGAACTGCAGGACGCTTACGATATAATTATCGTTTCAGCGGACAGCTGGGAGGTAAAACGGGGACAACCCAAAACAACTCCGATGGTTGGTTTATCGGGTTCTCCCCCAGCCTTGTAGCCGGGGCCTGGGTAGGTGGCGAAGACCGCGCCGTTCACTTCGATTACACGAATGACGGACAGGGCGCCAGCATGGCTTTACCAATTTGGGCAATATTTATGCGAAAAGTGTACGGAGATCCGTCTTTGGGATACTCGGAAACGGAGACCTTCAAAATTCCGCCAACCTATAATGCAGAGGAAGGATGCGGAGGACAAGCACCTCCGGAAGAACCATCTTCTACAGCGGTGGAACAATTCTAACAGAAAACGCACAGCAGATATAAGTCAATCATGCCGAAGTGAAAAATTCTCACTTTGGCGTGATTGCACTCTTTTTATAGGTATAAAGTCAATTCAAAAACCACACCTTGCGAATTAACTAACATTTAGAAAACCTGTATGAAACGGACAAGTTTAGCATTACACACAAACACGGATGAACAAAGTTGTGTAAGTTCCATCCGCCCTTTAAAAATCAATTTTGCACGGATGAAAAAAAAGATTGTTACCCTCCTCTTTATCCTGTTTTCGGTAGGAACCTCCTGGTCTCAACTCAACACTGACAGGGTTATGGCTATCGCTCAAAATGCCCTCTACTTTGAAGACTACGTTTTAGCTATTCAATATTTCAACCAAATCATCAGTGTAAAACCATATTTACCAGATCCGTATTTATACAGAGGTATTGCCAAAATTCAACTGGGAGACTTTGCAGGAGCTGAGGCCGACTGCTCTTCTGCATTGGCTTTGAACCCTTTTATTCCGGGAGCATACTATGCCAGAGGATTTTCGCGCATTAAGCTAAAAGAGCTTGATGGAGCAGAAACTGACCTCAACAAATACCTGGAATATAATCCGGTAAACGACGATTTGTTGCGGTTGCGCATCTGGGTCTACGATTTGCAAAAGAAATATGATCTGGCGCTGAAGGACATAGACCAACTGATGAAAAAAAAAAAAGACAGCGATCTGCTGATGGATAAAGGCCAGATTCTGATGGAGAAACAAGACACCATCCGGAGCAATGACTTACTTCACGGATGCTATCAAAGCCGACAGCACCAAATGCAACGGCTGGAGCGCTTTAGCAACATTGAAGATGATGCAGCACGATAACTCAGGAGCCTTGCATGATTTTGATAAAGCCATCGCCCTGAAAGTCGAAATATGCAGGAGATTACATCAACCGGGGACTACTCAATTACTGGAACAAAAATTATCGCGGGGCATTTGCCGACTATGATAAAGCCATAGAACTCGATGATAAAAGCATTGTTGCCCATCTCAACCGGGGGATGTTGCGCTCGGAAGTCGGCGACCTCAACAACGCCGTTTCGGACTTTAACAAGGTAATTACTGCAGAACCTGAAAATTACGAAGCACTTTACCAACGAGCTCTTCTTAATACTGAAATTGGAGATTATCGTCAGGCGACACTGGATTTCAACAAGATCATAGCCCGCTACCAAGGATTCTCCCCTGCTTTTTGGGGACGAGCCAAGATAAAACAACTCCAGCATGATGCAAAAGGCGCTTACCTGGATCAAATGACGGCGCAGGAAATCGAAAAGAAAAAGCCCAGAAATCAGGTTAAAAAGGAAGAAGAACCTAATACTCAGGCTCAGATGGCAAAAAGCACAAAGAGCAATGAATCTAAGGCTTCTATTTTCAACGATGTACTTGCCCGGGGAGGAAATCCTTCGGACGAAGCTCCTAAAAAAGGTGGCTTAAGGGGTGCAATCCAGAACGTCAACATAGAAATCTCGAACGAACCTAACTTCGTTTTAAAGCTATTACAGCAAAGAAAACGAGCTGAAACGTATGGGATATTATTTCTCTGTAATAGATGATTACAACAAGCAGCACAAAGTGAACGCCAAGTTGAAAATCACTAATGACGAAATTTCGCTCACTCAGGAGATGATTCAAATGCACTTTCAGGCAATTGATAATCTGACCTCCGAAATCAATAAAAAGCCAAATGCTGACGCTTATTTTGTCCGTGGTGTAAACTATGCTCTGGTAAAGGATTATACAAATGCCGTTCAGGATTTCTCCAGGGTCATTGAGTTACGTCCTGACTTTACAATGGCCTATTTTTGCCGCGCCAACATATTGTACAAACTATTAGACTTTAAGCTAAACAATCCAGAAAACAAGGAAGCTAAGTCAGAGTTTAAAGATGAAAAACTCTACAAACATGATTTTGAAACCGTTGCGAAGGATTACAAAAAAGTGATAGAACTGGCTCCGGAATTTTCTTTTACCCGCTTTAAACCTTGGCAATCTATACTGCCAGGAAAAAGACTTTGAATCGGCCATTGATGTTTATTCGGAAGCTATAAAATCTCAACCTGATTTTGCAGAAGCATTTTTCAACAGAGGACTTGCTTATCTGTTTCTGAACGATGCAAAAAAAGCAAACATCGACCTGAGCAAAGCCGGCGAATTAGGTATATATCAGGCTTATAACATCATCAAGAGACTTAACGACAATTAATTCCTTATTTATACCGTGTTTCGGTCTCTTTTTTGTAATTTTGCAACTTAATTTTTTTCACGGAATGGAAAAATTATTTCAATTGAGATATATTACAAAAGTAACTCTGTATGAAGACTATAAAAATAAAAGATAAAGTATTTTCGGTATCAATCCCTGAAGAAAAAAATCAGGAAGCCGTTAAGAATGTTGCTGAACGTATCAACTGGGATTTGGCTGGCAAAGACCCGTTATTTCTTGTTGTACTTAACGGTGCATTTATGTTTGCTGCCGATTTGATGAAAAGCGTCAACATCCCAAGCGAAATCACGTTTATCAAATTATCTTCATATCAGGGAACGTCGACGACCGGTGTTGTGAAAGAAATTTTCGGTCTGAACGAAAGCGTGGAAGGCCGCACGGTAGTGATTGTTGAGGACATTGTTGACACTGGTTTCACCATGCAAAAAATTATCAATTCGTTGAAAGAGAAGAAAGCCGCCGATATTCGTGTTGCCACCTTCTTCCTGAAACCGAATTCGTTACAATGCGATATTGAACTAAATTATGTAGCAATGGAAATACCCAACGATTTTATTGTGGGGTATGGTCTCGATTATGACGGCTATGGCCGTAACCTTAAAGAAATCTATACATTAATACCTGAAAAAGCACATTAAAAGCTAACCAATTTTAATGAACTGTCTCCACGAGGGTGAAGGCGCAAAAGGATTTACATCATGCTTAACATTATCATTTTTGGAGCTCCGGGCTCAGGTAAAGGAACCCAAAGCGAACGTATCACAGAAAAGTATAACCTGCTTCACATTTCGACCGGCGATATGTTGCGTGCCGAAATTGCAGCAAAAACCGAACTAGGAGAGCTGGCTAACAGCTACATTTCAAAAGGCCAATTACTCCCTGACCAGGTAATTATCGATATGCTTGCCAAGAAACTTACCGACACAGCTGCCGGACACAAAGGTGTTATTTTCGATGGATTCCCCCGCACGGTTGCTCAGGCCGAAGCGCTCGACGTTTTGCTGAAAAAGAACAATCAGGATGTTTCTGTCATTGCTCGAACTCGACGTTGAAAAAGAGGAACTGATTACCCGCCTTCTGAAACGCGGACAGGAAACCGGTCGCTCGGACGACAACCTCGAAGGTAATCCAGAAACCGTCTCATAGTATATCACAACCAGACCACTCCTGTAATGGATTATTACAAGGAAGCCGGCAAATACACTCACATCAAGGGTACTGGTTCTATCGACGAAATTTTTCGGACGCATTGCAACTGCCCTCGACAAGGTAGCTAACTAAGAAACCGTTTACAAACTCAATACAATGAAGACTTCCAAAGAAATTCGCCAATCGTTTCTCGATTTCTTTCAATCCAAGCAACATCACATCGTGCCGTCGGCGCCGATGGTTATCAAGGATGACCCCACGCTGATGTTTACCAATGCCGGGATGAACCAATTCAAGAATATTATTCTGGGGAATGACCCGATTAAGTACCCGCGCATCGCCGACTCGCAAAAATGTTTGCGAGTGAGCGGAAAACACAACGACCTGGAAGAGGTAGGACACGATACCTACCACCACACCATGTTCGAAATGTTGGGTAACTGGTCGTTTGGCGACTATTTCAAGAAGGAAGCCATTGGGATGGGCATGGGAATACCTCACCGAGGTACTTGGTCTGGATAAGAACCGTCCTCTATGTTACCGTTTTCGAAGGATCGCCCGACGAAGGTCTGGAGCGTGATAACGAAGCTGCCGGATACTGGGAACAGCACATCGCTGCCGATCGCATTATCAACGGCAACCGCCACGACAAACTTCTGGGAAATGGGCGATACTGGTCCTTGCGGCCCTTGCTCTGAGATTCATATCGACATCCGTCCCGATAGTGAACGGGCAAAAGTGAACGGTCTGACATTAGTCAACCAAAGCCATCCGCAGGTAATCGAAATCTGGAACCTGGTGTTTATGCAATACAACCGCAAAGCCGACGGTTCGCTCGAACCGCTGCCAGCCAGAGTAATAGATACCGGCATGGGCTTCGAACGTCCTTTGTATGGCTATACAAGGCAAACTGTCCGAACTACGACACCGACGTGTTCCAACCAATCATCACCGAAATCGGTAAATTGTGCGGCATCAATTATGGTGCTAACGACAAAACGGATATTGCCATGCGCGTTATCGCCGATCATATCCGCACCATTTCATTTTCAATCACCGACGGACAATTGCCGTCGAATGCAAAAGCCGGGTACGTTATCCGCCGCATCCTGCGCCGCGCCGTGCGTTACGGATATACATTCCTCGACCAAAAACAGGCATTCCTGTACAAATTGTTGCCCGCACTGATCGACAGCATGGGCATTGCTTACCCCGAATTGCTGGCACAGCAATCGCTTATCTCGAAAGTAGTCAAAGAAGAAGAAGAGTCGTTCCTGCGTACCCTCGAAACCGGCATCCGTTTGCTCGACAAAGTTATCGACGAAACGAAAGCTGAAGGCAAAACAGAGATCAGCGGGGTAAATGCGTTTACGCTTTACGATACATTCGGGTTCCCTCTCGATTTGACTGAATTGATTCTGCGTGAAAACGGCATGACGGTCCAACATCGACGAGTTCAATACTGAAATGCAGAAACAAAAGGAACGTGCCCGCAACGCAGCTGCTGTTGAAACCGGTGACTGGGTCAGCGTTCGCGACGGCGAAACAGCTTTCGTAGGTTACGACCTGCTGGAAACAGAAGCTCACATTCTTCGTTACCGTCTTGTGAAACAAAAGAATAAATCGTTCTATCAGATCGTTCTCGACCAGACTCCTTTCTATGCCGAAATGGGTGGTCAGGTTGGCGATAACGGAATCATGGCCGATGGCAACGAAACGATAGAAATTTTCGATACCAAACGCGAAAACAACCTGCCCGTTCACCTGACGGCTAAATTACCTTCCAATGTTACGGCTACGTTCAACGTAAAGGTAAACGGAGAAAAACGTCAGGCTACGGAGAATAATCACTCGGCAACCCACCTGCTACATGAAGCTTTGCGCGAAGTATTGGGAAATCATGTTGAACAGAAAGGTTCGTTCGTTTCGCCCGACACATTGCGTTTCGACTTCTCTCACTTCCAGAAAGTGACCGACGAGGAGATTCGCAAGGTAGAAGAGCTGGTAAATGCCAAGATCCGCGAAAACCGTCCGCTCGACGAGCATCGCAACATGCCGATTGCCGAAGCCCGCGCTTTGGGAGCCATGGCTCTGTTTGGCGAAAAATACGGTGATAACGTCCGCGTAGTGAAATTCGGATCTTCTGTTGAGCTCTGTGGAGGAACACACGTGCAGGCCACCGGCGAAATCGGATTCTTCAAAGTTGCAGCCGAAAGTTCGGTAGCTGCAGGCATCCGCCGTATCGAAGCCGTAACCGGCGTTGGTGCCGAAAAGTATGTTCAGGATCAGCAAGACCTGTTGAAAGGCATTCACATGCTATTCAACAATGCGCCTAACATGTTCCAGTCGGTACAAAAAGCTTTGGACGAAAATTCAGCACTAAAAAAACAGGTAGAAAGCTTTATGCAGGAGAAAATGCTGCAATTGCGCGATCGTCTGGTTCAGCGTGCCGAAGAGATCAACGGAGTGAAAGTGATCCGTCATCAGGGCGACGAAAACCCCGATCTGGTACGTGGCCTTGCTTCACAGTTCAAAGGTAAATTCAGCGATGTAAAATTCCTGTTTGTGGCCGGGACTGTATTCGATGGCAAACCCTCGCTCACTATTTTTCTCAGTCAGCCGATGGTGGAAGCCGGATACAATGCCTCCAACATGGTGCGCGAAGCTGCCAAATTGATCAACGGCGGTGGTGGCGGACAACCGTTCCTGGCAACTGCCGGAGGTAAAAAAACAGAAGGGCTCGATCAGGCTGTAGCTAAAGTTATTGAGTTGATTTAATTGCTCATCAAACCATAAAAAGCCCCTTGAACATCCGTTCAAGGGGCTTTTCTTTTGTAAAGAAACAAATTACAACTTCACTGTCAAACCAATTTTTCCATCGGAGAAAGCATTGCCTCCGCCGAATTCGAGATTAAGAGCAACAGTTCGGGAAATAAAATAACGTCCCCCGATCTGCGCTCCAAGTCCAAGACCCGAGGTATGCGAACCGTGATACACATCGGGGGAATTCCAGACATAAAACCCAAGGTTAAGTCCTGCATAAAAATCCCAGTTACGGGGAATTCTCAAAAGATTATTGAAATGGTAATTCGCATTACCCGAAATTCCGACTATCGAGTGATCGTAATAATAGTTATCCCAGTCTTCACGGTAAGAGCGATAAGAAAGCTCTCCGCCAAGGGTTATATCCCGACTGACTGCATGATCAAAACCTAAATAGAGAGGGACTCCCCAATCGGAAAACCCGACCCCAAAGTTTACCTGAGTTTTGCCCATAGCCAGCGAATTCTGACTGAAAGCGATTACAGAAACAAACGCAAAGACAGTAAGTAAAAAATATTTTTTCATCTCTATTGTATTATTTTGTGATTAAAAAATTCAAAACATTAATCTCTGTCATGACCATGGCCATTGTGTCCGCGGTCATTGTCGCGATCGTAACCCCGATCGGCATCTCTGTCATATCCACGAGCCTTTCCATTCTTCTCCCAACCCCGATGTAATCCGTTATCACCTCTGAAATCACGTCGGTTCTCCTGACGCATATTTCGGTAATCGCGGTAATGCTCTACGTAATATCCGTGCCGCATGTACGGTCTGGGTTCATTTACCACCACTTTATACGTTGAATAAAGATCAAAATGGCGGTAATGCCCCGGCAACCTTTTGGCAAACTTCCATCCATTGCCATGAGGGTAGATAAACACTCGCTCTGGAACCGAATAATACACCCCCAATTCGGGCAGAAAATAATACTCTGCATAGTCATATGATGCGGGTCCCCATGTTGGTTGCACTCCAATATTGACGTTCACTCTTACCTGTGCTTGTACCGAAGAAATACAAACTACAGTAAGTGCGCAAATAAAAAAGATAATCTTAGTCCTTTTCATAATCATAAAAATTAAAGGGTTAACACTTTATTCAAAATGGTAGTTTCGTGATTTGTGTTGGTTACATATCAATAACAATCAACAATTGTGCCAAACAGCCAAATAGCTATTAACCAACAAGAAAAGCTTTAGTCTGGTGTGGAACAATGTAGAAAAACGGGGAAAAAGAGTGGATGTTATGATCCTTCCCGAAATTGAATAATACTTGAGTCAGGTGAAATTCCCTGAAAAAAAATTCCTTTTATCTGTCCTTTCATGAAGAAAGAGCAGATAAAAGGAATGATGACAGTCCAAAACAAGCCCGAACCATCAAAAGGGCGAATACAAAAGCGAGGGCTTATTTCTGCGGTTGCATATCCTTATCAGTTGGTTGTACATCAGACGGTGCACGATGCTTTTTGTCGTTGCCATTCATGTCATGTCGCATTGCCGGACGCCCCATTTTATGGGCATCTCGCATTCCCATTTTATATCCCTCCATGCGGCCTTTCATACGTTGCATCTTAGCCTGATATTTCTGAAATTGTTCGGGAGTTAAAATCTTCTGCATTTCAGCCTCATGTCCTTTCATCTTAGACATAAAGTCTTTGCGGACATCCTGAACATTTTTCTGCATTTGTTGGCGTTCTTTCAACATCGACAACTCCAGATCTTTCATTTTTGAGACCTGAGCATCTGTCAGGTTCAGTTCCTGTTTCAGTCGTTCAGCATGTTTAGCTATTCTATCTTGCGGGTTATTTACCGGCTTCTGTTCTTGTTGAGCAGATACAACGCCCACACTAAAGGCCGAGAACAATAATGCTAAGCCCAGAATTTTGTTTGTCTTCATAAGTCAAAAAATTAAACGTTTATACTAACTCTATTTTGAGAGTGTTTGTCAGTTTGACTTACTTACCATCGACAAGTTTAATACAATAAGGAATAATTAACTTCCTGTCAAAGATAAGAAAACAAAGCAAACGATAAGTTAATCCGACAATATGTACAAAAAAAGGAAGACGGTAAAATTCGTCTTCCTCGATGCGATGATTGTCGTTTATTCAAAGTTTGGCATGAGTCCCGTCGCAGAACGGTTTGTTTTGAGAATGTTTGCACCCGCATAAAAAGTATTTTCCGCCCTTTTCTGGAGTAAAAGCTACAGGAGTAAATTCGGTACCGTGGTGCGATCCATCACAAAAAGGTTGATTTTTACTCTTACCACAGGCACACCAGTGGTACTCTTTCCCGGCTTCAAGCTCTACAGCAAAAGGGCCTTTCTTTGCTACTTCTGGTTCCATATTTTTTGAATTTTAGAATGAATATAAAGAAGAATATGTAATAAATATTTCATCAACAAATGTAGTCTATTGAAGATAAATCCGATTGTATAATTAAGAAAAAATGTAGCACAAATCTGACAGGATTGTATTTTTAACTATCGTTTTGCATTAAAATCATAGTTAGGAGTTAAATTCGCTTTCGTTCTTTTACCTTTACTTACAAAAATAGACAATTCTGAGCTGTTTATTTTCATACGTACAGAGAATAACGTACATTTGCAGCCATTTTCCACATATTCTATCATATGAGTGACGTTAAACATAAAGTGCCTTTTGGCGCTATCGGCCTGATAGTTGCTATCGGCATCGTTTACGGTGACATCGGAACCTCTCCTTTGTATGTAATGCAAGCCATTGTAGGCGATACCCATAATGCCTCGGCAGATTACATTATCGGTGCAATATCGTGTATTATATGGACGCTAACACTTCAGACAACTGTAAAGTACGTACTTATTACCCTTCGTGCCAACAACAAAGGTGAAGGAGGTATTTTATCGTTATTTGCTTTGATACGAAAAAAATATCGCTGGGCTTATGTTATTGCCGCCATTGGAGCTGCCACACTGTTAGCCGATGGTGTTATAACACCGTCTATTACAGTTATTACAGCAGTAGAAGGTATGCATGGCATTTTGCCTTCCATGCCAATAATACCCACTACCATCGGAATCCTGCTGATTCTTTTCTTCATACAACCCTTTGGAACTGCTTGGCTGGGGAAATCGTTCGGTAGCATTATGCTTGTCTGGTTTACCATGCTGGGTGTGATGGGAATAACCCACATATTTGCATTTCCGGCCATCATACAAGCCTTTAATCCCTGGCATGCAATACATTTTCTCATGACAGTGCCCAGTGCATTTGTAATTTTGGGAGCTGTATTCCTTTGTACGACCGGAGCTGAAGCCCTCTATTCCGATTTGGGGCACTGTGGATACAACAACATCCGAGTGTCGTGGATTTTCGTAAAATCAGCGCTTATACTCAATTATCTGGGTCAGGGAGCCTGGATCATTACTACCCCGGCTAAAATTGTTCCGGGTGTTAACCCATTTTTTGCAATGATGCCCGATTGGTTTTCACTCTTCGGGGTTATTATGGCGACGTTGGCAGCTATCATTGCCAGTCAGGCGCTCATTAGCGGTTCGTTCACCATCATCAGCGAAGCCATTTCGATGGACATCTGGCCGAATATATACATCAAATATCCTTCCGAAGTAAAAGGACAAATGTATATTCCGGCCGTTAACCACATGCTGATGATACTTTGCATTTTGATGGTAATTACCTTCCAGTCTTCAACCAACATGGAAGCAGCCTACGGACTGTCAATTACCATTACCATGTTGATGACCACTCTATTGCTGTTTATCTACTTCAGAGCCACTAACAAACCTCTTTGGATGAGTGTCCCTCTCTCGCTGTTCTTCCTGACGGTGGAAACCTCGTTCCTTATTGCCAACCTGCACAAATTTGCACACGGCGGTTTTGCCACCCTTATCATTGCCGGTATTCTGTTCGCTCTGATGTACATTTGGTACAATGGCCGACGTATTAAAAACCGTTGCGTGAGTTACGAACCGATACGCAGTTATATTCCTATTATCGAGGAAATTAGCAACGATACCGGAATACCTAAATTTGCAACCCATTTAGTATATGTTATACGGGCCAAGTATCCAAACGAAATGGAGAGCAAGGTGCTCTATTCTATTATCAACAAACAGCCTAAACGAGCCGACACCTACTGGTTTGTATACCTCACCCGTAGTGACGATCCCTACGAATTCAACTACACGGTGAAGACATTTTCTTCTCAAAAAATATTCCGCATAGACATCACCTCCGGCTTCAAGCTGGGCGTTCACATGGATGCCTATATTCATAAAATTGCCAAAGAGATGGAAGAAAAAGGATTAGTGGATTTAGGGAGCCGTTACAGTTCGTTGTCACATCACAATATCGAAGGCGACTTCCGGTTTGTAGTGGTAGAACGCATTTTGCGGATGCATGCACAAATGCCGCCTTTCAAACGTTCTATTCTGGTACTGTATCATCTGATGAAACGCATGTCAACTTCCGACACTCAGATACTGGATCTGGATCCGACGAACGTTACGGTAGAAAATGTTCCAATGGCACAGATAAAATAACGTAAGTTGAAAATTTCCCAAGAGGTTGCATTCTGACAAAATGCAACTTTTTTTTGTCTCAGAGAGGAACTGTAGACCTCAAAAAAGCTCAAAATCAGGTGTATTTCTCTCCCGAGCAATCTTTCTGTCGGAGTATCACCCATCCTATCAAAGTTTTGCGTAAATTAGCGTCCCGTTATTCGAAAAAAACACATGGCAGATAAAACACACAAAGTACCGTTCAGTTCCATCGGATTAATTGTCGCGATGGGTATCGTCTATGGTGACATCGGAACCTCTCCTCTTTATGTAATGCGAGCTATTATGAGCGGGCTCAACATGCCGGCAGCCGATGCCGTTGTGGGAGCCATATCGTGTGTTATCTGGACACTCACCCTGCAAACCACACTCAAATACGTTATCATCACCCTCCGAGCCAACAACAAAGGAGAAGGCGGCGTACTGTCGCTCTACGCCCTGATCCGCAAAAATTTCAGGTGGGGATATGTCTTTGCAGCCATTGGAGCCTCCACCCTGCTGGCCGACGGCATTACCACACCGGCCATTACCGTCACCTCGGCCATAGAGGGTGTGCATGCCTATCTGCCGTATGTTCCGGTATTACCTGTTACCATTGCCATTCTACTGGGACTATTTATGCTGCAACCCTACGGTACTTCCTCGCTGGGAAAGATGTTCGGCAGCGTAATGCTTATCTGGTTTCTGCTACTGGGCTTTCTCGGAGCAATGGCCATATCTTACAACCCGGCGATTATCAAAGCCTTTAATCCCTGGTATGCCATCCGCTTTCTGATGGAAGTTCCCAGTGCATTCGTTATTCTGGGTGCCGTCTTTCTGGCGACAACCGGAGCCGATGCGCTCTATTCCGACCTGGGACATTGTGGTATGAAAAACATACGGGTATCCTGGGGATTCGTCAAAACAATGCTTATCCTGAACTATCTCGGACAGGGAGCATGGATCATCTCGCAGGGAGGCAATATTCCCGCCGATGTGAATCCTTTTTATGCTATTATGCCGTCGTGGATCTCTCCCTTCGGAATTATCATGGCACCGTTGGCCGCCATTATTGCCAGTCAGGCGATGATTACCGGTTCGTTTACCATAATCAGCGAAGCCATCTCCATGGATATATGGCCTAACATCTACATTAAAT
>CAXXPB010000007.1:0-156715 GCA_963678825.2 uncultured Microbacter sp. | reverse complement strand
TGTCCTCACCTACCTCAAGCTCATTGGCATAGACATAATCAATTCCATATTTACGTTGTAGATATTCTCCAAAATATGTGAATCCACCACTTAATATTGCAATCTTATATCCACATTGTTTCAGAACAGTCATCAGACGGTCAACACCCTCGGTAATAGGCATAGTTTCTGCAATGTTTCTCATAACATTTGCATCAAGTCCCTTCAACAGTGCTACACGTTCTCTGAAACTCTCCTTGAAGTCGATTTCGCCACGCATAGCACGCTCGGTGATCTCAGCAACCTGTTTACCTACACCAGCATGCTTAGCCAGTTCATCAATACATTCGGTCTGAATGAGTGTAGAATCCATATCAAAACAGATAAGGCGGCGCATACGTCGGTACATGTTGTCCTTCTGCAAGGAGAAATCAATTTCCTGTTCATGGCTCATCTGCATGAGTTCTGCCTGCATCTGCCCGTAATCCTTGGGCGTACCACGTAATGAAAATTCTATACATGCCCTTACATGCTGATTGCCTTTGCGTATGCTTTGACGTCCCGTCAGACGAAGGATAGAGTCAATATTGATACCTTGCGCTGTAATCACACGCGTCGTTGCTTCAATATTCCGTGCTGACAAAGAACGACCTATAATAGTGAGGATGTATCTGTTCTTTCCCTGCCGGTTTACCCAATCTTCATATTCATCATCAGAAACAGGGGCAAAACCTATGTTTACACCAAGTTCTGTAGCCTTGAATAGTAGTTCCTTCATCACCTGTCCTGCACCTTTCTCATCAATTCGGATAAGGATTCCAAGTGACAAGGTGGAATGAATGTCCGCCTGTCCAATGTCTAAGACATGAGCATTATAGCGGGAAAGAATAGCCATGACAGCCGTTGTAAGACCTGGTCGGTCCTGCCCTGTTATTCTTATAAGTATCTGTTCTTCCTGTATTTCCTTAGTTTCTTTCATAAGCAGTTATTTATAGCTACAAAAGTAATCATTTCTTGTGAAGTAAACAAATGTTGGGTACTATTTACATCATGTTGTCCAAGTTCATTACCTTAAAGCTAAATCGGATTATTGAAGGGTGAACTGATTTTGTTTGATTGACGAACGGATTGTTTGTTTTCATAATAGAAGTGTAACGAACAGGGCATGTTATAAAGACTGACAAGATAACAAGAATATAGCAATAAATCAGAAAAGATGGATGTTATGAGCTGATTAACCTATTTAGCATCATCTCCCAATCATCATCTTATGATTCTTCCGTTAAATACGTAGATTGGAAACAGAACAAAGGTTTATACGCTTGTATGGTATGACTATCCAAAAATAGACGGTCTCACAAAGGAGGATAAAGCACAAAATAAAAATGCAGAAAAGGCAAACAGATACCATGTCTTTCCATCTTCAACAAACAACTTATTCCCATATCAACCAACGTTTGTAAACTATTTTCATACGGCTCAAAACCAATACATGGTCTTTTGGCTTTGAAAAGACGCCCAATTGACTTGCAATAGATGCCCTTTTGAGGTCTAACTAACGCCCTTTTGAAGTCCAATTAAGCACCTTTTCTTGCGCCAGCTTTATAACCTACTTGATTTACTGTTGGTTGCAAACTTGCTTTTTATGCGTGTTTTTGCCTTTATCTGTAGATGTTTTATCCGTAATTATGTCATGATTTTTCAATCTTTTGTCTGCGTTTTCAATGAATTAAAATGAAAAGGCTTTCTGCATAGGAGGATGATAATAAAGTAGGCAGCCAAGACGGTCTTGGCTTATTATTTTGTATAATGCATACCTCCGGTTCTTCCGTTAAAGCTATACGAATAGCATCTACGCATTTAACGGATCAAGCGATAAAATCCCCCACCTTTTTTCTTCTGAGCCCATCTTATCCCAAGGGAGGAAAGGATAAAATAAAAAGACGCACTTAACCTCATAGAGTAAGTGCGTCCTTTATTCAGTTTTTAAAGATACTTCCAAATGCGAATACAACTTAGTTGTACCAAATCTCACCACCAAGCAGCTGATTTGCTTCGGTGTTTTCTTGACTGCTTTGGTTCTCGAATTCATAATCTTCGAAGAATTCCAAGGTCTTAGTTTCTTTCATTTTAAATCCCTCCTGTAAATTAGACTAATTAGTAAATAAATCACGCTATACATTAAGTGACTAATGCAAAGATAGATAAAATGGTTGTAAAAAGCAAGTCAATCTGTACGTATCACCTATAATTTAAATATTTTTTACCACATAATGAAGAATTTTGTTATATAATATGCATTTTTATCAATATAACATTTAACCCCACTTACTTCATACAGTAAATGGGGTTCCTAACCAAATCAATAAAACCTAATCTCTAATTATCAATCTTTTACAACGAAATTAACTCGTAAGACATACCTTGATTTAAAAGAATATGCCCCGTTAGCGTTAATTATCAGTCGCCGTTACCTAAACAATCTTTTTATGATGCAAAGGTACGAATACTGTATATATACTACAACATAAACTGCTGTTATTCAATAAATATAAAGGACGATCGTTTGCACAGACTGTTACAAAAACACGTGCAATCAACTATAAAGAACTATGTCGTCAAGCATTTTTTCGCCAGGCGTAAGTCAAAATGTACTCTGTAGTCTCCTCACATTCAAACTTAATGACAAGGTTTTGCTTTAAGTTCTTTACCAATCTTGATACTGGATCAACTTTCATGTCCTGAAAACCCAAATGTTCTGAAGAAAAGAGCTTATACATCGTTTCCTTGGCGCACCAAGCTGTAAGACATTGTTCTGTATCTGTAAATATTTCGTCATGCCTTAGAAAACGTGATGCAATACGGCGAACCCGGTCAGAAACATACTCAATATCAATACCAACTTCATAATCACGGGAAAGGATAACAGCTACATAACCAATAGTGTGAGAGATGCTGATATGATAGTTTGCTATCATCGGCTTGCCATCCTTATTATGCACTATGGATGGTTCATAGCCCAGCATTGCAGTCAGAAGATGACGTGCTCCTTCTCGTTCAGCTTGTCTGCCCTTCTCTATCTCAAGCAGTCCGATGCGCACCTTGCCATCAGCATCACTCGTTATTCTCACCACAGACTGTTACTTTCACTTTACTGATACGGCGTTCTTCGATAGCAAGAACTTCAAACTTATAATTCTTATAGTTCAAGACTTCATGCACTGCTGGGAAATCTCCTTTAATCTCCAACAGTAATCCTGCCAATGAATCAGCATCACCTTCAATCTCATCAAACTCATCATCGGGAAGATTCAGAATCTTAGAGAAGTCATTCAAGAGAGTTTTGCCTTCGAAGATATAGGTATTTGAGCCTAACTTCGTATAGTTATGCTCTTCTTCATCATACTCATCATTGATTTCTCCAACAATTTCCTCAAGAATATCCTCCAGCGTAACAATACCACTTGTACCACCGAATTCATCCACAACGATAGCTATATGTACCTTATTCTCCTGGAAGTCACGCAGAAGATCTGCTATCTTCTTTGTTTCTGGTACAAAATAAGGTGGACGCATCAGACTCTGCCAGCGGAAGTTGGTCGACTTTGACAGATGTGGCAGCAAGTCCTTGATATAAAGTACACCACGGATATTGTCTTCATTATCCTGATAGACAGGGATGCGAGAGTAGTTATTATCAACAATACATTTCAGCACATCTTCATACGAACATCGAATATCCAGGTCTACTATATCCTGACGAGAGGTCATTATCTCCTTGGCGGTCTCATCGCCAAAACGTATGATACCCTGCAACATACTCTGTTCGTCCTTGATATCGCTTTTATCCGTTAGTTCCAGTGCTTGTTCCAAATCATCAACCGACAGCTGACGGTTCTCCTTCTGCACTACTTTCTCTGCAAAGGCACCACTCTTTAACAAGACTGTTTCAATAGGCCAGAATAGCCTACGAAAGAATACAATTCCCTTTACTCCATTCCGACAGAATGCCAACGGATTCCTTCTGCTATACACCTTTGGGATGATTTCACCAAAGAGCAGGAGAAGGAAAGTCAGCAGAATCGTAACACAAAGGAACTGCAACCATTCTGCTCCGAATGTAAACAAACTGCTAAAAATATAATTGCACAGCATGATGATTGCCACATTGACAAGGTTATTCGTAATGAGAATTGTTGCCAAAGTACGCTCACTATCATCTCTGAGCTGCTGAATAAGTTTGTCTGAAGTATTCTTGTCTGGGTCTAAAGCCTCTACATCAGTTGGTGACAGACTAAAGAAAGCTATCTCTGACGCACTGGCAAAACCAGACAGAAAAAGAAGGGAAACAGCCAATAGAATTGCAATAACAACGCTGACACTATTGGAATTTTGAATACGACAAACCAATTAAAGGAGTAAAGAAAACTAACACAACATTTGAGAGAGAGTTCACTAAAGCTATAAATACTTTAAACCTAAACGACACCCTCGAAACTTCTTCAAAAGTCATTAATGAACTATTTAAATCACTGTTAAATTGCGAATTAATAAGAGAAACCGACAGCATTCATTTTGAAGGATTATCACTTACTAATTATCATGACCAACCAAACGAAAATTTTGATAGTTGCTGGATAAGACAGAGAAAGAACTTTAATTCTATAAAACGCTTTATTCACCCCAGTAAAAGTTATTACAACTACAATGCATATATGGACAAACAAAATTCGCGAATTTATCAAATAATTAATCAAGAAAAGGATAGATGGAAGAAAATGAAACCTTCAATTATAATGTACAGACAAGGGTGTAATTTTCGGGGAGGTAATGATTTGCCAAATTTCAAGACAAAAAACAAACATATTAAAAACGAAACACCTAACACATAACACACGCCTATGTTCATTGGCTGGCTGACGTGCATTTCGGCAGTTTTGCTCCCGCAAACCGCCAATGCCCATAGCCTCGGTCGTTAGGCGTAAGTGTATAAAATAAAGAAACAAGTTACATGACAGATAATTACAAAATTTCGCTTGAGATTTTATACAGACTTCTAAAAGATTCTGGTAATGAACATTGGGCAAACTGGATAAAGGAAGACCTTGACAATTGGACTGAAAACAAAAAAGTTGACCACCATTTAAGAGCTTACGGAGGAATGGGGTCAATTAATGATTTGTATGTTGGAAAGAATGATACTATTGGTGCTTGGAGAAATAAATTATTTGACATAATTAAGACTCTTTCATGGAGTCTTGCAAAGGGTGAAATTTCTAAAGCACCAACTGACACAGACTTTTACAGATTCGGAAACAACGAAATTAATGGTTGGAGATGTCGAAACTGTGGCCATTCTAGAATTGACAAAGTCGGTATTGAACAATATTGTCGACAAAATTTCTACCGCGTATAATTGTAGACTTGATAAAGAAAGATAGTTTAGAAGAAATCATAATTTGGAAAACTTCATCAACATTGATGAAGTAAGAACAACAAGAGAATTGATCTCAAAGCAAATTATTGACCAAGAAATTGTCTTGACAAGTGAGAGACAGTGGTTATGGACATGCCCTGAGTGTAAGACTAAAAATGCTTGCGTATATAGATGGAATTATGATAAAGAATCGAATAAATTGATTGAATCAAAAACAACTTGAAAATAAAAGACAAACAAAATATAAACAATAAAGATGATAGAGGAATATGGAAGTTTTTGACTCGATTAAATCGCGCAACGAAGAAAATTAACTTGTCAGACTATTATGTGTATAGACTATTAACGAGAATAGACAACACCAAATGACAAACTAATGAAAATCAAACACCTAACGCCTAACACACGCCTATGTTCACAGGCTGGCTGCTGTGCACTTTGCGGGTTTGCGCCCGCATTTCCCTTGTCGTTGCACGACAGGAAATACACCCGCAAACCGCCCGTGCCCATAGCCTCGGTCGTTAGGCACAATTATATAAAAAGAAAACGACTCAATTACAGAAAATTAAATCTAATAATATGAAGAAACTTTTATTGTTGTTTTTGTATGTTTGACAGGACATATTTACAATATTGAAGCCTCAAATTACTCACAAAAAGTCAAAAGCAATTCCGAACAGATTCATTAGTTCTGAAATTAAAGAAACAAATAAAACCCTGGAATAATATAGACTGCGACTTCAGTTCAATCAGACGACTGATTGAGAATGCACCCGAAAATTATACAAAAGAATTAAACCTTATTAAACCAAGTATTATATTACTATTATGCTATTGATTCAAATTATGTAAACTCAGACAAATTATATCGGTTGAAATATCAGCTACAAGATTCTATTGAAACTATTGCACTTAAACGACTCGACAAAATTAATTCAACGAAAGTAATTGGAATAAAAGCTTGTGTTTATATAACCAACACTTCCGATTTAGTCAAAAGCGACACGGTACAACCTAAATTTGATTATCTACTTTGTGTAAACTTATTTCACGACTATAATTCATATAGACAAGCAACAACACCAGAAGACTATAAAAATCTTGATAATAAAACGCTAAAAAACATTTATACAGTAAGAGACTCATTATTAATCACATTTAAAACAGACACGACAAACATTTCGGTAAAACAAGGTACTTGGGTTACAAAATATCATGAACGTTTTAAATTAAATCTAACACAACTGTCGAAACAGATTTCTGGTATTTGCTACATATTTGGGGTGAACGTTCGCAATTATACCCAGAAAAAATGATGTAAAACTTCTCAAATCAATAGAAAGAAACAATTTTATCGTTTACGACGACTCGAATGATATGAGAATAGACAGAAAACGATTGTCGCAATTAATAAATGAATTGGAATTAGCATTGAAAGACAAATAACTGTGCCTAACACACGCCTATGTTCATTGGCTGGCTGACGTGAATTCCGGCAGTTTTGCTCCCGCATTCACCTTGTCGCTGGGCGACAGTGAACGCTCCCGCAAACCGCCAATGCCCATAGCCTCGGTCGTTATGCACAATATTAAAAAATGAAAAGAAACGTAGTACATAAATATACACGAACAATTGATTTTAATCTTGTTGTAGATATTCAATTTCTTGATATCAGAATCATAACAGGTTCTGGTCTTGAGATATTAGGGAATTATTGTGATGCTGATTCGATAGACAAAGCACATTTAGCAATAATAATTCAAAGTCAATTAGATTCTTTTGAATCACTTAGTGATGGCGTGGCGTATTCTAGACCAAGATTACTAATAGCATTTGGTATGTTATCGTATTTCACTCAACAGATATTTACTCCATTTGAAACCTATCAATCTTCTTCTTATGTAGGTGACTTTGAATTAAAAGCTACTGACAAATTTATTATATAACGACAATGATTTATTGGAAACGTATAAACAATTTGAAAATATAATTAAAGAAAGTAACGACAAAGAGTTCATATATTCTTTATTAGACAGGTGGAGAAAAGGATTGTATATGGAGAGTGAAAGTGAAAACAACACAGTTTATAATGACGAAACAATACTATCATATTTCCACATTCTAGAACTATTGACAACAAAATACACAGATAATCAAAAGTTAGAATTAAAGACAAATATAAACGATTTTACATATTCTATTTTAAGAGATACTTTCCTTTACGACAGCAATCGTTTAGAAGAAGAAACAAAATCTAAATCTAAATTGATTGAAAGCTTACTACTACCTGAATTATCTATAAGTAGTAAAATCTTTTTTATGCTTAAAGAACAAAGGATGTTAACCGATAGATTAAAATCATTTATCTATGACTTCGTGAAAGATAGAAATACGGTGGCGCATGGCAGTCAGGTTTATCAAGATAGAGTAATATTTCCAGTTCCTCCTTTCTTCCCATTAATAAAGATTCAAAATTATTCGGTTGAATTTTATCGAATTCTAACTGCAAAAGCTATTGAAAATTATATTGGAATAAATCTTTATTCAAAACGAATGGAACGAAATCTCACAAATGATAATTCCTTCTTTTCCTGAATTGAAGCAATTTTATAAAGATAAAAAGTATATTGGATTATCAAATGAGAATTTTTGTGCTGGAACTGAGAATGATATTACTCCGTATGTTGTAAGTCATTATCTGACTTCAAAGAAATTAAAACCCAAAGAAGCTCTTGAAATACTAACCCCGTTTATCGAAAACTACTCAAAAACAGAAGATGAAACTGCTTTATCTATTTGGGCAATAATTATCATTTTAGACATAGTTGAGAATGAAGAACTAAGAAAGAAATGTGTTGAAATTATAAAAGTCGCTGAATCAAATAACTGGCACCCAAATTTCTTTAAAATGCGTGACGAAATGTATAGCCTTGAATATTTGGGATTTAAAGTAAATGGCTTGCGTGAATTGATAAAAAACGAAGAAATAAGATAACTAAAATACTGTGCATAACACACGCCTATGGTCACAGGCTGGCTGACGTGCAGTTAGCGGGTTTTGCGCCCGCATTCACTTTGTCGCTGTGCGACAGCGAATACGCCCGCAAACCGCCCGTGCCCATAGCCTCGGTCGTTAGGGGCAAGCGTAAAAAAATAAAAACCAAATTGATATGAGTGAAAAAAGACACTAAAAAGAAACCTCAGAACTTGACTGACAAATGGAGTCATTTAAAACGCCAATTGAAACAAAGACAACTTCTTTTGTATAAAGCTGAGATTCCGATTGACTTAATTAATGAATACTTACATAAAACTCCCTCCGATAACGAAATATTAAGAATAGAATCTGCTATTTTAAAAGACAGAGAAGAGAAAACTACAAGAATTCGTGCCGGTATTCAAAAATATGTTGGTCATTTAAAATCTCCTCAACTTGGAAAGAATATAGGCGTTTCTGACACAACAATAAGAGAAATTTGGACAGGGAATCAGATAACTGCAACTTACGACATAATTGACAAACTTGAGTTATATCTAAATCAGAATTATGGCTTTGAACTTTCAATTGAAAACACACTGACAGTTCGCGAATTTCTTGATGACGAAGTAGATATTCTTATTAAGAGAATTTCCGACATAAGTAAATCCTTACAAGAAGTCCCTAAAAGTATCAAGAAAATTGTTGAGAAAGGAGAATATGAATATCAGCTATTTAATGACTTTTCAAAGCATTACTTCCCAACTCCCATTGACACTTTAAATAGACAAAAAGAGAATTTAAATTCAGTTATTGTGGAGTTACAATCACTCTTTGATAGTTTTATAAAAACCGAAGCGAAGATTTAATGAAAATAATTTTCAAAAAAGTATGAGTTTCTATTTTTACAGACTATTTATTTAGAAAAAACAAAATGGAAAAAGAAGAAAAAGTAGCTACACAGATTAGAATCAATGAGAAACCAAAAGAAATTGAATTGGAAAACATTGAGATTGAAGACGGGAAATGTTTTGTCAATTCTTATCGTATTGCGAAAAAATACCCTAACGTAGAAATTATTGAAGGATTAATAATTTTGATTGATACCGAAAATAATGCTAAAGCATTGCCACACGTTTGGAATAGAAATGAGGAAGTTTATTTTGACGTTACAAAAGAGACAGTTTGGATTAATAAAGAGGAAACAAAGGAAATCAAGGAAATTAGATATTTTAGTATTCAATCATTTAATCACACTGACTTTAAAAATGGAGACATTCTTGAATTCTGTCCAGACACATATGAAAATATTGACGCATTTGAAATGTCACTCAACAAAAAATTAGAGAATGATAAAAAATAGACCGAAACGCCTAGCCCCTAACACACGCCTATGTTCATTGGCTGGCTGACGTGTATTCCGGCGGTTTTTGCTCCCGCATTCACTTTGTCGCTAGGCGACAGCGAACGCTCCCGCAAACCGCCAATGCCCATAGCCTCGGTCGTTAGGTGTCATTATAAAAAAAAGAAATGAGAAATTATTTATTCATTATCTTGACAGTTTTGGTCGGTTGCAAGAGTGCCAATCAGAAACAAAATATCGAGAAAGAAAACATTTCAACTCGAATTGACAGTACAATTAAAGAAACCAAAACGGAAGAAATTCGACTACCGAGAACGGAATTGGAAATAACTGAAGGTGGAATTGGAAAGATTTTACTTAAAGAATCATTCAGCTCCATTGACAAAGAATTTGAAAAGATTGACACTTTGACTATGAATTCTGAAGGTAACAGTTGGCCCGCAAAAAGAATCGACCTTGGAAATGGAGAGTGGATTTTGGTTGAATCTAACGACTACGACAATTCGATTATAAGACTTCATACCAACTCAAGAAAATATAAAACTCCAAAAGGATTTCATGTCGGTCAGACAATTGGTGAAATTATGAAGACTGGAGAAAACGTCGACGTAGATATTGATGAAGGTTTTGTGTCAGTGAGACTTTATGACGAGGGAGTTTCTGTGACAATAGACTCTATCTCTGAAAAACAATTTTATAAATCTAAAAATCAGAGCATAAACGACATTCCAAAAAATGCAAAAATTGTAGAATTTGGAGTCTTCTAGAAAAAAAATAACGAACACCTAACACACGCCTATGTTCACAGGCTGGCTGATGTGCACTTAGCAGGTGTTGCGCCCGCATTTCCTTTGTCGTTTCACGACAGGAAATGCGCCCGCAAACCGCCCGTGCCCATAGCCTCGGTCGTTAGGGGGCATACTAGAAAAAAAATAAGAATGCCGAAAATAGACAGTTTGACAGAAATATAAATTGACTTTATTGTAGCACGACTGAAGAAAAATAGAATATTATGACAGATAACAATTCAGACAAAATAAGAAACTATATTTTGGTTTTAAGCCTGACAGTTTATATCATTTCTTTGACACAGACTGCTATTACCTATAACGACTTTGACGGACAGAAAACTCATTCTTCAATTTCATTACTATTTATGGGAGGACTTGCAATTCTTGGCGGTGGACTTTTTGAATGGTTTATTTGGTTAGCAAATCCATTATACTTCGTTGGACTATTTCTGTTCTTTAAGACACGAAAGAAAAGCATATATTTTTCTGCCACAGCGACTATTTTATCTTTATCTTTTACGACTTGGAAAGAGATTTTAGCAGCTGAAAATGGTCGAGTTGCAAAAATAGAAACTTTAAATCTTGGTTATTGGCTTTGGACAATCAGTCTGACTTTATTGACTACAGGAACAATTTATTATTTTACTCGACTGAAAAACAACAAGAAAGAAATATAAAAAGAAAAGTACGACCCCCTAACACACGCCTATGTTCATTGGCTGGCTGACGTGCATTCCGGCGGTTTTGCTCCCGCAAACCGCCAAATGCCCATAGCCTCGGTCGTTAGCGGTAAGCATAAAAAAAAGACATGAATGAGATTCAAATCAAATATAATGACCAATTTAGAGACTTTCTGAAAGAATTTGATATATCAGAAGACTTAAACTTTTATGTTGACGTACCTAAAGAATTGCAGAAACTAATTGACAGCTCTATAATTGACTCTGAACTTGGTATAACTTTAAAGAAACTGAATAACCTTCACGAAATAACAGAGTCTTGGGAGACCGTTTCAATTATTGAGGACTTTGAGAATCATTTTCATATCGACTCATATACAGAAACAAACGAAAACAAGACGATTTTCATGTTAGGTATTAAAACCTTACAATTGTTATCTTTGAAATTTAAAAAAGAGAATTTATAGAAATCCGATTCACTTATTCGTTTCAGACACCTGAATTGGCTGAAAAACAATCAAGACTAAATGGATTTCACGAAGAAGATGACAAGTATTACATAAGCGACAAACTGAGTTTTCACCGGAGACGACTAAATGAAACTTTGATGGATGATTTGACTGAATTTCATTTTGAAGCAGTGATGACAATCGACATATAAACAAAAAATGCCTAACCGCTAACACACGCCTATGTGTTTCGGCGAGTTGACGTGGTTTTAGCAGCGTTCTGCCCCGCTTTCACTTCGTCGCTGTGCGACAGAATTGAAACCCGCAGATCGCCGAAAAACCCATAGCTTCAGTCGTTAGCGTCAATTTCAGGAAAAAAACAACATAAATATCACACGAATAAAATATGGGATTATTTTTGATTATCGGATTAATACTCATTGCAATTGTATGTGGACTGACATACTTACTTTACTGGATTCCGAAAAAATTAGGTTATCCGAAAATTGGAAAATATCTTTCGATTCTTGTAGGTTTATTTTTTTGTGTAATTGCCTTCTTGACAGTTTTTAAAGACCAACTATTTACAAAAAATGATGCAAAAAAACTACTTGGAGAACAAGATATTCATTTGTTGGACAACTTCGAAATAATTGAAAATGAATCAAGTTCGGCAATTGGTGACTATTATCACACATTTATTTTAGGTATTACAGTAAAAGACAAAGCGAGAATCATTAATGAAATCAGAAGCTCAAAGAATTTTCATTTCGACAAAGAGACCGAGACATATTTTGACAACCGAGAAGACTATTATAATGGACCAAAAAGAATAAAAAATTACGAGACAGAAACTCAATTTATTCGAGAACTTTTTGAACCACAAGGAAACGGTTATGCTCCAACTTGGCGGAAAATTGAGATTGAAAAGCAAAGTAACAAAATAACATTTGAAGATATTGACGAATAAAAATAACTACCACTAACACACGCCTATGGTCACAGGCTGGCTGACGTGCATTCCGGCAGTTTTGCTCCCGCATTCACTTTGTCGTTTCACGACAGGAAATTCGCCCGCAGACCGCCAAAAACCCATAGCCTCAGTCGTTAGTGGCAAGGCTATTAAGACATATAACCAGACAAAAAAATGAAACTAATAACAACAATCATTGCATTAATCCTTGGACTTAATTTGGGATTTGCTCAAACAGACAATAAAATGAACAAAGCTTTAATAATTATAGACATTCAAAACGACTACTTTCAAGGCGGAAAAGCTGAACTTGTAAATCCCGACAAAGCAAGCAGAAACGCTAAACTTATGCTTGAATATTTCAGAAAGGAAAATTTGCCTGTCGTTCATGTTCAGCATATTGCAAATTACCCTAATGCGGCATTTTTTGTTCCTGATACAAAAGGTGCAGAAATTCATAACGATGTAAAACCGAAAGGCACAGAACAAATTATTATCAAACATTATCCAAACAGTTTCAGAGAAACGAATCTTTTGGAATATCTGAAATCAAATAACATAACTGACTTGGTTATTTGCGGCATGCAGACACATATGTGTGTAGATGCGACCACAAGGGCTGCAAAAGACTTAGGATTTAATTGTGTTGTTATTGGAGACGCTTGTGCAACGAAAGACCTTGAAATAAATAACGTAAAAGCAAATGCGGCTGACGTGCAAACATCATTTTTGGCAGCATTAAATTATTACTATTCAACAGTAATGACAACAGAACAATATTTGAACAAAGAAAATTCCAGCCACTAATCGAGTAGACTGCCCAGTTCTCCGTAGCCTGTAAAGCTGGGATTCGGAGAATGGCTCCAGCCTACGTCCTACTCAAAAAACAAGGTTCTTGCCGTGTTGACACAAAAGAGAGCGATAGTTTCTACGCTATCGCTCTTATCATTACCCCATTCTGTTTTATACGCTGCAGCAAACGGAGGTCAGCTTTTTCGCTGACTTTTCTACAGTCCTTTGATTTTTAACCCCAAAAATGCGAGTAAGTACCCTGCCTTCTCGGCCTTACACGAGTTATTCAGATTGCCGCCTAAACAAAAATCCGTACCTTTGCATTGTTAAAAAAAATCGGACATGGATATTGAACAATTATACCAACATTTTGCCGTGTGCACATCGGTAACCACCGATAGCCGGAATTGCCCTGAAGGATCGTTGTTTTTTGCGCTGAAAGGAGAGAGTTTCGATGGTAATAAATTCGCCCTTTCATCGCTCGAAAAGGGATGCCGTTATGCTGTGGTAGATGATCCGCAGTATGCTATCGACGGACGCTTTCTTTTAGTAGAAAATTGCCTGGAAGCTTTGCAACAACTGGCAAAAGAACATCGCCTACGTCTGGGTACGCCCATTGTGGGCATTACCGGCACCAACGGTAAGACAACCACGAAAGAGCTGATCGCCGCAGTTCTCTCAAAAAAATACAATACACTCTTCACACAGGGCAATCTCAATAACCACATCGGAGTGCCGTTGACATTGCTGGGACTGAAGCCCGAACATGAGATGGCTGTAGTAGAGATGGGTGCCAATCACCCCGGTGAAATCAAGACTTTGGCCAATATTGCCTGTCCCGATTTCGGTATCATTACCAACGTGGGCAAAGCGCATCTCGAAGGTTTCGGCTCTTTCGAAGGGGTGATCCGTACCAAGGGCGAACTGTACGATTATATCCGGGAAAACAGAGGTTCTCTGTTTGTCAACCTCGACAATCCCATTTTGAACGATCTTTCCGCAACTATTACACGCGAGGGTTATGCGCTTTCGTCCGAAGAGGCCGCTGTAAAGGGTCGCATTATCTCCGACGGGCCTTTCCTGAAACTGGTCTGGAAGAAAGACGACGAAGCTGCCGAATACACGGTGAATACAAACCTTATTGGCGAGTATAATGCCGAAAATGTGCTGGCGGCTATTTGCATCGGTTCGCATTTCGGGGTTACTCCGGAACAAATCAATGAGGCTCTTGAAGCTTACCAGCCTACCAACAATCGTTCTCAGTTTAAGAAGACAGACAAAAACGAACTGATTATCGATGCTTACAATGCCAACCCAACAAGCATGAATGCGTCGGTGACCAATTTCAGACACATAAAAGCAGATAAAAAAGCCGTTATCCTTGGCGACATGTTCGAACTTGGCGACCAGTCGGAAGAAGAACACACAAAAATCGTTGCTTTATTGAAAGAATGCGGTTTCGACAAGGTTTTTCTTGTGGGCGAACGCTTTGGTGCCATTTCATCGGATTTTATAAAGTTTGCAGAAACGACTTCACTAATGGAATACTTAGAGCAAAATCCTATGACCGGTTATACTGTTCTTGTGAAAGGATCGCACGGCATGCGTCTCGATAAATGCGTTGGTCAATTATAATTTTCTTGTAAAAATATCTATGTTCTTTGTTCTTTTCAAAATGGACGTTATCGAAGAATATATCCTTCAGCATATGGATCCCGAAGATGAGTTGTTGTCACGGCTGTTTCGCGAAACTCACCTGACGCAAATCAACCCCCGAATGGCCTCGGGACATATGCAGGGGCGCTTGCTGGCGATGTTGTGTCGTATGCTTAAACCAAAACGCATTCTGGAATTGGGTACTTTTACCGGCTATTCGGCTTTGTGCATGGCCGAGGCTCTTCCTGACGACGGCGAGCTGCACACCGTGGAAATGGACGATGAAATGGAGCCGTTTATCATGAAATATTTCAAACAGTCTCCGCATGGAGGAAAAATAAGACTTCATATCGGAGATGCGCTTCAGGTAATTCCAACGTTAACGGGAACTTTTGATTTGGTGTTTATGGACGCCGATAAACGGCAATATGTGGAAGATTACGAGGCTATTTTGCCCTTAGTTCCTTCGGGCGGTTTTATTTTTGCCGATAATACCCTTTGGAGCGGCAAAGTGCTTCACGAACCTGCTTCGGGCGATAAACAAACAGCAGGAATACGCCGATTCAACGATTATATAGCAGCCGACACGAGAGTGGAAAAAGTAATTCTGCCGATTCGTGACGGAATGACCATACTGATGAAAAAATAACCGCCGGTTTGCCGATCGTTCAATATGCCAATTGGGGTTTATTAGTACATTGGAATATTAATAAATATGAGTATCTGATATTTTGTCTAATGGCTTGAAAAGCCATATTTGCATAACCACAGGTCTGTGACCTGTGTGAATATAACCTTCAATCGATACGACCTGAAAGGTCGGACTAAACTCAAAGTAATGCCTTTCAGGCATGAATGAATGGGCCATTGACAACCCGTACGCCATTGGCATACGGTTATGAAAATAATGCCTTTCAGGCGATATGAAATACAATTAGGTAATATATCCGATAGTCATATTAATAAATTAGCACATTGATTTTATGTCCCGCAATCTGATATTGTTTACCATCCTGATTTTCCTTTGCCTTATCCTGACGCTGGCCGATATTGCATTCGGCAGTGTTTCGGTATCTCCCGGCAACTTGTGGCAGGCATTTGTACATCCACAGGCGGATTCACTTTATACCAATATCGTGTTTGATTTTCGTCTTCCCAAAGCGTTGACAGCAATACTTTGCGGAGCTTCCCTCTCGGTTGCAGGTTTGCTGATGCAGACTCTTTTTCGTAATCCGTTGGCAGGTCCTGATGTGCTCGGAATAAGTTCGGGCGCCAGCATGGGCGTTGCGCTTTACGTGATGGCAGCCTCGTGGTGGTCGGTTTCTTTGCTGCAAAGCAGTTGGGGTATGGTAGGTGCAGCTGTGATTGGAGCTTTGCTGGTGCTAATGCTAACATTGGGAGTAGCGACGCGTATCCGACAGTCGGTTACCTTGCTGATTGTCGGTCTGATGTTTGCCAGCGTAGCGGGAGCGGTAGTCAGTATTTTGCAGAATTTCAGTAATCCCGATGCGGTAAAACTCTTTGTGGTATGGACTTTCGGAAGTTTGAGCGCCGTTACCTGGTCTCAAATGGAACTCTTATTGCCAATTATTGTACTGGGTCTGATTCTTGCGTTCTTCCTGCAGAAAAGCCTCAATGCAATGTTGCTTGGAGATCATTATGCCCGCGGACTGGGTATTCCGGTTGCTGCTATTCGGGTGATGATTATTCTGATAACAGGAATTCTGGCCGGAACAATCACCGCATTTACAGGCCCGATAGCATTTATCGGAGTGGCAGTTCCTCACCTTGCAAGGGGAATATTCGGAACATCCAATCACCGGATTGCCATACCGGCAACGATATTGTGCGGTGCCGCACTATTATTGCTTTGTGATGTTATTTCGCAACAAACCACATATCCCTTACCGTTGAATGCGGTCAGTGCTCTCTTCGGTGCTCCTATGATTATCTGGATTGTTTTAAAACAACGATAATGAAATTTACAGAAACGACATATTCTCCTCTCCGCACCAGTAACCTTGCCATCGGATATAGCCGTGGAAGCCGCCTTAACGTGGTTCAGCAGCATCTCGATCTGGAACTTTTATCCGGTGAAATGGTGTGTATGATTGGTCCAAACGGTTGCGGGAAGTCCACCTTATTGCGAACGCTGGCCGGACTCCAACGCCCGATAACCGGCTCAATACTGGTGGAAGGTAAGAATCTGGAAACGCTTTCCGCACAGGATCGTGCCGAGTCATTGGCATTGACGCTGACCGACAGGGTGGAAGTGGATAAAATGTCAGTTTATGAGATTGTTGCGATGGGCAGGTATCCATACACCAACCGTTTCGGGAAACTTACGGAAGAAGACAGAACGATTGTTGCTGAAGCGCTTGCTCATGTTCATCTGGAAGAAAAGGCTCAACGTTATATCAGCGAGTTGTCTGATGGAGAACGTCAGCGAGCGATGATTGCCAAAGTGCTTGCCCAGTCCACACCATTGCTCTTTTTTGATGAACCCACCGCTCATCTCGATCTTCCTAACCGGGTGTCGATAATGCTGCTGCTGGCTCAACTTGCCAAAACAACCGGCAAATCGATTCTTTTATCCACACACGAGCTTGAACTGGCGATGCAGGTGGCCGACAAACTCTGGCTGATGAGCGACCGCGGCATACAGGTAGGAACTACCAATCAGCTAATTGCTGACGGAAGCTTTGAAAACGTATTCAAAAGCAATCAGTTTTCTTTCAATGCCGAAACAGGAAGGTTTATTGTCAACAAGCCTTTCTGAATGAATGGAAGGTCGTCAATAGCAATGGTTCGTTATAAAATATGTTTCTCACGCAAAGCCGCAAAGTCTCAAAGAAAAACTTTTGGTTTTTCTTTATAGCGTCTTAAGTCATACTATATGTAGTTCAGTTATTTATGAGTTTTTTGCGTCTCTGCGGCTTTGCGTGAGAAAATAAGCCGCAGAAAAAAACGATAAATCGTTTTTCCCATCTATCAATTTGATTGACTAAAATATAAGCGTTTTTGTGACAAAGTGTTGCAACAAATGACCATTAAATCTTCGAATCGGCTATTGTCTTGCTCTGACGTATAAAGAAACGCCAATTATCATAAATACAATATTGGGAAGCCACACCGCTAACATAGGAGGCAAACTGCCATTAGCAGCAAAGGTTGCCGAAACGGTGTTGAAAAGGATATAGAGAGCACTGAGCGCAATACCGATACCAATTTGCAAACCTATACCACCCCGCACTTTTCTCGATGAAAGCGACACTCCGATAAGAGTCAGAATAAATGCCGCCAAAGGATTGGCAAAGCGCCGGTAATATTCCACCTGAAAAGCTCCGGTATTTCCTACCCCTCTATTTTTCTGCCGACTGATATATCCGGCAAGCGCACCATTGGTCATTTGGGGAGCTTCGCGCGAAGTGAGGAAAAAGTCTGCCGGCTGCATTTTGATCACAGTATCCATTTTGGCACCACGCCGAATATCCTCCTTCAAACCTTTGAAGTCTCTGATAAGATAATTCTTGGCAGTCCATCGGTAGCCTGACTTCCAACAAATGCTGTCGGCAGTCATACGCGATACAAGCGTTTTGCCTTCAAATTTGTCGAGTGAAAAACGGCATCCCGCATTGGTTGGTTCTTCATAACGCTCGATATAAGCCACAACACCTTTATCTACCTGCATTTGGATGTTATGCGCGTTGTCATTCAGCACCGTTTTTACATACATTCCTTCAAATTTTAACCGTACCTGATTGGCCGGAGGAATGATGTATCCGCTCAAGATGAATGTAAGTAAGGCTATAATCAACGCCGAAAGAAAATAAGGGTACATCAGTCTTTTGAAACTGACCCCGCTCGATAGAATAGCGATGATTTCGGTATTTTCTGCCAGTTTTGAGGTGAAAAAGATGACCGCTATAAATGTGAATAGCGGACTGAAAAGATTGATAAAATAAGGAATGAAGTTGAGGTAATAGCTGAAAATAATGGCTTTCAAAGGTGCATGGTGATCGTAAAAATTATCCATTTTCTCGCTGGTATCAATAACGATAACAATGCTGATGATCAGAATGATGGAAAAGAAATAGGTGCCGATAAATTTACCAATGATATATCTATCGATTTTCTTGATATCACGAAGTTCCAACAGCTCTTGCTTAATCTCTTTCCCCGATTTGGGCAGATTGGCGTAGAGTTGTTGAAATGCGGATATAATATTTGCGGCAGAGGGAACCTTCATGATGAACAGTAGTTCTTATATAGTGACTGATGAGAGACTGAAACTCTCTTTGATACGATATTTGTTGTTAACCAATTCAACGCGGCAGCACTCAGTATAAGCGTCATGCTCAAAAAACAGGATTTGGTTTTTCGTAGCCGCTTCTGCCAACAATTGTTCTTTATCTTCCATCGAAGTGATGGGGAACGTGTCGAACGCCGATACCCATGCGAGGGGAAGGCTTGCTGCCATCGGGATAACATCTCCTACGTAGACAAAAGTTTCGTTGGGAGTGGAAACATAGGGTACCAACTGACCGGCAGTGTGTCCGTTCATTACCTTAACCAGCACCTCATCGCAAATCCGGGTGTCAGATTCAACGAGTTTCAATTTTCCGACTTCGGCTACAGGCATCATGTTTTCTTTAAAATAAGAATCACCTTCACGAACGTTAGGGTTCAGGAAATTTTCCCATTGTTCTTTTCCCACCCAAACATCGGCATTGGGGAATGTCAGTTCACAGCCCGATTTATCGTTATTAAAACGGGTATTACCTCCACAATGGTCGAAATGCAGGTGTGTCATTACCACATCCGTGATGTCCGAACAGCGATAACCCAGTTTTTCAAGCTCCGTATTAAAGTCGATTACACCTTGAAATCCGTAATATTTCAGATATTGTAATTGTTTATCTCCGGTTCCGCTGTCGATAAGGATCAGTTTTTTGCCTGTTTCTATCAACAACAAACGCATGGCAAGCTTGCAAAAATTATCGTCGTCGCAGGGGTAACGTTTTTGCCAGACGCGTTTTGGGACCACTCCAAAAATTGCTCCGCCATCACATTGAAAAAAACCTGCTTCTATTTTAGCAATCTTCATAAAATCGTTGTAATTTTGCGGCGAAATTAAAAAGAATAGTTAGAACCGCAAAATATAGCTGATAATCAGTTATAAATATTCAGATGTTATAACGTATCAGGCTAAAATCATCGCTATTTACGCGGTTATGTATCTTAACAACTAATCAGAAATTAATTAGAATGATCTTCTGATTGTGTAGAAACAACGAAAAGGTATAGGCAAAATTATATGAAGCGTCTTCACTTTATTGCAATTGGCGGAGCGGCAATGCACAATTTAGCTATTGCTGTCAGCAAAAAACCGGATCATGTGGTTACCGGCTCCGACGACGAAATCTTCGAACCTTCCAAAAGCAGGCTTGAAGCTGCAGGACTTTTACCTCCTCAGATTGGTTGGTTTCCTGAAAAAATCACCAAAGAGTTGTCCGCTGTCATTGTCGGAATGCATGCCCGTGCAGATAATCCTGAATTGCTCAGGGCAAAAGAACTGGGCATCGACGTTTACTCTTTCCCCGAATATCTTTATCACCAAACCCGAAAAAAAATACGTGTTGTGGTAGGCGGTAGCCATGGCAAAACCACCACGACGGCTATTATTTTGCACGTGCTTAAAAAGCTGAATCGTGCTGCCGACTACATGGTGGGAGCACAGATTGAAGGCTTCGACACAATGGTGAAGTTTTCGTATGATTCGCAACTGGCTGTTTTCGAAGGTGACGAATATCTGACATCTCCCATTGACCCGCGTCCGAAATTTCATCTTTACCGTCCTCATATTGCTTTGCTCACCGGCATAGCATGGGATCACATTAACGTGTTTCCTACATTTGAAAATTACGTAGATCAGTTTAAGATCTTTGCCGATCAGATTGAGCGTGACGGTCGTCTTATCTATTTTGAAGGAGACGAACAATTGCGCGAAATAGCCGAAAAAGTACGTCCAGACATCGTTACGATTCCTTACAATACGCCGGAATATGTGATTGAAGACGGCATTACAAGCATCATCTATAAAGGCGAGAAATACCCGTTGTGTGTATTTGGAGAGCACAACCTTCAGAACATTCAGGGCGCGCGGATGGTATGTAAACAGCTTGGTATAAAAGAAACCGAATTTTTGAATGCCGTTGTTGATTTTGGAGGAGCTTCCAATCGTTTACAGAAGGCGGCGGAAACCTCCGGAGCTGTAGCTTTTAAAGATTTCGCTCATTCGCCATCAAAACTCAGGGCAACCGTAAGCGCGGTAAAGGAACAATATTCCGACCGTCAGGTAGTGGCTTGTATGGAGTTGCATACTTTTAGCAGTCTTCAGGAGAATTTTCTTCCTCAATATAAGGGATGTATGGATAAAGCTGATGTGGCTTATGTCTATTTCAATCCTGAAGTAATTGAGCACAAACGTTTGCAACCGATCACGGTTGGACAGGTCAAAGAAGCCTTCGGAAGAGAAGATTTGATCGTGTTTACCGATGCAAATCAACTGGTAGCCCGTTTAAGAGAAATCAATTTTGAAGGAAAAGCATTGCTGATGATGTCATCGGGTAACTTTTCCGGACTTGATATTATAGCTTTTGAGAAAGAGCTTTTGGGAGCTTAACCCCTGCAGGACAAGATTGTCCGGCATTAAATATTGTGTAAGTATGGCCAACGATAAACAATTGCAATTTGACAGGCGATACATGCAAATGGCGCAAATCTGGGCTCAGAATTCATATTGTGAGCGCCGAAAAGTGGGAGCTTTGATTGTGCGCGAGAATATGATTATTTCTGATGGGTACAACGGAACTCCTTCCGGCTTCCCGAATCAGTGTGAGGACGAAAGTAATAAATCGTTCCCTTACGTGCTTCATGCCGAAGCAAATGCCATCACCAAGGTAGCCCGATCTAGCAACAGCAGTGACGGCGCCACCCTCTATGTCACCGCTTCCCCTTGCATAGAGTGCGCAAAACTCATTATTCAGTCAGGAATCAAACGGGTCGTTTACGGAGAGGAGTATCGTCTGCCCGACGGTATTAATCTGCTGAAACAAGCCGGAATACAAGTCGATTTTATCGATGCTCATACATCCGAACAATGAAACGGGTCACGTTGACCCTGACACGTTCCATACGATATTTATAAACCTCATTTCCAAATGAAAACCTGGAAAAAAATAGTATTCCCTTTTGCTCTTGCCTTAACAATGGCTGTGGGAATTATCATCGGCAATTTTTTTGCCATGCGAAGCAATATCGGAGCCACCTTGGGTCTGTTCCGTTCCCTGGGATTGGATAAAAATAAAGTTTCGCAAGCAATTAATCTGATTGCTACCCGTTATGTTGATTCGGTAGATGTCAATTCGCTTACGGATAATGCAATGAGTGATCTCTTAGCCAGTCTCGATCCTCATTCGGTTTATATCCCAGCCAAAGATCTGCAGTCTACTAATGAACAGTTGGAAGGTAGTTTCAGCGGTGTCGGGATAGAGTTCAATATACAGCGGGATACGATTCTTGTTGTATCTGTTATCTCCGGAGGCCCTGCCGAAAAAGCCGGTGTGTTGGCCGGTGACCGTATCGTCAATGTCAACGATTCTGTTTTTGTCGGCAAATCCATCAATAACGACCGTGTCATGCATAAACTAAGAGGCGCAAGGGGTACGGTTGTTAAACTCGGTGTGAAAAGGGCAAAGCGCCGCAAATTGCTTGATTACGCCATTACGCGGGGCGATGTGCCTGTTACCAGCGTTGAGGCATCCTATATCATAGCTCCAAAAACAGGCTACATTAAAGTCAGTAAATTCGGGGATACCACTTACTCTGAATTCCTAACTGCTTTGGCTAAAATCAGGAACCAGGGAGCCAACCGCTTAGTGATTGACTTGCGCGGAAATACCGGTGGTTTTATGGAAGCTGCCGTTAAGATGGTAAACGAGTTCCTGCCGAAGAATCAATTGATTGTTTACGCAGCCGGGAGGTCTTATCCCCGGACCGATTTCTACTCTGATGGACGCGGGTCGTTCCCCAACATGAAAATTGCCGTGTTGATGGACGAATGGTCTGCATCAGCTTCCGAAATTTTTGCAGGTGCCATTCAGGATAACGACCGGGGGCTGATTATCGGACTTCGCTCGTTTGGAAAAGGACTGGTACAACAGCCGTTCGAATTTTCGGATCATTCGGCTGTGCGATTGACCATTGCACGGTATTATTCTCCTTCGGGACGTTGCATACAGAAGCCTTACCAGAGAGGGAAGGATCAGAACTATGAACGTGATTTTGTAAACCGTTATCTGCATGGAGAGTTCTTCTCGAAGGACAGTATTAAAATTCAAAGCAAGGAGAAATACAAGACCAAAGGCGGACGGATTGTGTATGGCGGCGGCGGCATAGTTCCCGATATCTTCGTTCCTCTCGATACTACGGGGGTAACACCATATTACCGTCGCTTGTTCGATAGCGGGGCTCTGTTCCAGTATGCCGTTCATTATTCAGATCAACATAGAGAAAAACTGAAGACCTTCAATAACTGGAAAGCAATGGATGATTATCTGAGCCGTCAGCCGCTGGCAAATATGCTGGCTGCTTATGCAGAGTCAAAAGATGTTCCTAAGCACTATTACTATTTTATGATCTCTCATCAGCTTATTTCACAGCAGGTGAAAGCATACATCATTCGCAACATGTATGGCGATGAGGGCTTCTACTCATCTCTTAATCAGAACGATGTCACGGTGAAGCGAGCTGTTCAGGCTTTGCAGAGATAGTGTTCTAAGTACATATTGATAACATTGTTTTGCGTATTTAGGAAACCTTTCTGTGAATTATATTAACAATTTGCGCTTTATTGTTTTTATAGAGCATTGAAAAATAGTTTTTTAATTCTTATAAAAACAGAGCAGGTTTCATAAAAAACAAAAAACAGTTACGAAAAGAGTGACAAAAATAATATCTTTGCCTTCCTCAATTCGATCTGCAAAGAAAATTGTGCCTTTATAACCTTAAATTAAGACTAATGCGAAAGTGTTTTGCAGACAAGGGGAAAACCAATCGAATCAACAACTCAAAATTCACAAAATGACAAGAACTTTATCTTTTGCAAAGACTACAGTGGCGTTGGCTGCCGTGGCTTTAATGTTAACACAATGCGCTAATAAGAAAAATAATCAGGACGGGGCTCAGTTTGATTCTTCACTTACAAAAGGGCGGCTCCCGATGGCTTATGTTAATGTAGATACCTTGTTGGCTAATTATCAGTTTGCAAAAGACGCAAATGAAGAACTTGTAAAAGGACAGGAAGATTCTCGACTCAAAGTAAATTCACGTGCAAAACAATTGCAGGAAGATATGGCAAACTTCGAAAGCAAAATGAAAAACAATGCTTTCCTCAGCCGTGAAAGAGCAGAACAGGAAAATAATCGACTGGTTGCTCAGCAAAAAGAGCTTCAGGAATTGAATCAGCAGCTATCCAATGCATTGTTGACGAAACAACAGAAATTCAACGAACAACTCCGTGATACGGTGAACAAGTTCCTGAAAGGTTATGCTCCTGCTCACCACTATCAAGTTGTTTTGTCAACCAACGCTATGAATGATAACGTTTTGTATGCCGCTGACGGTTATGACATTACGAAAGAGGTACTTCAACAATTAAATACGCGTTACAGCAAGAAAAAATAATCTGTTGCTTTTTGCGACAGAAAACGCCTTGAATCTATCGTTCAGGGCGTTTTTTATATAATTTCGTTTCATCTATGATTTTACAATCTCAACTTTATCCTATCGGCCACGTACAGAAAACACATGGCATCAAAGGCGAACTCGCTATTTTCCTTACTTCCGATTTTGATTCGCTCGATTTTGAGTACTTCGTGTTTGAAATGGACGGCATCCTCGTTCCTTTCTTCATTCGGGAATGGCGTTTTAAAACGACCGAAACTGCTCTGGTAAAACTCGAAAGAGTAGAGGACGAAATAGCCGGAAAAGATTTTGTAGGGAAAACAATCTATCTGCCAAAAGAATTGATGCCAGTTCCCGACGAAGATGTGATTGATATTCAGTTTTATACAGGTTACCGTGTCGAAGATGCGGTCTTAGGTGAAATTGGTGAAATCAATGGAGTGGACGATACCACCGAAAATGTGCTTTTTGAAGTGATGCGCAAGGGCAGTATAATTCTTATTCCGGCCGTGGATGACTGGATTGTTGAGATAGATGATACGAATAAGGTAATAAAAGTAGAATTGCCGGAAGGTTTGTTAAATATCAATGAAGAAGAATAGGTAATTCTTTGCCTTCCAATCGGAAACGAAGGAGGGAGCCAAAATTCCCTTTTGATTAAAGAAAAATTTCTTTAATGGCTCGTTTATTCACGAAAAAAAGAGTAATTTTGTGCCTGTTATTATCCCATAGGATGTGTTAGTAAACCCGATTTATAAATCCCTAAAACAAAGTAAGATGTCAACAAAAAATCAAAAATTGATTGATTGGGTAAATGAGTGGGCCGCATGGTGCGAGCCTACAAATGTAATGTGGTGTGATGGTTCCGAAGAGGAAAACCAACGCCTGTTGGACGGTATGGTTGCCAGCGGAATGGCTGTGAAGCTGGACGAAGAAAAACGTCCGGGCAGCTACTATTTCCAATCCGACCCCAGCGATGTGGCTCGTGTTGAAAACCGTACATTTATCTGCACAAAAACTCAGGAAGAAGCTGGTCCTACCAACAACTGGGCTGATCCTGAAGAAATGCGTGCAAAAATGAAGACCATGTACAAAGGTTGTATGAAAGGCCGTACCATGTACGTGATTCCTTTCTCAATGGGTCCTCTTGGTTCAGACATTGCTCATATCGGTGTTGAAATCACTGACTCTGCTTATGTGGTTGTTAATATGCGTATCATGACCCGTATGGGTGCTAAGGTGTTGGATGTTTTGGGCGAAAACGGAACATTCATTCCTTGTGTTCACTCAGTAGGTGCTCCTTTGGAACCGGGTCAAAAAGACGTAAAATGGCCGTGTGCTCCTATCGATAACAAATATATCACACACTTCCCCGATACCTATGAAATCTGGTCATTCGGTTCAGGTTACGGAGGAAATGCTCTTTTGGGTAAAAAATGCTTTGCACTGCGTATTGCCTCTAAAATGGCAAAAGATCAGGGATGGTTGGCAGAACACATGCTTATCCTTGGTATCACCAACCCTAAAGGCGAAAAGAAATATATTGCTGCTGCATTCCCATCGGCTTGCGGTAAAACCAATCTGGCCATGTTGATTCCTACTATTCCGGGCTGGAAAGTAGAAACTGTAGGTGACGATATCGCATGGATGAAATATGGTGCTGACGGACAGCTTTATGCTATCAACCCTGAAGCAGGTTTCTTCGGTGTAGCTCCTTTCACCTCTTTGGAAACAAACAAAAACGCAATGTTGTCGGCTCGTGCCAACACTATTTTCACCAACGTAGGTTTGACACCTGACGGTGATATCTGGTGGGAAGGTATCGGTCACGATTGTCCTGCCGGTACTATCGACTGGAAAAACCGTGTATACGATCCAGCATCAGGCGAACCTTGTGCTCACGCTAATGCTCGTTTCACCGCTCCTGCTTACCAATGTCCTGCTATCGACGCAGCTTGGGAAGATCCTGCTGGTGTGCCTATTTCAGCTATCTTGTTCGGTGGCCGTCGTCCTTCTACTGTGCCTCTCGTTCACGAAGCTAACAGCTGGAACCACGGTGTATTCATGGGTTCTATCGTAGGCTCTGAAGTAACAGCTGCTGCTATCGGTTTGAAAGCAGGTGTACGTCGCGACCCGTTCGCAATGTTGCCTTTCTGCGGTTACAACATGGGTGACTACTTTGGTCACTGGATCGAAATCGGCAAAAAAGCCGGTGCTAAGTTGCCTAAGATCTTCTTCGTTAACTGGTTCCGCAAAGACAATGGCAAATGGTTGTGGCCGGGTTATGGTGACAACAGCCGTGTATTGGCTTACATCTTCGATCGTTGCAACGGTCAGGGTGACGCTGTAGAATCACCGATCGGTAAAGTTCCTTCTCCTACTGCTATCAATGTAGAAGGTTTGGGTATCGATGCAGCTCAAATGGCTAAAGCTTTGGAAGTAAAAGCTGAAGAATGGAAAGATGAAATCGCATTGATCGACGAACACTACGCTAAATTCGGCAAACACTTACCTGCTGAACTGGCTGAAGAATTGAAAGGTTTGAAGAGCCGTTTCGGTTTCTAATTCCCGATTAATTAATATATAAAACAGGGTTGAAACTCCTTTCAGCCCTGTTTTTTTTGTCGGACGTGATCCTGACTAAAAGAGGGTTTTGCTTTAAGCGAAACCCTCTTTTAGTCAGACGCGCCAGCCACATATCTGTACCATTAAAAGCACAAATACCCGCAGTGCAATATTTGAATTGCCGGACAAGGATTAAAATATAACGAATACAAGATTAAATGGCGCTGAATAAATTGAAATGTGGATTAGATTTTGGGACATCCAATACGGCTATTGCTTTGACAGAAAGGTCGACACAAAAGAATGTGTTGCTTGAACACGATAGTTCTGTTCTGTTTTTTGATGATACAAACGACCTGTCGTACGCGGTTGGGAAGGAGGCTGTCGACAAATATATTGCTTCGCAAATGAAAGGACGCCTGCTTAAATCGGTCAAGACCTTGCTGAAACAAAAGAAGTTTACTCATACTCATATCTTTGGCAAGAAGTTCACTCCGGATGAACTGGTTACGCTGATTATCAGTCATTTTAAAGAACAAGCAGAGAAAGCAATTGGGGCTACAATCGATGAAGTAACTTTGGGCCGGCCGGTTATTTTTTCAAATGATACAGAAAAAGAACGGACTGCAGTCAGGCGGTTGTTGAATGCAGCAACCAATGCAGGCTTCAAAGATGTGAAATTATTATTCGAGCCCATTGCTGCCGCGTTTACCTACGAAGCGACACTAAATCGTTCGGAAAGAGTGCTTGTGGCCGACATTGGAGGGTGGAACATCCGATTTTACCATCATGAACCTTGGACCGGATAGAATCAAAGCCAACGACCGTAAAGATGACATTATTGCAAACAGTGGTGTGTATGTGGGAGGAGACTCATTCGATGCACAATTGATGTGGCATAAACTGACACCCTTACTCGGGCGCGGAGTAACCTACAAGACGTATGATAATGAATTGGAAATCCCTATTTCAATATTTCGCGAACTGAACCGTTGGGAGCGTTCGTTTTTACTGAAGGATACCAAGATGCGTCGCGATTTAAACGGATACTATGTTTTCTCGGGCAAAAACAGGAAGCTGAACGATCTAATGACGCTGATCGACAATAATTTGGTGTACGCTCTTTACAAACAGATAGAGAAGTCAAAAATAGACCTTTCGGAACAAACGAAGACCAACCTGAACTTTCGGATGCAGTCGATTGACATCAATGCCTTGATTAACAGAACTGAGTTCTCTACGTTTATCAGGGAAGAAATCAGGAGTATCGAAGAGTGTGTGTTGAATATGCTGGAGAAGGTAAATCTGAAATCCTCTGATATCGATACCGTTTTCTTAACCGGAGGGAGCGCATCGGTTGTATCGGTCCGTAATCTGTTTGAAAACTTATTTGGAGCGCAAAAGATCAATACCGGCGACCATTTTAAAAGCATTGCTTATGGTTTATCGCTGAGCTGATAATTCTATAAAAGGACAACATTGAAAGCGACGGTGTAACACACTGTCGCTTTTTTGTTTGGAAGAAAAATTACTACATTTGGCAGAGCTTGAAAAGTGGGTATTTCTCTTTCAGAGACAACGTCGCTAAAGGCTACACCTAATAGAGCGACGCGAGGGGACAGAGAAAAACAACATCATTAACGAATAATCATAAATTAATCCATGTTGAAAAATATAAGAAACTTAATCGGCATATTTTGCCTCTGCTTTATTATTGGGTTCTTATCTGTTAAATTCTCTGGAGGAAACAAATTTGTATTCATGGAAAATACTAATGTATACACATGGAAGGAAATGATTCCTGAAATACCAGGTATATTGGTAGCATCATTAATATTTGCAATACTTATATGGCGGATTTGGATTATTAACGATAAAAACCCCAGAAAGAAATGAGGAAATTTATAATATACGGTATATTAATGTTTTGTTTTATATTTATTGTAATCTTCTTTGTTGTGAAATGTGATGGTGGATTTGAAAAAACAAATTTGCTTTATCTGCCTCACCCTTTATCATGGAAAGAAATGGTTTCTTATATACCAATCATTGCAATAATTTCAATGATAGGCATGTTATTGTGTTTATATTGGACAAAAAAGAAGAAGCTGTGGTAACAGTTTGTGTATCTTTTTGAGGGTCGGAGATATGACAAATTTCTCTTTTATCAATGTCCGTGTGCAGTAAAAGGTTGAAATCTCAGATTGATAACTGACAGTAAAAAACAGACTTCTGCTTCATTTTAAGGATAAATAATAAACGCCCTGCCGAATGAAAACTATTCCGGCAGGGCGTTTCTGTGAGATATAGCGAAAATTATTTCAGCTTCTTGATTCCTTTCAGTTGGGCATTGTCGGTTGCTTCTACAATGCTGATGGCAAAACCTCCGCCCGGAGCTGCCTGTTGCATCAGCTTCGATTTGCCGGTAATTACATAGCGGC
Source organism: uncultured Microbacter sp. (assembly GCA_963678825.2). Taxonomy (GTDB): domain Bacteria; phylum Bacteroidota; class Bacteroidia; order Bacteroidales; family Paludibacteraceae; genus Microbacter. The sequence continues at coordinate 126,865 of CAXXPB010000007.1, read as the reverse complement.
TGATGACATACGCCTGCGGATTCTTCTTATAATGAGCGGTGGGCGCATCGGCATAGAGCGTAGCAATGTATTTCTTTGCAGGATCGAGAAAACTGAAGTCGACAGTTGCCTGATGGGTATTTTCACCATTCGTGCAACCCACAAACCATTTGTTACTGTTCTTCGCCTTTCGGGCCACCGTGAGGTACTGACCCGGTTCTGCTTCCAGGTATTTAGATTCGTCCCAATCCACAGCCACATCTTTGATAAACTGGAAAGCATCTTTAAACTTATTGTAAGTCTCCGGCAGGTCGGCAGCCATTTGCAGCGGTCCGGCCATGGTTACGTACAACGACAGTTGGTTGCACAACGTGGAGTTGCACCAGGAGTGATTGGTGGGATTTTGTATTTGCTGATATCGTTCTCGAAAATACCCGGCGTGTAGTCCATCGGGCCGCCGATCAGTCGTGTGAACGGCAAAATCGTGGTGTGGTTGGCTTTGCTGCCTCCGAAAGCCTGATATTCGGTGCCGCGTGCCGATTCGTTGCCTATCATGTTGGGATAAGTGCGGCAAAGTCCTGTAGGACGAACAGCCTCGTGACCGTTGACCATTATTTTATAATCGACCGCTTTCTGTATGGCATAGAGATAGTGGTTGTTGATCCATTGACCGTAGTGATGCTCGCCACGAGGGATAATATCGCCCACGTAACCGCTTTTTACGGCATCGTAGCCATTATCTTTCATAAACTGGTACGCTTGGTCCATGTGACGTTCATAGTTGCGTACAGAGGACGAGGTCTCGTGGTGCATAATCATCTTGATTCCCTTAGAAGCTGCATAACGATGAATTTCCTGTACGTCGAAATCGGGATAAGGAGTCACAAAATCGAAGACGTAATCTTTGGAGTGGCCGAACCAGTCTTCCCAGCCTACGTTCCATCCTTCCACCAAAACGGCATCAAACCCGTTGGCAGCAGCAAAATCGATATATTCTTTTACGTGAGCGGTATTGGCGCCATGGGTTCCGTTGGGCTTTGCCTTTGTGTAATCAGTAACGCCCAGTTGTATGCTCGGAAAATCGTTGGTATAAGACCAACTGCTTTTGCCTGTAATCATCTCCCACCATACGCCGACATATTTGGTGGATTTAATCCACGATACGTCTTTTATTTTGCAGGGTTCGTTCAGGTTGAGGGTAATACGAGAGGCCAGAATGTCGCGGGCATCATCGCTTACGATGATGGTGCGCCACGGTGAGGTGCAGGACGCCTGCAGGTAACCTTTATTCCCCTGAGCATCGGGTGTGAGCCACGATTCGAATACCATGTTTTTATCGTCAAGATTGAGCGACATGCACGAATAATTGACCAATGCCGCTTCGTGCAGGTTGATATACAATCCGTCTGCTGTTTTCATCATCAGGGCTGTTTGTACGCCTGTTGGCGAAAAAGTGGTTTGTGATGCATTACCGGTGATGGCACCTTTCATCAGCCCACGTATTTCAGACAATTTGGAGGTAGTGTAATCGTACTCCTGTGTGTCGTAATCGCCGGGTATCCACATTGCCGTATGGTCGCCTGCCATGGCAAACTGGGAGTGCTCTTCGCGAATGACAAAATAGGTAAGATTTTTTTGTTCGGGGAATTCGTAGCGAAAGCCCAAGCCATCGTCGAACAAGCGGAAGCAGATATTCATCTGACGCTGAGTGTTGGGCTGGATCAGTTCCACTTTCAATTCGTTGTAATGGTTGCGGATGGCTTTTTCCTCGCCCCAAACCGGGTTCCATGTTTCGTCGAAGGTAGAGGTGGTGGTGTTCTTTAGTTTAAATCCATTGTACAAAGAGGTTGTGGGATCGGCGGGTGTTTTATCCACTGCAATACCGGTGCCGAATTCAACCTGCTTTTCCCCTTTCAGCTCAAGGCCTAAATGACTCGGTTTGACAACAGCTTTGCCTTTATAGGATAGCTGGTAGGTGGGGACGCCTCCGTTCTGAATGTCGAAAGTAAGCGTCAGATTCCCGTTGGGAGATTTTAGGCTTTGACTGTAAGAGACCATAGTGGCAAATAGAATTCCTGCTAACAGGGCGAAGATTTTTGTTCGAGACATGATATCCTGATTTAGAGATTGAAATGCAAAAGTAAGGAAACAATAAGCGGAAGTGATTTTGTTCCGATGTTAATGGCGTATTGTTTAATGCAAACGTTTGTGGTGCGCTTTGGCTCCTCACAATATCTTTGGAAAGGGTTGGTAGGGAAATGGATTTCGGGGGTTGGCTTTTAAGAGGCTTTACTCTAAAGTCATCTTGACTTTTATTACAAATGAAATTTCTATTTTCATTTTAGCTTATCGACCCCTCCTAACCTCCCCTAAATGGGCAGGGCTGTTAAGTTCTAATGTTAACCACGAAGTGGTTGGCTTATTTTAGCCCAACGTAAAGCGAAGCGAAACGTTGGGCTACCTGACAAAGCTGATTTTAAGTCCTGAAAGGACGGCTTAAATCGTCCCTTTCAGGACTTGAATCCGTTTTTGTTTGCATTCTACCCAAGGCTTTGCCATTGGGCTGAAGTAAATATGACTTTCAGTCAATTTAGAACTTAACAGCCCTGTCTAAATGGGGAGGAACCAGTTCATAAAATGAGAAAATTTTATTCATAATGATTATCTGATATGTCACCTAATTGAGTTTTATGTTGTCTGAAAGACGAGATTTTCATAACCGTAAGCCAATGGCTTACTGGTTGTCAAGATCCCACTCTTCTATGCCTGAAAGGCATTACTTTTAGTAAAGTCCGATCTTTCAGGTCGTGTGGGTTCAAGCTATGCTCGCACGCAGGTCACAGACCTGCGGTTATGAAAATGGGGCTTTTCAAGCCATTAGGCAAAATATCAGATACTCATTTATTCATTTTACGACATCCCTGTTTTATCCCATCTTCCAGATTAAAATAAGGAAGAATATCGTCTGGAATTTCGAAAGGATCAACCGGTTTGATCATTGAAAAGAGGTCTCCTTCTTTTGCCGGAACAATATATTTTACGGAACCAACGTCGAAATGTTTACACAAAAGAGGTGTCAGCCAGGGCAGGATGTTTTCTTCCACGCTGGTTTCCTTTACGATCAGTTCGCTCTTTTTCTTATCGTAAATAACATAGTCTTTCCGCCCGTTTTTCCATTGCAGTCCAAGGCATCCGCCACCTTGTTGCTCCAGCATGGCAATGGTAAAAGCAATATGTTTCTGACTCCAGAATACCTGATACTCGCCCTTAAACTGGCGGGTTGCGGATATAGGTGATTTGCTTCAACGAAAGCTCGCAGGGCTTCAATATCTCAATCTCCTCATCGTAAGATATTAGAGTCATTTTCTCTTTAACGTTGTGAGAAAAAGGACTGAATCCCAAGCTGAGGTAATACGAGGCAAGATGTTCACCGGCCGGAACTAATATCAGCCCCCACGCGTCTTGTTGTTTTGCGAAAGCATGACCCACCTGAAGCAATTGCTCCATGATTCCTTTCCGGCGGTATTCGGGCAAGGTGCCGCAGGCATAGACGTAGTAGATGAGCCGACGGTATTCGTCTGCCACCATTTTGGCCGGGCACAAAAAAAGCATGGAGACAATCCGTTCGTCGCGGATTGCCACCATGCAGGTAGTGTTTGGAAAATATTCGGTAAAGAAAAGATTCAGGAAGGCATCGGTGTCCCCGAAACATACTTTGAACAGTTGTTTCAGTTGAGGAATATCTTGTTCTGAAGCTTCTCTTATCATAATCAGTGTGTTGCCAGTTTGAAGAAACGGTTCCAGCGGATTTTGCCAAGGAATGTCTTATCCTTGTCGAGTGACAGCCATACAAACAACGGTTTGTCCCACGATATGATCCTCAGGCACAAAACCCCAGTAGCGCGAATCGGCCGATTTGTGGCGGTTGTCGCCCATCATCCAGTAATAATCCATTTTAAAGGTGTACGATTTGGCAAATTTTCCATTAATATAGGGTACGCCGTTTTTCATCTCAAGTTTGTTGTGCTCGTAGGCCTCAATAATTCGTTGGTAAGCCAAAAGGTTGTCAGGTGTTAAAGCAATAGTAGCGCCTTTCTTTGGTATCCACAGAGGACCGTAGTTGTCGCGTGTCCATCCCTTGGTATTCCCCAACGGGAATACATCGCCTCCCATGATGGAAGGTTCGGTAAGAATGGAGTGAATGTTGCGGTATTTTTTGAGAAGCATATATTTGTCATGCGTCAAAGGAAGGCAGTAAACCGGATTGATTTTGCCGTTCGGGCCAAGTTTATACCCTAACTGGCGCATAATATCATCGCCGTATGCCTGATTCAGTAACGTGCGGTCGTCGTTGCTGACGCCAAGTTCTTCAAACTGTTCGTCGGTCAACATGCTGCCATCGGTTTGAATCCAGTAGTTGTACTGAACACCCGGATGGTCGTACACTATTTTTCCGTCGATATATACCTGATTGTTGACAATCTTCAGCGTTTCGCCCGGCAAACCGACACAGCGCTTTACGTAATTTTCGCGCTTGTCGACAGGACGGAACATCATTTTACCGTAGTACGATTCTTTTGCTTTTACAATGTCGCGGACCGAAACGATAACACATTTCGGGTGTCGGTTTCATATCCGGTGCCTGCTGTTTCAGAAAAGCTAGACCTTCTGAATAACAATTGGAGTAATAATCAGGATTTTGCTGCAATATGGTGATTGTATCTCCGGCAGGGAAGTTGAACACGACAATATCGCCACGTTTCACATGACCGGTTCCCAACAGGCGTTTGTAAGGCAATTGCGGAGTTTCAAAATATGATTTGCAGTTGAACACAGGTAATGTGTTTTGTACCAACGGGAAAGATAACGGGGTGTTCGGTACGCGCGGTCCGTAAGCAACTTTGGATACAAAGAGGAAATCGCCTACCAGCAACGATTTTTCAAGCGAAGAGCTCGGTATCTGATAATTCTGGAAGAAGAACAGGTTGATGATATAGACTGCAACCAAAGCAAATACGATTGCATCCACCCAGCTCATCACTGCTCTGACAGCCGGATTTTTGCTTTCTCTCCACCATGTCCAGGGGATTTTTTTTGTGATATAAACGTCGAAAATGAAAGGAAGCAGCAGCATAATCGGCCACCAGCCAATCCATACTGTAAACAAAATGCAGATGAGAGCTGCAACGCCGAATTTAATCCATTGTCTAAGTGATTGTTCCATGCCAAGATAATTATTTCGTTTGAACCGAATTCAATAAAGTGAATCAGAATGAGTTGCAAAAGTACAAAAGAAAGAGGAAGTTACAAGCAATTTTCAGAAAGCGCTCTCTTAACATTTCTCAAAATCAGATGCTATTGCTTATTCGCGTAAGTATGAATCAATAAAAATTGTTACCGGTCCGTTATTTAGCAGTTCAACCTGCATGTCGGCTGCAAAGATGCCCGTTTGCACGGGCTTGCCCAACAGAGAGCTTACGTTTTCGCAAAATTGTTCGTACATCGGGATGGCAAACTCGTGTTTTGACGCTCTGATATACGAAGGGCGGTTCCCTTTCTTTGTAGATGCCATAAGCGTAAACTGGCTGACAATCAGAATGCCTCCGTTGATGTCTTTTACAGATCGGTTCATCACTCCATTGTCATCGTCGAAAATGCGGGAGATTGACAAGTTTACCGGCCAGCCACTGGCTGTCGTCCGGAGTGTCCGTATCTTCTATGCCTACCAACGCCAATAAACCTTCGTCTATTTTTCCCGTAATCTTTTCTTCTACTTTAACCGATGCGTGTTTAACTCTCTGAATAACAAGTCTCATTTGTATATAATGTGTGATGTAAATTTAGCCTTCCCGGGCTGCCATGTGTTTCAGGGCAACGGCGTTGACAACCGTTACTTTTTTCTTTTCGACATGAATAATGCCGTCGCTCACCATTTCGCCGATGGCACGGGCCAAAGCCGGGCGTGTCACTCCAAAACGATCGGCGAGCGCCTGCTGGCTCTCTTCCATCTGAAATTCAATACCCTGAACGGATGCCAGCTTCTCAACGAAATAAGAAGCCAGCTTCTTTTTCATTGTGCCGAATTGCAGGAAGCGTATTTTTTGGGTCAGGAATTGTGTCTGGTCGGAAATCATGCGGAGAAAGTTGTTCAACACCACAATGTGTTGTTGCAACAATTTACTGAAACTCTCCCGTCCAATAACCATCAGCGTCAGATCGGTCATGGCTGTAATATCCACCGGAAATTCGTTGCGGGCGGCATATAGAAATGCCGGAGCCAGAATATCGGGAGCCGTGAGGGTGGCAATCGTTACCAACTTACCGGCCGGATCGGTCATATCGCTGCGGACAGTACCATCCAGAATCATCATCAACGAACGACACGGATCGCCCTGCAAAGCCACCACATCGCCTTTGACATAATGAACTTCCTTGTAATGGCCGTCCAGAATCTCAGTCAGATCCTCTTTGGCTAAGCCTTTAAATAGCGGGCTCTCCTGAACAATTGCAGCTATATCCTTCATTGTTTCGGTGTTGGATGAGCAACAAAAATACACTTTTTTGTGCTCATCTGAACTACTTAGCCGTTTAAAATTCGGAGTTGTAACATAGGTTACAAATTTTGCCTTCAGGCTCACTATACCTTTGTCATACAAAATGAACAACAGAATCAAAAAGTAAATCGTAAATATTAAACTTATAAATTACCCAACTATGTCAATGTTTTGTTATCAATGTCAGGAAGCCGCAGGCGGCAAGGGATGTACACTAAAAGGTGTATGTGGAAAAGACGATCAACTCGCCGGTTTGATGGACGTGCTGATTTACGTCACCAAAGGAATCGCCGTAATCAACAGTGAAATGAAAAACTGTTCGGCCGATACAAGTAAAGCCGATCATTTTATTCTCGACGCTTTATTCTCAACCATTACCAATGCAAATTTTGACAAAGAAGCCATCAAAGATCGCATTACCAAAGGATTGAAGTTGAGAGACGAACTCTTGAAAGAAACCGAAAGCTGTCCGGTTGATTTTGATGAATATCCGCAGGTGAGCGTTCAGCTTACTCCCGAGCAATACGAATCATTCGCTCCTTCGGCAGGTATTCTGAAAGAAGAGAACGAAGATATCCGTTCGTTGAAAGAGCTCGTAATGTACGGACTGAAAGGTCTTGCTGCCTATGCTCACCACGCGCTGAACCTCGGTAGCGAAGACGAATCGATCTATACATTCATGTCGAATGCGTTGGCTCAGGTTTCAAGAAACGATAACAGTGTTGATGCCTTGGTTGCGCTTACCCTGCAAACTGGCGAATATGGTGTGAAAGGAATGGCGCTGCTCGATGCAGCCAACACCTCGCACTATGGCAACCCCGAAATTACCAAGGTGAACATCGGAGTAGGAACCAATCCGGGTATCCTTATCAGCGGCCACGACCTGAAAGATATTGAAGAGCTGCTGGCTCAGACCGACGGTACTGGCGTGGATGTGTACACTCACAGCGAAATGCTTCCGGCTCACTATTACCCTGCTTTCAAGAAATACAAACACTTTGTGGGTAACTACGGTAACGCATGGTGGAAACAGAAAGATGAATTCGAAACCTTCAACGGCCCGGTGCTCTTTACCACCAACTGTATTGTTCCTCCTTCGTCGAAAGCAACGTACAGCGATCGCATCTATACTACCGGTTCGGCCGGATTGACGGGAGCAACGCATATCGCCGACCGCGAAGAGGGTGGACAAAAAGATTTCTCGGTCATTATCGAACATGCCAAGAAATGCGCTCCTCCTCAGGAGATCGAAAAGGGCGAAATCGTGGGCGGATTTGCACACAATCAGGTGATGGCTCTGGCCGACAAAGTGGTGGATGCCGTAAAGACGGGCGCTATCAAGAAATTTGTGGTGATGGCCGGTTGCGACGGTCGTATGTCATCTCGCGGATATTACAGCGACTTTGCGCAACAGCTGCCGAACGACACGGTAATCATGACGGCCGGTTGTGCAAAATACCGTTACAACAAGCTGGAACTGGGCGATATTGGTGGTATTCCGCGCGTACTTGATGCCGGACAGTGTAACGATAGCTATTCATTAGCAGTTATTGCTCTGAAACTGAAAGAAGTATTCGGCCTGGAAGATATTAACGAACTTCCAATTGTGTACAATATTGCATGGTACGAACAAAAAGCGGTAATTGTATTACTGGCTCTACTTTATCTCGGAGTGAAAAATATCGGCCTCGGACCGACCTTGCCAGCCTTCTTATCTCCCAACGTAGCAAATGTTCTGGTCAATAATTTCGGCATCAGAGGAATCTCCACCGTCGAAAACGATATGCAGAACTGGATCAACAACTAACCAAAATCCTTTTCTTGGGGTGCGGTGAAAACCGCGCCCCATTTATTCAAAGAAACTAACTATGGCAACAACAGTAGGCGAAATGGTTCGCCAAAATCCAAAATTAGCAGAAGTATTTACCCGTTTGGGTATTGATTTTTGCTGTAACGGTCACGACTTACTGGAAGAAGCCGCCCGCAAGGCAAATGTGGATTTTGAACTGGCAAAAGAAACAACTGGAGACACAGCCCGAAATAGAAGAGGTAAATTTCAACTACGATGCAATGAGTTTATCGCAATTGATCGACCATATTCTGGGTTATCATCACGAATATATATACAAATCGACTGAATATATTTTATCGGTGTTAGATAAGGTTTACGATCGGCATGGGAAAAACCACCCGGAATTGGCACAGATAAAATACCTGACCGAATCTATTTTGGGAGAATTACCTATCCATCAGCATAAGGAAGAGATGATTTTGTTCCCTTACATTAAAACACTGGATAGTGGTCATATAAGCCACGATTCGTGTTTCGGAACGGTGGCCAATCCTATTTCGGCGATGGAATCCGACCATGTGGCTACCGGAAAGATGTTGTTCTCTATTCGCAATTTGTCAAACGACTTTACGCCGCCGGAAGATGCATGTGCCTCATTCGAATTGCTTTATAAATTATTGAAAGCATTGTTTGAAAATATACAGCAGCACATCCATTTGGAAAACAATTTGTTACATCCAAAAGCTATTGCCCTTGAGAAGAGTTTAAAAGAAGCCGTTTAGAGCTCTTTCTTCTCTTTGGAAGTATTGAAACAGTCTGTTAACTGGTCGATGGATTTGGGATCATCGGCCATTACATAGATCACGTCGCCGGCATGGAGACGGGTTGCACCGTCGGAGATAAAGAATTTATTTCTACGTTCGACCAGTGCAATGATAATATTCGGAGGAAGTTTTAGGTCGACGATAGAATGCCCGATACAGTTGAAATGAGGTTCGATGGGAATTGCTTTGTAAACCGACTTGGTTTCCCAGGCCTGTTCCAGATCAAGTACCGATTTTTTCTTACTGCTCACCGGCACGGTCAGTTTCAGCCACTTTGCCACCAAAGGCAGACTTGTTCCCTGAATAAGTACGGAAGTGACAGAAATAAAGAAAACCAAATGAAAAATGTCGTTGGATTTGCCAACCAGTGCTATCATCGGATAAGTAGCAAGAACAATCGGCACCGCACCCCGCAAGCCCACCCACGACACGAACAACTTTTCCCTGGTATTGATTTTGAAAAAATGGAGGGTGATAAAGACACTCAAAGGACGGGCGATAAAAATCAGGAAGGCGGAAACCAGCAAGCCCAGTCCGATAAGCGGCATAATGGCACTCGGAGTTACCAGCAATCCCAGCGTGATAAACATGATAATTTGCATCAACCAGGCCTGACCATCGAAATGTTTGATCAGACTTTTTTTATGGATGAAATCGGTATTGCCAAGCACATACGCCGACAGGTACACAGCCAGAAAGGCGTTGCCCCCGATGAAGTCGGAAAAAGAAAACACCAGCAGTACCATGGTAATGAGCAGTACCGGGTAAAGACCTTCTGCTTCGAGCCGTATCCAATTGAAGATACGATGCATTGCCACACCTGCCCCGTAACCGACTACACCTCCCAAAATCATCTGTTTAAAGAAAACCGCAATCAAAACTATCCAGTTGGCATCTTTTACCGTCAGAAGATATGTAAAAGAGAGAGTCAGAATATAGGCCATCGGATCGTTACTGCCGCTTTCCAGTTCCAACAAAGGCTTCAGGTTGCCTTTCAGTCCGATACTGCGCGAACGAAGGATGGAGAAAACAGCTGCCGCATCGGTCGACGAAACGATGGCGCCGATCAGCATTCCTTCTACCAAAGACCAACCGGTTATCCACGACACAAACCATCCCACAACAACTGCAGTGAGAATTACTCCCAGCGTGGACAGCGTGAACCCTTGCCAAACAATGGGTTTGATGTCTGCTTTTCGGGTTTCGAGACCGCCCGAGAACAGTATAAAGCTAAGTGCGATCGCACCTACGAATTTGGTAATTTTAGGGTCGTTGAATACGATTCCTCCGGGACCGTCCTGCCCGGCGAGCATTCCTACAAGGAGAAAAAGCAAAAGCGTAGGAATGCCAAATCGGGTTGTCTTGCTTGCCAGCAGACTGACAAATAACAGGATCGACCCGATTAATAATATGTTATCGAGGGTGATGCTCGAGATAAGCGGGGCGGTAACGTCCAGTAACACCATCCGGAATCAATTAATCTTCGTTCGATAAGTCGGTGAGAGGCTGATAGATGGGATGTCTGTCTATAAAGACTTTGACAAACGGACAGGTCGGAACCACTTTCAGATCGTTTTCCGCTGCGTAATCGAGTGCAAAACGGGTCAGTAGCGAACCTATGCCCCTTCCTTCCAACGGCTTCGGAACCAGCGTATGATGTAGATCCAAGGTGCCGTCACCATGTACATAGTCAATGTGAGCCAAATGACCTTCGAGTGAAAGTTCGAACCGGCTCTTTTGTTCGTTGTGAATAATAGTATGTTCCATATCCTTAGTATTTACCGTTTAATGCAAATATAAGAACAAAAAGGACGTTCGCTGCGGTGGTTCGGTGAATTTCAGGGAAAACAAGTTTGAAAGATTTTGAAACTGTTCTTTCAATATGTACCGTTCCTAAGGAACTTTTCACCTGATATATTTATTAGACATTATACCGGTTAATTCATTTCTTAATTTTCGCATTTGACCTCTCCCCTAGCCCCTCTCCCGAAGAGAGGGGGAAAATCTGCAATTGAGATTTATATACACTTAATCGATATAATGTCTATTGTTTTCTAAAAAAACGATTGACAGTTGTTTGCTATTCTTATCTTTTAGTTCGCTTGTCATTCGGAATATTAATCCTACCACATCCATCAACGAGCCAGTTGCCATTTTCATCTTTAATTTTCATTGTTATCGTGAAATCAGGCAAATCTATTCCTTTTACAATCAAATAATTTGATTTGTTATCAAAAGATTTTATTACAAATCCTTTCTCTGGATAGTCTTGAGCATCAAATATTGGGTCAGAATCAATTCCTAATTCTGGATCATTCTTATAGGCTTCGTCGATGATTCTTGCTAATTCTTTTTTAAATTTTCCTGTTGATAGATTATTAGAATAAACCCAGTCTTTAATACCAACAGCTTGATTCATCTTGTTGGCATTTTTAGTATATCCATTGATAAATGCCAATGCATTATCAGTCTTGCTATTCTTCTTTACGTTTGAGACTTGTGAAGTATTACTCTGCTTATTATTCGACATTTGTCCACAGGATACCAATCCAATTATTGCTATAAAAAATACAAGTCTCATCATTGTGTTGGATGCTAATTGACAATCAACTTATTCTTTATCAATTGCTTACTTCTCTAAAATAGCATACTGCTAACCGATTACAGCTTTTGCAAAAGGTGGCAGCGAAACGTCGCAATATTCTCCTATCTGGAACTTGTAATAACCGGTAATGGCAATCATCGCGGCGTTGTCAGTGGTGAAAGAAAACTTCGGAATATAGACGTTCCAGCCATATTTTTCACCATGTTCCACAAACGCGTTGCGCAGCGCCGAATTGGCAGAAACACCTCCTGCCACAGCCACTTCATTGATTCGTAATTCCTTGGCAGCTTTGCGTAGCTTTTGCATCAAAATATCCACCACGGTACTTTGCAGCACTGCACAAAGATCGTTTTTGCGTTCTTCGAGGAAGTTCGGATTTTTCTTCAGCTCGTCGCGAATCATGTACAGAAATGAGGTCTTCAATCCGCTAAAGCTATAGTTGTAACCTGCAATCGAAGGTTTGTTGAGCGTAAACGCTTTCGGGTCGCCTTCTTTTGCCAGACGGTCGATAACCGGGCCGCCGGGGTAAGGAAGCCCCATCACTTTGGCGCACTTGTCGAATGCTTCACCGGCCGCATCGTCGATGGTTTGTCCGATCACCTCCATTTCAAAATGAGATTTGACCAGCACAATCTGCGAATTACCGCCTGAAACAAGCAAGCAAAGGAATGGAAATTTAGGTGGATTGAAAGGCGCATCTTTTTCCTGAATAAAGTGAGCCAATACGTGTCCCTGCAAGTGATTGACGTCCACCAACGGAATGCCAAGCGACTGCGAAAACCCTTTGGCAAACGAAGTACCGACCAACAGCGAACCCATCAGACCCGGTCCACGGGTGAAAGCAACTGCGCTCAGGTCTTCGCGTTTAATCCCGGCTCGGTTGAGCGCTTCGTGCACTACCGGAATGATATTTTGCTGGTGCGCACGCGACGCCAGTTCGGGCACTACGCCACCGTAAGCCTTATGCACATCCTGATTGGCCGTTACGTTCGACAGCATAACGCCATTTTGAATAACTGCGGCCGATGTGTCGTCGCAGGAAGATTCTATACCTAAAATTGTGATATCCATATTAGTTGCTGCTAAGAATCAAAATATTCGCGTTGCAAAAAGCCCATCAACGAGCTCCGACACGAAAAGCAGTGCAAAGTTACTATTTTTTGGATGAATAGCTTGTTTGTAACAACCATATTCACGCTTGCTTTTACGAATCGTCATATAATTTGTATCTTTGTGCATTATCAAAAAAGTAAGCCAAACTATGGAAAATAATCCTGAACAATTCGACGACATTTGTCCTTTACACAGCAACCAGGTGCCCGAAGCGGTGGACAGTTTATTGGCGGAACCTAAATTTGTGGGTGTCCTAAAATACCTGTTTCCCCAGACACCGATAGAAGCGGTTATTGCTTTGTTTCGAAGTGTACAAAGTGTAGACGATTTTCAGAAAAAGATCGACTACCCTTTTTTGCGTCAACTCGAAGCCAAAATGAGCAAAGGAATTGACCTGAAAGGTGCGGAAAAGCTGGATAAATCCATCAACTACCTCTACATTTCCAATCATAGGGATATTGTTCTCGATTCAGCTTTTCTGTGTATAGAGCTGCTGGATGCCGGCTTCGATACCGTTGAAATTGCTATCGGCGACAACCTGCTTATTTATCCGTGGATTGAAACGTTGGTGCGCCTCAACAAAAGCTTTATCGTTCGCCGGGGCGTCAGCGGACGGAGTCAGTTGCTGGCATCGCAACACCTATCGGAATACATGCGTTATACTTTGACTGACAAGCATCAATCCATCTGGTTGGCACAGCGCGAAGGAAGAGCCAAAGATGGAAATGATCGTACGCAGGAGAGTTTACTTAAAATGCTTAATATGTCGGGGCAAGGCTCCATCACCGATAACCTGAGCAGCCTCAATATTTGTCCGCTCACTATTTCGTATGAATATGATCCTTGCGACTATCTGAAAGCGAAGGAGTTTCAGCAGAAAAGAGATAACCCGGAGTACAAAAAAAATCCAGCTGACGACTTGCTGAATATGCAGACCGGAATAATGGGTTATAAGGGGAAAATAGTGTATCGTCTTGCCGGAAACATAGCCGAACGGGTAAAAGCAATGCCCGATTTGCCCCGTGGCGAACAGTTCGCGGCTATTGCCCAACTCATAGACAGTCTTATCCACAGCAATTACGAGATTTACGACAACAACCGAATTGCCTACGACCAGCTCAATCCCGATAAAAAGACAGGCGGTTATACGTCGGAAGCCGAAGCTGCATTTTTGAAATACATCGACGAGCGTATCGCTAAAATTGACCTACCCGACAAAGATGAGGAATTTCTGCGATTCAAACTGCTCGAAATGTATGCCAATCCACTTGTAAACCAGCTGGAAGCATTGCAAGGAAAATAATCAAAAGATGACTTTCTAAAGATGAAACGAACAATTATAATTTCCCTGTTAGCCATTCTCATATTGGGTGGCTATTCTTGCTCCGTGCAAAACCCACTGGTATCTGCTAAAGCCGATAATAACAAATCTTATGTAGTGGAGTATTTGTTTGAGCACGATGGTTGCAAAGTTTACCGTTTTATGGATCAAGGTCATTATGTGTATTTTACAAACTGTAAAAGCGATGTCACCAGCATAGAAAATGATTCTACTCGTGTACGCGTAATGAACGCAAGATCAATTTCAAAGTAAATCTCCCTTTCTGGCGCAGGTTGATTTGTGCCGGAGGATTCCATTATTGGCGTTTGGTTCAACCAACGGATGGATGACAGTATCGAGTTCATTCGAAAACAATCTATAACCTTAAATTTTAGTTTATCATGAAGAAAATCTATTCTTTCATTATGCTTATGGCATTTGCAGCCCTTAGTTTGCCAAATCCGGCATTTGCTCAGGGGGCTGCTCCTGCAGGCTTAGCAACATCCAGAGTAGTGGAAGATGGCGGAACCGGTCCATACAGCGCTATAATGCTAACAGAAAGTTCACTGCCCACACATACTGTTTTCCGTCCTAAAGACCTGAGCGCATTTGGCGGCAAAAACAAATTACCCATTATCGCCTGGGGCAATGGAGCTTGCGCAAACTCTCCATGGGAACATATCAATTTTTTATCGGAAGTGGCCTCGCACGGTTTCCTGGTGGTTGCCATCGGATCGATGCCTCAGGAGGGACAGCGCGGTGGAGGAAAATCAACTTCGTCGCAAATGGTCGATGCTATTAACTGGGCCATTGCTCAAAACAGCGATAAGAATAGCCCCTATTACAACAAAATTGACATTACGAAGATTGCAGTAAGCGGCATGTCGTGTGGTGGTCTGCAAACACTTGAAACAGCTCCGGATCCGCGCGTAACAACGGCGGTAATCTGCAATAGCGGTATTCTGGGCGATGCCGGAAGCGGAATGAGCGGAATGCCTAACCTCAAAAAAGATCACTTACTGAAATTGCACACGCCTACACTCTATATTCTGGGCGGCGAAACTGATATTGCATATAATAACGGGATGGACGATTTTAAACGCATCAATCATCTTCCGGTTTTTGTTGCAAATATGAATGTCGGTCATGGCGGAACCTACAGCAAACCTCATGGCGGAGAATTTGCAAAGGTTGCAACAGCCTGGTATTTATGGCAATTAAAAGGCGATGAAGAAGCTGCTAAGATGTTTAAAGGCAATCCGGCAGGACTTTCTAAATTTCCGGAATGGAAAGTTGACAAGAAAATGTTGCCTTAATTTCTTTCTTCTCGCAGCAGTAAATAAAGAAAGCCAACGCGACTGTATTGGTAAAAATAACAGAAGAGCGATAGCCCCCTAAGCTATCGCTTTTTTGTTTGGAAGGAATATTGTTACATTTGACAGTACTTAGAAATCAGGAGCTTCCCTGTTAAAGACGACGTAGGCAGAGCCTACGCCGAACGGGGTAAAGTTTTGAATACTTCATTATCTCCAGATGCTCCACAACCAAGCTTAAATCGAAATTTCGATATTTATCAACAGTTAATACAAATAATTTTGACTGCTCGTGATATTCGTAATGAAATTAATAACACTTCGCATGATAAATAAGAAGAAAATATTATTCTACATAGGCATTTTTATGCTCTTTTTTGCATTCAATTCTTTTTAAGTAAGGTGGCTGGTAATAACCCGATATTTGGAGCCGCAATATTTCCAACAACGGCATATACATGGAAGGAAATGTTAAAAGAAATTCCTTTTATTTCAATAACATCCTTATTAGCTACCGGTTTAATATGTTATCTGAAAGAAAAGAAGAAATGGGATCTTTAAGAAGCCCCTCTTGGCGCAAGAATGCCGAGACAGCAGATTCTCGTTCAAGCTTAACAACGTGTAGCTTGGACGCAAAATAGAATCAGGTTGTAACTGACTAGCTTCGCTGAACGTTGTTTGTGGTTGAAAACCACTCTGGTTTAGCTTCGCTGATCTTTGATTCCAGCACAAGTTACCGCTTCGCTCAAACTTGTACTAAATGGGGTGATTCCTTGAACCCTACATCGATAAATCGTGTTTAGTTTAACGCCTTGTACACTTTTAGAGTCCATTATTGAAAACAAAGGTATGGTCTTCTCCAAAAATATCCTTAACTTTATTGACTGCAAAGATATGAGATTAACGAAGTGTATCTTGGGCGCAAACAACGTTCAGCGAAGCTAAAATAGAATTCGTTTATAACTGATTAGCTTCGCTGAACGTTGTTTGTGGTTAAAAACCACTCTGGTTTAGCTTCGCTGATCTTCGATTCCAGCACAGGTTACGCTGTCGCTAAACCTGCGCTAAACAACGAGGGAACTTGGAACAAGAGGGAGCCATTGCATCGCGTGAGCAAACCAAACGCAATGAATAACTAAAATAGAACGAATAAAACACGATGAAGAAGATAGTATTGTCACTCTGTTTTCTGCTGATTGTATCATTCGGTTTTGCAGATAAAAGCCATCCATATTACAGAGGAGGCCATCCTACATCAAGTCATGGTGAACATTATGCCGGCAGTACCAACTCGCATCATAAAGGAGGACATTATCGGAATGCTGCTACCAATAATAGATATGGAAGACATAAATGAGATTCAATCTCTTTTTATTGAATCTATTGCACAAAAAGTCAACAAGGGGATCTTGCTTTACGAGACGAATACAGACAAAACGGAACAAGAGAGCGAATCCCATAGAAACAAATCAAATACACAGTAATACGATTATGAGAACACTATTTATAATGGTAGTAACACTTTGTTTGTCGTTGCCAGGCTATTGCCAGACCAATATCAAAGGAACACCAACCGACCGTGCTGCCGAAATTACGATCGTACTGAATAATATCCCTGCCAATACCGTTATGCTGAATATCGATGATTTGATTCTAGGAACCAAATCGGTATGTCAGCCTTTGCGTAAAAGCAAAAATACCCTGTTTTTCAGAATACAAGACCCTGACTTGTGCCTTGTCACCGTACGGTCTTTATTCGGAGGGTTACAAAAATATGCTATTGCCGTTGCGCCAAACGACAAGTTGAAAATTACGTTCGATAAAAAACACTCCTTTAGTATAAAGATCGAAGGTAGAAATGCTCGCCTTGCATCCGACTTATGTGATCTTACCCAAATGGTTTCCCTGTGGGATTATGAAATGCGAATGGCGAAAAAGTACAAGAATATGCAACAATTTAAACTATATATGGACTCGGTTCGGAGCCAACTGTTTTCCTATATCGATCGTGGTACTAAAAACAAGACACTTTCGGTTTCTTCACGACCGGCATTGACCGAGTTGGCGGATCTGTATTACAACTTTTCTTTGCTACTGAAATTGCGTGACAACAGTTTGTCCGATGCTAATCACCAAAGAGGTTCGATGCCAAGTTCTCCTCTTTTGAATCCTCCCTTTATGCTAAAAGATAGGATGCCTTTTGCAGCGGTTGCTTATGTAGATGAAATGATCGGATTTATAACCGATTGGTGTATTTCGGATATCGGACGGATAGACAGTACGAAAACAGATATCCTATTGGCGCCTAAATTTGTTGATGCGGTAGGAAAGCTGAAAGCAAGTAAATTCATGCGAGACGTTTTGAAAAGCAGATGGTGTTACTATTGCAAGAATACCTTACAGAGACCTGTCGATTTTGACGCTTTGATCCGATCGATTGAAACGCCGGAAATCTTAAGCCGATTACAAGACAATAGAGATAAAGATGCCGGTAAGTGATCCAGAGTATATTGCGGATGTAACCCCCCATTCTCGCGCGGTGTGCTCGTGTAAGCAAACGCAATGAATACCTAAAAGCGAGGCATAAAGCGATGTTATACTAACTCCGCCCTTTGGGATGGAGAACAGGAAAACGGAAATCAATCGCCTTTAGCAGGGATACGAAAAGAACAACTCAGGGCGAAAGCCCCGAATGCGATTGGCAAGCAGCTCCACCCAGAAGGACGGAGTTATAATCGCTTCCTGGAATGTGACAGGACGTATAAATCATTAAGGATTTAAGGAAATATTCAGGCTTCATCTCTGCGTAAAAAACAAAGCCGGTCGTCACAATTGAGTGACGACCGGCTTTTATTATCATTCCTTTTCAGGAATCAAAGGATCTTATTCGGCAGAAGCAAGGCGTTTGTAGCCTTTGTAACGCCATTTAGCGTTGTTTTCGGCTGCCTGGAACAATTCGGCTGCTTCGGCAGGATACTGCTTCATCAGTGAGGCGTAACGTACTTCACCTTTGAGGAAGTCCTGGAATTTCTCCCATTGCGGCTCTTTAGAGTCGAGAAGGAACGGATTCTTTCCTTCTTCTTCCAACTGAGGATTGTAACGCCACAAGTGCCAGTAACCGCACTCTACGGCTCTTTCCGATTCTGCCTGGCTCTTACCCATACCGGCTTTCAAACCGTGGTTGATACAAGGAGAATAAGCGATGATGAGTGATGGTCCGGGATAAGCTTCTGCTTCGCGGATAGCTTTCATTGTCTGAGCCTGATCGGCACCCATTGCAATCTGAGCTACATAAACGTAACCGTAAGTAGTAGCCATCAGACCGAGGTCTTTTTTGCGTACACGTTTACCGGCAGCAGCAAATTTAGCGATAGCACCTACCGGAGTAGCTTTAGAAGACTGACCACCTGTATTTGAGTAAACTTCGGTATCCAAAACGAGGATGTTTACATCTTTACCGGTAGAGATTACATGGTCGAGACCGCCGTAACCGATATCGTAAGAAGCACCGTCACCACCAATAATCCACTGACTGCGTTTTACGAGGAAGTTCTTCAATTCAAAGATTTGTTCGCAGGTATCGCATTTATCTTTAGCTGCTTCAACAACAGGGATGATCTTTTCGGCCAATACTTTGGTCTTTTCAGCATCCAGCTTGTTGTCTATCCATTCCTGGAACAATGCTTTAGTTTCAGCAGGAGTAGCTTCAGAAGCAATAGCTTCTTTGAACAAGTCAGTGAGACGTTCGCGCATTTTCAGGTTAGCCAGTTCCATACCCAAACCAAATTCGCAGAAGTCTTCGAACAGTGAATTAGCCCAAGCCGGACCCTGTCCTTTTGCATTGGTTGTATAAGGAGTTGAAGGAACAGAACCAGAGTAGATAGAAGAACATCCGGTAGCGTTAGCAACCATTTCGCGATCACCATACAACTGAGTAAGCAGTTTTACATACGGAGTTTCTCCACAACCTGAGCAAGCGCCTGAGAACTCAAACAACGGAGTTGCGAACTGAGAGTTCTTCACGTTAGCCTTCACGTCAACGAGGTTTTGTTTGCTCTTCACGTTGTTAACCAGGTAATCCCAGTTAGCAACTTCGCCCATCTGGCTTTCGAGGTGTTTCATGGTCAATGCCTTGCCACCTTTCTTCGGATTGCCCGGACAAACGTCGACGCAGTTACCGCAATCCATACAGTCGAGAACGTCAACCTGGATACGGAACGTCATTCCTTCGAATGCCTTACCGGTAGCTTTCAGAGAGTCGAACTTAGCGCCTTTTTGTTCTTCGGCATCCAATACGAACGGACGGATAGAAGCGTGAGGACAAACGTAAGCACATTTGTTACACTGAATACAGTTTTCAGGGTTCCATTCAGGAACGAAAGCTGCAACACCACGTTTTTCGTATTTAGATGTTCCCTGGTGCCATGTACCGTCTTCGATACCTTTGAATGCAGAAACAGGCAACAAGTCACCATCCTGAGCATTGATAGGACGAACTACTTCGTTAATAAATGCAGGATCATTGTTTGTAGCGGTAGTATCATCAACCAGGCTAACCCAAGCCGGATCAACAGCCAGCTGTTTGTATTCGCCACCACGGTCAACCGCAGCGTAGTTTTTGTTTACAACGTCTTCACCTTTTTTACCGTAAGATTTCACGATAAATTTCTTCATCTGTTCTACAGCCTGGTCAGCAGGAATTACGCCTGTGATGCGGAAGAATGCTGATTGAAGGATGGTGTTGGTACGGTTACCCAAACCGATTTGTTGAGCAATTTCGGTAGCGTTGATGTAGTAAACCGAGATATAGTTTTTAGCGAAGTATTTCTTCACTTTAGCAGGCAAATTTTTAGCCAGATCTTCACCGTTCCAGATAGTGTTCAAAAGGAAAGTTCCGTTTTTACGCAAACCACGTGTTACGTCGTACAGATTCAGGTAAGCCTGAACGTGGCAAGCAACAAAATTTGGCGTATTTACGAGGTAAGTAGAACGGATAGGTTCGTCACCGAAACGAAGGTGAGAACAGGTGAAACCACCCGATTTCTTCGAGTCGTAAGCAAAATAAGCCTGGCAATATTTATTGGTGTTGTCACCGATAATTTTGATCGAGTTTTTGTTTGCACCTACTGTACCGTCGGCACCCAAGCCGTAGAATTTAGCTTCGTACAAGCTTGCGCCACCCACTGCAATTTCTTCTTCCTTAGGAAGAGAAGTGAAGGTAACGTCGTCAACAATACCGATAGTGAATTGGTTTTTAGGTTCCGGCAAAGCCAGGTTGTCATAAACAGCCAGGATTTGAGCAGGAGTAGTATCTTTAGAACCCAAACCGTAGCGACCGCCAACAATAACAGGAGCATTTGCCTGACCATAGAAGCAATCTTTTACGTCGAGGTACAAAGGTTCGCCGGTAGCACCCGGTTCTTTGGTACGGTCAAGTACAGCAATACGTTTAGCTGTTTTAGGAACTGCAGCCAGGAAGTGTTTCGCAGAGAACGGACGGTAGAGATGTACAGCTACCAAACCTACTTTTTCGCCTTTAGCGTTCAGGTGGTCGATGGTTTCGCGGATAGCTTCTGTAGCAGAACCCATAGCGATAATAACACGATCAGCATCGGGAGCACCGTAGTAATCGAACAAGCCGTATTTACGACCGGTGATTTTGTAGATTTCGTTCATGTATTCTTCCACGATAGCAGGAACTGCATCATAGAAGCTATTGGATGATTCGCGGTGTTGGAAGAAGTGGTCGGGGTTTTCGGCCATACCACGGGCAACCGGTGTGCTTGGACTCAATGCACGTGTGCGGAATTCAGCCAACGATTTCTGGTCGATCAGCGGAGCAAGATCTTCGTTAGCCAACGCTTCGATTTTCTGAATTTCGTGAGAAGTACGGAAGCCGTCGAAGAAGTTCACGAAAGGAACGCGTGATTTTAGCGTTGCAAGGTGAGAAACACCTGCCAAATCCATCACTTCCTGTACAGAACCTTCACACAACATAGCAAATCCTGTCTGACGACAAGCCATCACATCCTGGTGGTCGCCAAAAATGTTCAAAGCGTGAGAAGCCAAAGCACGTGCAGAAACGTGGAATACCGAAGGCAACAATTCTCCGGCAATCTTGTACATATTCGGAATCATCAACAGAAGGCCCTGTGATGCGGTAAAGGTAGTTGTAAGCGCACCGGCTTGCAACGAACCGTGAACAGCACCAGCAGCTCCTGCTTCCGATTGCATTTCTTCTACTAATACGGTTTCACCGAAAATGTTTTTTCTGCCGGCGGCAGACCATTCGTCAACATATTCGGCCATAGTTGACGATGGCGTAATAGGATAAATAGCAGCAACTTCGCTAAACATATAAGCGATATGGGCTGCGGCCTGATTACCGTCACAAGTCAAAAATTTCTTGTCTTTTGCCATAATTGTGAATTAATTAGATATGAATGTGATTGAGTTTAATATAATATGGTCTGGTATCGAGCTAAGGTCAATAATCTCGTTTTTGTAGAAAACGAACAAATCACTTCATTCGCAACGAACAAAGTGATCAGTACAAAAATCCAAACAGCCACAATGGAATCACCTTCTTAGAGCCCACTTCAATCTTATCGATTGCATAGGAGTAATCGGGCTTGTATTTCATTTTATTATCGCTGTCGGCTATGACAAACTGAAGTGAGTGATCGACCAGAAACTGGGC
This sequence comes from uncultured Microbacter sp., assembly GCA_963678825.2. Classification (GTDB taxonomy): domain Bacteria; phylum Bacteroidota; class Bacteroidia; order Bacteroidales; family Paludibacteraceae; genus Microbacter. The sequence continues at coordinate 104,664 of CAXXPB010000007.1, read as the reverse complement.
GTCACGATTTCCCTTGTTCAGCTTGTGATCTTTATACAATACATTATAAAAGAACGTTTCGCGCTGCGCCTGCGGGTCTACATTTCCCGGTGTAATGGCATGCATGAGATTCGTATTCTGCATATAAACCATTGCCGGTTTTTTGGGAAATTCATCTCCTTCGGCATACAACAGGTTGAACAAACGGGCTTCGCTCAGGTATTTGATGTAATTCATTACCGTAGCGCGCGATATATTTATTTCAGTACTGAGCTGGCTCACGTTGGGCACACTGGGAGCGGTACTGGCTATCAAATAAAGCAACTTACGAATTTTGGGCAGATATTTTAGCTCTATCTGTTTGATAAACAAGACATCTACCTCAAGCATCATATTCATCGTCTTCAACAGGTTTTCCGAGAAATTTCTTTTTTCAAGGAAAAACGGGGAAAAGCCGTGATGCAGATAATTCTGGAAATAGGCCAGAGGCTTCACTTTAGCCACAATTTCAGACGCTATTTCTACATGGTTTTTCAAAATTTCGTCAAGCGTGTACGACTTAAAGTGCGTATCGGCCATCAGGTTGAGATATTCGCGAAACGAGAATCCTCTCAGGTTGTACGATTTCACGCAATCACGCAACAAAAGGTTTTCTTCTTTCAGCCGCATTACCGACGAACCCGAAAAGACAATATTAAGATCCGGTATTTTGTCGTAACACTCACGCAAATCTTCCGACCAGTTGGGCAATTTGAACACCTGATCGATCAAAAGCGTACGCCCTCCGACCTTGCAAAATTCATCTGCAAAATCGTATAAGGAACAAGTGGTGAAATAAAAATTGTTGAGATTGATATACAGGCAGGAACGATCGTCGGCACCAAAACGTTGCTTGGCGTATTCGAGCAAAAAAGTAGTTTTTCCTACTCCCCGGCTTCCCTTTACACCTATCAAACGATGATTCCAGTCAATCTCGTCCATCAACTGACGTTGCACGGGCGATTCAACATGTTCAACCAGATACTTATGTGTTCTGAATAGCGCTTCCACATCAAAAATTTTGAACGACAAAGATAGTACCTTTTTTCCGAATTTGTCATCTCCACATTGCAAAATAATCTCATTTTTGCTAAATTGGGCTATACAATCAGGCGTTGGTTGTAGATATACAGTTTGTATGCAAAAGAGAGGGTACAATATGCTGGAAATCATATCCGTCTAACAAACAAGTATTACAATAAACAAAAACAAAAGGCACCTCATCGGAGATGAGATGCCTTTTAAAATCTTTGCCCGACGCTCTGCCGGGCAAAAGACTTTTTTAGATGAAGTTATTGTCAATCGAAATAGGTATATCCGGTTTCGGCGTGTTGTGATTCGTCCAAACCGACAGCTTCTTCTTTCTCGGTTACGCGAATGCCAATAGTAACCTGAACAATTTTGAAGAGAATAAATGTTCCGATGGCTGTGTAAGCAATCGTTGCACCAACAGCTACCAACTGAATCAGGAACTGATGAGCGTTACCATAGAAAGCTCCACTGTAAGCAGATTGTATGAAAGGAGTTGCAAACAAACCGGTACACAATGCACCGAGAATACCACCGATACCGTGAACACCGAATGCATCCAAAGCATCATCGTAACCTAGTTTCGGTTTTACGTAAGCCACCATGAAGTAGCAAACCAACGCAACGGCAATACCAATTGCAAAAGCACCTGTTACATCAACAAAACCGGCAGCTGGTGTAATGGCAACCAAACCTCCAACGGCTCCTGTGCAGATACCAACCACTGTCGGTTTCTTTCCAACAAACCAATCCAAAATCGCCCACACAAAAGCAGCAGTTGCAGTTGCAAGGTTAGTTACCAGAAATGCACTACCGGCCAAACCGTCGGCAGCCAAACCGCTACCTGCATTGAACCCAAACCATCCGAACCAAAGCAGAGCGGCTCCAATTGCTACAAAAGGAATATTGTGAGGAGGCAGAGCATGACCTTCATAGTCGCGACGTTTTCCAAGCATTAAGGCTGTTACCAAAGCTGCGATACCTGCATTGATATGAACTACAGTACCACCTGCAAAGTCTAATGCTCCCAGTTTGAACAACCAACCATCAGCAGACCATACCCAGTGAGCTACAGGGTTGTACACAAACAATGCCCACAGAACTGTAAAAATAAGGAATCCTTTGAATTTGATACGTTCAGCAAACGCACCAATGATAAGAGCCGGAGTAATAACGGCAAACATACACTGGAACATGATGAATACAAGGTGAGGAATTGTTCCGGTCATTTCAGGAACTCCATTTACGATATTGCCTGTAGGCTGAGAGTGTGAAATAAAGTACGGGCTCAGATCGCTCGGTTTAATTCCATGAAGGAATGACCAGTCGAAACCTCCGATAAAAGGAGCCAAAGCCCCTTTTGAACTACCAAAGGCCCAACTGTATCCAACCATCACCCATTCTATACTGATTACAGCAGTAATAATAAAACACTGCATCAAAACACTCAAAATATTTTTACGACGAACCAAACCACCATAGAAAAGAGCCAAACCCGGAATGGTCATCAGTAATACCAATGCGGTTGCAACAATCATCCATGCTGTATCCCCCGAATCCACTTTCGGAGCAGGAACTGCAGCAGCTCCTTGTGCCAGTACCGGCAAGCTAAACAACGTCAAAAAAGCTGTCAGAGATAAAAGTATCTTTTTCATACTATATAATTTTTTCGTTTGAGGAAGTATGGAACTCCATGTTACAACATCAACATTTTATTGGATGTTTCTGGAAACATGTTCGTTTCATTTGTATGTAATTTAATTTTTATAATTATGAACCTAAAGCAGAATTGTTCACATTCTTACGGTTCCATATCTTATTTATTGACCGTTTTCTTTGTTATACAACGCTTCAGGGCCATTTTCTCCGGTACGGATACGATAGGTAGCTTCAATATCGGAAACAAAGATTTTGCCGTCTCCCATATCTCCGGTACGACCCGAAGTAACAATTGCATTAACAGTCTTTTCGAGGTTTTGGTCGCGTACAACGATCGACAACATTCTGCGTTGAATGTAACTTGACTGAAAAACCTGTCCTCTCACGATTTGTTCTTCTGTAGATTTACCCAAACCTACAATATCCCAATAGGAGAACCATTCAATTCCGGCATCATACAATGCTTTCTTGACATCTTCAAATTTTGATTTCCGGATAACTGCTTCAATTTTTTTCATACATTAAAAAATTAAAATTTGGTTTTGTGACCGGAGGCTGATTGGCACCATCCTCCGGTATATTTCTTTCTTACAATGTAACACCCGCTACGAAAAAGGCTTTTTCGGCCTGAGGATTTGCTCCGATAATTCCATAAACCGGGAGGCTGAACGAATCGGAGAATTTAATTTCTTTGGACACCTTAAGGCCAAGATTAATAACCGAGAAGCCGCTGTTATAATAGTTGGGGCTGTCAAATAATGATGCTCCCATAAAGGCTTTTACATTAGAGGTAATAGGCAATCCGAGTTCTACGTAAGTTGAAAATGCCTGTTTCCCGTCGGCTTTCTTGTCAGCACCATAAAACATGGTATTCCATGCAATCGACAATGGGAATGATTTTGTTCCGCCATAAGCCAGAGTTCCTTCAAAAACGTGGCCGGTTTTGCCACTCGAATAATTAAAGTACCCTACGCTGGCATCGTTCCCGTTATTCCAGTTGTAGTCTGTAAGGGTGATTGACAATGCACTGGGCAAAGACAATGTTGCATACAGGTCAACTTCCTTTACATTGCCCGAAAATGCGTATGAACCCCAGGCTCCGATGCTCAATGCACCATTTGTATACGAAACGGTAGGCTGGATATTGGGAGAACCGCCACGTGAGCCTTCCTGCGCTACACCACGCCAAACATACGAACTAACTACATCAGCACTAACACTGAAACTTCCACCTTTAGAATCCTGAGCAGAGGCAGATACTGCTACTGTTGCCAACACCACGCCCAAAAGGCATTTTGCGATCGTCTTGTAAGATACTTTCATAATCAATTTTGTTTTGGAAAATTAATACTACGAGTTCACGTCTCATTTGCCTGATGACTCAAAATACTCTTTGAACTACGAACGGTGTCGGATCCTTAACATCCTATCGCATCAAATTTCATTTGCATTTTCAACATCTTCACTTCATCTGCACATTCTATCAAGCCTTCTAAGCCTGTTAAACTACTACACAATCTTTTTTGCTCTTAAAAACTTCAATCTTTTTACCTGAAAAAGGGATCACCATATTTTGTTGGTTACCTTTTCGTGTTATCTACGTTGCAAATGTAAACATGATTTTCATATTTACAAAGCATAAAGATATTTTATTTGCATTTTTATTGTCTTTTTGTAAGCTCAAACAAATTTATCATGTCTTTTTGCTTTATTTACAAGGGTTTTTCTGCCATCATAATTTCCATTTTTTTTTGATCGGCACTCAAAAATTTATCGTTTTAACACCATAAACCACTTTAAATCTGCCATTTTGAATGCATTTTAAGGGAATAAATCGTCATATTTTTCGCGTACAGTCCAATTTAATGTTCATTTTGTCATTTTTTACCATTCATTTTGAGGAATAAAAATGTATAACTTTGCCCGCATAATTCTAACTTATTTCTACCTATGAAAGAGCCAATAGTGAATGTCGGCATTATGTTTGAAGAAGTCATTAACTTCGAGTTTCATGGAGAATACTGTTGTGAATCGATTGGGACAACGCTAACCGGTTTGCACACAGCTTCTTTTAAAGAAGGAAAAATTCTGTATGACAATCAGTTATTTGACGTTTTGGTTTTCGAACCTACAAACTACAATACCGACTGTGTGGAGTTGAAAGATGTAGTGATTGGCATCAATTTCCACTGGGAACGAAAAGAAAATCAACAATTCAAAGGCGGTTTGAAGCTTATCGTGGAAAACGGAAAGCTGACAGCCATCAATCAAATTGGGGTTGAGTCATACCTTACGAGTGTAATTTCGTCGGAAATGAGCGCTACCAGTTCACCCGAACTGCTCAGAGCTCATGCCGTAATCTCTCGCAGCTGGTTGCTGGCGCAGATTGAAAAGAACAAATCTTTGGACGCAACGTCTCATTATCAATCGACATTCAGAACCGATGACGAACTAATTAAATGGTATGACCGTGAGGATCACACATTGTTTGACGTGTGTGCCGACGACCATTGCCAGCGGTATCAGGGTATTATCCGCCAAAATGACGCAGTAGCACTGGCTATCGAAGCCACGCGTGGACTGATTCTGGAATACGACGGAAAAATTTGTGACGCCCCGCTTCTCAAAATCGTGTGGAGGAGTCACTGAAAAATTCGAAAATTGCTGGGAACCAGTTGCTCACGACTATCTGACCGCACTGCGCGACACTCCGGAAGAAAACGATTTTGAGGACCTGACAGACGAAGCGACTGCCGAAAAATGGATTCGGACCGATCCTCCGGCATTTTGCAACACGCATGACAAAGAGGTTTTATCGCAGGTACTAAACGATTACGATCAGGAAACGACCGATTTTTATCGTTGGAAAGTAACGTACACACAACAGGAAATTTCTGCCCTGATTACTAAACGATCAGGCATTGACTTTGGGGAAATTGTCGACCTGATTCCTGTTGAAAGAGGTACTTCGGGACGTTTTAATCAAATTGAAGATTGTTGGCACCAAACGCACAATGACTATTGGCAAAGAACTTGAAATACGAAAATACCTTTCAACCTCGCACCTCTACAGTTCTGCTTTTGTTGTTGACAAATCAGGCAACGGTGCTGTTCCTGAAAGTTTTACGCTCACCGGAGCCGGTTGGGGTCATGGAGTTGGGCTTTGCCAGATAGGAGCGGCAGTGATGAGTTCGAAAGGTTATCCTTACGACAAAATCCTGCTTCACTATTTCAAAGGAGCCGATTTGGTAAAACGATATTAGAAATATACAGAGTGATAGATTTTTGCTAATTTTGTAAACATCTTAGTATTCTTCCGTAATTTCCGAAATTATACTCTCCGCAAAAGAGTAACCGCTTTATTGTGATACAAATGAAACGTCTCCGATTATATAAAATAGTCTTAGCTCTGCTGATTGTCGGCTGTAGCAGCACCAAGTACGTACCGGACGGACAATACCTGCTCAACAAGGTAAATATTGTATCTGACAATAAAAGCATCAACAAAGAGTCACTGAAATCTTATCTCAGGCAAACACCCAACCAAAAGGTTTTCAGTGTTTTCAGGTTACAACTCGGAGTTTATAGTCTTTCGGGACGGGACACTACCAGCTGGTGGAACAACTGGCTGAAACGTGCCGGAGAAAAACCGGTGATTTACGATGAATCGGCGGCAGAACTATCACGTAACGAATTGAATAAAGAGATGGTCAACCGTGGTTATGCAAAAGCCACGGTTCAGACCATTGCCGAAAAGCGCAAGAAGAAAGTCAATCTCACCTATAAAATTACATCGGGCGAGCCTTATAAAATTGAGAATTTCAAGATAGAGATTCCCAATGATTCGTTGCTAAAAGCCATCAACTCGCAAAAAGATCCTTATATCCCGACAGTAAAATCAGGGATGACTTTCGACATTAATGTCCTTGAGAAAGAGAGAACCGATCTGACTGCCTTTCTGAAGCAACGCGGATTTTATACGATTACAAAAGATCACTTCCATTTTCTGGCTGATACTACTTCCGGGAACCTGAAAGCAAACGTCTCATTAAAACTTCGTGCCGGGCTGGCAAGCAATGACTCTATTGCCAGAAAATTGCTTTCCAGAAAAAAGATCAGGAATGTGACATTCTTACTGACAACCTCAGAACGAACACAGGCATATACGGCCGGCACCAACCGCGACACAAGAGAGAAACTGGATTCGTTATGGTATGACGGCTATCGCTTCTTATTCAGCAAGCGCCCGTTAATTTCATGCAACTCTCTTATATCGAACACATTTATCTTTCCCAACTCTTACTACAACGATAAGATGGTGGAGGAAACTTATGCAGCACTCAACGCCCTTCCTCCGGTAAAATATGTCAATGTGGTTTTTCGTGAACGGACAAACGACACGATGGACTGCATCATTGTAATTAATCCCGACAAAAACCAATCATTCACGGTTGATCTGGAGGGTACCAACTCGGGCGGAAATTTCGGTGTTGCTAGCGATTTTTCCTACCAGCACCGCAACATATTCAAAGGTGCTCAGCTGTTCAAATTCCATGCCCGCTATTCGTACGAAGCCCTGGGTAGCCTTTCCAACCTCTTCTCGTACAATGCAACTGAATTCGCAACCGACGTATCGGTAAAATATCCTACCTTTTTATTTCCCTTTCTTGGACAGGATTTCAAAAGAGGCATAAACGCATCTACAGCATTTACTATCGGGTATAACTACCAGATACGTCCTGAGTTTACGAGAACCCTTGCCAACCTTGGAATCAAATATGCATGGAGCCGAAAAAACCTGTTTTATACTTTTGATCTTCTCAATTTCAACTATATCTATCTGCCACCATCACTCATTTCACAGGATTTCAAAGACAAGTACCTGACTAACTCATCGCCTCTCCGTTATAGTTACGAAAGCCAGCTGATTTTGCGCACAGGCATCAGCGTAAATTATAACAGTCAACGTGGAAAGAAAAGCAGTAGCGGCGATGTACTAAACTGGCGTTTAGGGATTTCAGAGGCAGGGAATATTCTGGCTGCCGCATGTCATACTTTCAACGCCCGACGCGACTCGGCCGGTCATTTTCGCATTCTCAATCTTCCGTTTGCTCAATACCTAAAGGGAGATTTCGATTTCTCCTATAATCAAGAAATAACAAAGGACAATCACCTGGTGTATCACTTTGCGCTGGGTGTGGCCAGTCCTTACGGAAACGCCACCATCATTCCGTTTGAAGAACGGTATTACGCGGGTGGAGCCAACGGCGTAAGAGGATGGTCGTCGTATACCCTGGGTCCGGGTTCATATTACAACAAAGACACGGACGGAAAAATTGATTTCGTGAACAAAATCGGAGACATCAACCTTCTGGCCAACCTTGAATATCGATTTAAGATTGGATGGATATTTGAAGGAGCTGCTTTTACCGATGCCGGCAATATATGGACAATTAGAAATTACAGCGATCAGCCGGGTGGCTTATTCAAACTGTCAGAATTTTACAAACAAATTGCCTGGAGTTACGGTCTTGGATTGCGCATGAATTTCAACTATTTTGTTCTGAGATTCGACTTCGGGTATAAATTGTTTAATCCGGCTAATGGAGGCGACAACAAATGGATACGCCCCATGACAAACGTCAAAAAAAATATGAACATGTTTTTTGCTATTGGCTATCCATTCTAACCGGCTCATCAATCTCTTTTGTACGTGAAACCTCTTTTGCAACAAATAGCCTCCGTTTACCTGCGCGAACACGAGCAGGAACTGGGAAACATGCTCTTTGTCTTTCCTAACCGGAGGGCAGGACTCTTTTTCCTCAACTACCTGTCGAAAATGATCGACCGTCCGCTGTTTGCTCCCCAAACGATGACTGTCAACGAGCTGTTTGCACAACTTTCTAACCTGCAAACTGCCGACCGGATCAGCCTGCTTTTCCGTCTCTACTCCATCTATCAGTCGCTGAGCAAAAAAGAGGAGACCTTCGACAAGTTTGCCTACTGGGGCGAAATGCTGCTCAACGACTTCGACGATGTGGATAAATATCTGGCGGATGCCAAGCAACTTTTTACCAACGTCACCGAACTGAAACAAATTGATACACTGTTCGATTACCTTTCCGAAAACCAGATCGAGGCCATCCGCCGCTTCTGGTCGAGCTTTGTGCCTACCTCCGAAAGTGCCAAACAGAAAGATTTCCGGGCTACCTGGGAAATTCTCTATCCCGTTTACGAGAAGTTGCACGCCGAATTGCTTGCCTCGGGTGAAGGGTATGAAGGAATGATTTTTCGCGAAGTAGCCGAACGGATGCAACGCCGCGAAGAGCTTCCGGTGGAGTGGAGCCGCATCGTGTTTGTAGGTTTCAATGCGCTCACGCCGGCCGAAAAGAACCTATTTGCCTACTTCCGCAACAACGACCTAGCCGATTTTTACTGGGACTACGACATCGAAGAGCTGGAAGACTCCACCAACCGCGGCAGCGACTTCCGGCAGACCAACCTCGAACAATTCAAATCACGCTACGAACTCAACGACAAGGCAACCCGCGAACGCACCATCGAATTGACGGGCATTCCCTCGGCTGTAGGGCAGGCCAAGTATGTACATCAGTTGTTGCGCGAACTTTACCCCGACAGCAAGGAAGAGTACACCTCGGAAGAGCTGATGAAAACGGTGGTAATTCTCTCCGACGAAAACCTGCTGCTGCCAATGCTCCACTCGGTTCCGCAGGAACTGGACAAGGTGAACGTGACGATGGGTTATCCGCTCTCCATCACGCCGGCTGCCACGCTCATCGACAATCTCTTTGCATTGCAGCGAACCGTCCGTCAAAAGAGAACACAAACGCTGTTTTACTACCGCAACGTGCAGATTATCCTGCAACATCCCTACCTGCTGCAATTGGCCGGGAAAGAGGCCAAAGCCATCTCCGACAGCATCACGCAGTACAACAAAATATACATTCCGGCAGAAGAGTTTGCCGATAATGAGCTTTTGGCAGCCCTGTTCGTCAGCAACGAATCGCCCCGCCAAATGGCAGCATACCTGACGAAACTGTTCCGGTTGCTCTTGCAAAATCTTCAGGTAAATGAGCAGAGCAATCCATCGGTTTATCTGGAACAGGAGTTTCTGTACCATTGCTATACGGCCGTCAACCGTATCGAAGGATTATTGCAAAACACCGAAATTGAGCTTACCAACGAAACTTTCGCCCGACTGATGAAGCAACTGATTTCTGCGGTCTCTATTCCATTCGAGGGCGAACCACTCGCCGGACTGCAAATTATGGGTCTGCTCGAAACGCGCGGCCTCGATTTCGAAAATGTGATTATCACTTCACTCAACGAGGGTGTTTTCCCGCAAAAACAGTCGGCTCCGTCGTTTATTCCCTATCACCTGCGGAAAGGCTTCGGACTGCCCACCGGCGAACACCAGGATGCCATCTTCGCATACCATTTCTATCGCCTCATCCACCGGGCAAAAAAGGTGATCTGCACCTACGACACCCGGTCTGAAGGGCTACAATCGGGCGAAGTGAGCCGCTACATTCACCAGTTGAAGTACCACTACCGCCAGCCGATCACCGAAAAGATTGCTTCGTTCGACATCAGTTTCAGCAAACCCGAAACGGTGGAGATTACCAAAACCGAAGCCATCCAGCAAAAACTGGCTCCGTTCCTGACCGAAGGAAGCCGCCGGGCGCTCTCGGCAAGCGCGATCAACACTTACCTCGACTGCCCGCTGAAGTTTTACCTCAGCACGGTGGAAGGTTTACAGGAAAGCGACGACGTGGAGGAGACCATCGCCGCCAGCACTTTCGGCTCTATTTTTCATGGGGCAATGGAAGAGTTGTACAACACCATGAAAGGGCGCATGGTGACGGCCGAAGCCATCGACAGCGTACTGAAGAGCCCTACTGCCATCAACGACACCGTGGCGCTGGCCTTTACCCGCAGTTTTTTGAAGAAGGAAGAGGGGATTGTCTATCCCGAAGGGCAGCACTTGCTCACCACCGGCATTATTCAGAAATACATCGAACAGCTGCTGCGTAACGATAAAAAACTGACTCCGTTCGAATACGTAGCTTCGGAGTTCCGTTTCGACGAACGGTTTGCTCTCCCTTCGGGGAAAAGCGTCAACCTCAAAGGTTTTATCGACCGCATCGACCGGAAAGAAGGAGTTACCCGCATTCTCGACTACAAAACCGGCAGTCACGACCTGACCGTTTTCTCCGGCATTGGGCAACTGTTCGACAAAGAAGAAAAGAAACGCCCCAAAGCGGTGATGCAAACGTTCATGTATTCCCTGCTCTACCAGCAGCAACAGGGAGCTTGCACCATCGAGCCGGGCATTGTCATTATCCGTTCGCTGTTTAAGAGTGACGATACCAAACTCTACTGCAAGCCCGAGCGACAAGCCACGCCCGTCGACAATTTCAACGACTACAAGGAAGAGTTTTCTGACGCCTTCGCGCAGTGCCTCGATGAGATTTTCGACCCTGCCCTGCCCTTCACCCAAACCCAAGACAGTGACAAGTGCAAATACTGTCCGTTTACGGTGATTTGTAAGCGATAGAGTTCATGGGACAAGCGACTTCCTTGTCGCTTGCTTACTTTCGACGTGGCATAAAAAACAATAGGGACGATAGCACTGACATCCGTTACAGACATCAGGACTACGTCCCTCTATTTTTTACTTCACCCTACTCTACCAAGACAACAGAGCTACGCTCCTGATGATTGAACCTCGATTTCGTAAATCCGCACGCCAAAGCATGGGTCAAGCGACTTCCAAGTCGCTTAGATTCATCACAAACGGATAGGAAACCAATTATCAATCCAGAGTATTACTTACTATAATTTTCCAAGAATGTTTTGCTATAGCTCTTCCGTGGAGTTCTTTTCTGATGACTCATTTACAAACTGACGAGGATGTAACGTTCTGGTTTCCTTTCCATATTCTACGGATGCTGTGTAATATCTAATTAAAACTCTCAGCGCATCTTTGTTGCCTCTCTTTGCTCCCATTTTCAGATAATGAAGCGCCATTTCTCTCGATTTGGGGTCGAAGCGGGTCATATCCCAAAGCATGGCGTGTTTTCCTCCATTAAATGCCTGCCAAAGACACACATAAACATCATAATAGGCAGGTAAATAATGGTATCGGTTTGCCATAACAAATGAATAGAAAAACACTTCCCTCTCGATATTATAATCGCGATATAGTTTCTTCACTTTTTGATAGGCAATCGTATCTCCATGCAGGCAAATTGCCTTTTGAACTTCTTCCGATTCGAATATGTACGGAAAATTACCGGTACTCTCTTTTAATAAAGATTTGTCTGAATTATCCTGTCCGTTTGAACAACCTAACATCGCCAACAAGCAGATAAAAGCAATAATATAAAACTGTTTCATTTTGAAAGGTATTAGCTGAAATGGTAATCTAAAGGTGTTTTTATCTGATAATGATTCTTATCCATTTCCGATCATAAATTGGAGACTTATATGCTTTTGAAATCGAATCATGGCGTTGCTTCAGAACTTGACTTAATTCAGCATCCTTTTTGACTCCGTTACCTGTCGCGTAATATTCACTTAAACGAGCTGCAGCCATTGGATATGCATCATCATGTCTATAAGCCTCCCAAAGGTTGTCTAAAATAAATTTGCGGGTATCTGCATCCAGGGAGTTCAGATTTAAACACCCCGAATATCTCGGATAGAACGATGGGAAACAATGATCCAATCGTGCTTGTGCATCCGGATCATCATATTTATTTGCAGCAATTACCTGATATAAGAACTGTTGAGTGGATGTTCGTATATTTTTTGTATCACAGAAAGTAGTACCACAATAATTTCCAATCCCTTTATCAATGAATAATTGCATTCTCTCAGCATCACTCATTTTATCATAATACTCCCTATTAACACATAATGTATCTCCCTTCAAGCAATAAATTTCATTGCTTGAATGTGTTTGTTTGCAACCGAATACAATCAAACAAAGGATTACAAATAGTAGTTTGTTCTTCATAGCGTAAATATCTTGTGATCAAAGCCTAATCATATTTTTGCCAAATATAACTCTTTTAGCCAATAAACAGATAGTTGACTGCTGCACTATTTTCCTGTTTATTCCCACATCGTATATTTCGTATCTTTGCACTTCAATCCACAACAGCATGTGTCCATCGCTTCATGATCCCGAACTGGGACAGATTTCGTTTACGGTCAATCCCCGCTCGCGGCGTATTTTCCTGCGCCTGGTGGCCGACGGCGTGCGCGTGACGCTGCCTTCGGAGAAATTTTATGAGGAAGGGGTACGATTTCTGGAGCAGACAAGAGAGACCTTGCTGAAGAAAAAAGAGAAGCACCAGCAATGGATCGATGCCGACCATCCGCTGAAAACACTGACGTTCACCACACAGGTGATCGCAGCCAATCGCAATCAGCTATTCTTCAGGCTGGCAAACGGTGTGCTCTCCATTGAATATCCGGCACAAAAAGATGTACATTCATCTGTCATTCAAACGGCAATCCGTAAAGGGGTGGTCTATTTTCTGCGACAGGCGGCCAAGAAGGAGTTGCCGCCCATGATTATTCGCTTGGCCGCGGAGCACGGCTTCAAATTCAACGGGGTAAAAATACAGTCGAGTCAAACCCGCTGGGGAAGTTGTTCGCGGGTCAACAGCATCAACCTTTCCCTCTATATGCTACTGCTCCCCAAGCATCTGATCGAGTACGTGATTCTGCACGAACTGTGCCACACGGTGGAGCACAATCACAGCGAACGTTTCTGGGCACTGCTTCGACAGGTAGCGCCCGACTCCGACCGGCTCCGCAAAGAGCTGTCGGGTCATCACATTCGCCACCTGTTCTGATTAGTGGATGCCGCGTTTGTTCATCATCGCGGCATAGCGGTCGGCATTCCGTTTATGTTCGGCCCAGGTTGCCGCAAAATAATGCTCTCCGTTCAAAGTTTCCTTAGCGCACATGTAGAGGTAGTTATTCGGCTTAAAGTCGAGCACTGCATCAATACTTTCGATACTCGGAATACGGATCGGCCCCGGAGGCAAGCCCGGATTTTTGTAAGTATTGTAAGGCGACTGCACCCGCAAATGCACCCCCGTTATTCGTTTCAACGAAAAGTCATTCAGCGCAAACTTGATGGTAGGGCACGACTGCAGCGGCATTCCCAGCCGCAGGCGATTCATATACAAACCGGCCACAATCGGTTTATCGGCTTTGTGGTTGGTTTCTTCTTCAATGATAGAGGCGAGAGTCGTTACCTGCACCGGAGTCAGATTGGCTTTTTTGGCCTTTTGTTTCCGCTCTTCCGTCCAAAACTCTTCGTATTCGTGATGCATCCGTTTAACAAACTGAGCCGGCGTTATATCCCAAAGCATATCGTAGGTATTCGGGATAAACATTGCCACCACCGTTTCGGGCGTAAATCCGAGTTTTTCGTCGGCTAAGGAATCATTCAAAACAGAAAGTAGCGTCAACGAATCGGTCATCAGCTGTTTCGACAAGCGTCCGGCCAGTTGAGCCTTGGTTCTGATATTGTTAAATTTCAGACTTACCGGTTCCTGAATATGTTTTTTCAGGTTGGAAAGCAATTTATGGCTAGTCATACCATTCGTGATGGCATAACGACCTGTCCGTATTTTGGTAGGATAGCCTTCTGTTTTTGCCAAACGAATGAAAGAATTAATATCGCGGGGTTTGGTTTTTTTCTCGATTTGTCTCACCACATCATCGAGCGTAGCATGCTCATGAATATAGATATAAACAGTTTCCCCCGAAGGTGTAAAGAAGTTTCCGCGGAAATAAATATATGCATGATACCCTATAAAAAGAACGGCTATAGCACCCAGAACTAATGCTATCCTTTTGATTAATTTGGAATTACGGTATATTTTCTTTTTCATAACTACCTAATTTTTAAGCCTTATCAATTGAGTGTGCAAATTTAATCATTCCTATTGAGAATATTTTGAAAGAGAGTTTGAAAAAATGAAAATTATTTCCTACTTTTGCATCGCTTTTAAAGCAATCGGTTAAGCAATGACTCGGACACTGGTGAGGTGGGTGAGTGGCTGAAACCAACAGTTTGCTAAACTGTCGTACGGGTAACCGTACCGGGGGTTCGAATCCCCCCCTCACCGCTTTTTAATTGCATTTTTATGGCACTTGTCGCAAGATAGGTGCCATATTTTTTTTGTATCTCCGAAATAGCTTATATATAGCATATTATACCACATCCAATTCTTATCGGATATTATTCAGCTCTATTCCTCCTCATTCTATCTCTCATATTCAACACAAAAATAGGTTGCAAAATAGGTGTACATATTTTTTAATAGGTGTGCATATTAAACGGCTTAATATTAATCATATAATTATTCTTTGAATTATGAATCCTATAAAAATCAATATCATATTTCTACTTGCAAAAAGCAGATTAAATCAAGCAGGTAAATGCCCTATAAGATGTAGAATTACATACCTGCAAAAAAGACATGAGTTTGCTACTGGATTATTTATTGATCCCAATAATTGGTTTTGCAAACAACAACAAGCTAAGCCCCCCAACGAAGAAAATAGCATTATCAATTCTCAATTGAGCCTGATTAAAAACAACATTAATCAGGCTTTTTTATTTCTGCAACTTCAAAAACAAGATTTCAATGTTGAGCAAATTTACAAGCAATATGCTGGAGAAACCCAAAATGAAGATAAAACACTCATGGATGCTCTTTCCTACCACAATAACCGGATGAAAAAGCTAATCGGAATTGAAGTCGCATTTACTACTTGGGAGAAATACCATCAGACCCAGATTCACATATCCGATTTTATCTGGTATAAATACAGGAAGAAAGATATTCTGCTGAAGGAGCTAACCTCCAATTTCATTAACGAATATGAGTACTACTTGAAGACCGAAAAGAAGTTTATGATAAGCACCGTATTCAAATGTATACAACGACTCAGGAGAGTAATCAAGATGGCCATAGCAATGGATTATTTAACCAAAGACCCTTTCATATTGTATCATGCAAAAGAGCCTCATAAGGAGATTGTATACCTATCTGTTGAAGAGCTAAACAGGTTGGAATCATATCCATTTGCCTCTGACAGACTAAGTCAAGTTCGAGATATGTTCATTTTCTGTTGTTACACGGGTTTGGCATATACGGAAATGGCTAATCTGAAACCGGAAAATCTAATAAAGCATCCCGATGGTAGTGTTTGCATAGAAATGTGTAGGCAGAAAACACAGCGAAACTTTGTTGTCCCTCTATTAAAAAAGGCTCAAAGCATTATCCATAAATACCAAAATGACAATCAATTATTACCGATTATCACCAACCAGAGATTCAATGCTTATCTGAAGGAAATAGCCGACATTGTGAATATAAACAAAAGGTTGACACATCATATTGCCCGTAAAACCTTTGCCACAACAATTTTACTATACAATGATGTACCTATTGAAATTGTGTCTGAGTTGTTGGGTCATTCCAAAATTTCTATTACACAGGAACATTACGCAAAGGTGATGCAAAGCAAAATTAGTGAACACATGAATAAACTGGAAGAAAAGCTGGGATAAAAAAAGAGGTGGGTCATTTCCACCTCTCCACTGTCAGTTTGAAATGGGCATTTATATTTTAAGATAAAATGAATACATTTGCCTGTATACAGATAAACAGTCCTGTTGATACTCACGTAAAATGACAACAGGGTAATAGTTACCAAAGAATCAGATGTTTTGAATGTCTGTCGTTTAAGGCAATAACACAAGTAAATGACACGATAATTAATGTACAATGATAATCCCCCGAAGAAATTCTCCATTATTTTTTTTCATATTGAACTCTAATTTGTCCTCTTACAAAAAATTAGAGCAAGATTTTATTGAATCCGCAGATAAGGTTGAAATTGGGCCAGACCAAGAAAGAATAGGATTTGTACTATACTGTGATCCGGGCGTAAATCCATATCAAGATTATTACATCTCTTTTTCAGACATGCTGTATCAAGAATTTCTTAAGAGCCAATATGGTATAATAAATCGAATTGATTCATTGCAATATGATACAGAAAAGATTAAAAATTTCATACATGAATGCTTGATCATATTATCTCAAATCGCAACAGAGATCAATAAAGAGCCAATTTTAAACAAAGATGGGCTATATCAGCACATCATTCAGCTTAATGAAATATTTAAAAAGCATTATGATAGGTATTTGGATGATGAAATGCGACAACTGATTATCAAAACTTCACAAGCATTAAAAGGGAAAAAAAGCAAAGGCAATGAGGGCAAAAAAATCGAATCATTCAAATTTCTATTAGAGCCTCAAAAGATTGACTCATTGTTTAATATCATCAAAGATAAACTCATATTTGATGATGGGAATACACAAGAAAAATTCAGACAAGTTTTTAGTGCTAAAGAACTTACGGAACCGCTAAAAATTAGATGGATGGAAAAATCATTAGCGTCATTGTTCAGATTTATAGATTTACTTACTGAAATAGGAGTTATAGAGCAAATCCACGAAAAAGCAGATAGGGCAAAGGTAATAACAATGATATTTTCTCAAAAAGATGGTAAGCCGTTCCCCAATATTGGAGTGCGGATTCATGATTATTCACAAAAAGAATCAAAATGGGAAATAGTGGAGAAAGACCTTTATCCCAAGGTGAAAGAATTATTTAGTGACAAGATGACATAAAATACAGAATCTGTCTTATTTTATCCTGACATATCCTTAATTGACAAACCCTTAAAAACCGTTCCTTAAAATAATAAACTTAAGGAGCGGTTTTTTTTATATCTCTTCAACAAATTACAAAATTGCAGTCCTTAAAATCCACTTTTATTTAAGCATTTAAGATATGCCATAGGTACACTATGTGTTTATGAAAGGGGATATGAAAAAAATGCTCAATAGTGAAATCGTATCGCAGGTTGATATGGCTCACACAGCTTGTAAGGTATACACCTTGCACGACATGGTAAAGATGTTCCATGTCAGTTTACACTCCATCTATAATTGGATGGACAGTAATAAATCTTCTTTTGTTATAGTAAGCACTATAGCTTATATACCGGAAGAACAATTAAAGGAGTGTTTGACCAACCATCAAGCTCAATCGCTTAAAAGGGAAGGAGGTGTGAAATGAACGATGTGCATAAAAATAACCACGCAAAGAATAATAACTTTGATTGGTTAATTCCGCATGAACTCGGTGATTATAAATTCAATTTTGGATTTTGGGAAGGTAAACAATGGCTAATAAACAATAGAATAGTACGCATTGATATTCGTGGAGTTTCAAGTGTTCGATTTTTCGAAACTCTTTCCTCCTATGGCTTTGCAAAAAGGTATAGATCAGATGGATCATATATCTTCCTATCCATAAAAAACAATCTTTTACAGAGGATCACACCTGCTCAGATGAAAGATTTTGCAATTCAGCTCATTAAACAGTTGCCGGATAAAGTAACTGTATATGGACAGAAAGTCAGAAAGGAACGTCTCCTTGAAGTATTTTTAAAACAACAGCATGTCTTATTCGGAGACTCAATGCTTTCTCCATTACAAACACACACCACACCCATTTTAACCGACACAAAAGATACAATGTTCTTCCCATTCCGAAATTGTGTCGTAAAAGTCACATGCAATCAAATTGAGTTATTGAACTATGCTGATCTTGAAGGGCAATGTATCTGGGAAGAACATATTATTCAAAGGGATTTCCAAATTTCAGAGCAACCTTCCATGTTTGAGACGTTTATTCATAACGTCTGCAACAATGATCCTCAAAGAATCGAAGCAATGCGTTGTTCAATAGGATATGGGCTACATCGTTATTATAATGAAACAAATACTAAAGCCATTATATTATACGATGAACAGATCACCTCTGCCGATAGTGCTAATGGAGGAACTGGCAAAGGTCTATTCGCAAATAGTTTATCTAAATTTCGCAGAATGGAAACCCTTGATGGACAAAAATTTGATCCCAAAGAGAGATTCAACTTTCAAAGAATTTCCGAATCTACACAAATTGTATTTATTGATGACATAAAGCAAGACTTTGATTTTGATCGCTTTAAATCTGTACTTACAAATGGATGGGAAGTTGAAGCCAAACATAAAGCAACAGTAAGAATTCCGTTGAATGAATCTCCTAAAATGTTGATCGCGAGCAATTCAATTATGAAATGTAAAGATGGATATACAGCTGAAAGGAGACAGTATATTCTCGAATTTTCAGATTTCTATTCCAAATTAAAAAGCATCACCAACACACCTGTTATTTACGTGCATGGTTGTGAGTTTTTTAATGGGTGGGAATCTGAAGAATGGTCTCGTTTTGACAATTTTATGTTGGAATCATGCAAAATATATCTTGCGAAAGGATTACCCATCAATCAAACCAATAATGTAGCACAGAATAAGTTGTTACAGGGAACTTCCCCTGAATTTGTTGAATGGCTTCGCAGCAAAGATTTTAGACCAGGAACCCAATATCATTTTGGAGATAATTATCAGCATTTTAAGTCTAATTATATTGGAGAGGAGGCTCTGTTTAGCAAACCAACATTCACAAAATGGATGCGACTGTATGCAACTTCTCAGAATAGAAAATATGAAACACTAAAATACAATGATGTTACATACTTCAAGTTAACATAATTCGCTTCTGTCGACTCATATCTCATTGTAAATGGGAGTCCCCCTCCTTCAAATAGGGACTCTCCATTTACTAATAAATTCCAATCAATTGAATATAAACTACTTAATCAAAGGCGAGCTTACACATGGCTTGCCTTTTTTGCTATATAGAAACATGAAACATTATACATTCAAATATTTAATATTCTAAATTTCAAAATGATGGAAATTAAACAAGCAAAAAAACAAAATGTAAAGATTAAGATTGCTATTACAGGATGTTCTTCTTCTGGAAAAACTTACACCAGCCTGTTAATAGCAAAAGGCTTAGCCAATGGAGACCTAAGCAAAGCAATTGTGATTGACAGTGAAGCCGGAAGTTCAAATTTGTATTCCGGTTTAGGTCAATTCTCTGTATTACAAATTGAGCCTCCGTATACACCTGAAAAATACATCCAAGCCATTGATTTTTGTATTTCAAATGGCTTTGAGGTATTAATTCTCGATTCCATCTCTAAGTGCTGGGAGGAGTTGCTACAATATCATTCGACAATACCTGGGAATTCATTCACTTCGTGGGGAAAAGTGACACCAAGACAAAATGCCTTTGTAGATGCCATTTTGCAAGCAAATGCACATGTTATTCTGACAATAAGAACCAAGCAAGACTATGTGCTAAATCTCAAAAATGGCGTTTATATTCCTCAGAAAGTAGGCTACAGACCAGTTCAAAAGCAAGATATTGAATACGAGCCGGATTTGGTATTCAGCCTCAATCCTGACCACAGAGCTGTTGTTACCAAAAACAGAACAGGTTTGTTCTTGAACACACCTGAATTTGTAATTACCCCTGCGATTGGTCTACAAATCAGAGAGTGGTGTAATGACAAAGGAATTGAGAAACCGGAAGAAGAAAAAAAGTCAACCAATCCGCAGGAATTGATGCTTGGGAAAGAAGATCTTCCACGTCATAATCCAAACTCGAATAATGTATCACCCTTTAATTTCAAACCACATGCAAACAATCAGAATTGACACAGGACAATCTTTTTTGCCCCTTCCGGTATCTTTACCAGTTACCAATATAAGCAGACCCCTGTACAAGCCTAAATCGTTTATAGAGGCCAATACAATAGAAGTCGGTTTAAATCATCTACGCAATGAATGTGTAATCCCTGTATATGCCAAGGACAATGAAAGGACTATTGCACATCAGGAATTTATTGAAATAGCTCAAGAATCTGTTTATAGAGCCTTTCCACAACAAATATTTGATGAGCCTGAAATACGTGTTTCACACCAAATTAAAGGCAGGACACCGGAAGCGATTCACAAGAATGCTAAGGATTTGCTGGATTCCGAAAAGACTATCTGCTATGAACGGTGTGCCTTTATTATTCGTATTCCAAAGTTAACCACTACTATTGATGGTAATGAGATTGCTTTAACCATTGGAGGAGTAAGAAGCTATCACATGGACAACCTTTATGGTCGAAAAACCTATGAAAAATTCAAATTCTTCATTGGCTGGATCAACCAAGTATGTTGCAATCTTTGCGTATCAACAGATGGTTTTGTAGAGGAGATAAAAGCCGGCAGTTTAGCTGAACTTCAAAAGCAGGTATTGGAGGTTATTCAGAGATACAATGCCGAAAAACATCTTGTTGAAATGCAAAACTTAGCAGCAAACTACCTTACAGAGCATCAGTTTGCTTTGCTTTCCGGTAGAACAAGACTCTATCAAAGCCTTCCAAAGCGGGAACAAAAGCAGATACCCCCTTTGATGCTGAATGATGGACAGTTTAATGCCATCGTAAGGGATTATTATGATGACAAGAGCTTTTGCCGTGATTCAAATGGGGATATAAACCTTTGGAGGACTTATAACCTGTTTACTGGTGCTAACAAAAGCAGCTATATTGACTCTTTTCTGGACAGAAATGTCAACGCATTTGATTTTATTCAAGGCATTCAACGTGCTCTCAGTAGTGATTCACCATACCACTGGTTCTTGAGTTGAGTGTTGCCCTACCCAGTTTTGGCTGGGTAGGGATTAAACACAGTATCCATAACATAAAATTTATTCTATCAAAATCATATGCAATTAAAATTAAATTTGTAGATTTGACGCATGAAAAAATCCACTCACATTCCAATTTCCAAGATCAAATTGATTATATGTACAGCTTAGCATTTTTAGCACCCCTAACATATTCAGGCTGTAACCTATATTTTAATGCATTTCATTAGCAGAATGATTGGCATAAATAGTAAAGTCTTTCTATATCTTTCGCGTTAATATTCAAAACAACCTAAAGCAATATTCATGAACATAAATTTAACAAAAAATGTAAAACTAAGAGCTTTCTTTATCCCCAATGTGGCAATTAATAAATCTAAAAGTGATATTTTGGAAAAACTCAATGATCGTTTAGTTGCCAATAAAAGCATAGCCAGAGATCGCAGTATGGTTCTTAACCCAGAAGATCCAAAAAAAGAAGAAGATCTACTTTCTTTTTATCGATTAACAAATTCTCAATTTCGTGGAACTATCATACGAATTTTCTATGCTGAAGACACGACTAAAATTCCTGATGATTTTTTAAATCATGAACAAATTCAGCTTACGGACTTAGAACAGGTTGATCCTTCATTAAAAATGATGTTCAAAGACAGCTATTCTTTTCTAATGAATGATTCATTTTTAATAACAAATTTACAGGGGAATATTACAATAAAAAGATTTCAAACATTCATAAATTGGTTACTTGAAAATCAACGAAAAGATACGCTATACGAATTTTCGCCGAAAACCAAACCTATCAGTGATACACGGCTTTTAGATATTAAAAATATTGAAGTCAAAGACATCTCAATACACAAAGACCAAAATCATGAAGAATTACAAAAAGACAGTAAACTTATATCTGTGGGGAATGAAATTTTAAAAACCTTATTGGGAGATGTTACGAGCTTTGATAAAATTAAGGATCAACAAATCATATCTGCAAAATTATTCATTAAATTTACTAAGCCAAAGGCAATGAAAAAAGAAGAATATGAAAAAATAATGTCCGCCTATCTAAAACCCATTAGTGATACTGAAGATGTAACATTAATAACTAAAAAAGGAGCCAAATTAAAGGGTAGTGACGTATTATGGACAAAAGACGTTGATATTGAAATGACTGAATCTAAACTGATGGTCGAAGAACACCTGTTTCAAGAAATGGAATTATTTCTAAGAGAAATATCGCAATGAACAAGTATGTAAGATTAATAATAGCTGTTGTATTGTCGAGTCTTACAGGATTTTTACACTATAACCCAAGTGAATTTTTTATTTCTACCATTTTCAATGTTTCAGGAATAATTTTTTCTGTTGGTCTTGGTTTGATTGTTACCTTTAATATGAATGGTGTAAAAAACAAACCTATTATTAATTCGATAAGAAGAGATTTGGCTGTTGTCAGAAACTCATTTATTCTATACTTTGCAATTTCAACAATTGCCTATATCACAAACAATTATCTAATTACACAAAAAGCCACAATACAGACATTTAATATATTACATTTTAATACAACATTTTATTCTTCTTTGCCTATTTGTGTCATAATGCTATATGCAATATTATACTTTGTGTTTAATTTCTTTGAAATTCAAAAGTTGAATGAAAGTCTTTACGATGAAATAAACAAACAATAATATTATTTATTCATTTTCCCACAATCAAATTGTCGCTTGAGACAGTTCTTGCTATACAGACATTGAATCCAATTAGGGTCAAGCTATTACCACTCATAGAAACCATCAGCAAAGCGATCAAAGCAGCCATTTTTTGAAAAAAATTTGACGAGTTTTGTTGTTCTCACATGAACCACCTTATAATCAGCCCCACCCTCACTTATAAAAGACAAATCCCCCCACCCCCTCATAAAAAAAGCAAAAAAAATCCAGCGGAAAAGAATGCTTATTCCTGACTCAAATGCTTGCATTGACTACTGTTCATTTTCAAAACCGACAGGAAAAGAAAAATACATGACGATGACATCACCATCATTGCTTGGAATATCAATCTCATATCCTTCCTGAAGCTCTTCTACCAATCAAAAAGAATCATACCCCACCTCAAAACCCCCACTGGTCAGTGGAAGCAGCAAGCTCCATCCTGTTTCCAATTTCATAATCGCGTGGAGCAAACTCAATCAACTCAATTTATTATCATGGTGACAGTTATTAACTACAAAAAAAGACAAGCAGAGGACGGAAGAGAGTTCTTTGCTCTTGAGGTACAAGGTGGTATCGAAATGGTACAAAGCCAAACAGGTAACTTCTATGCAACTGCAAGAAAGAGTTCCATCACATCAACTTTTGATGAAATGACCTGTAGTGCTCTTATTGGCACACAGGTTCCGGGAAATATAGAAAAGGTCGAATGTGATCCTTATCAATATACGGTGAAAGACACAGGAGACGTGATTATGCTTCATCACAGGTATTTATATCAACCTGAGGGTACTAATTCAGTTAAGCAGCAGGAAAGGCTTGCAAAAGACATGGGAATATTTTCGGGAGTTAGACAACCGGAAGTGGTTGAAAATTAATACAATTTACAAAGGGAATCATGCTTGGAAAGGCAGATTCCCTGCTAAGCATCAAAATATTGGAATTTGCGACTATACTTTTATTCATTCCGGTATTATAAGGCGCATGTGAATGTATCAAGCTGCCCAGAAAATTATGAGGAATCAAAATCACGGCTGAAAAGTAGATAATATTAAATAGCTTTTTTGTGAAACAGCATTCTATTTATCAATATGAATAAGGTCTTCCATTCGGACTTCCAGTGCCTCACTGATACGATACAAGGTATAAATGGTAGGATTGGTTCTGCCTGCTTCAATGCGAGAAATATTGGTAGTATCAATCTTACCCTCCATTCTGGCAGCTAAATCCATTTGGGAAACACCTTTCTCCTGTCTGGCAATTTTAATGTTATTTCCAATAATTTTCAGCAAATCTTCCTTTTTCATACTTGACATATTTGGCAACTCAAAGGAAGTTTATAAATTTGTTGGTCGTAATGTCATATATGGCAAGCTGGCCATTAATTAAATATTAAATAACAATCTATATGAAAAATCTAATCTTAATCATCGTTTTGATAATACCATTATTCGTTTTGGGGCAAAATAAAAAGGATTATTCTGGCGGAGAATTTTACATGGTTCATATTGACGGAAAAACTAATCAGGAAATATCTTCTATTCCAATGGGAAGAAATGTCTTATTATCATACGATACATTCTTCAAATCTTATTCGATTGGTTATAGTGACCAAAACAACACGTTCAAATATATGCAATTCACATATTATGGTTCTGATGAGACAAGCTATAAATTGATGAAGATGAAAGGAAGGGATGATCTAATTTGGGGTGCAGTTGACAATTTACTCGATAGTGAAGGTAAAATAATGTTTATCGCATTAGGGGAAACCAAAGACAACAAGTCTATCATGTTCAAAATCATCAATCTACATAAATAAAACTCTTTGTATTTAACCATTTACTAAAACAATGAAAAAATCAATTATAATAGGATTAATTTGTGCTTGTGAGTTCAGTACTATGTATTCACAAGACAGATTTACAGAAGGATATAAAACTGGATATAAAAAAGGTTATTGCTATAATTATGGAAGTAATTGCGTCTCATCCACACCTCCGGCATCTCCTGTCCTAAACATAGGTGAAAGTTCTGACAGTTTTCAAGACGGATATAATCATGGATTTATTGATGGAGTTAGAGCTTCAGTTCCAATGCCAATCACAACAAATGAAAGACAAAGGTATACAACAACAGAACCTGAATTTCAAAATGACGGCATGTATAATGCACCTATGGCCTTGGCTGCTCAAGCTCTTCAATACAATCAAAAAAAATATGATTACACAATTGCGATTGTCGAATCCATTCTCAATCTTAAGGTACAACACATTGATGATGAAGTGGTAAATGGACAGGTTAGTAGAATCGAAGATTATTATATTGACCAAGCCAAACAGCTCTATGATTATTTACAAAAAGATCCTATGTTATGGAAAAGCGTGCTACCTATAGCAACCAAATTACAAGCTGAACTACAAAAAGATTTGGATACAGGGAGACTTTCTAAGATAAAACTAGATTATAAGAATCATTTGTATTTCTGCTTCTATTTAGAAGATATACGGAAAAGTAATCCTCAATATGCAGATCGGTTATATAATTACTATATGGCACAATTCAGAATAGATGGATTGAGATATTCCGGTTTTCATTGGGACACTACTATACCAGAGCAAGAAACGAAATCAGAATCAGAACCAGTGCAAAAAAATAATAATATTCCACCATTATTACAACGCCCTTAATAATAAGGTATGATTCAAAAGCATACTCAAAAAACCACCTAACACAGGTGGTTTTTTTATACCTAATTACAAAATGAAACCTCGTATACCATTCAGAATAGGCTACCAGTACAGTAATTGGGAGCTGGATTTAGATGCTAACATTCCAGACAGGATATCTGATAACAGAATGTACATCAGCTATCTATGGATAGGAGAAAATAAGCCATTCCTTAATTTTCATCCAGACAAAGCCGAATTGATATTTTATTGGGATCGGCTTAGTGCTGTGATATTGACTTTTGAGCAAAAGGACAACAATTTTCACCATGAACTAAAAGATGCTCTAACAGTAAAATTTGGGTCTTCCATTGCAATAGCAGAACATGGGATGAGATATAAATTTACGGGAGCAAATGACATTGAATATTGGTATATCTGTACACGAACAAATAGTGTTCTTGTAGTATATGGAGAACGCAATGTCATCTCTCTTTTACTTCCGGTTTTAGAGCATCCATTAAAAGCCCCATAATAGCATCAAGAATGAGAAATGCAGGTGTAGTTTTAGGTGTATGTATTTTAATCCCTGTACTAATTTATTGATTATATAGTGAATTAGTCAGGGGGTTCGAATCCCCCCCTCACCGCTTTTTAATTGCATTTTTATGGCACTTGTCGCAAGATAGGTGCCATATTTTTTTTGTTTATCCGAAATAAATCCTATTTTTGCCATGGGTAGGCGAAACCGATATCCTTTCTCCATCCACATTCTGAATGCCGAAAGACATCAGTAACTTTATCAGCTCACCTTAAACTTTTCGCTTATGAAACGAACATGTTGTTTTACAAAGCCAATTGTCACGAAACGACGTTCAGCGCGAGCCAACCGAAATCAACGCAATTAGAACATGTGCAACAACATGGAGTTCCATTTGTCCTTTAAAATCTAAACTACACGCAAATGAAAACTATCTGTTTCTACTTCCAGGTGCATTTACCGATGCAGTTAAAGCGTTATCGTTTCTTTGAAATAGGATCCGATCATTATTACTATGATGACTTTGCAAACGAAGCGAATGTTCAGCGCATAGCAAACAGTAGCTTCTTACCGACCAACCGTCTCATTCTTGATATGATACGCAGTTCGCACGGCAAATTCAAAGTCTCTTTTTCCATCTCGGGAATTGCGCTTGAACTATTCGAACAATATGCTCCCGAAGTGATTGATAGCTTTAAGGAACTTGCCGAAACAGGTAGTGTGGAGTTTGTTGCTGAAACATATTCCCATTCACTCGCCGCCGTATTTGATCCTGAAGAGTTTGTTCAGCAGGTCAAAATGCACAGCGATACTATTTATGAGCTTTTTGGCGTTCGACCTACCACCTTCCGGAATACCGAAATGATTTATTCCGACGAGATCGCCCAAATGGTTTACGAAATGGGATATTCTACTATGCTCACCGAAGGTTCCAAGCATGTGTTGGGATGGAAAAGTCCGAATTTTGTATATGGCCATAGTTATATCCCGCAGGTCAAAGTACTGACCCGTAACATGAAACTGAGTGACGACATTGCATACCGCTTCTCTGACTGGAGCTGGAGTGAATTTCCTTTGACGGCCGAAAAACTGATGAGCTGGATTAAAAGCGCAGAAGAAAGCGAAAAAGTTTTCAGCATTTTTATGGGCTACCAATCTATCGGAGAACGCCAACGCCCCGAAAGCGGCATTTTTGAATTTATCAAAGCATTACCACTTCAGGCTTTAGCAAATAAGATAACCTTTTCCACGCCTTCCGAGATTGCGAAAAAATTCAATCCGATTTCTCCTATTAGCGTCCCCTACCCTCAAACGTGGTCGGGAGAAGAAAAAGACCTGAGCAGCTGGACCGGCAACGACCTCCAGACCGAAGCTCTTCAGAAATTATATCAGGTTGGAGAACGGGTTCGTTTGTGCTCCGATCGTGCATTGAAACGCGACTGGCTCTGCCTGCAATCGTCCGATCATTTTCATTACATGACAACCAAACCATGGGACGGATTTACAGTTTTTCCGAACTATGAGTCTTCCTATGATGCCTTCACAAACTACATGAATGTGTTGGCCGACTTCATGGATCGGGTCAAGGGACAATTCCCTTCAAGCATCGAAAACGAAGAATTGAATGCTCTGTTGACCACCATCAACAATCAGGAATCAAAAATAAACGAGTTGGAGAAGAAACTGCTGTCCACTTCTCCGGCTGATTGATTACAAATACTTATACGGCAAAAACATTAAGTTTTTGCCGTTTTACTAAATGACCCTGTCTGACATTACCATACAATTACCTTTGGAGAACTCCACCCTTATCTTTGGTGTGGTGCTGCTTGTCATTCTCTTTTCGCCGTTGCTTTTGCACCGGTTGAGAATACCGTATATTGTAGGGCTGATTTTCGCAGGGATTCTTCTGGGGCCAAAAGCGTTCAATATTCTCGCCAACGATGAGAGTTTTCATCTGTTCGGCAACGTGGGCATTCTCTACATTCTTTTCCTTGCCGGGATTGATA
The DNA here is from genome assembly GCA_963678825.2 of uncultured Microbacter sp. Lineage (GTDB taxonomy): Bacteria > Bacteroidota > Bacteroidia > Bacteroidales > Paludibacteraceae > Microbacter. Next base: position 76,298 of record CAXXPB010000007.1, on the reverse strand, counting down.
TGGACATGAACGACTTTCGTCGAAATCGTGTCAAGGGAATGATTTTTGGCCTCTTCACATTTTCCATACCGATACTTATCGGAACATTTACAAGCATTTACATTCTGCACTTTACACTGATGACTTCGCTTCTGCTGGCAGCAATGTATTCGTCGCAAACGCTTGTAGCCTATCCGATAACAGGCCGATATGGCGTTTCACAAAACCGCGCGGTCAACATCACAGTCGGGGGAACCATTCTGACAGACACCCTGATGCTGATGTTGCTGGCAATCATTGCCGGCATGTGCAAAGGGACCCTCACCAACTGGTTTATGGTGGTATGGGGAATCAAAATTGTCTGTTTTGCCTTCATTGTTCTGTTTGTTTTTCCGGTTATCGCCAGAGCTTTCATGAAACGCTTCGAAGACAACATTCTTCAGTTCATCTTCGTATTGGCTATGGTATTCCTTGGGGCGTTTTTGGCTCAGCTTGCAGGACTGGAAGGTGTTCTCGGCTCATTCATGGTTGGCATTTCGCTGAACCGTCTGGTTCCTAAAGTATCGCCGCTCAAACATCGTCTCGAATTTGTGGGAAATGCGCTTTTCATCCCGTTCTTTTTGATCGGAGTGGGAATGATGATCGACTACCGGGTATTGTTCAGTGGATACGAAGCCCTGCTCGTGGCCGGTGTTATGGCAATTGTAGCTATAACCAGCAAATGGCTGGCCGCCACGTTTACCCGCATCACCTGCCGGCTAACCAAAGACGAAGGATTGATGATCTTCGGACTGAGTAATGCTCACGCCGTGGCAACGCTGGCTGCTGTAATGGTAGGTTACAACATTATTCTGGGTCAAAATCCGGATGGCACTCCGCTTAGGTTGCTCAACGACCATGTGCTAAACGGAACCATTATCATGATTCTGCTATCGTGCATTATCAGTTCGTTTGTAACAGAAAAAGCAGCTCGAAGACTGGCATTGGCAGGACAAATGGGAGACAAATCCGAGCAAGAAACACGCGAACGAATTCTAATTCCGGTATCAAATCCTGAGACTATCGACAGACTGATGGAGCTGGCTGTAATGATGAAAACAGCTCCTTTGAAACAACCGTTATACGTTTTGGCAGTAGTAGACGACATAGTGAACGAAAGCCGGGGAACAGGAGAAAAATTATTGGAAAGAGCCGCCAAAGTTGCCGCTTCTACCGACAACACAATCGAACAACTTGTGCGTTACGACGTAAACTCTGCCAGTGGGATTATACATACCGTGAAAGAGCACAATATTTCGGATGTGATCATCGGTCTGCACAGAAAGACAAAGCTCACAGAATCGGTATTAGGCCAAATGGCCGATTCTTTGCAAAAAAGCATGAGCCGGTCTATCTATGTTTACAAGCCGGTTCAGCCATTGGGAACAACTTCACAGATCGTAACGTTTATTCCGGAAAAAGCCGAACTCGAACTTGGATTCCAGCGTAGCTACGAGCACATTTACCACATTGCGAAACAGGCAGATGCATCTCTTATTTTTTATGCCAATAGTGATACGGAAGAAAAGCTTAAGTTATTTGCCGGACTACACAAACACAAGGTTCCCACATTTTATCGCAACATGGAGGGATGGCATGAAATAGAGTCCTGCATCAAACAGGTACGCAACAACGATTTGGTGATTTTTATCGCAGGACGTAAATCTACCATCTCTTTCAATGCTTTGTTCGAAGAGTTGTTTGCTTCGGTATCCAACACTGTCATAAACAACAGTCAACTTGTTATCTACCCCGAACAGTTCGGATTCCAATCGGAAACTGACGAACGGTTTAGTGTTTTGCATAGCCCGTCACCTGTTTTTGAGGAATTAAAGAAACCACGCAAGTGGTTAGACATTCTGACAAAGAAGTAAAAAACGTATTCTGAATGGCCGTTTTAAGACCACCGCAAAGGCAATATACATATTGTATATCAACACATTATACCAATATTGAACAAAAAATGATAATCCGGAGAAAAATTTCCGCCGAAATATTTTGAGGAAAAGCATTAAACTCTTACCTTTGCACTCGCTTTTAAAGCAAAACATAATGGAGTGTCTCATGGTGTAATGGTAGCACTGCAGTTTTTGGTACTGCCTGTCTAGGTTCGAATCCTGGTGAGACAACCAAACAAGGCCAACAGTTTGATTATCAAACTTTTGGCCTTTTGTTTTTTACTGTATAACTTTATACATTATGGCAAATTTCAAAGAACTTCTCAACAATGTCAAAGCTTTTGCATTTGATGTTGACGGTGTGTTGTCAAACAACAGTATTCCTTTGCACCCCAATGGGGAACCAATGCGGATGGTAAATATCAAGGACGGGTATGCAATCCAATACGCTATTAAAAAAGGGTACCATGTTGCAATTATAACCGGAGGAAACACAAATGCCGTACGGCTTCGCTTCGAGCGTTTAGGTGTGGAAGATATTTACATGGCCTCAAGTACCAAAACAAACGACCTCGACGAGTTCCTCCACAAATATTCCCTCAATACCGATGAAGTGCTTTACATGGGCGACGACATTCCTGATTATCAGGTCATGTCACGTGTTGGCGTACCTACCTGTCCACAGGATGCCGCTCCTGAAATAAAAGCAATCTCGGTCTATGTATCCCCCTTAAAAGGAGGAGAAGGATGCGCCCGCGACGTCATGGAACAGGTCATGAAAGTACAGGGAAAATGGATGGACAATAATGCCGCTTTTGGATGGTAATTTTTTTTACATTTCCGTACCATTTTCAATAAAAGCGATTATCTTTGTTTATATCAAAAACGGGCAAAAACCTTATAAATGCAAGACTCTCGGCTCATTTTACGGGTTGTTCCTGCAAATGCCTTTACAATACTAATTAACAATATTTATCCATGAAAGGTATTATTTTGGCCGGGGGATCGGGAACCCGCTTATACCCCATCACCAAAAGCATTTCGAAGCAAATTATTCCTGTTTATAACAAGCCGATGATTTACTACCCATTGTCGGTGTTAATGTTGTCGGGAATTCAGGCAATACTGATAATCTCAACGCCTCAGGATATAGATCTTTACAAACGGCTTTTTGAAGATGGATCGGCTTATGGGCTGAAAATTGAATACGCAATCCAGCCATCTCCCGATGGGTTGGCACAGGCATTTATAATCGGAGAAAAATTCATTGGCAGCGATTCCGTTTGCATGGTACTGGGCGATAATATTTTCTACGGATACAACTTATCTTCACAATTGCAGGAAGCCGCACAAATAAAAGACGGAGCCACGGTCTTTGGTTATTACGTGAATGATCCGGAACGCTACGGTGTTGCTGAATTCGACCCGTCAGGCAAAGTACTTAGCCTTGAGGAAAAACCGGCCGTTCCAAAGTCGAATTATGCAGTGACCGGTCTCTATTTCTATGGCAACGATGTGGTAGCGAAAGCAAAAGCACTAAAGCCTTCACCCCGCGGTGAACTTGAGATTACGGATCTCAACCGGATTTATCTCGATGAAGGCCGGCTGAACGTAAAACTTTTAGGACGCGGAATGGCTTGGCTGGATACAGGCACGCACGACAGTTTACTTGAAGCTGCCAATTTCATTTCGACCATTGAAAACCGCCAGGGTTTGATGGTTGCCTGCATTGAAGAAATAGCATTTCGTATGAAATTTATTGACCGGAATCAGTTGCTGCAACTGGCCGAACCTCTAAAGAAAAACAATTATGGGCAATACCTTATTAAGATTGCCAATGAACCAATAGAAAATGGAAATAATTAGTACGCCAATACGTGATTTATTTATAATCAAAAACCGGATTTTTGCTGATAGCCGGGGATTTTTTTTAGAGAGTTACAACAAGAAAAGATTAGCCGAAAGTGGCATCAACATTGACTTTTGTCAGGATAATTTATCGAAATCGAGCTACGGAGTGGTCAGAGGACTGCATTACCAGCTTAATCCGCACAGCCAAAGCAAACTGGTTTCCGTTATCGTTGGTAGAGTCTACGATGTAGCTGTTGACATACGAAAAGGATCACCAACATTCGGACAGTGGTTCGGTGTTGAGCTTTCGGAAGAAAATAAATTACAGTTCCTTATTCCTCAGGGATTCGCTCACGGATTTTCAGTATTGAGTGACACCGCAGTATTTAGCTATAAATGCGATGATTTTTACGATCCCTCTTTGGAGAGAGGAATTATATATAACGATCCGACATTGAACATAGACTGGCAAGTTCCATTAGAAGAAGCCATCATATCCGAAAAGGATCAGAAACATCCGATCCTGGAACAGGCTGAGATGAATTTTGTCTATTAACCCCGTAAAGATAAAAAGTATGAAAAAGGTTTTAGTCACAGGTTCGTATGGGCAGTTAGGCAGTGAACTGCAACAAATTGCCCCACAAATGAAAGACGTCGAATTTGTCTTTACAGATGCCGACACGTTAGACATTTGCGACAAAGACGCTATCGAGCAGTTTGTGGCCAACAAATCGTTCGATTTTATCGTCAACTGCGCTGCTTATACGGCAGTGGATAAGGCAGAAGAAGATGAAGAGAAATGTTTTGCAATTAATTGCGAGGCAATCAGAAACATCGGGGAAGTTGCTGCTTCACACGAAATTAAAGTCATTCATATCTCCACCGATTATGTTTTTGACGGAACGGCACACGTTCCTTACACCGAGGACGTAAAGATCAACCCCAAAACGGTTTACGGAAAAAGCAAAGCCAGTGGTGAAGCCGATCTAAAAAGAGTTTGCCTTGATGCAGTGATTATCCGTACGTCGTGGTTGTATTCGGTTTATGGCAACAATTTCGTAAAAACGATGCTGAAGCTCGGCAAAGAACGCGACGAACTCAAAGTGGTTTTTGACCAGATAGGCACACCGACCAATGCCGCCGATTTGGCTGTTGCCATCTTACAGATTATCGGAAAAACCATTGAAAATGAAAATGCTTTCAAGACAGGCGTTTATCACTTTTCAGATGAGGGCGTTTGCAGCTGGTACGATTTCACAATTGCCATTCATCGCCTTGCCGGAATAGACTGCAAAGTGCTGCCGATCGAATCGAAAGACTTTCCGGCAAAAACACCGCGCCCGTTCTACAGCGTTCTGAATAAATCAAAGATCAAAAAGACTTTCGGAATCTCAATCCCGCATTGGGAAACAAGTTTAGGTTCCTGTATTGAAAAGCTGAACAAACAATAGTGTTTTATAACACGTCAATAACTCATATTTTGTATGGACGATCAAATCAGACAAATAGCTGCACGTCTGCACGGATTAAGGGATGCGCTGAATGTATCGGTCAAAGAGATGGCCGATGCTGCAATGGTAAGTGAGGAAGAGTATCTCCGCTGTGAAAATGGAGAAAAAGATATTCCGGTAAGCCTTCTACATAACGTTTCCGGCCGTTTTAATATTGAAATGACAGCCTTGCTATTCGGGGAAGAACCGAGAATGCGAACTTACTATCTCACCCGCAAAGGTCAGGGAGTTGCTATTGAAAGAACAAAAGCGTACAAATACCAATCGCTGGCAGCAGGTTTTGCAGGCAGAAAAGCCGATCCGTTTATTGTCTCGGTAGAACCTTGCGACAATCCTATTTGTCTGAATACTCATGAAGGACAAGAGTTCAATTATGTTATTGAAGGGAAAATGCTTCTGGAAATAAACGGCAAAGAACTAATTTTGGAAGAAGGAGATTCGCTGTATTTCAATGCCGAATTAAAGCACGGAATGAAAGCTCTCGACAATAAAACAGTCCGCTTCTTAGCCGTAATTTTATAACTATCAATTTTGTTTGAAAAATAAGACTTCCCGACAATCATTTGCACGGGAAGTCATTTTTTATGTTTGGTCTATCCTCTGATGAAAAATAAACGCCTTTTTTTACAAATAGCTGCTGTGGCAGTAGCCATTGCTGCTGTTTCTTTTATATCTCATTACCTGTTTTTCCGTCTCGATTTAACTTCCGACAAGCGCTATACTATCTCATCAGCTACAAAAGGGCTCATGAAGTCGCTGGATGAGCCGGTACAAATCAATGTTTATCTTGACGGTGATTTAAACGCCGGCTTTCTACGATTAAAGCATTCCTGCACGGACTATTTGGACGAGTTTAAGATATATGCCGGAAAAAACATTCAATATCAGCTTATCGATCCGGCAAAAGCAGCCGAAGGTAAAGATCAGGACGCCTATTATGCTTCGCTCGAAAAACGGGGGATGCATGCGACAATGGTTTACGAGAAAGATGCTGATGGGAAAGCTGTACGGAAGATTATTTTTCCCTGGGCGGAAATAATCAGTCATAAAGACACCCTTTTAGTGAACCTGCTTACCAATGTACAGGGACATTCCGGGGAAGAGAACCTGAATGCTTCGGTGGAAAATCTTGAATATCAGTTGACCGATGCCATTCGGATATTGAATGTGAAAGAGAATCGTAAAGTTGCGTTTTTGGAAGGCAACGGAGAATTACCCGAACCGGAAGTGTATGACGCAACCACAGCTCTCAGCCGCTATTTCCAGGTGGATAGAGGCGTTCCCGGCAACGATCCGAAAGCACTTGATCCTTACAAAGTTGTTATCATAGCCAAACCGGTTACAGCATTCTCCGAGAATGAGAAGTTCATTATCGACCAGTACATTATGAATGGAGGACGTGTGTTGTGGCTCATCGACGGATCAAAAATCGACAATGATTTCCTTTCGAGAACCGGACAGGCAACCATTGCTCCGCTTGATGTGAATTTATCCGATATGCTTTTTGGATATGGTGTCCGCATCAATCCTGACATTGTACAGGATGTTCAATGTGCCTCTATGCCAATTAATGTGTCACGCCCGGGAGAAGAACCGCAATTTAAGCCAATGCCGTGGGTTTTTCAGCCATTGTTGCTCACGTCTCCATACAACGCCACCACGCGTAATCTGGCTTCTGTAAAGGCAAATTTCGCTTCATCTATTGATTTTGTAGGTGTAGACACTCTGGTAAAGAAGCAAGCCCTTCTCGCCACCTCTAACGCATCACATGTTTTAGCACCTCCGGCAATGGTTGACCTGAAACAAATGCCGGATCCGCGTGACCACGATTATTTCCGCTTCCAAAATATTCCGGTCGGAGGCCTTCTGGAAGGAACCTTCACTTCTGCCTTTGCCAACAGAATGGTGCCCGAAGGGATTAATAAATCTGAGCCGATAACCCGCAAGAGCAAGTATACAAGAATGATTGTTGTTGCAAACGGAGATGTTATCCGCAACGAAGTTCACGGAACCGGAGACAACATGCAACTGTTACCTTTAGGATTCGATAGCTATACCAATCGCCAATACGGCAATCGTGATTTCATCGTAAATGCCGTTCTGTATCTTAGCGGAGACGATAGCTGGCTCGAATTAAGATCGCGGGTAGTTCCACTTCGTTTGCTTAACAATGTTGCTACAACAGAAGGCCGAACAACATGGCAGATAGTCAATTTGGTTACGCCTCTGGTTTTGCTGGCTTTGTTTGCCGCAGTGTTCTTTTTCCTGAGACGACGAAAATATTCTTGATATAACGCAAATGGCCTTGATGATTGTTTCACCAAGGCCATTTTTTTCAAATACGGCTGTATTTATTTTTTTGGTTCTTTATTTTCTTTGAATCGCTTGTCCGGAGTACCGTCTTTTTTCAGATGCTTCGTAGCAGGAGCTACTTTGTTGTCTTTAAAACGTTTGTCGGGAGTACCATCTTTTTTCAGGTGTTGACCCGGAGCAACCTTTGCTGGAGGTGGAGGAGGAGGCGGAGGTGTTACATTTTTGGCATTTTTCTCAACTTTCTTCATGTCTTTGTCGGCCTTTTTCATATCCTTATCGGCCTTCTTCATGTCCTTGTCTGCTTTTTTCATCTCTTTCTTAACTTCCTTCTTTACTGGAGCAGCAGCAGGAGTCTGAGCACTTAGCGATGACGCAGCAACAAATAGAGCAGCCATCAGCAGTGTGAATACTTTTTTCATACAGATTATTGATTTTTATACACCCGCATGTGAGTAGTATTAGTTTGTAATAAGGAACGAACATGCTCGTTTTTAAGAAAATCGGCTTACAAAATGAAAAGCAAATATAAGCACGAAATGAAAGGATCCAACTACTTTATAATTTTTTATCAAAGCACAATAGATTGACTCCTGCTCCAGGGATTACGCATTCAAGAATTAGATAAGAGGCTGCCGCCCCTGCGACCCCGACTTCCTTTTTATCCTCGACGCTGCGGTCGGGATGTTCCACTTGCCACAAAAAGGAAACCAAAAAGTCAAGGCTATGTCCGCTTCGCCCATCAAAACACCCTTTTGTCTAGTCCTAAAAAGCGTTACAGTTTTTATTAGGACAAAATTTATAAGATAGATGTCGGGCTAGCCCGACATCTATCTTTGTTTTTATAGGTTCTGATTTCAATTTCTTTTTGTTCATGCATTTGTTCAGGAGTCCTCATGTGGCAAGAAAAATGAGGTCTTCTCGTATTATAAATGCGTACAGCATCTTTTACCAATAGTTGCATTGTTTGAATGTCGACCTGATATTCTTCCAATAAAAACTCTTGTTTTAAGATTCCATTTACTATTTCGGCAATTGCATTAGCGTAAGGATCATAACTTTCGGTCATACTCGGTATGATTTTCCTCTTTTTCAATACCCGTTGGTAATCATTGCTGCAATATTGCAGCCCCCTGTCTGAATGATGGATTAGTCTGTCTTTATATTTTCTTTGTTTGACCGCCATATTCAATGCTCTGAGTGAACCCTCTGTTGCCAAACTATTAAGAAACATCATAACCCATGATTTTCTTTGAATAGGCATCTGTAACCAACGCCAAATAGCAATTTCTGTCTCTGCCTCCATATAGGTTATGTCGGATACCCAGACCTGTTCCGGGCGTTGCAAGGGCATGTTTTCCACTAAGTTTTTATGCTTGTGGAAACGATGGTGGGAATTGGTTGTTATCCGGCAACTTCTCTTTGGCTTGATCAACATGTGATTAGCCTTGAGAATTGCCAGAAACTTATCCCGAACTCAGGTTAATAGTTGGCAGCTGATAGCCCCCATAACGGACTTTAACCGTCAAATTTACTGACCATTCTCAGCGCAACAAAAAAAGGTGCCCAAAAACTGGACACCCTTCGTGAGTTGTATATTCGCTTGTAATTATAATTTTGCAATACCTTTTTTGGTAGTTGAAATAATAACTGCAGCAATTTTGTATGGATCACCGTTAGAAGCAGGACGACGGTCTTCCAAACGACCTTTCCAGCCATCTTCTACTGTTCCAATAGGAATACGGATAGAAGAACCACGGTCAGAAACACCATAAGAGAATTCGTTGATAGAAGCTGTTTCGTGTTTACCTGTCAAACGTTGGTCGTTGTAAGCTCCGTAAACAGAAACGTGTTCTTGGATGTGTTTTCCGAATTCTTCGCAGATTGCGTCAAATACTTTTTTGTCACCGCTAGTTCTCATCAAACCGTTAGAGAAGTTAGCGTGCATACCCGAACCATTCCAGTCAAGATCTTTTCCAAGTGGTTTTGGATGCAATTCAACATAAACGCCATATTTTTCAGCAACTTTTTCCAAGAAATAACGAGCAGCCCAAATTTGATCACCTGCATCTTTTGCACCTTTAGCGAAGATTTGGAATTCCCATTGTCCGGCAGCAACTTCAGCGTTGATACCTTCAACATTCAAACCGGCTTCCAAACAAACATCGAAGTGTTCTTCAACGATTTCACGTCCGTAAGCAGCTTTAGCACCTACGCCGCAGTAGTAAGGACCTTGAGGAGCAGGATAGCCACCAGCAGGGAAACCTAAAGGAAGGTTTGTTGCAGGATCCATCAAGAAATATTCTTGTTCGAAACCAAACCAGAAATCATCATCGTCCGATTCGATAGTTGCACGACCGTTTGATTCGTGTGGAGTTCCATCAGGATTCAACACTTCAGTCATCACAACATAAGCGTTTTTGCGAGTTGGATCCGGGTAGATAGCAACCGGTTTTAACAAAAGGTCGGAAGAACCACCAGTAGCTTGTTCGGTTGAAGAACCGTCGAATGACCATACTTTGCAGTCTTCCAGTTTTCCACTAAAGTTGTCTTTAGACATCATTGTCTTTGCTCTCAACGATTGGGTTGGTTTGTAACCATCCAACCAAACATACTCTAATTTTGCTTTCATGTTTTTGCCTATTTTTAATTGCATTTTATTATATAAACTGATGCAAAGGTAACAAAAAGATTAGAAAAACAAGTATATAATAGCAATTATCTTATATTTTATCCGTTTTTAATATTTTTTATTGTCATTTTGTCATACATGATAATTGCTTAAACAAATATCATTCTCCGCATTCATAAGGAGTTGAGAATCTTTTGTTACAACAGATACAACATTACAAAAAGATAGCCGGAAAATGACTTCAAAATCAGACTCCGGCTTTTCTTATAATTTCGTATTACGCACTATTGTATTATACAATTTAAGACACCAACAACCTTTCCAATTGAGCAACTCCGGTGGTTGCCGGTTGCTGAATAAATGTAATACGTTCATAATAGGCTGTGTCTACCTCTTTCGGATCGATAAGATAGATTGGCACGCCTTTAGGAACATAATGCAACAACCCTGCCGCCGGATACACATTGAGCGAAGTGCCAATCACGGCATAAATATCTGCCTGAGCACTCAGGTCGGCAGCTTCTTCAATTGCAGGAACGGCTTCTCCGAACCATACGATAAAAGGACGAAGCTGTCCTCCTTTGGGACATTTGTCTCCCAGCTTTATATAAGGAGCATCCGAAGGAAGGTCAACAACATAGTTCGGATCGTACGTGGAACACACTTTCGTAAGTTCTCCATGCAGGTGTAGCACATTTTTGCTTCCGGCACGTTCGTGCAGGTCATCTATGTTCTGCGTTATAATGCGAACATCAAATTGCTCTTGCAAACGAGCAAGCCCCACGTGTCCGTCGTTGGGTTTTGCTTTTAACAACTGGCGGCGACGTTCGGCATAAAAGCCAAGCACAAGCTCAGGATTACGAGCCCAACCTTCCGGGGTCGCCACATCTTCGACGGGATATTGATCCCACAACCCACCGGCATCTCTAAAAGTGCTGATGCCACTTTCGGCGCTCATTCCTGCTCCGGTGAGGATAACTAATTTCATCCGCATATGTTTGTTTTTATAAGTCGGATGGAACTCACATGTTGCCGAATATTGTACATAAGTAATCAATTTCAGCATAACATGTTCGTTTCTTCATTCGAGTCTGTTTTATTCGAACGCTGTCAATTAGTGTTAGCTGATTGATAGCTTTATTCTTCTACTGTAACTTTTATAATCTTGACATCTTCAACGGGACGGTCGGCACGACCGGTTTTAACCTTCGAAATTTCTTCGACCACCTCAAGACCCGATACTACCTCTCCAAAAACAGTGTAACTGCCATCGAGATGCGGAGTTCCCCCCAACGTTTTGTAAGCCTGACGAACCTCATCCGTTAACTTGAACATCGGATTCGCATCAACTTTCTGAACCGTTTCTGCATAAATTGAGTCGCGGAGAGTATTAAGGCCGGCAGTGTCATTTGCCAACTGAAGAGCCTTGATTTTTTCAATGTGAGTTGCCGCTATTTGTTGAAAGATACCTCTTTCCTGATTAACCCGTGCAGATTGTTCTACATGATTCAATTCATTTTCAGAACAGGTACGTCCCTGAACTATATAAAATTGTGAACCCGACGAGGCTCTGTCCGGATTAACTTCATCACCCTGACGCGCTGCCGCCAAAGCTCCTCTCTTGTGGAAAAATGCCGGATAATGAATTTCTGCCGGAACGGTATATCCGGGTCCGCCGGTGCCCAGCATCTGGTCTGGTTTTGCATCTTTCGACTGCGGATCGCCGGTTTGAATCATAAATTCGCCAATGACGCGGTGAAACAAAACTCCGTCATAAAAGCCCTGTTTGGCTAACTTCAGAAAATTATCGCGGTGCAGAGGCGTTTCGTCATAGAGCTTTACGAGGATATCGCCATGATTGGTTTGTATTTTTACCATAGTTGGTGATAGATTTTTGGCTGCAAAAAGGTTGCAAGCCGTCATAAAAATAGTAATTATTAATAAGATTCTGTTTGTTCTCATTTGATTTTCAAGTAAATTTGCCGAAGCATAAGTAACTTACAGAAATTGTACCCGAATGTGATGCTTCGGTTTATTCTTTCGTTTTACTTATTATTCTTATTAATAGTAAGATATGAACACCCTTTCAAAGGGCACAGTTCATCTTTACAAGATTCAAATAGAATGCTCAAAATTAAACAAAAATCTCTAAGAGTGCTCTTAATAGCTACAGCAATTACGGTAGCTATCATTGGCACTATATTTATTTTGTTGAATTTGAGCTTTGTGCAGAACTCTATCCGCAAAAAAATTGTAGCGGATCTGTCACAAAAATTACACACACGTGTTGAAATAGGAACCCTTTCATTTTTCCCGTTTTCTGAATTAAAAATGGGAGACGTCTATCTTGAGGATCAAACGCGCGATACTCTTTTTACGGCACACCAAATGAAGGTTCACCTTGATTTCTGGCGATTGTTCCGTAAAGAAGTGGCAATCAACGCAGCCGATCTGACCCGTTTGAATTTCAACCTTAAAGTGGATTCGACCGGGAAAACCAACTTTGATTTTGTGCTCAAAGCTTTTGCGTCAAAAGACACCACAAAATCGAAAATGAACCTCATTTTCAGCGTGGATCGTTTCCGGTTGACCGACAGTCGTTTCCGCCTCAACAATATTGACAAGAAAGAATATCTCAGAACATTCGATGCGTCTCATCTTGATGTTCGTGATATTAATCTTGATTTGTCGCTGCATCGTTTTTCGTCCGATTCTTTGTCTGCCGACATTCATGCCCTTTCATTACGGGAACGATCGGGTCTGCAACTTTCAAAGCTTCAAACCCGCATAAGGGCAAACAAGAAGCAATTGATTCTGCCGTTCTTCAATCTAAAGATGCCCGCGAGTGAAGTGAAGATGCAGAATATCACATTTACTACCAAGGCATCCGGGAAAACAAGAAATCTCCTTCAAAACGTAAAGGTTAACTGTTCCATTTTACCTTCGGAAATCGTACCGAGCGATCTGGCTTGTTTCCTTCCGCCACTGGCGTCGTACCACGATAAGTTCAAACTAACGACCGATCTTAGCGGAACTTTCTCCAATTTCAGATGTAAGAAACTAAGCCTGACGGGTCAAAACCACTTTAGCCTTTCCGGCAACTTTGACATAAACGGTCTGCCTGATATTGGAGAGACATTCGTTTATGCCAATCTGAAGCAGCTAAATGTAAATGCAGCAAAAATGCAGGATATGATAGCCCATTTTACCGGGAAACCATTTACACTTCCCACCGAAGTTTTGCGATTGGGAGACCTGCGTTTTAACGGTTCCCTTACCGGTTTCTTCAGCGAAATGGTGGCTTACGGAAACCTGTCGACACGTCTGGGAAGTTTGTCTACCGACATCAAACTCAATTTCAGCGACAAGCTGAACAAGTTGCAATTCTCAGGAGCCATCAATGCCATGAATTTCCGTTTAGGGGAAATGTTAAGTTCTCCTGATATGGGAAACATTTCGCTACAGGCAAAACTGGAAGGAAGAAGCGAAAAAGGAAAACCACTCTCCACAAAGGCAAAAGCCGTGGTATCCTCTTTCTCCTTCAACAAATACAAATACAATAACCTGACCATTGACGGCAATTTTGACGGATCGAAATTTGACGGATCAGCGAGTCTTGAAGACCCGAATATCCGCTTCAATTTGGCCGGACTTATCGATTTGGCAAAGAAGAGACCTGTTTATAAGTTCACGGCCGACATCCAGAACCTCACGCCCAACAAGCTAAATCTGACGAAAGACTTTCCGAATCTGACTGCCGGGCTGCACATGGAAGCAAACCTTCAGGGCGATTTGATGAAAGATGCTGACGGATCGGTTATTTTCACGAATATTAATCTGTTGAACGGAGGAAAGGAGTACAACCTGAGCCACCTAACTCTCAATGCTCTACCGACATTTGGAAACAACAACCGGCTGGATATTAACTCTGATCTTATCAGCGGATATTTTCAGGGCAAATTCAATTTTATAAAACTTCCCAAAGACATCACCTATATTGCCGCGAAATATCTGCCATCGCTTCTACACACATCAGAACGATATGTTGCGTTCAATAATTTCGCATTCAATTTGAAAGTAGATCCGAATCAGGCCGATGAACTCTTTTCGGTTTTGGCATTTCCAATTCAGATTGAAAACGGTGCAAGTCTGGAAGGAAATGTCAACTCAGACTCCCGGCAGTTAAATTTTACGCTTGACATACCAACGCTGACCTCGAAAACATCGCATTTTTCGAAATTACGCCTCACATGTGACAACCCACGTGAAATGATGCAGATTACAGCGAAAGGCATGATACTTCAAAGCAACAATACGGTCATGAATCTTTTCGCATCAGCTGCTGCGGCAAAAGATTCTGTCAGCACACGGCTTATGTGGGACAACAGCGGGAAAGAGACTTATGCCGGCGAAATGGTTGCCAGAACAAGACTTTGGAAAGAAAACAATCAGCTATGGGCTGACACAAAAATATTGCCCACGCAGATAATCCTGAATGATTCGGCATGGAACATTCGTCCAAGCACGGTGAAAACCGACATGAAGAGTGTTTGGATCAATCGTTTTATGGTAGAACGCCAGCAACAATACCTTAGCATTGACGGAACAATTTCGGCACAGGCAACCGATAGCTTATGTGTCGACATAAAAGGCATTCAACTGGAGTATGTGTCCAAAATGGCTCACATGCAGAACCCATCATTGAATGGCAATGTCACCGGCAAAGTATCCATACTTAGTGTCTTGAACCATCCGATTGCAAAAGTCAATGTCTTTGCCCGTGATTTCGGACTGAATCACTGTGTTTGGGGCGATACCTATGCCGAAAGTGGATGGGATGAAGCAAACCGTAAGTTGAACCTTATGGGGCGCGTGATGAGTAAGAAAGATACTGTCGCTATCTTAAAAGGAGGTTTCTACACCGCAAAAGACTCAATGGCTCTTTACGGGTTTGCCCGACATCTTCCCATTACATTCATTAACCCTTACCTGACCTCATTCTTATCGAACCCGCAGGGAACAGCAACAGGAAAAATGGGGATGTTCCTCGTGAAAGGAAATATATGGTTTAATGGCGATGTAAAAATCGAAAACGGGCAAGCCGGACTTAGTTCATTAGGTACGACATATACTTTCAGCGACTCGGTACACCTTCGCAAAGAAGCAATCATACTGAAAAATTTCGTTTTGCATGATGCCGAAAACAACACCGGAGTTCTCTCCTGCACGGCATCCAATAATTATTTGAAGGATTGGAAATACGACGTACAGGTTACCGCACACAATTTACTGTCAATGAATACCAAAGAAACCGATAGTGAAAATTTTTGGGGCAAGGTATATGCAGACGGGGACGTACGGGTTACGGGGGATGGTCAGGGCACCAAAATTAACATCAACGCGACATCAAGACCCAAAACAAATATTTATATATCAATTGGCTCGGCAGTGAGCGCGGTCGATAATTCGTTCATCGAATATGTTGTAAAGAAGAAGCGTAACGCTGCCATTTCTGTTGAACAACAAAACAATAAATCGGGCAACAGTACGCCAACAGTGATAAATGCGATGCTGAATGTCACCCCGGATGCTCAGATACACCTGATTATTGACCCGAAAGCCGGAGACAAAATAGACGCCGTCGGATCCGGAACACTCAATGTAGGATACACGTTGCACAACCCTGATCTACAGATGCAGGGAAGTTACACAATAAACGAAGGGAAATATCTGTTTACCTTCCAGAATGCATTAAGCAGAGAATTCAAGATTGATAAAGGAAGCGCTATCCGTTGGAACGGAAATGCGTATAATGCTCTAATTGACATTAATGCCCGTTATCAGATGAATGCATCCTTAGCCGATCTGGATGTAGATATTCTGAAAAACTCAGGTCGGTCGAGTGCTGTTGTGGAATGCCTGCTTAACCTCACGGGTAGCCTGATGAAACCGGATATTAAATTCGACATCAACCTGCCTAACTCGAGAGACGAGGTAAAACGTGCTGTAAAGAATGTCGTAAATACAAACGACATGATGAATCGGCAAATGATATGGTTATTAGCTTTCAACCGCTTTTATACGCCTGACTACATGCGATCATCAGTTAACCCGATTGGGCAGGGAGAATTGATTTCAGTTGCCAGCTCAACGTTGTCTAATCAGCTCAACAGCTGGCTATCCCAAGCAATTTCAGGCGTCAATGTTGGGTTTAACCTACGTTCATCAGGAGTCGGAGAATATACCGGAACGGACTACGAAGCCGAAATTATGTACCAAAACAACCGCTGGATCATAAATGGTAGTGTGGGCTATCGGAACGATAATTTCTCAACCAGCAAATTCATCGGCGATGTCGATATTCAGTATGTGTTGTCGAACAACGGTAAATGGCGTGTGCGTGGATATAACCGCACCAACGACTACAAACAACTCAATCCGGCGCCTTATACACAAGGTCTTGGTTTGACTTATACTGAAAACTTCAACAGTTTCAAAGAGATTCTGACTGATTATAAAGATCTTTTAGTCAGCACCTGGGGTAAAATAAAAGGCATTTTTCGCAAGAAAAAGATCGAAAAGAAATAAATCAGTCTTCACCGGCTGCAAAACCGTAAATATATGCACAAACAGATAATTTTATTGATATTCAGCGTGGTATCGTTGTTTTCGGCATCGGGTCAAACCTCAGTTGAAAAATTGTTTCAAGCGATGCCAACCGACCTTTTATGGCTCGACCTATCCCAAAGGACAGAGCTTTTTGCCTATTTCAAAGACAAAAAGGTTGATTCCATTCAAAACAGCCTGAATGGCTACTGTAAATTAATCGACTATAACGAAGGAACGAAACATCTGCTGCTGAAAACATCTCGAAAAGGCAGTATGGAATTTCAGGTTTTGGGATCGGAATTGTCACCATTCATCGCAGTCATTTTCACAACATGTGCTCCGGCCTGCCAATCATACATCAATTTTTATTCTCCCGAATGGAAGCCGGTCGCAATGGATTTCCCCTCTTTGTCAGCTTCCGATTTCCTTGCCAAGGAAATATCGGAGTATGATCGTTCTATTGCAACCCAACTGCTGACGCCGCTTTTCATAAGTTATGCTTTTACAGAACATGGAAGCGACATAACAGCATTCTGCAATGCCAGGCAATTTCTTGCTGAAAATGATTGGAAAACACTGAAACCCCTTTTAAAATCAGAGCAACTGTCGATTAAATTTGAAGATGGAGTCTGGAAGATCAAGTAATAAACAGCATAAAATAAATTCTCTAACCAAAGTTCAACATTCATGAAGAAGATTCTAAACACACTAACCGTACTTTTCCTGGCATCTCTTTGCCTTACAGCCCAGAAGCGCCAACCGGATTATGAGGCTTATATTAAGAAATACCAGTCAATCGCTATTACCGAACAGAAAAAATATGGAATTCCCGCAAGTGTAACCCTGGCGCAGGGATTGTTGGAATCAAGAGCCGGAAAAAGTCCTTTGGCAACTGAAGCAAACAACCACTTCGGCATAAAATGTTCCGATTGGAAAGGAGACACTTTCTTTCAGGACGATGATCAGAAAAATGAATGTTTCCGCAAATATTCAAATCCCAAAGATTCATACGAAGATCATTCTTCATTTCTTGCAAAAAGAAGCCGATACGCTTTTCTTTTCTCGTTAAAGCCAGACGACTACAAAGCATGGGCGAATGGCCTCCAGTCAACCGGATATGCAACAAGTAAAACATATGCCTCAAGCCTGATAAATCTTATCGAACTTTACCAGCTAAACATGCTTGATTCGGAAAACAGCAAGTTGCTGGCTTCAAATAAAAGAAAAAAGAAACAGGTTATTGAAGAAAAAACAATTGCTGAAGCGCTGGCAGAATCTTCCTCTGTGGTTAGCAGCGACTTTGGAGTAATTGAAGAGCCTTTTGACCATAAAGTATACAAGAACAACGGTGTGAAGTACGTGCTTGCAAAACCCGGCGACACCTATAAATCAATCGCCAGAGAAGTCAACTTACCCGAAAAAGTGCTCCGTTACAAAAATGAAGTAACCGACGATTATGTATTGAGTGTCAATGAAGTGGTTTATCTGGGAGCAAAAAAAAGCAAAGCTGCTAAAAACGTTCCTGCAACACACCGTATAGAAGCCGGAGAATCAATGCACTCCATCTCACAAACTTACGGAGTCAAGGTTAAAAAGCTTTACCAACTGAACGACATTACTTATGGTTTGCCCGCTGTATTCGGCAAAGTGTTGAACCTGAAATAATAACCAACAACAATCAAAGGTTGGATGTTCATAGTTTATCTATTTCAGCTTTGAACATCTAACCTTTCAAATTTATAACTAATTTAATGTCTGCACCTTTAGCCGAACGACTGCGCCCCCAAAATCTGGACGAATACATCGGACAGAAGCATCTTGTGGGAGAACGTGCTATCCTTCGCAAAATGATTGAGTCGGGAAATCTCTCATCATTCATTTTGTGGGGTCCTCCCGGTGTAGGCAAAACCACCCTTGCAAGAATCATTGCGAATCGGTTAGAGAGACCGTTTTACACACTCAGTGCAATCAACTCGGGCGTAAAAGATGTGCGGGAAGTGATCGAAAAAGCAAAGAGCAACCGGTTTTTCAATCAACCCAACCCGATTTTGTTCATAGACGAAATACATCGTTTCAGCAAATCGCAACAAGATTCGCTGCTGGGTGCTGTTGAAAACGGAACGGTAACACTAATTGGTGCAACAACGGAAAATCCTTCCTTTGAAGTTATTACCCCACTGCTGTCGCGCTGCCAGGTTTATGTTCTAAAATCACTTGACAAAAAAGACTTGCAGGACCTTGTAAAGAGGGCGCTGACGACCGACTTTGAGCTGAAGCAACGGAATATCAGCATTAAAGAGGATGATGCCTTGCTTCGTTTTTCGGGAGGCGATGCCCGAAAACTGCTCAACATTCTGGAATTAGTCGCCAACGCGTCTCCCGAAGAAGAACTGGTAATCACCAACACATTGGTTACCGACCGCTTACAGGAGAATCTGGCGACTTATGATAAAGGCGGAGAGATGCATTACGACATTATTTCTGCTTTCATCAAATCAATCCGTGGCAGTGATCCTGACGCAGCAGTTTATTGGCTTGCGCGAATGGTTGCCGGGGGTGAAGATCCTAAGTTTATAGCACGGCGTCTGGTTATTTCGGCAGCCGAAGACATTGGACTGGCAAACCCGAATGCACTCTTACTGGCAAATGCCTGTTTCGATGCCTTGCAAAAAATAGGATGGCCCGAAGGCCGTATAATCCTTTCCGAAACTGCTATTTATCTGGCAAACAGCCCTAAAAGCAATTCGGCTTATCTTGCCATCGATGAAGCACTTGCACTGGTAAAAGAAACGGGAGACCTTCCGGTACCTCTACACCTGCGCAATGCACCCACAAAGCTCATGAAGCAGCTCAATTACGGGAAAGAATACCGTTACTCGCACGATGGAGAAAACCATTTCATTGAGCAACAGTTTTTGCCTGATGAGCTGAAGACTCAATCGATTTGGCATGCTGCCGATAACCAGGCGGAACAAAAGCAGGCAGAATGGTTGCGCAAACTGTGGAAAGGGAGGTTCTAAGGCTTGGATGGTGCGATTGCTTACTCATATCTGAGATTTACAGCGACTCGGAGGTCGCTGCACCCGGGTAACTAAACCCCAAGATCAACAAAATCCGATTATTTTTGACCACAGCCGTACTATCTGATAAAAAATTGCTTTCTTTGTTCATTAAAATATTGTGAGTTGATACTTCTCTAACTCCATGTATGTCAATCATCTGGTAATAGAGAAGAATGTGCTGGTGATAGTGTTTAATCATTTATTCATCACAAAATGTGTGGAATTGTTGGATATATCGGCACAAAAGCGGCTACAGATGTTCTTGTAGACGGCTTACGCAAACTGGAATACAGAGGCTATGATTCAGCCGGAATCTCTATTTTCGAAGACTCTAAAATTCAGGTTGTCAAGGCAAAAGGTCGGCTTGATAATCTCGAAAACAAAATAACTTCGCTGGGTAAACCTCTGGGAACAGTAGGTATCGGACATACCCGCTGGGCTACCCATGGAGAACCTTCTGATGTAAACTCCCATCCTCATGGTAACGAACGGGTTACTATCGTTCACAACGGAATCATCGAAAACTACCTTCAACTTAAAGAAAAACTGGTTGAAAAAGGATATAAATTCCTTTCGGAAACCGACACAGAAGTTGTTGCCGTATTGCTCGATTACTACTATAACGGGAATCCGGTAGAAACCATTTCTACGGTTATTAAGAACCTGAAAGGATCCTACGCTTTAGGTATCATGTTTCAGGACTGTCAGGACAAGATATTCGCAGTCCGCAAAGACAGTCCGCTTATTGTGGGTATCGGCGAGGGAGAAAACTTTATTGCATCTGACATTCCTGCCATCCTGAAATATACCAGAAGCTATTATCTGCTGGAGGAAAACGAGATTGCTGTAATAGGAAAAGATAAAATCGATATCGTCGATACAGACGGCGATCCTATTCAAAAGGAGATTTTTACTGCCACATGGGACATTGAAGCTGCCGAAAAAGGTGGATATCCCCATTTTATGCTCAAAGAGATCTATGAGCAACCGACGGCTATCACCAATACCGTTTCACCACGTATAATCAACGGAGCGCCGGATTTTGGTATCAAGGCCCTGACCGATGAAATCCTGAAAAGCTTCAAACATATCTGGATTGTTGCATGTGGTACGGCAATGCACGCCGGAATGGTAGGTAAATCAGTGATAGAGCAATTGGCAAGGATTCCGGTTGAAGTGGATATTGCTTCCGAATTCCGTTATCGCAAACCTATTCTCAATCCTGACGACGACCTGGTTATCATCATTTCTCAATCAGGAGAAACTGCTGATACTTTGGCGGCACTGCGACTTGCAAAAGAACAAGGCATTCATACTTTGGCAGTAGTGAATGTGGTAGGTTCTTCTATCGCCCGCGAAGCCAATAGCGTTATCTACACCTGGGCTGGCCCTGAAATTGCCGTTGCCAGTACAAAAGCTTATACAGTTCAGCTTTCGGTTATGTATTTGTTTGCTATCAAAATGGCAAGTATCAAGGGCTTAATCGACGCAAAAGAGACCGCAAAACTGTGTGATGATTTACTCGCATTACCGGCAAAAATTGAAGAAGTTCTTCAGAATGCAGATAACTGTAAATTCGTTGCCAGCAAGTTCCAGAATGCTCGCGACATTTTCTTCATTGGTCGTGGACTGGACTACTCATTGTCGCTTGAAGGTTCTCTGAAATTAAAAGAAATCTCCTACATCCACAGTGATGCTTATGCAGCCGGAGAATTAAAACACGGAACGATTTCTCTTATCACTACCGACATGCCTGTAGTTGCAATCGCAACGCAAACCCATCTTTTTGAGAAGATGATAAGCAACATCAAGGAAGTAAGAACCCGCGGAGCCAAAGTACTTCTTATTTGCAAGAAAGGTACAGAGCGACAGGCTGATCTATCAGAATATGTAATTGAAATACCGGACTACAACGAATACTTCTCCCCTATCCTGACAGCTGTACCGTTACAGATGTTTGCATATTACACTTCGGTGTTGAGAGGTTGCGATGTAGATAAACCACGCAATTTAGCAAAATCGGTTACGGTGGAATAATTTTCCACCAGCTATCCGGCTTGGAATAGAAATATAAAAATTAATCGGCATAAAGCCATTACAAACAACTCGTCCTATCGACGGGTTGTTTTTTTTGCCCTAATAGCACTCCTAACCGATTTATAAATCTCCAAACCAGACACTCAAGTAATTCATTTTCAGCTTCCGAAAATATTTTTTGAAATAAATCATCAAAACATTTGGTTTATTTTATAAACTACTTTATCTTTGCAATGTATTTATAAGATAGTTCTAACATCAAAACATAATTATTATGAAAACACTAAAGAGATTAGGAGTTGCAATGACAATCTGTATGTTTGCCGGTTGCATGTGTTATGCACAAAAAGGAACGCTTATCGTTTCGGTGAAAGGCATAAAAGAAGCCAAAGGAAATCTGATGGTAGCTTTCGGCGATCAGTCGAATCCCAAACAGATGGTCTACAGCATGATACCGGTTACATCGACCAACATTGTGACTTGCACATTGAAAGATGTTCCGACAGGATCTGGAGGTCTATATGTTTATCAGGATGTAAACGACAATCATCAACTGGACAAAGACGAAACCAAAATTCCGATTGAGCCTTGTTACCAAAAAGAAAGAATAACAATCAAAGAGGGCGAAAATAAAATAGAGATCAAGCTGATCGATGTAAAAGAAATGATGGGCACTAAATAACTTTGAAAATGAGACTTTTGATTAAAATCGGACTGATACTGCTACTGCTTACCATCTGCCACATACTTTCAGCACAAAACCGGATTGGATACGTCACAAGTAGTAAGGGAGAACCGATTGAGTTTGCTACCATTGCGTTCTTTAACGGAGATAAACCGGTAGCAACTGCAATCAGCGACTCTGTGGGCCGGTTTACTTTAGCGATGACAAACGGCAAATATCACATGAAAATAAGAAACCTCGCATACAAGCCTGTGGATGAAGACATAACTGCTTCCGATCAAAATCTGGGAATTTTCAAGTTAACTGAATCCACAGTAGGATTAAGCGAGGTGGTGGTAAAAGCGTCAGCCATAACACGCGAAGCCGACAGGTTTGTGATGCGTATCGACAAAACACCCGCTTCGCTCAACAAGGATGCTTCGGAAGTTCTTCGGCTGGCTCCGGGCGTTTGGGTCGACGAGAATGGTGTCTCTATCAACGGTGCTTCCGGGAGTAAAGTTTTTATCAACGAACGTGAAATAAAGCTTTCAGGTAAAGATCTGTACAACTATCTCCGCAACATTCAATCGTCGAATATTGCCCGCGTAGAAGTAATTCCGCAGGCAGGTGCCGAATACAGTGCCGATACCAACGGCGGAGTGGTTAAGATTATTCTCCGGAAACAAATGGAGAAAGGCATAAACGGCAATTTGGTTTTCAACACTTTACAAGGAAAATATATTGGCGAATACGATCCTGCCGCAACATTGAATGTCAGCCTGAACAAATGGACATTCGATGCCAGTGCCTCTGGCAATATCACCACGGCAGGAAAAAACGAGATGACAGCGACCCGCGCATATCACAACGATGACAATACAGATTTCAAATCGCAATCGTTGATGAACCAGAAAACCCGTTCGGGTATAGGAAGAATAAGCGCTATTTACGATGCCGACAAGCGAAACAGCCTTGGTGCGGAAATAGAGTACTCGAAACAAAGCACGCCCAATCCGACATCGGCAAATACTCTCATTATTCAAAACGGATTAACAGCTAAAGGGTCAAGTCATTACAACCAAAACGAGAATGCAGAAAATTTCAATGCTTTATTGAACTATGTATTAAAACTGGATACGCTCGGCTCCTCATTGAAAGTGATCACCAACTATACCAAAAAGAAAGTGACCGGTAAAAACGATTACAATTCTTATTTCACAACGGGGAGTTTTGTCAGCGACAGCATCTACAGGAGCAATTCGACATCGAACTATAAAATATTTACAGCCGATGCAATGATTAACAAAGTATTACACGGAGGTACAAAATATTCTGCCGGAATAAAATATACCCGAAACAGTATCGCCGATACCGTCCGGTACGAAAGCTATTCGACATCTAAATGGCAAACATTACCCGACTACAGCTTTTTACTCAATTATACAGAAAACATCGGCGCAATGTATGGCACCTTTGCAGCCAATATCCGTCAATTCAGCCTTTCGGGCGGTTTAAGAGGAGAATACACGAGTATTGACGGACAAAACGGGTATATCAGCCGTCACTATTTCGATTTGTTTCCGAGTGTTAATGTCACTTATTCGTTCGATGCCATGCGCACTTTCATGCTCATCGGTCAGTACTCCAGAAACATCGAACGACCCAATTTCTGGTACCTGAATCCGAATCGTGTTCAATATTCCGACTACTCGTACATGGTAGGCAATCCGGAACTACGCCCGACATATATCAACAACCTCGGGATCACGGCCGTTTACCATTACCGTTACATCCTGTCGTTCG
Organism: uncultured Microbacter sp.; assembly: GCA_963678825.2. GTDB lineage: Bacteria > Bacteroidota > Bacteroidia > Bacteroidales > Paludibacteraceae > Microbacter. The sequence goes on along the minus strand of CAXXPB010000007.1, from coordinate 51,903 downwards.
GCGGACATTTGCACCATGATCTGATACGTGAAGTGTGCAAAATTGATCCGGCCAATCCTAAAATAACCTATATCACGCCTGAAAATCACTATAGCGAGAATCACTACTATGTTGCCCTTATTTTCCCGTTGAAGCCGGTCGAATGGTGCAATGTGAATGCCAATCTGGTCGGCGTGAGGCAAGATATACGAGCCACAGCCAACGATCCTGTCATGTCGCATTATCTTTATTTTGCAAACATAACCGCAGGATTCAAATTGCCGAAAAAATACTATTTAGAACTGACGTACAGCGGCACAAGTCGTTTATATTCTGCCAATTCAGGGATTAACCAACGCCAGCTGTTCAACGCAGTTGTAAAAAAACAAATGTTCGGCGACAGAGTATCGGCAGCTGTAGGCATCAATAATATTTTTGACAGCAAGATCTCTTATTTCTCCAATACGCCCTACTTCACCATCAACAGCAAAGGTACCGAGGCGCAAAGTTCACGCTACGTCAAGCTCAGCGTCCAATACAATTTCAAAAGTGGTAAGTCGTTCAAAAAGCGCTCGATAGAAAACACATCTAGTGAAGAAAAAAACAGGCTCGAAAAATCGTCGGGAATAAAATAAGCAATTCTTTTGCAGCCAAAATAATTTACAATTACCTTTACATTTAAAATTTTACAAGGATGGAAGAGTCTCAGATGCAGGACAAAACTCTAAATGAAAAAGAGAGTTTGGCGCTGATTGCGCAAATGATTCAAAACACACAAAGAAGGCTTGAAAGAGGAACCGGTGGTCCGATGCTTGTGTGGGGATATGCAACGGTATTTGCAACCATTGCCGTATGGCTAGCATTCCACCTGACCGGAAATCCTAACTGGAACTTTTTATGGTTTCTGATTCCGGGGATAGGTTACCCTTATTTATTATTCAAAAGTAGACAGCCAAAGTTAGTCAAAACCTACATCGACAAAGTGATTAAGTATATCTGGATGGTTGTTGGAATTACCGGCTTCTTTCTGTCTGCCGCAACCATTTTCAGTTTTATGTGGGCATTCCCCATTTTGTTTGTCGTTATACTGATGATGGGCATGGGTTCCATGCTTACCGGACTGGTAACCGAGTTTAAGCCATCGGTTATCGGAGCTTTTGTCGGAATGTTGATCGGATTTGTCAACTATTTGGTTCCCGACTACGATATTAAAATGCTGACATTTGCTTTAGCATTTATGTGTATCGAAGTTATCCCCGGTCATATTTTGAACTACAGAGCCCATAAGAGATGTTCAAAGAATTAAATCCGCTGTTACATAGCGAGTTGAGACTTGGTGTAATGTCGATACTAATCAGTGTCGATAGCGCCGACTTTACCTACATACGCAAACAAACCGGGACTACGGCCGGAAATTTAAGCGTACAAATGGAAAAGCTGAAGGAGGCCGGCTACATTGACGTAACCAAGTCTTTCAAAGGAAAAATGCCCTGCACGACATGTAAAATTACACAGCAAGGCATTGATGCTTTTCAGCAGTACATAGAAGCTTTACAAAGCTATCTGAATCCGCAACAACATAAAAAAGAGGGATAGACAAAAGTCTATCCCTCTTTTTTAAAATGATATATCAGCAATTATGCTTTCGGCTCGTGAGGACGAGGAGTCAGCACTTTGTGTGACAATTTGAATTTACCGCTCTTCGGATCTACGTCGAGCAATTTCACATCGATTGTATCGCCTTCTTTCAAACCGGCAGCTTCTACCGTTTCAAGACGAGTCCATGAAATTTCAGAGATGTGAAGCAAGCCTTCTTTACCCGGTAGGAACTCTACAAAACAACCGTAAGGCATGATCGATTTCACTTTAGCAGTGTAAACTTCACCTACCTCAGGAATAGCTGTAATGCCTTTTACGCGGGCAATAGCAGCATCCAGAGAGGCTTTATTGGTAGCGGCAATTTCCACACGGCCGATATTGCCAACTTCTTCGATAGCAACATTAGCACCTGTTTCTGCCTGAATTCCCTGAATAATTTTACCGCCCGGTCCTATTACAGCACCAATCAAATCTTTCGGAATAGTGATTACCACAATGCGAGGTGCATTAGGTTTCAGGTCTTCGCGAGGATCTTCGATAGTTTCGGCGATTTTGCCCAGAATGTGCATACGGCCTTCGTGTGCCTGCATCAATGCTTTTTCAAGAATTTCGAACGAAAGTCCGTCTACCTTGATATCCATTTGTGTTGCAGTAATACCATCTTTTGTTCCGGTTACCTTGAAGTCCATATCGCCCAAGTGGTCTTCGTCACCCAAGATATCAGAAAGAACTGCGAAGTTTGTTCCTTTGTTTTCAGAGATCAAACCCATTGCAATACCTGAAACCGGTTTTTTGATAGCCACACCAGCGTCCATCAAAGCCAAAGTACCTGCGCAAACAGTTGCCATAGACGACGAACCGTTAGATTCCAAAATATCAGAAACAACGCGTACAACGTATGGATAATCTTCCGGGATCATGCGTTTCAAAGCACGCAATGCCAGGTTTCCGTGACCAATTTCACGACGGCCGGTGCCTCGTTGTGCACGGGCTTCGCCAGTTGAGAAAGGAGGAAAATTATAGTGTAATAAGAAACGATCTTTACCTTGTACCAAAGCTTCGTCGATCAGCTTTTCGTCCATTTTGGTTCCCAATGTAACGGTAGTCAACGATTGAGTTTCTCCACGGGTAAAAACAGCTGAACCGTGAGCTCCCGGCAGGTAATCAACTTCTGACCAGATAGGGCGGATTTCAGTTGTTTTACGACCATCCAAACGAATACCTTCGTCCAAAATAGAACGACGCATGGCTTCTTTTTCAACATCGTGGTAATAGCGTGACCAATCAATGCGCCTTTTTAGCAGCAGCTTCTTCCGGCTCAAGACCAGCTATATATTCAGCTTTGATAGCTTCGAAGTTTTCAGCAACACGTTCGTGCTTGTTTGGTATTGCAAGCAGTTTGCGAGTAGCATATACTTTATGCGTATGTTTTATCGCCCAATACGTCTTTTTTCAGATCTTCGTCATTTTCTTCGTGGCAGTAAACACGTTTTACCGTTTTTCCAACCGCTTCCAGCCAACTCTATCTGAACCTGACAGTGAACTTTAATAGCATCGTGAGCCACTTTCATAGCTTCCAACAAATACCTCTTCCGCTCACTTCTTTCATTTCACCTTCTACCATCATAATGTTGTCGATGGTTGCGGCCACGATAACATCGAGATCAGCTTCGGTAAGTTGTTCAAAAGTAGGATTCACTACATATTTACCCTGAATACGAGCAACACGAACTTCAGAAATAGGCCCGTTGAAAGGAACATCTGAAACAGCCAAAGCAGCCGAAGCAGCTAAACCGGCTAACGCATCAGGCATATCAACACCATCAGCAGAAATCAACATTACGTTGACAAAAGTTTCAGCGTGGAAATCATCAGGAAAAAGAGGACGCAACGCGCGGTCAACCAAACGCGAAACGAGAATTTCAGAGTCGGAAGGACGACCTTCGCGACGGGTAAAACCACCGGGGAAACGACCTGCGGCAGCATATTTTTCTTTGTAATCAACCGATAACGGCATAAAATCGGTGCCAGGGACAGCATCAGCGGCAGCGCATACCGTTGCCAACAACATCGTGTCGCCCATTCTAACTACTACAGAACCGTCGGCTTGTTTTGCCAACTTCCCTGTTTCGATAGTAATAGTGCGTCCATCGCCCAGTTCGATGGTTTTTGTTACTACATTCATCTGTGAATAATTTATGTTTTTAAAACTATTTAAGTCGGAACAAAGTTACAATATTTATCCCGAAAAACGCACAGCGCATATCCTATTCATCTTCAGTATTATAAAAACAAAAACACCTTCTTTTCACAGAGAATATGCCTGTAAAAAAGAAGGTGTAATATTTTGCTGAAATGCTTGCTGTCAGCTCTTTGCTTCCTCTTCGCGCTCGGAAAGGAACTTGCTGAGCAATTCGGAAGTCGATTTAGTGATGGCAATGCGACCCGAACGAACGTACTGTTTTACCCCGAATTTATCAAGAGCATAGTACAACTCTTTGATCTCGTCGGTGTGACCGGTCATCTCAATTACAGAGAAAGTGCGGGTAATCTCCAGAAAACGGGCGTTATATTTCCGTACCAGTTGTTCTATTTCATCGCTTTCCAAAACAGACTCGGTATCAACTTTATACAAAGCAACTTCTTGATAAATAATTTCATCATCAGTGTAGTAGTATGCCTTGAGCACATCAATGCGCTTCTCGATCTGTTTCACCACTTTATCAATCTCTTCCTCATCGGTGTAGACCGTAATGGTGAACTTGTGAACGCCTTCGATGGACGATGCCGATACGGTAAGACTTTCGATATTGAGCTGCCGGCGCGAAAAGATAATGGATACCTGATTCAGCAATCCGGGACGGTTTTCAGAGAAAACGATAACGGTATATAATATTTTTTCCATAAGTCTTTGTTCTTATTTCAATCGTACATCGGTTATATCGGCACCGGCAGGCACCATCGGCAATACCATCCCTTTGGGTTCGATCCGCACTTCAAGCAGATAGGCATCGTCGTTGCTAACCATTTCGGCAATAGCGTGATCGAGCTCCTCGTGCGTGGAAACACATTTACCGTTAATTCCATATGCTTTGGCAACAGCCACAAAATCAGGATTTTTCATATTGGTAAATGAATAGCGTTCATCGAAGAACATCTCCTGCCACTGACGAACCATGCCGAGGAAGTGATTGTTTAGCACGATGATCTTTACCCCGATATTTTCCTGAAGGATAGTCCCCAGTTCCTGAATGGTCATCTGAATGCCCCCGTCGCCACAAAAAAGGCAAACGGTGCGATGCGGAGCACCTATTTTAGCACCAATAGCCGCGGGCAACCCGAATCCCATGGTTCCCAATCCTCCCGAAGTAACCATACTGCGGGTTTGTGAAAACTGAAAATAGCGGGCTCCCATCATTTGGTTCTGCCCTACATCTGTAACACATATCGCTTTGTGGCCGGTAGCCTCGGAAACCTTGCTGATCACTTCGCCCATTTTAATATCAAGAGTGGAAGGATCGATCTCTTCTTTGATCACCTCATCGTATTCGATTTTAGCATACGAATCGAAGCTGGAAATCCATTCGTCGTGACGAGCCGATTGCAACTGTTTCGTAACTGCGGCAATAGTCTCTTTTGAATTTCCCAAGACTGCCACATCCGCTTTTACGTTTTTATTGATCTCCGAAATATCGATATCGAAATGAATCACTTTTGCCTGTTTGGCATAAGTTGCCAGTTTGCTGGTAACCCGGTCGTCGAAACGCATCCCGATGGCAATCAGCACGTCACATTCGTTGGTTTTGATATTGCAACCATAATTTCCATGCATTCCCAACATTCCTTTGTTGAGCGGATGATCGGTAGGCATCGCCGAAAGTCCGAGCAGCGTCCATGCAGCAGGAATTTGCGCTTTCTCGAGCATCGCCAGCAATTCATTCTCTGCATTACCGAGAATAACCCCCTGCCCTACCAAAGCAAACGGTTTTTTCGCCTGATTAATCAAAGCTGCTGCTTCCGAAACAACCTGTTCATCGATCGGCGGAGTCGGGATAAAGCTGCGAATAAAAGTACACGGTTCGTAATGGAAATTCATCAACTCGATCTGTGCATTTTTAGTCAGGTCGAGCACCACGGGACCGGGACGGCCTTCGCGGGCAATATAGAAAGCACGGGCCACGGCCCAGGGAATTTCGACAGCCGAACGTATCTGATAGCTCCATTTGGTGATAGGCTGGGTAATGCCCACCACATCAGTTTCCTGAAAGGCATCGGTAGCCAAAAGCGAGGCAACCACCTGTCCACAAACAACTACCATCGGCGTACTGTCGATCATAGCATCGGCCACACCGGTAATCACGTTAGTTGCTCCCGGTCCCGAGGTAGCAATGACGACACCCGTTTTTCCGGTTACGCGTGAATAACCCTGCGCAGCATGTACGGCACCCTGTTCGTGACGCACCAAAATGTGGCGCATTTTGTCGTGGAAATCGTACAATGCATCGTAAACCGGCATAATAGCTCCGCCGGGATAGCCGAAAATGGTTTCAACTCCTTCGGCAACAAACGCCCGCATTAGCGCCTGGCTTCCTGAAATTTGTGATTGACTCATATTTAGTAGATTAAAGAGCAAAGACAATTCATTTGCTATCGTTTTGAAATAATACTTAGTAATTAGTTTCCAATATATTTTTGTGTGTATGGACAGACTTCTATACATTTTCCACACAATGTAATGGTTTGGTTCATCCTTTCTTTTGACAATTGACGTGCTTTAACGCGACATTTAATCACATCGAAGAACTCATCTCTTTGCATTGTCACATTCCAGCGTTTGCCAGAAATAGCCATTCCGGGACACGCACTTTCGCATCGAGTACAATTTCCACACGCCGATTCTTTTATAGGATTTCCATATTCGAAAGGCATGTCTGTAAGTATAGTGGTAATACGGATCGCCGATCCGTATTTTGGGGTTACCAATAAAGCCGATTTGCCAATCCAACCCAGCCCTGCCAATGTTGCAACTGTCTTATGAGGAAGCTCCGTCATATAGTTGCCATACTCTTTTACTTTATCCGTTGTCATTGCCAAGGCATCAAATCCTATTTTCTGAATATATTGAGCCCCCGTAATTGCCAACTCATCTAATTTAGCATTAAGGATATGATATTGATCGAAATATGCCATATTAGGCCCGTCATCTATCGAACGCACAACTTCAGCCGGTATCCGCATCAAAATAGAGATTCCGGAGATATACTCCGAACCGGAAAGACGAGCAAAACCGACTTCTGACGCTCCTTTTTCAAGAAGGTAGGCCTTTAAAGTTTGCCCATATGCCGCAAAGTCTTCATTCATAATACACCATTTTCAGCAACACCCTGTTTCAAATTCACAGGTTTCGTTCTCCGTTTCAAATTCGATGGTAGCATGGTAAATACCAAACTCTTTGCAAAGATTTCGGATAGAGGTTTTCAACCCCGACAATTCATTAACGTTAATCGCACAGCATGTTACAACATGTAACGTGATAATATGTCTTTCTCCGTCCAATGTCCAAAGATGAACGTCATGCAAATCTTTTACCTTGTCCAGTTGCCTGATTTTTTCAAGCAGTTCGGGTTCGTTTACCTCTGCCGGCACCTTCTGCATCAAAATTTTAAACGAGGCTTTCAGGTTTTTGTAGACGTTGGTCAACACCCAGATGGTAATTCCCAATGAAAGGATTGGGTCGAGGACGGGAACATCGACAAACATCATCACCACACTGACAATCAGCACGGCAATCCATCCCAACACGTCTTCCATAAAGTGGAGCATTACCGCTTTTTCATTCAGCGAATCTCCCTTTTTCAACCGGAAGATGGCCGCGCCGTTGACTGCAATTCCCAGAATTGCGAGAAAAAACATTCCCCGGGCATTGGAGACCTCCGGATGAATCAGACGACCAACGGCAGCCTGAATCACAAAAACAGAGCCCACCAGCAACACCACAGAGATAAAAATCGCACCCAAAAGGGAGAAACGTTTGTATCCGTAGGTATAATTCAAATCTCCCTTCTTGTTGGAGAGCCGTTGCAGATACCACGCCACGCCCAGCGAAATACTGTCGCCAAAATCGTGTAAGGCATCCGAAAGGATAGCCACACTATTGGTCAACAGGCCGCCTGCCAGTTCGATAATGGCAAAACCCAAATTCAGGAAAAACGCGATAACGATATTCCCGCTTGTATGATCGTGATGATGTGAATGGTCGTGTGACATAGAAGCCCCTCCAAACCTCCCTCAAGGGAGGCTTTTTACTCTGCATTAGTTAGTTGTCTTCGTTATTTCAATTCAACCCCAATTAAGTCCCCTTGTGGGGAATTTAGGGGGCTGTTAGATTATCCTTACCGCCCCTTTATCGGCCGAACTTACCATGCTGGCATAAGCGCGAAGCGCTTTCGACACTTTACGATCACGATCGGCGGGCGTGAAGGCAGCCTCACCACGTGCCTCTTCGGCTTTGCGGCGGTTCTGCAACTCTTCGTCGCTCACTTTTACGTTGATCGAACGGTTCGGTATATCAATTTCAATGATGTCACCGCCTTTTACCAACCCGATGTTACCTCCCGAAGCAGCTTCGGGAGAGATATGCCCGATCGACAAACCGGAAGTACCACCCGAGAAACGACCGTCGGTAATCAGAGCGCACTCTTTGCCCAAATGTTTCGATTTGATGTACGAGGTCGGATAGAGCATCTCCTGCATACCAGGGCCACCTTTCGGACCTTCGTGGGTGATTACCACCACGTCGCCCGAAACGACTTTACCCCCCAAAATTCCTTCACAGGCGCTGTCCTGCGAGGTAAACACCTTGGCGGGACCGCTGAATTTCCAAATGCTTTCGTCCACACCGGCAGTTTTGATAACGCAACCGTTAAGTGCAATATTGCCTTTCAGTATGCCCAGTCCGCCGTCTTTGGTATAGGCATATTCCACATCGCGGATGCAACCGTTTTCGCGGTCGGTATCCAGTTCGGCAAACTGTTCGTTTTGCGATCCCAACACCAGATTGAACCGGTTGGCGGGAGCGCTTTTGTATTTATTGATAGCCTTTTCTGTAACGCTTGGACTTGTAATGTCGTATTGAGCAATGGCTTCGGCCAATGTCAGTCCATCGGCACGACTTACGGCTGTATCGAGCAGGCCACCGCGGTTCAGTTCGGCCAGAATGCCCAGAATACCACCGGCACGGTTTACATCCTGAATATGATATTTTTGTGTATTCGGTGCAACTTTACACAAGCACGGTGTTTTACGCGAAAGAGCGTCGATATCATCCATGGTAAAGTCCACTCCGGCTTCGTGAGCCACGGCCAACAGGTGAAGCACCGTGTTGGTAGAGCCTCCCATTGCAATATCCAGGGTCATGGCATTGAGCACCGACTTGCGTGTTACGATTGACAGAGGCAACACGCTTTCATCGTCGTCCTGATAATATTTATAGCAGTTTTTTACGATCAACTCTGCCGCATCCATAAACAGTTGTTTGCGGTTGGCATGGGTAGCCACAATGGTACCGTTACCCGGAAGCGCCAGACCGATAGCTTCGTTGAGGCAATTCATGGAGTTTGCGGTAAACATCCCGGAGCAAGAACCACAGGTAGGACAAGCGGCACGTTCTACTTTTTCAAGAACACTTTCGGGAACATTGCTATCACCACCCTGCACCATTGCATCGATCAGGTCGAGCTTTTTATCTTCCAACCGACCCGCTTCCATCGGACCGCCGGAAACGAAAACCGTCGGGATATTCAGTCGCATAGCAGCCATCAACATACCCGGAGTAATTTTATCGCAATTGCTGATGCAAATCATGCCGTCAGCTTTGTGAGCATTCACCATGTATTCCACACTGTCGGCAATAATGTCGCGCGAAGGAAGCGAATAGAGCATTCCGTCGTGACCCATGGCAATACCGTCGTCGATGGCAATGGTATTGAATTCGGCAGCAAAACAACCCAACTTCTCGATTTCGGCTTTGATCTCCTGACCGATTTCGTGCAAATGAACGTGACCCGGCACAAATTGAGTAAATGAATTAACGATGGCAATAACCGGTTTGCCCATCTGCTCGTCCTTCATTCCGTTGGCACGCCACAAAGAGCGAGCGCCTGCCATCAAACGACCTTGCGTTGTTGTGTTGCTTCTGAGTTTCATTTTGTATGTATATTTTGTTTTTTGATTTGATTATTAAACAAGAACCTAATCCTAAAAATAGGATGGATTATCACAAGTTTCTCTGAGTTTTATTACAAATTTATTGTCCTTTATCTTGATAATTGTTTGGTCTTCATTCGGTGCTGGTGGTGGCGGCGGAATCTTAAAATAAGATTTATATGAAACCACACTTTTCGTTGCTGTCTTTTCAACCCAATAATTATCAATTGAATCTGTCACAAATTCATATCCTTTATACATAAGACATGCCTTAAAAGGATAATAACTAAATGTTTCGCTTATAACAGAATCCAATACACTATGAAAATAAAAGGTTGAATCCATTGAATGAAAATAAAAGGTTGAATCCATTGAATGAAAATAAAACCAAATCACATATGCACGACTATCAATAGAACACTTTTGCCTAATAGCAATCACAGAATCTAACATCGAATAAAATATAGGCTGCTTTGCTCTTAGAAGAAACACTTCTTGCTTAGCAATTGTGTATGCTCCTTTTTTTTTATTCGTCTGAACGGTTTTCTGTTGACAGCCTAATAACAGTATGCCAACTAATAAGAATAAAACAAACCTTTTCATAAATCAGGAATAAAAAAGCCCTTCTCATGGATGAGAAAGGCTTTGTTAATTCGTTCATATATCGTTCAATCTACTACATGCCTCACTCACCCTTTAGGATTTGACTAAAAGGACGACGACATTCACTAGTAGAATAGAATTGTTCATTATTGATTCATTTTTGAGAATGCAAAGATAGGCCTTTTTTGTCTTCCTGCAATAATATTTCAAAAAAAAGTTACTCAAAACTTCGATTTTGTTGTTTCAGGACACCGTTTAATAATAGATTGGAAGATAAAATCCGGCTTATTTCACCTTCATTACTTCAAAACCCTGCCCGTAAACACCGATAACTGAGCCCTGCGAAACGAAAGCATTGGGATCGATCGATTTTACCAGTCGGAAGATAGCAACCGACTGATTTTTACGGGCAATGACCATTATCACTTTCACGGGCTCTTTCGAGTACCAACCTTCTCCGTTCAAAATCGTTACCCCGCGATGTACCTCATCATTAATGCGGTCGGCAATCTTTTCATACTCACGTGAGATTATAAAGAATTGCACCGACTGACGTACCCCGTTCACCACCATATCAAGCGAAACGGACATCACTGCCAGCGTCACCAACCCAAAAACCACTTTTTCAAGGCTTCCAAGAATAAGATACGACGAACTGATAATGATTACATCGCAATAAAGCATTGCCCGTCCGAGAGTAATGTTACGGCTCTGATTCAGAATCTTCGCAATAATATCAGTCCCTCCCGAGCTACCATTGGAGATAAAAACAATGCCGACCCCTACCCCTGCCATGATGCTTCCGAGGATACAGGCCATAAAAGAGTCGTTTGGTCCGACAAAAGTACCGCGGGGAATAATAGGAATAACAGAAAAAAGGAAGGTCAACACACCCACTCCAAAAATCGTCTTCAAGCTGAATGACAGCCCAATGCTGCGTATAGCAATCACCAACAGAACAGCATTGATGGCAAAATAGGGAATAGAAACCGGGATTCCGGTAGCAAAAAATATTAAAGCCCCGATACCGGTAACTCCTCCACCCGGAATCTGGTGTGGAAGCAAAAAGGCTTTCCATGCAAAAGCATAAAGAAGCAAACCAAACACAATTTGAGCATGATCGCGAATATCACTTGGGCGCAAGCGTAACTTGCGAATATCGTCGGGGATGCGGATTCCTTTTATCTTAAGCGGGGGAGTCATATAGTGTATTTGTTTTTTTAGGATCAATGTGCAAAATAATAGCTATTTTTGTCTTTCTTTTTGCGTTAAGTCATTGTTTGAATTTACTATCGCAACAATGAATTGGGCAGATACAAAGATACAACAAATTGAGAAGGAAAAAATGTCATTATCCATTCAGCATTTAACCAAATATTACGGTCAGCAGGCAGCTCTGAACGATGTCTCTTTTGAACTCCACGAAGGTGAGATAGCAGGATTTCTTGGTCCGAACGGAGCGGGAAAATCAACCCTGATGAAAATTGCCACAGGTTATATTTCCGCAAGCTCAGGAACTGTAACTGTTTGCGGAGAAAAAGTAAGTGAGACGGAACTTGAAACACGCCGGATGATTGGGTATTTACCGGAACACAATCCTCTGTATCCTGATCTTTATGTAAAAGAGTATCTTCAGTTTGTGGCAGGAATGTATCGTTTGGGTAAGCAAAGCAAGAGCCGGGTGGATGAAATGATAGAACGCACAGGTTTGACCGGTGAATATAAAAAACGCATAGGTCAACTATCGAAAGGCTACCGTCAACGTGTCGGGCTGGCACAGGCGCTGATTCACGATCCCAAGGTGTTGATTCTGGATGAACCGACTACCGGACTCGATCCCAATCAGCTTGCTGAGATAAGGAATCTGATTGTTGAAGTAGGCAAAGAAAAAACAGTTCTTTTCTCCACCCACATTATGCAGGAAGTGAAGGCAATTTGTAAACGTGTGATTATTATCAACAACGGCAAACTGGTAGCCGACAGCACGGAAGACAGTCTGCTTCACGAAGTTGATAAAGACCGGTTTGGAGCACTTGTTGAATTTGCCGGAGTTATTGTTCCCGACAGACTTCGTTCCATTCCGGGAGTTCTGCGTGTTGACCCGATTGGAAAAAACACCTTTCAGGTAACAAGCACGGCCGATGTTCGCTCTGACATATTTCGCCTGGCGGTAGAAACCAATACGCCTCTTTTGACTCTACAGCAGGAAGCACAAAGCATGGAAGATGTGTTCAAAAAACTGACCAACTAAAATATGAAATCTTAACCTGGTTGTTATGTTAACGAAAGCCGACATAAAGCAATATGCGACAAGATTAACTCCTTTCAAAGGAGTATTCATCTTCATCGTGGTGATGATGGCAGCCAACTGGTTTTGGAAAATTTTTGTTCACGATGGTAACTATGATACGGATGTTACGTTTCTCGGCATTAATATAACAGCGCCTTTCATTTTTGAACAAAAAGAGATCGTGCGGGTTGTCAGCCTGATTTTCGAATTGTTCAATATCCCCTTTGCCATCAGTCATGGCACCATATTTGAGTTTGCCAACAGACAGAGCTCTGAAATAGCATGGGGATGTACTGGATTGAAGCAAGCCTTTATATTTGCCTGCATTATAGCTTTCAGCCGCGGCTCGTGGAAGCACAAATGGTGGTACATTTTAGCTGGACTGCTTGTTGTTCACATGGTAAATGTGTTAAGAATAACAGTGGTGGGAGTAGTACTAAGCCATGATCCTGAAGCATTTGAAATAGTACACAGCTATTTCTTCAAGTATATTTTTTACCTCATTATCTTCCTGATGTGGGTTATGTGGGAAGAGTATTTTTTCAAGAAAAGCCTTCAAAAAACAGAAAAAACCGGAGCTACTGTTGGTCAGTAAAACTCCGGCTTTAGGTTTATTTTCTTTCTTCGAGCAATCGTTTTATGTCCGGTAGCAGCCGATCAATATCACCCGCTCCAAACGTTGCCAAAACATCAAAATCCTTCTTTTTTTCAAGAATTCCGAGCAATTCCTGTTTCGTGCAGAGTGTCTTCTTTTTGGTGGTAATCCGGTCAAAAATAATTTGAGAAGTAACACCCGGTATCGGTTGTTCACGGGCAGGATAAATATCGAGCAAAATAACCTCATCAAGCAGAGACAGCGCCTCAGCAAAACCTTCGGCAAAGTCGCGGGTACGTGTATAGAGGTGCGGCTGAAAAATACCACACACTTTACGTTCGCCATATACCTGTTTGATGGAACTGATACTTGTTTTCAGTTCGGTGGGATGATGCGCATAATCATCAATAAAAACCACTTTATCGCTCTTATATTGCATATCAAAACGACGGTGAATTCCCTTGAAAGAAGCCATTCCGGCTTTCAGTTCTTCGGCAGTTGCACCAGCCAGCCAGGCCAGAGCCATTGCCGCGGTTCCGTTTTCCACATTCACCGGGACAGGAACTCCGAGACGTATGTTATGAATTTCTTCGGTCGGCGTATGAAAATCGAATGTGATTTCTCCGTTGGAAATCCGCACATTGGTAGCTTTGAAATCTGCATCCTGATCGACAGCATACGTATAGCATTTCACCGTCGGATGCACACGGGGAGTTAATTCAGCTCCTTTTTTGACGATCAAATAACCACCTTCTCGAACTAACGAGGTGAAGTGCTCAAAGCTCTCGCGGAAAGCTTCCGGTGTTCCGTAAATATCGAGGTGATCGGGATCGGCTGCCGTAATAACTGCCATGTAAGGTGTGAGTTGATGGAATGAACGATCGTATTCATCCGCCTCAATCACCACATAGTCACTCTTTTGAGATAACAAAAGATTGGTCGTGTAGTTTTTGGAGATTCCTCCCAAAAAAGCATTGCAATCCACATGCGATTCTTTGAGCAGGTGCGCCGTCATAGTCGATGTGGTTGTTTTGCCATGTGTTCCGGCAATACAAATGCCCCGTTGCTGACGGGTTATCTCGCCCAGCACCTGCGCTCTTTTGAGAAGCTTGAATCCGTGACGTTCAAAAAAAAGCCGTTCCGAGTGGTCGGCAGGAACGGCAGGTGTGTAAACTACAAGGGTGTTGTCGGGTTGTTTAAATAAAGTGGGGATTAAAGATACCTCATCTTCATAATGAATGGCAATCCCTTCTTTTTCCAATTGTTGAGTCAGATCGGAACGCGTACGGTCATAGCCGGCAACGTCAAATCCTTTAGCCCTGAAAAACCGGGCCAAAGCACTCATTCCGATGCCGCCTATTCCGAGAAAATAAAAATTTTGATAAGACATTTCTTTCTAAATAGTATATCAGTTAACAAGTTGTATCGTAGTGTTATTTATCAGGCAATTCAATCGTACCCGAAAAATCGATTGGCTGCCGGTTGTTGCTGGTGACACCAACTGTCGTTGTGCCATTCAGCCAAATAGTAACAAAGAACCGGTATGTATCTTCCTTTGCCCTTACTTTGAAACTAACGGTAAAGCTCTTTGCCTCTGCATTGAACGTTGTTTTCTTCTCCAACACCGGTTCCGAAAATTTAATTCCGCCCTCACTGCCGATCGGAGCTGAATAGGCTCTTCCAAAATAAGGCAGATAAGAGATGGCAGAATCTTTCGCAATAGTGAGCGTATATTCCGACGTAAGAGGAATCATATTACCCCGCATGGGTCGGGCCTGATCCAGTATAAGTCGATAGCGCTCGGTTTCAACTGTTTTTTTTACTTTGGTTTCCTTCGCGGCAGCCTTGCTTTGCCGGCTTTCATTCTGGCTCCAAACGATTCCCGCGAAAACCAGCAATCCCGTCAAAAGAAAGAATTTCGTCTTCATAAGAAAATCTGATTTAAGTAAAACAAAACTAAGCTCTAAAATATCTGCGCAACAAGAATTATTTATACATCAAAGAATCAGGTAATCCGGTGATGCTTCCGGAACAACTATCTTCGGGCGCCCCGGTTACCGATGCAAGGGTATTCACCTCTCTATTTATCCGTAAGAATCCAAGAAAGGCAAAAATCAGAGCCTCTTTGTAGTTGACTAGCAACTTATCCGGCACATGAAATTCGTGATGTGTCAGTTGTTGCATCCTCTCAACCAGAAATTTATTCAACGCACCGCCGCCGGTTATCAGCATCTTTCCTTTGGGCAATTGCTGCACATCGCGGGTAATCTGATAAGCAATGTGCTCAACCATAGTCCGCATTTTATCTTGCAACGGAATTGATGACTCAATAAGCATCGGCTGGAAAACATCCACAAACCACTCTTTTCCCAACGACTTGGGCCCTTTTTCAGTAAAATAGCTCTGGTTGTTCATCGCATCAAGCAATGATTGGCTCACCTTACCCGAACGTGCCATTTCTCCGTCTTTGTCATATTCCTCTCCCATCTGACGTGCCAGATAGTTGAGTGGCATATTGCACAAAGATATATCATAGGCCAACCTGCGGCCGTTAAGATTATATGAAATATTGGAAATTCCTCCCAGATTTAGGCAAAAATCATAATCTGAAAAGAGTAACTGATCGCCTATTGGAACCAATGGTGCTCCCTGACCACCCAAAGCCACATCCAACGATCTGAAATCGTATACAACCGGAATCCCGGTTTGGGCAAGAATCGCGTTCCCATCGCCAATCTGCGACGAAAAGCCAAGTTGTGGCTGATGGAAAATAGTATGCCCGTGCGATGCAATCAGGCAAGGGTGAAGATTATTTTCATCAATAAAAGAACGTACCTGAATGCCGATATATTTTCCCAAATCAGCATTGGTTTTTACAAAATCGTAAGCCGAACCGGATTCAAGCGTACTCAATCGTTGTTTCCACTCTTCGGAATAGGGAATGGTTTCTGCAACGGTGATTTTGTAATCGTATTTTCCGTATTTATTTCGAATAAACTCACAGTGAGCAATATCCAGCCCATCGAGCGATGTTCCTGACATCAAACCGATTACACAATAAGAGACGGAGGGTTGCATGAATTAGTCTTTTAGAAAAGCTTCGCTATCGGTGTTATGATTTTGCCTTACAAAGGTACATAAATTAGATTGTATTTACCCCCGAGACTATGGGTTTTCAGCAGATAGCGTGTATCAATTCGTCGCTTTACACAGAATTGATATGATAGCAAAACTTCCGAGATGCACTTCTGCTAAAAATGACCATTGCATGTGTTCGCAACATTTTATTTTGTCATTAATATTCCATTCTTGAATTTCTCAGTCTTAATCACTTTTCCTGCGTTATCAAAATACGTCCAAATTCTCTGTTTGATGTTATTAGTGTAATAACCTATAGTTTTAATCCTCCCATCACTATAAAATTCTTCAACCTTACCATTCTTATTTTGACACCCCGGATTTCTGCTACACATATATGGTTCTTCTCCATTATAACAAGTTCTTTTGAACAATTTTCCTGAGCGATAGAATTCGTCTTTTCTTATAATTTTAAATGAGTTATCGTGATAAATTTTTGTTTTGATATTTCCATTGCGATCATATTCAATCCAAATTTTTACAGGGAAAGAAATATTCCCTTCAGCCATAGTATTTTTATAAAAATTTATTCGTTTTATTTCTTTGTCACCTAAAGCATGAGTAAAATATCTTAGCCGAAATATTTTGCCGTTCTGATAAAACTCTTTCCAAATTCCAACTTCATAATTTTTTTTATACTTACCTATTTCCTTTAATTTTCCATTGTCATAGAATCTTTTAAACATTCCATTTAATTCGTTGTTTTTATTTTTTCCAATCCAATCAATTTTCCCATTTTTATGGTAATAACAATCTGTTCCTTCCAATTTTCCATTGTCATAATGTGTTTTGCTTCTTAAGGTTCTATTGTCCCACCAAGTATAATGAAATCCATCTAATTTTCCATTTTTATTATTGCCACATTCTGTCATAAAACCCTTTTCATCCCAATAAGTAAAAGGTCCATTTTCCAAACCACCTTCATACAATCTTGTTTCACGTAGTTTGCCGCTAAAATAGTAGAAATGAAATAATCCTTCTGGTTTGCTATTCTTAAATGCTCCAATAAAGGCGATTGTACTATCTTTAAATATTCCGACATAATGACCATTTTCAATAATTGAATCTGTTTCTAAATCAATATAATGATCTATTGTATAGATTCTTGGAAAGCCTTTATTATTTTGAAAAATATCAAAGTCAGTTTTGCATTTGACAGTTGGTTTGTTTTCTTTTGCTTCTTTATTGCATGAAGAAATCAATAATAGCAATGATAATATAGAAAGAAGTTTCTTCATATTTTTCATAAAGTTCAGCTACCTCTTTATTTCGGCATATCGCCTCACAAAAGAGGGCTAAACAAGCGAGCCACCGACTCCTTGATACGGGTTGAAATCGGACGATTACTCCACTCTTCGAGGGTAATTTCAGTGCATAATTGCTGATCGTCCAGAAATATTTCCTTTAGTTCCACGGCAGTTTGCTGATCGTAAATAAACGCATTAAGCTCAAAATTTTGTTCGTAGCTTCTAAAATCCATATTCGCCGATCCGACTGTTGAAATTTCATCGTCGATTACAATGGCCTTACTATGCATAAACGCATTGCGATAAAGATATATCTTAACGCCGGCCTCAAGCGACTGGGTGATATAGGAATAGCTACACGATTGAGTCATCGGGGTATCGGTCTTTTCGGGCATCATCACCCGCACATCGACACCACCTAAAGCCGTCGTTTGAAGAGCTGACATCACAATGTCGGTAGGCATAAAATAGGGAGTCTGAACGTAGACATACCGGGTTGCTGAAGTTACCGCCACAAAAATTCCCTGCTGAATATTCTCCCAGTCGGAATCGGGGCCACTGGTCACCGTCTGCACCACGTTATCACGATTGGGAATGGGTGGTATCGCTGGAAAAAAATGATCGCCGGAAAGCAGTTGACGACTCACGAAAAACCAATCGGTAAGAAACGCGTATTGCAATCCATGAATTGCCGGACCTTCGATCCTCATAAAAGTATCGCGCCACATGCCCAGCTTATTTCCAGTCAAATATCTGTCGGCAATATTGACACCACCGGTAAAGCCCACTCTGCCGTCAATAATCACTATTTTACGGTGATTTCGGTAATTTATCCTGTTTTTGCGAATGGTAATTTTGAAGTGAGCCGGCAAAAACGAGTAGAGTTCTATTCCGACAGCTCTGAGCTCATTTTGCTGAGACCTCTTGAAATGAAAACTCCCCACGAAGTCGAAAATAAGGCGTATGCGGACACCCTGAGACGCCTTTCGGATAAGCAGTTGACGGAATTTCTTTCCTACTTCATCATCCTCAATGATATAAAATTCGATATGAATTTCCCTGGTTGCTTTCTCAATTTCACCAAACAGGGCATCAAACGTATCAACTCCATTCGTGTAGATGCGAATATCGTTCCCCTGAAAAGCGAGGGCTTCACTGTTATTCTTTAGCAAATGGATAAGGTGTTTTTTGCTTTCGGATAGCGAACTGTTATCCACATCCAGTTCTTCCAGATTCTCTTTAGGACGGTTGTGCAGCCTTCGTATGCTCTTCTTTGCTACAATTTTCTGTTTGCGGTAATCCTGTCCCAAATAAAGATATAAGATAAAACCCAGCAAAGGAAGGAAAATGAGCACAAGAATCCATGCCAGCGATTTCACAGGATGTTACGGTTTTCCAGTAAAATCACCACAATGGTAGGTGCCATCGTGAAAAGATAAATACACAGCAACAACCACTCCGGAATTGAAGAAAGGTGAAACATCTGTTCTCTCTTTTTTGTAGGTATAACGCTTGAGAACAACAAATGTAAAGAGTTTTAACAACAAAAACAAGTAAAATTTAAAGCTCTCCGTTTCTGCTATCTGTAACTTTCCGGTATATCCAGACTATAGTAAACGTAGGGATGATATCTGTTGCGGGAAATGCCTCTTCCAGAAAATCGACAATACCGCCCAGAACGCCTACCCTTCCGCCGAACAGGAAATAAAATAGGACTGCGGATACAGGCGCCCAGACTATAATCGGACAATTCGCCCAGAGCAGGTACGACATAAGACATACACCCAATGGCATCCAACAGGATACAGAGCCATAATGAGGGACGTTTGCGGGATTGCAGCATAAACGGAAGATTAACGATATAAGCAACTGTTTTGTTTGCTAATTTATTTTGCAGAGATTAATTTGTTCTTTGCCTGCGGCAGGCCTTACTTTTTGGCGCAAAAAGTAAGCAAAAAACAGTGACGGAAAGAACTCGTTCGCTCGGCCATAAAACTTTTCCTCACTACAAATCTTTTGTCATTGGCCTACTCACTCAAACAGCTTTCCGTCGGTTTGGTATTCTTTGTTTATCCCTGCGGGACTGGTTTCTCCCATGGTTATAAAAACTATCCTGTTTAAGTTGTCTATCAATGAGTGATTCGGAGCTTGCAAAAGTTGAGTAAATATCTGATTAGTGTTTCAGGCTTGCCCATTCCCGCTTTTTGATTTCGTCGAATATCAGCCAAAGCGCTACTGACGAAATAACCATGCCACAGGAGTATCGCCCACAGAAACCCAGATAAAAGCCAATGCCCAACGCCAAGTGCACCCGGAACAATCAAAAACAACATGGTACGGATAAAAGTGCCACCCTGATTTGCCCCCTCCAGCGCTGCCGAAAACGGAAGCTTCCGAACCAAAATATATGGCCATAAAAGAGCCGATAACACACAAATTGAGGCAACCGAGCAACAAATTCGGCAATGCGGAGAACCCGAGCAATGCCACCCCCAGAACTACCAACAGGAGCGCAAACGGAGCAAGGAAAAGAAACAACATACATTTGAACGTTCCACTTATCACATATCCGGGATTTTCGAGGGGAGTAACGAAAAAAATCCACGACGCCGCTAAACTTATCCGAATAAACCACCTGCATCAAGGCCGTACTCAACGGCAAACTGCACAATGTACAAGATCAGGAGCAAAACAGGCATCAATTTGGGACTATGAAGTGAGAGCCCCTCAAACCCATGATTTTTGAAACAGCATGACTACGCAGATGATTATGATGCTGCCAAACGAAGGATACACTTTCATCTTGAAATCGCGGCTCCGGGTCATCATGCTGGAGGAAAAAAGAAATCCGGCACGTTCGGCTCCGGGTTTTGTAACCCAACGGGCCAGACGTTGCCAAATCGATTTTCCGGCTCGATCCACACGGACATCTGTATCCGGTTTCGTAGTGGCAACACTCTGTTCGGCAGTACCGCCAGTAATCATTCCCAGTTTTTGATTGAAAGAAGGAGCAAAAAACCGCGACTACGACCCAAATGGAAAGCAGAGGAACAATAACGGAAAGTACAAGGCTTACCGCCGATCCGAGAGAAAATCCGCCACCCGAAAGCAACATGCAGGCATCCGCAAACCAGAACGACGGAACAAAACGAACAAACGGAATCTCAGAGATACTAATGTGCTGCATAACGCTGGAATTGACCATTCGGGGCAGCACCTGATAGGCCAGCATCACAATCATCACAAAGCCGATTTGAATGGATCCGATGATATTCTGAAACTTAGCCGGAGTAGTAATTTTCAGAATAAGCAGGTACACCGCATTAATAAAAAAGATACTGAGCAGCGTCATCAGCAAAATCATCAAAACAAACGGCAGGATAACGAGCGGCCCTTGCATAATCGTTGCCGCAACCAGAGCCGGTACCGACAAAGGCAACACGATGATAGAAGTGCGAATGCCGATATGCAACAATCGTGCGGTCATAAAAGTGGCATCCGAAACAGGCTTCGGCAGTATAATCAGGTTATCGCGAATATCGATCAACACCGAGGTGAAGTCGGTAATCAACGTAAGGCAAACCATAAAAATAAACATGGTCATAAACAGAGAGAGTTTGGTCAGCATCCCGTTGCCGACGGCAAAGGCAAACAACATGAGAAGCCCCATGACCAAGCTGCCAAATATTGTCTTCAGCGTAGCACCGTTGACCTCTTTCTTCTCTTTTTTTCTACGATGGTTTCCGAAGGATGCGGGTCTGCGATTATCCATCGTTAGTTTGGCCGACAATATGGCACGCAGTTGTGTCGTGTCTACCCCCAGGCTACGGTACAACGATACCGGCAACAAAACCAGCCAGAGGAAAAATTTATCGATGAAGTTCATAGACGAATCAATCAAATGCGTTCAACAACTTCTCGCTGGCCTCGTGCATCGATTCGGTAGCCGTCAGCCCTGCAAATATATCCTCAAGGCTATCTTTGTTTTGCAGCTGGCGCAATTCATCAATTGTTCCGTCGGCCACTACCCTGCCCTGATCAATCAGGATGATACGGTCGCTCACTTTTTCCACCACATCCATCATGTGACTGCAATAAAAGATGGTTTTACCGTTTTTAGCCAGTTTGTCGATTATCTCTTTTACAATAATCACACTGTTGGCATCCAATCCGCTGAGCGGTTCGTCCAGAATGATAATTTCGGGATTATGCAACAATCCTGAAGTAATCAGCACCTTCTGCTTCATCCCTTTTGAGAAGGTATCCATGCGTTGGTTCATGTTACCCGCCAAACCAAAAGCATCGAGCATTCGATTCGCACGTTCCTTCACCACCCCTTCGGGTAGATTATACAACGACCCCATCAGCGAAAGGAATTCGTTAGGTGTAAGTACATCGTAAAGCTCTGCCAGTTCGGGCACAAATCCTATAAGCGACTTAACAGCTACCGGATCTTTACGGATATCTATCCCTTTAACAAAAACATCACCAGAAAAATCGGACAGCAAACCGGCCAGAATTTTCACCGTGGTACTTTTCCCTGCACCATTCGGCCCGATGTAGCCGATCACCTGTCCCGGTTCGATGTCGATAGAAATGTCCTTCAATACATGTTTCGAACCGTAAAACTTGTTCAGGTTCTGAATGCGGATAATGGGTTCCATGGTAAATCAATATATGAGATTAAAGCCTTATTTTATTCTTTCTTGTAAAACGGCCTTCCTATCCTTTGTATATGGTTGATTAAGCTTTCCGATGTCAAAGTATGAAAAACAGAAAGATCGACCAAATAAGGGGTATTCAGCCCGTCCAAATCCAACCACACTTTGGAACGAATAGCCTCGGTCAGTTTTTCGCCCCTGAGGGTAATGTCAATATCACTCCCTTCGCGGTAATTGCCTTTGGCCCGGGAACCATAGATAATTACCTCTTCAATTTCGGAATACTTTTTAAAAACCGAATGGAACTTTTCGATCGTATCTTCCGTTAGTCCGAATCTCATAAGAATTGTGTCATTTTCTGGTGGAATTTCTCAAACAACGGATAATAACGGTTTACTATCAGATGATATTCGTTTTCCAATACATCTTCCAGATAGGTATGAACTGTCTTATTACGACTCTCAATCATATCCATCCAGGTCTGGCCATCGGTAATCAGCTCTTTATTAAAGGCTTCTCGGGTTGCCGATCTGGAACCGGTAATGCCGGTGATGCCTTCATATTCCAGATAATCTTTCATCACTTTCCACGCCAGTTCGTGGGTAAATTCAAATCGCTGAATCGTCCCCTCCTTTTCCAGATCGGATGGATTAACCACTTCGGTTACCGCATATTTGAGATGTTTCAGAGCATCTGAAAAATTCTGAAACCGTTGTTCCCAACGAATGTCCTGTTCCATGATTTATCTATTAATATTTTTACCATTAAGAAAACGAAGAACAAATGTATTAAAGGGAATCTTAGTCCTCTTAATTTCTTAATGGTTAGACTATTTCAATATGATCAGATTACATCAACTTCCGGTACCGAATCCGTTTCGGAGCTTCGTCACCGAGACGCATCTTCTTGTTTTCTTCGTATTCTGAGTAAGATCCTTCGAAGAAGAAGACTTCGGAGTTGCCTTCAAAAGCAAGAATGTGGGTACAGATGCGATCGAGGAACCAGCGGTCGTGCGAAATAACTACAGCGCAACCGGCAAAGTCATCCAAACCCTCTTCCAGAGCTCGTAACGTGTTCACGTCAATGTCGTTGGTCGGTTCGTCGAGCAGCAGGACGTTAGCGCCCGACTTCAAGGTCATAGCAAGGTGCAAACGGTTGCGTTCCCCACCCGAGAGCACGCCGCAGAGCTTCTCCTGATCGCCACCGGTGAAATTGAAACGCGACAGATACGCACGTGCATTCACCTCCTTGTTGCCTACCCGAATCAGATCCTGACCGCCCGAGATTACCTGATATGCGGTTTTTCCCGGATCGATATCCTTATGTGTCTGGTCGGCATAACCCAACTGTACAGTTTCACCTACATCGAAGGTGCCCTTGTCTGCTTTTTCCAGTCCCATAATGAGGCGGAAGAGGGTCGTTTTACCGGCACCATTCGGCCCGATAATACCGACAATACCATTCGGTGGCAACGAAAAGTTAAGGTTGTCGAATAGCAATCGATCGCCGTACGCTTTGGCCACGCCCTGTGCTTCGATCACCTTGTTGCCCAAGCGCGGACCGTTGGGAATAAATATTTCCAATGCATCTTCACGATCCTTCTGATCTTCGTTCAACAATTTATCGTAGGCACCCAAACGGGCTTTGCTTTTAGCATGACGGGCTTTGGGAGCCATGCGCACCCATTCCAACTCATGCTCCAGTGTCTTACGGCGTTTGCTGGCCTGTTTTTCCTCCTGAGCCATGCGCGTAGTTTTCTGCTCCAGCCACGATGAGTAGTTACCTTTCCAGGGAATTCCTTCGCCGCGGTCGAGTTCGAGAATCCAGCCGGCCACGTTGTCGAGGAAGTAACGGTCGTGAGTGATAGCAATAACCGTGCCTTCGTATTGCTGTAAATGTTGTTCCAACCAGTCGATCGACTCTGCATCCAAGTGGTTTGTCGGCTCATCGAGCAGCAGAATGTCGGGCTGTTGCAGTAACAAACGGCACAGCGCCACACGACGGCGTTCACCTCCGGAAAGATTTTTCACCGGTGCATCTTCGGGCGGACAACGGAGCGCATCCATCGCACGTTCCAGCTTGTTGTCGATATTCCAGGCATCCAAATGATCGAGTTTTTCCTGCAACTCACCCTGACGGGCAATCAACGCATCGAAATCGGCATCGGGATCGGCAAACTTTTCATTGATCTCTTCAAATTCTTTGAGCAAGTCCATCACTTCCTGAACACCTTCCTGAACTACCTCCTTCACGGTTTTATTGTCGTCGAGATGCGGTTCCTGTTCAAGGTAGCCCACCGAATATCCCGGCGAAAAAACCACTTCGCCATTGTAGGAAGTTTCCACTCCGGCAATAATTTTAAGAAGGGTCGATTTACCAGAACCGTTCAAACCGATGATACCGATTTTAGCTCCGTAGAAGAATGAGAGATAGATGTCTTTTAAGACTTGTTTTTGAGGGGTAAACGATTTGCTCACGCCTACCATCGAGAAAATGATTTTTTTGTCGTCGCTCATAGATTTTTTATAGGGTTATTTGTTGATATTTTGATATTTATAATTTTGGAATGACAAAGATAAGGAAAATTCTCTTTGCTCTTCTATTTCTGCCTCAACTGCGACAAAACCACTCCGACAGTTCCATACACTTCATTGCCGGATTATAAATTAAGTGTTATCTTTGCTTCTCATAAATCACTATTCGGGCGATCCCCGGCGGGCGAACGACCGAAATGAAAAATGATACCATTGCATTATGCTGATAGAACGTCCTTTATGGATTTTGCGCAGACTCTTTCCCAATGCTTTGTGGCGGATGGACAAAGCGCAAAAAACGATTTATCTGACTTTTGATGATGGACCTGTACCGGGAACAACGCCACAAGTACTGGAAATACTGGCAAAAAACGATATAAAGGCAACTTTTTTTTGCGTGGCCGACAATGTAAGAAAGTATCCGGAGGTCTTCAAAATGGTGACAGACGCGGGACACTGCATCGGGAATCACACCTTTAACCATGTGCGAGGATTTGCCATGCAGGAAGAAGAATATCTGGCAAATGTAGAGAAGGCGTCAACACTGATCGAGTCCGATTTGCTGCGACCTCCTCACGGGCAGTTAACGCGGAGTCTGTATAAAAAGCTGAAAGCAAAATACCGTATCGTGATGTGGGATTTGATTACCCGCGACTACAACCGTTCGCTGTCGCCCGAAAAGATCGTTTCCATCGTAAAAAAATATAGTCGAAACGGCTCTATCATCGTTTTTCACGATTCGGAAAAATCGAACAAAAACGTGTTGGCAGCATTGCCCGAATCAATTGAATTTCTGAAACAACAAGGATATCAGTTCAAAACGCTTTAATAATTCATACTTTATGCGACTGGCAGCAAAAATCATATCTGTTATTTTCCACCCGTTGTTTATTCCAACCTACGGAATCCTTCTGCTCTTCACAACGGCACGTTTTGCAGCAGTGCCCTTTTTGCCGAAACTGATTGTTGCCACTACTGTTTTATGTTGTACGGCTATTATCCCTGCACTCATTATTTTCCTTTTTCTGAAACTGGGAAAAGTGACATCTCTCAATATCGACAAACGACAGGAACGAACCCGACCCTATGTTTATTCGTTAGTTTCGTACATGCTTTGCGCTTATTACCTGTGGAATGTGAATATGCCGCGCTGGTTCGTGATGATGGTCGTAGGAAGCGCCGCCGCGTTGCTGGTATTGTTGCTGGTAAATTTGCGTTGGAAAATGAGCGCTCATCTTTCAGCCATGGGAGGCCTGCTGGCAGGTATTTTTGTGGTTGCCATGCACTACGTCATTAATCCTTATATGCTGGTCATCGGAGCTTTGTTTGCTGCGGCCGCAGTAGGGTCTTCACGCGTTATTCTGGATGCACATACACCGGAACAAACTTTGGCAGGTTTCTTCAACGGCTTTCTTTTTGTGATGGCAGCCGGAATGATCTTTTAAAGCGTCATCAGCAAATTCATTGTGTGACAGGCCACCACACCAGCCGTCTCTGTCCGCAGGCGACTCTCTCCGAGCGAAACCGGTTGAAATCCGTTTTGCAGGGCCATTTCCACTTCTTCCGGACTAAAATCTCCTTCGGGACCGATCATCACCAAAACCGATTCGTTTTTGTTGTAAAGCTGCTGCAACAGCCGTTTTTCTCCTTCGTAGCAGTGGGCAATAAATTTCTGCGATTCGGTGGCTTGTTTCAACAACTGCTGCACCGGACATGCGGGATTCAGCTTCGGAAGATAGGCCTTCTGCGACTGCTTCATGGCCGACACCAATATTTTCTCAACCCTTTCCAGATTGATGTTTTTACGTTCAGAGAAACGGCAGAAAACAGGCGTAATCTCGTCGATACCGATCTCGGTCACCTTTTCGGCAAACCACTCCAGACGATCCATGTTTTTGGTAGGAGCAATGGCAATGTGGATGCGCGAAGCTCTTCTGGTATCTGTTGCTTGGCAGCTGATGATTTCTACCGCTGTGTGCTTAGGGTGCGGCGCTATTATTTTTGCCCCGAACATTCCGCCTTTACCGTCAACAATCAGCACCTCTTCACCGGCTTTCATACGCAAGACTTTGGCACAATGAAGCGACTCTTCTTCGGAAAGAACAGAGGTTTCGAGAATATTTGGAGAGTAAAAAATAGTCATGAGTGGTATGATTGCAAACTATAGTCCGTATTTTTCTGCGATGCCAGACCGAAGGTTCCGGTTTCCCTTCACTGCTTTAGGAGAATAGGGGCAGTTGGGGCAGCCGTTTGAACAGCAATAACCCCGTTTGGCAAGGTAATATTCTGTCATAATACGATACCCTTGGGGAGCCATATAATAATCGACTCCTTCCTGAAGATTGCTGCAAAATTCGGAGCTTGACGAGTCATCGAGTAAGGGCATCTGTAAAAATATTAATGGTTTCTTGTAAGGCGAAGAATCATTATATTCTGACTTCCACGCCTTTGCTTCTCAAATAGCCTTTCAGGTCGGGCAACTCAATTTCACCGTAGTGAAACAGGCTAGCTGCCAAAGCAGCATCGGCTTTTCCCTGTTCAAACACATCCACAAAGTGATCCATGTTTCCTGCACCGCCGCTGGCGATAACCGGTACCGATACGCTTTCCGAAACCATGCGGGTAAGTTCCACGGCAAAACCGGCTTTGGTTCCGTCGTGATCCATCGAAGTGAGCAATATTTCGCCCGCGCCCAAATCAACTGCACGTTTCACCCATTCGTAGGTACGCACTTCGGTCGGGATGCGGCCACCGTTGAGAAACACGATCCATTCGCCATCCACGAACTTGGTATCGACCGCCAGCACCACACATTGCGAACCGAATTGTTTGGCCAAATCATTTATCAGTTGCGGATTGCGCACAGCGGCCGAGTTGACCGAAATCTTATCGGCTCCGGCATTGAGCAACACCGAAACATCGTCCACACTGCTGATGCCACCGCCTACGGTAAATGGAATATTGATGTGTTTTGCAATACGCGTAACCAGTTCGGCAAAAGTTTTTCGTTTTTCGTGCGTAGCCGTTATATCGAGGAAAACCAGTTCATCGGCTCCCATCCGGGCATAGCGACTACCCAGTTCAACAGGATCGCCAACGGCCTGTATATTCACAAAATTGATTCCTTTTACAGTTTGCCCGTCTTTGATGTCGAGACAGGGAATAATACGTTTTGTAAGTGGCATATTATTGATTTAGGAGATAGAGAACTTGATTTTTTTCGACATGTTGCTATCTACATGTCGAAAATTTTGACTTTCGTCGACATGTTATCATCTACGTGTCGAAAATTTTGGCTTTTATCGACATGTATCATCTACGTGTCGAGGGGTTGGCTTTCGGTTATAATATTATCAAGCGATCCCGCCTTTGGTACTCCCGATAGAAAAAGCTTATAGAGTGGCTCGTTAATATAAAAATTGCACTTCCCGATCTTAATTTTATTTACGAATCCTTTGTCCGCCAACTGATTCAAATATTTTCCAGCTGTTTGACGGTTAACATTCAAATCGTTTTCCAAAAATTCTATTTTGGTGTACGGATGATTAAAAAGATTGTTCAGCAAGTCTTGCGAATAAATGGTTTTGCAATCTCTCCTGATACGCTGTTTGTAATCGGTCATCAGCTGTTTAATGCCATCGATCAGAAACAACGTTTGCTTACTCGTCTCTTCTATCCCTTTCAGCATAAAAAGTATCCACGGTTCCCATTTGCCATCCATGCGAACCTGCTGGAGCAATTTATAGTATTCGGCTTTATACTGTATGATATACCGACTCAAATAGAGGATGGGAAGTGTAAGTAAATCTTCTTTGACAAGATAAAGAATGTTGATAATACGCCCCGTTCTGCCGTTACCATCATAAAACGGATGGATGGTTTCAAAACGGTGATGGATAATGGCCATCTTTATGAGTGGATCCAAATCGCTTATGGTATCATCATTCATGAATGCGATAAGATTCTCCATCAGTTTTTTGATGGTATCAATGTCCTGAGGCGGCATATAGACAATTTCATTTGTCCGCTCGTTTTTGAGCACAGTTCCCGCGTTAGTTCTATAACCAGCATTATTACCCTCCAACTCCTGCTGAATATATTTTATTTCCTTATTGGTAATCAATTTGTTTGTTCGTACCAATCCAAAACTCTCTTTCAGAGCATTGGCATACCGGCTCACCTCTTTTGCAGCAGCATCGTTAAAGAAACTATCTGCCAATTGAGCCTTGTATAGCTCATCATGCGTAGTAATAATATTCTCGATGGCACTACTCTCTTTTGCTTCCTGCAACGAGAGAGTATTGATGAGAATGTTTTCATTAGGAATAGTCTCACACTTACCGTTGAGCAATGCCAAATGACGGTGTGCTTGTGCCAATTGCTTCAAAACTGGTTTGGTCTCTATCTCTTGGTCTACAGGCAGTAATGGAATTTCAAATTGCATATCCTATAATTTGATATTTTCGGTAACGACTTTATCTTGTCCATCAACTCGTCTTCTATTTTTTGAATGGCAGCTACGTTCAGGTAGGCTGTAATAAAAAAACGGCAACCGGTACATTTTTCCCGATTGCCGTCGCAAAATGTACGGTTGTAAGTTACTTGCCTCCTTTGGCCTCGATGCTCAACGTGGCATGAGGAACGGCGCGAAGGCGTTCTTTCGGAATCAGCTTGCCGGTTTCGCGGCAAATTCCGTAAGTTTTATTTTCGATGCGAACCAAGGCGGCTTGCAAGTGTTGTATAAACTTCATCTGGCGCTGAGCAAGGCGTCCGGCTTCTTCTTTCGACAAAGTTGAAGCTCCTTCTTCCAACACCTTGAATGTAGGAGAAGTATCGGTGGTGTCATTTCCATCCATATTGGTCAAACTCAGTTTCAGCAGTTCATAATCGTGCTCTGCTTTTCCGAGTTTGTCCATAATAATGGCGCGGAATTCCTCCAGCTCTGCATCCGAATAGCGTGTTTTTTCTGCCATTGCAAAATAATTTTTAGGTCGTTTTTAAGAGAGCGCTAAATTATAGATTCTATAAGAGATTACAATACGTTTTTTGTTTTTTTTAGATTACGCCTTGGTCACTCCTATTTTAACAATAAACTCTTCAAAATCCAGGTCTACAGCTTCTTCCACTTTGTCGTGCAAAGTAATCGAGTTTGCCAGTGTTTGAGTTGCAATATAAGCAGAAAAATCAGCAATTGCATCATTAATTTCGGCTTGTTTCTCAATTTTCACAACGATGCGGTCGGTAATTTCGTAACCACTTGACTTACGGATATTTTGAATACGGTTCACAAATTCACGGGCAATACCTTCCTTACGCAATGCATCGGTCAGAGTGATGTCAAGCGCCACAGTGAGGCTGCCATCGTTGGCTACCAACCAGCCCGGAATATCTTCGGAAATAACCTCTACATCAGCTAATTCGACGGTGGCATCCTGACCTTCGATGGTAAAAGTAAATTTACCTTCCTGTTCCAATGCAGCAATATCTTCCTGCGACATCGACGTTGTTGCAGCAGCGAGTAGTTTCATGATCTTACCGAACTTCGGACCGAGCTTTTTGAAATCGGGTTTGATGCGTTTCACCAGAATGCCAGAGGTATTGTCAACAAAATTGATCTCTTTCACGTTGACTTCGTTCAGAATCAATGCTTTTACTGCTTCGATATTTTCACGTACCGCCTGATCTTTCACCGGCAACATGATTTTGGACAGCGGCTGACGTACTTTGATGTTTTCCTTTTTCCGCAACGAAAGCACCATCGACGAAATTTCCTGAGCCAACTGCATCCGTTCTTCCAGCGTCTTATCTACCAGTTCGGCACGATAGGTCGGGAAGTCGGCCAGGTGAACCGAAACGTCGTTGCCTTTGCCGGTTGCCTTGATCAGGTCGTTGTACAATTTATCCGCATAGAACGGAGAGATCGGTGCCATCAGACGGGCAACCGTTTCGAGACAGGTATAAAGCGTTTGGTAAGCCGAAATTTTGTCAGTATCGTATTCGCCGCCCCAGAAACGTTTACGGTTGAGGCGCACGTACCAGTTGCTCAGGTGATTGTTCACAAAGTCGGAGATGGCACGACCGGCACGAGTCGGTTCGTATGTGTTGTAGTATTCGTCCACATCTTTCACCAGCGTGTTGAGCAACGAAAGAATCCAACGATCGATTTCGGGACGCTGATCGAGAGCAACCTCTTCTTCGGTGTAAGTAAAATTATCTACGTTGGCATACAGCGCAAAGAACGAGTAGGTGTTGTAAAGCGTTCCGAAGAATTTCCGGCGCACCTCTTCGATACCTTCCACGTCAAATTTCAGGTTGTCCCAGGGCGAAGCGTTGGTCATCATGTACCAGCGCAGCGGATCGGAACCATATTTTTCAATTGTCGAGAACGGATCGACAGCATTGCCAAGGCGTTTCGACATTTTATTGCCGTTTTTATCGAGTACCAAACCGGTAGAAACCACATTTTTGAAGGCAACCGAACCTTTCACCATCGTACTGATGGCATGAAGGGTAAAGAACCATCCGCGGGTCTGGTCGACACCTTCGGAGATAAAGTTTGCCGGATAATTGGACCCCGATTCAACCAGCTCTTTGTTCTCGAACGGATAGTGTAGCTGAGCAAATGGCATCGCACCCGAATCGAACCAAACGTCGATCAGGTCGCTTTCGCGCTTCATCGGCTTGCCACTTTCGGAAATCAGGATAATTCCGTCAACATAGGGACGGTGCAGATCTATATTTTCTACCGCATAGTTCTCGGCCGTGTAAACACCCGGTTTGAAATTCTTGTACGGATTTTCAGTCATAAATCCGGCAGCAATCGACTTTTCAATCTCTTCGATCAATTCGGCAACCGAACCGATACATTTTTCTTCCGAACCGTCTTCCGTACGCCAGATAGGCAGCGGAGTTCCCCAGTAGCGTGAACGCGAAAGGTTCCAGTCGTTAAGGTTTTCGAGCCACTTACCGAAACGACCCGCACCGGTAGAGGCCGGTTTCCAGTTGATCGTATTGTTGAGCTCGATCATCTTGTCGCGGGCAGCGGTTGAGCGGATGAACCAACTGTCGAGCGGATAGTAGAGCACCGGTTTGTCGGTACGCCAGCAGTGCGGATAGTTGTGCACATGCTTTTCTATTTTGAACGCTAGGCCTTGTTGTTTCAACATCACGCAAAGGTCGATATCGAGTGTTGCATCGGCATCGGTCAGCGTGTCGTCGTACGCGTTTTTCACGTAACGTCCGGCATATTCGCCGTAAGCTTCTGCGTTGACATTTGCTGCCACAAAAGCAGGATCGAGATCTTCGATTTTATAGAATTTCCCGGTCAGATCTACCATCGGGCGTTGATTGCCGTCTTTGTCGATCAGCAACATCGGAGGAATTCCATTAGCTTTTCCTACACGGTCGTCATCTGCACCAAACGTTGGTGCGATATGCACGATACCGGTACCGTCTTCGGTGGTTACGAAATCGCCGGTGATAACACGGAAAGCACCTTCGCCCGGATTCATCCAGGGAATCAGTTGTTCGTATTCCATGCCAGCCAAATCGCTGCCTTTCATTTTTGCCAACACTTCGTATTCGTTCTTGCCCATTACCGCACCAAGCAAGCTTTCGGCAAGAATGTATTCACACTCCTGTTTGGAATAGGGATTAGCAGCTTTTACTCTGACGTAATCAATATTCGGGCCAACGCAAAGAGCAGTATTCGATGGCAATGTCCACGGAGTGGTCGTCCATGCAAGGAAAAATGCATTAGCTTCGCCTTTTATTTTGAATTGAGCCACGCAGGTGGTATCCTTCACGTCGCGGTAGCAACCCGGCTGGTTCAATTCGTGAGTGCTCAATCCAGTACCGGCGGCAGGAGAATATGGCTGAATGGTGTAACCTTTGTAGAGGTAATTGTTTTTATAGAGCTCTTTCAACAGCCACCACAGAGTTTCGATATAGCGGTTGTCGTAGGTGATGTAAGGATTGTTCATATCCACCCAGTAGCCCATTTTGCGGGTCAGATCTTCCCACTCTTTGGTAAATTTCATCACATCCTTGCGGCAGGCTGCGTTGTATTCGTCCACGCTGATCTTTTTGCCAATATCTTCTTTGGTAATTCCCAGCCGTTTTTCCACTCCCAGTTCTACGGGAAGTCCGTGCGTATCCCATCCGGCCTTGCGGTTCACGAGGAAACCTTTCATCGTTTTGTAACGACAAAAAATATCCTTGATGGAGCGCGCCATCACGTGGTGAATGCCCGGCATTCCGTTGGCCGAAGGAGGTCCTTCATAGAAAATAAAGCTCGGATGGCCTTTGCGGGTTTCGAGACTTTTGTGGAAAATATCCTGTTCATCCCACTTCTTCAGCACCTCTTTGTTGACATCGGAAAGATTAAAAGACGAATATTCGGCAAATTTCTTGCTCATAAACTGCTAATTATATTGCGATTAACGATTGTGATACTTATTCTGAAAAAACGCCACAAAGTTAGTGATTTTTTGCGAGACTTATAACAGATTTTGATTGCTAATTTGAGCTGAAAATCAGCCTCCTTCAATAAGGACGAAGGTCTTTTTCTTTGATCTTGGTTCTTTATTCTGTTTTTACCGTACATTTGCAGAAAGAATTCATCGTAAAATGTTCAAAACAATACTCATAGTCGGTTCGGGAGGCTTTATTGGCAGTGTGGCTCGTTTTTATGTCTCAAAACTGAACCTGCATGTCGATTTTCTCTCAATTCCGGTGGGGACTTTGCTGGTGAACGTACTGGGTTGTTTCATCATCGGTTTTCTGACGGGTATTGCCGATAAAAGTGCCATCCTGACTCTCGAATGGCGGATGTTTCTGATGGTGGGAATTTGCGGAGGATTCACCACTTTTTCGTCGTTTGCCAACGAAAACCTGATGTTGCTCCACAACGGATTGATCCTGTCGATCCTGCTCTACACGGGTCTGAGTATATTTCTCGGATTCACTGCGGTTTATCTCGGTTACGTCACCTCAAATTTGCTTTAAACTATGGAAAAGTCACACAGCATTCTGAAGTTTTATCTCAGCACTACCGACAAACTAAACAACAAGTTATTGTACGAGCACATCGTACAGGAAGCCCGCAAACAGGGAATTTCGGGGGCAACCGTCTATCGCGGCATTATGGGTTACGGACTGAGCAGTACCATCTACTCTTCCAAATTTTGGGAGCTGACCGAGAAATTGCCGGTAATGATTGAGATGATCGATGAAACCGACAAACTGGAGGCATTTTACGAATACCTCGAACCGGAATTGCTCGAAATGCCAAAAGGTTGCCTGATCACCCTCGACCCAATCACCATCAAGCTGCATAAATCGGGGAAACACTAGGAATTACACTTTTTGCCTCTCCCCCAGCCCCTCTCTCGAAGAGAGGGGAATATCTGCATATAAACTGGATATGTACTTTATTGTGCCCAGCTTCTTTTCGGAGCCGGAACAATTTCTTATTTTTGTATACTTCAATAATTGTTCGACCGAATGCTCCAACTCATTGTCTGTATCCGAAAGCATGCCTTATTTGGTTATATTCTAATGCCTTATATGGCAGAATACAATAAAACCACCGCTCATTTTACGCTTGTCGAACAATTTACTCCCAAACGCGATTACTTCAAAAAAAGTGCGAAAGAGATTCAGCAATTGGTCAAAGCCAGCGCCGAATTGAGCGACCAGAATATTGCACACCAGTTTTTCAAAAACACCAGCAACCTGAAATCTGCCTGGGATGACGCCAATGAGCTGAAACAGAATTTCGTAAGAGAATATGTAGATAAGCGTATCGATCTTATTCTGACTGTGATGCAGGAGGAAAAGCTATCACTTTTCTTCAAAGATGAGAAATATGCCAACGTTTATACCGACGATCGGATAGAGTTGTTGCCCCAGAAAAGCAAGGCCGTTTTTCATTTTCACCGCATGGAGGACGAAACACGCTATTTTTTGTCGGTTCGATACAATGGCAAGAGCATCCGGCTATTCGAAAAAGCTGCTTATGTACTGCAACAGTCACCCTGCCACATCATCATCGACAACCGCCTCTACTCGTTTCCTGATATCAATGCAAAAAAGCTGTTGCCTTTCATCCTGAAAGAATACGTATCGGTACCCCAAGCGATGGAAGAAAAATATTTCAAAACATTCGTATTGAACACAATACGCGACTTTGATGTAGACGCGGAAGGATTTACCATTGAAACGCATCATGGGGATCCGGCTCCCGTTCTTTTGCTCGAGAAAGACCTACAGGGCAATTACGCATTCATGCTACAATTTGATTATCCCGACAAAAGCTGGAAATATTTCGATGAACATAAAGTGTCCGTTAAATTTCAGAATCGGAACAATGAGTTTTTCTTCCGCAAAACATTCCGAAATGAATTGTTTGAAAAAAAGGCGATTGAGCGCATAAAAGAGCTGGGACTCGAATTTTGCAACGACCAGTTTGTGAGGATAAACGAGCACAATCAGGATCAATATGTGGCTCAACTTGAAACCATCGAATGGCTGAAAAATCACAGGCAAAATCTGGAAGATGCCGGCATCGGTTTCCGACAACACCTCGACAAGATTTTCTCGTTGGATACACCCGAACTAAGGGAAGAATT
Organism: uncultured Microbacter sp.; assembly: GCA_963678825.2. Taxonomy (GTDB): domain Bacteria; phylum Bacteroidota; class Bacteroidia; order Bacteroidales; family Paludibacteraceae; genus Microbacter. The sequence goes on along the minus strand of CAXXPB010000007.1, from coordinate 16,421 downwards.
TTCGGCAAAACGCGATTGGTTCGACCTCAACATCTGGGTGCATGTGGGATCGCAAAAAATCCCGTTTCCATCGCTGAAAGAGTACATTTTGGCCAAACAGCGTGAAATTGTGCTTCCCAACGGTGAAATCGCCATTCTACCCGAAGAGTGGCTGGCCCGTTTCGAAGGCGTTTTCCTGATGGCCGAAGGAAAACACGAAAAAATGCGATTGTCGGTGCAACATGCCAATTTGTTGCGAGCCGACGAAGAACCGGAAGGAGCTCCAACAGAAAAGCAACCAACCCTCGGATGGCAGGAAGCGCCGGCAGGTCTGAATGCATCGCTTCGTCATTATCAAATGATTGGCTACAACTGGATGCTGGCGTTGCTTCAGCAAAATCGGGGTTTTTGCCTGGCCGACGATATGGGTTTAGGGAAAACCATACAGGTAATAGCTGTATTGCTACACCAATTACGAACGATTGACACACAGAAAAATACTGATATTCAGCCCAGTCTGTTTGAGGAACCGGCGAGAAAGACGTATCAACCTAATTTGATTGTAGTCCCTACCTCACTGATATTCAACTGGCAGCAAGAAATCCGAAAATTTGCCCCGTCGCTCACGGTGTGGGTGCACCACGGACCTGCCCGCGACCGCTCGCTGGAAAGAGCAGCAAAAAGAGCCGTTATTCTCACCTCGTACAGTTTGGTGCGCAATGACATAGATCTGTTCAAGAATATTCATTTTCAAAATATTATTTTGGACGAAAGTCAGTACGTGAAGAATCCGGCATCGAAAACCTATCAGGCATTGATGCAATTATCCGCCGACCACAAACTGCTTCTGACCGGTACTCCGATCGAAAATTCGCTTGCCGACCTGTGGGCGCAAATGAATTTTGCCAATAAGGGGTTCCTGCATTCGTTTTCGTATTTCAACAGCAATTTTATCGATCCGATCGAAAAAGATAAGAATCCCCGTCGTGAAGAACTGTTGAAAAAGATGATCGCTCCGTTTATTTTGCGACGGACGAAAGAAGAGGTGGCTCCTGAGTTGCCGAAACTCTCAGTGCAGGTGGTCTATTGCGAGATGGAAGAAGAGCAGGCCAAACTCTACGAAGAAGAAAAGTCGAAGGTGCGGAACGAAATCCTCGAAAACCACGAACAGGCCAGTCGGTTGAAGATGTCCAATTATGTGCAACAGGCACTTACCCGCCTGCGCCAGATTGCCAATCATCCGGCCTTATGCGGATACGACGATTATCCGTCGGGAAAATACGATTCCATTATCGAAGCCCTGGAAAACGTTCGGAATCGGAAGCATAAAGTACTGATATTCTCTTCGTTTGTGATGCACCTGAATCTTTTCAAGAGCTATTTTGAGGAGAATAATCTAGACTACTGCCTGTTGACAGGCGAAACCACCAACCGGCAGGAAGTGGTGGAACGCTTCCAGAACAACCGGGATATCTCGTTTTTTCTGATTTCGATCAAAGCCGGTGGCGTGGGACTAAACCTGACGGCAGCCGATTATGTATTTATCGTCGACCCGTGGTGGAATCCCGCAGTGGAGATGCAGGCCGTCAGTCGGGCGCACCGCATCGGACAACAGCAGAATGTATTTGTGTACCACTTTATTACGCGAGGAACCATTGAAGAAAAAATCCGTCTTTTGCAGGAAGAAAAAGCAGGATTGGCCAAAACCTTCGTCAACTCCGAAAACAACATCCAGCCCGCCGATCTGGATGCTTACCTCGAGTTGGTGATGGAATAACTTTTCGCCAAATTTTGTTTTTAACATTTCTTGAGCTACCTTTGCAGCCTGAAAAGCAGAATTGCGGTGTACAACGCAACACCCTGTTTTTCAATCTATCCACAATTGGGGTGCCTTATCATAACGGGCTGAGATTATACCCTTTGAACCTGTCCGGGTAATTCCGGAAAGGGAATGAGCATTTATCCTCATCGTTTTTTAAGCCCTCATCACATTTTGTTAAACTCTAAAAAACTGAATGTTATGAGAAAAATTTTGTTGGCTGCCTTGTTGCAGTTATTTGTGCTATCCCTTTCGGCACAGAGCGTTGTGAAAGGGCGAGTGGTGGACGAAACCGGACTGCCACTTTCGGGAGCTTCCGTTGTTATTGGATCACAAGGCCAAAGTACGGATGCGAACGGGCAATTCAATTTCCATTCCGTGCCGGGTAAATCGGCAAAAATAAAAGTTTCTTTCGTGGGATTTTCCGCTGTAGAACAAGCTATTAAAGTTCCGTTCAACGGTGAAATAAAGTTGCAAAAAACATCGCGACAAATGGACGAAGTGACCGTTCTTTCGACCCGTGCTTCCGATAAATCGCCGGTGGCTTACACCAATATTGGCAAAGAGACATTGGCAAAGAGCAATCTGGGACAGGATGTACCCTACCTGCTTTCTATGACTCCGTCGTTTGTTCCTTCGTCGGATGCCGGAACCGGAATCGGTTACACCAATTTTCGCATCCGGGGCACAGACGCCACCCGTATCAACGTGACCATCAATGGTATTCCTTACAACGATGCCGATGAACAAAGCACCTATTGGGTGGATGCCCCCGACCTCACTTCGTCGGTAGAAAACCTGCAGGTGCAGCGCGGCGTGGGAACCTCTACCAACGGATCGGGTGCCTTTGGTGCCAATATCAACATGCAAACCGAAAACTACGCGCCGAAAGCATCGGGCGAGGTGAGCGTGTCGTACGGTTCGTTCAACTCTTCTAAAATGACGGCCAAAGCAAGCTCGGGGCTAATGAATAACCATTGGGCCATCGACACCCGGCTGTCGGCCGTAAGTTCTGACGGCTACATCGATCGGGCATCGGTAAACATGAAATCCTACTTTCTGCAGGCTGGTTATTACGGAGAAAAGACTACCGTGAAGTTCCTTACATTCGGAGGAACAGAGAAGACTTACCATGCCTGGGATGGCGTTCCGGGCGACTCGTTGAAGACCAACCGCACCTACAACGAATGCGGGTTTATGGGTTATGCCAATGGAAAACCTCTCTTTTACAAAAATCAGACCGACAATTACACACAGACCAATTACCAATTACTGGGCGTTCATAGCTTTTCGCCGGAATTTTCGCTAAACGCAGGCCTCCACTATACCCGTGGCGATGGCTACTACGAGGAGTACAAACAAGACCAGTCGTTGAAAAAGTATGCTCTGTCGCCATATACGATTAATGGGACAAGTTATAGCACAAGCGATCTGGTTCGTCAGAAAAAGATGGGCAACGACTTTGCCGGAGGAGTCTTCTCTCTCAATTATAGTAAAGAAAAATTGTCGGCTCAGTTTGGCGGTGGCGTTAACCGCTATTGGGGAAATCATTGGGGCAATGTGACCTGGGTGAAAAACTATGTCGGTAATATTTTACCCGACCTTGAATATTACCGCAGCAGAGTCAGCAAATTGGATGCAAACATTTATTTGAAAGGCAATTACGAATTGCTCCCAAAATTGAATGTGTATGGCGACCTACAATATCGCCGGGTGACATACTCGCTGAATGGAACCAATGACAAATGGGACAGTTCCATAAACGGGATGCAGCTTCTCGATCTGGATAAAAAATTCAACTTTTTCAATCCGAAAGCCGGCCTGTTCTATCGCCCGGATAATCGAAACGAATTTTTCGCTTCGTTTGCTCTGGCGCACCGCGAGCCCACACGTACCAACTACACCAATGCAGGTAGCAGCGAAAAACCAACCTCCGAAGCACTGTACAATTACGAGATGGGTTATCAGTTCAAGAGCGGAAATCTTTCCCTTGGAGCTAATCTCTATTATATGTATTACAAAAATCAGTTGATCTTGACAGGTAAAGTGAGTGACATTGGAGAAGCGCTGACCTCTAATATCCCTGAAAGTTACCGCTCGGGGATCGAACTGACCGCCGGAGTGAAGATTACGAACTGGCTGAAGTGGGATGGCAACCTGACCCTGAGTCGCAATAAAATCAAAAACTTTACAGAATACGATGTAGACGTGTATGACACTGATGGAAACTGGGTGAATAGCCAAAGCAATAAATTGGGGACTACAAATATTGCCTACTCTCCCACTACCCTCGCAAACAGTTTGATTACCGTGTCATGCAAAAATATCGAAGTAGGGCTGCAATCGTCTTATGTGGGCAAGCAATACATCGACAATACCTCCAGCAACGACCGCTCTCTTGCCTCCTATTTCGTGAATAATCTCCGGATTAATTATACGATACAACACGTGCTCTCTTTGAAAGAGATCGCATTCAGCCTGGCATTGAACAACCTGTTCAACGAACAATATTTATCGAATGGCTATGTATGGTACAGTTCCTATCAAGGTAATACCCGTGTAAACGATCTTCGCTATTTCCCACAGGCAGGCTTTAATTGCCTTGCAGGAATAACAATCCGGTTTTGAGGATAGTAACGTGAAATATCAGATATGAACACGAAGGCCCGGACTTAACAAAGTCCGGGCCTTTCCATTTCCTTTATCAAATCATTCACTTTTATTTTTATATGAGTTCCCATTGCATAATCTTTGTTATATTGAATAGATATATTATCTTTGTACACAGCTAATGTATTGTGTTGCCATGAAATAAGAACACCAAAGAAAACAAACTACCGTTGGTACAATAAGACACATAATTACATCATGCTAAATGAATGACATACAAACACATATCATTTTACAACCTAATCACAAATACCAAATAAGAAGTAATTATATAGATTGTTTTTGCATCCTTTGAAGAAAGGATTTATTGTTACCAGTTTTCGTGCACGAACACGAAATCAATACAAACAATAAATTATCAGATCAAATAAAAGGGTATTTAAGAGTTAAATATTCTAAAAAAGAAGCAATAACAAGCTTTTCTCTGACATAAAAAAACCTACAATAAGTATAACCTTAAAATAACAATCAATATTCATGGAGCTAACATCGTAACCCCTACCTCACCTTTCAGATTGCAGGAATAACAGTACTGCTGTCATCACAAGAATCACCTGTATAAATATTGATCAGGGAAAAAGTTTTGAATTTTCTTTTTCCATTAGCACCTAAAGTATTTATAAAAAAATACTCTCTTCAATTCATCAAAATTAAGTTTTCGTGTTCGGACACGGATAAAACCTTTTTGACCTTTAAACAACTCTCTATTTTCAAAGCGTTTATGAAAAAAATCAAGTGTTTATTTCTATTATTGATCTTATGCTCATTTACTGCTGCATTAGCTCAGCAGAGTGGCAATGTCACAGGAGTAATTATCGATGAGAAAGGCGAAGCCATCATCGGTGCTGCTGTCAAGCTTAAAGGCAGTACTGTTGGTACCGTCACAGATATCGATGGTAAGTTCTCATTAAAAGCTCCTGCCGGTTCAATTTTATCGATCAGTTATGTTGGTTATACTTCTCAGGAAGTATCACTCAATGGCCGTACTTCAATTAATGTTCAATTAAAAGAAGATACAAAAAAGCTGGATGAAGTAGTAGTAATCGGTTACGGTACAGTAAAAAAACGGGACTTAACAGGCGCAGTATCTTCTGTAAGCGGTAAAGATCTGGCAAAGAATCCAGTATCCAATGTAACAGAAGCATTACAAGGCCATTTACCTGGTGTAAATGTACTATCTCAGGATGGTCGTCCGGGCGCAACTGTTTCTATTAAAGTGCGTGGTGGCGGTTCTATTACCCAAAGCAATGACCCTATTTTCATTGTTGACGGATTTCCGGTTAGTGATATTTCAGATATACCTGCCGACCGTATTGAAAGCATTGATGTATTAAAAGATGCGTCTTCTACAGCAATCTATGGAGCACGCGGTGCAAACGGTGTAATTCTGGTTACCACCAAAGATGCAAAAGGTGAAAAAACATCTGTTACTTACAGCAGCTACATTCAATCCAAAAGCGCAGCAAAAACATTAGACGTTGTAAATAATGCTCAGGATTATGTAGGTTATACATGGGGATATGCCGGACTATTAGCCAATACTTCTACCCCTACCACCAGTTCATATTTCCCAATTGGGACAACCTTTTTTGGCTTGGGAACAGATCCGAATGCAGCTGCAAACTGGGCAAAGTATGGCACAATGAAAACCCATAACTATACAAACGATCTGCTTCGTTCTACTCTTTCACAGAATCACAATTTAAGCATATCCGGAGGTTCTGAGAAAACGAAATTGCTTTTTGAAGCCAGCTACCTCAATGACAAAGGTATCCGAATCAATTCGGGATACGAACGCTGGAATGCATCTTTGAAAATGTCTCATCAACTTGCAAAGAAAATGAAGATGGGATTGAACATAGCTTACATGCAAGCCACCACTAACGGAAAAAATGATGTTGGCAACTTAGCAAGTTCTTATCAATACAGATCTATTGAACCTCTGGGAGATGGAAGTAACTACGGCGGTTGGGGTAATGGCGATGCCAATGTAGATCTTTCAAAAAATGTAGTAGACATCATCAACAACATTACTCAGGTAAATAAAGACCAGAATTTAAGAGGACAAGGAACCTTCAACTGGGAGATTATTAATGGCCTTATTTTGAATGATGAATTAGGTTTAGGTAGATCCTGGAGTGACGATAAGTATTGGGATAATGGCTATAATACCGCATATAAGTATGCCAAATTGAATGCATCCGCAGGCTGGAATACACGTAATGCAGTCACTTTAAACTATAAAGTGCCAGGCTTGGGCAAAAGTAATAGTTTGAATCTTTTAGCAGGTCAGGAAGTTATATTATCCAACAGTAATAAGACCTGGATCTATGGCGCAGGCTATCCGGCTACTTTTGGCTTCAATGATGCCTTTGGACAGATCACAATGACAGATCCGAGCAAGGGGAAAGATGAGCGTGGTTATACGATTGGAACTCCCGACAGAACATTATCTTATTTTGGACGCGCAAATTATTCTCTTTTAGATCGCTATCTGTTAACAGCTACATTCCGTGCTGATGGCTCCACCAAATTTGCGCCAAACAATCGCTGGGGCTATTTCCCGGCAGCTGCTTTTGCATGGCGACTTTCTGATGAACCTTTTATGGCAAGCGCTAAGTCTTGGTTAGATAACCTGAAAGTGAGATTGTCTTATGGTGAATCGGGTGCCGACAATATCAGCTCTTCTTTGTGGAAAGATGTATGGTCAACAAGTACGGCCTCAGTGAATGGCGTATTAGTTACCACATACAAACCAGGCGATATGCTACCAAATCCTAATTTGAAATGGGAAACTACCATCTCACGGAACTTAGGTGTTGATTTCGGCTTTTGGAACAACCGTTTGAGCGGTACAGTAGAGCTTTACTACAACACAAACAAAGACTTGTTGCTGAGAGTTCCGGTTGATGTTACAACAGGATATCAATATCAATACCAAAATATGGGTGAAACTTCCAATAAGGGAATTGAATTGTCTTTGAATGCAGGCATCATTAAATCGAAAGATTTTAATCTAAAAGCCGGCATCAACTACAACTATAACATCAATAGAATTGAGCAACTGGCTCCAGGTATGATAACCACTTATGGACAAATTTTCGGATCTACCACAAAGCTGCCTACCTGGGAATATCAATTAATTAAAGGACATTCGGTAGGTACATTAATGAGTTATCATAACGCTGGTTTTTATGGCGTGAATGACTTTGATTACAATGCGTCTACAAAAACATATACCTTGAAATCAGGAATTGCTGATTTCCCATTGAGCGTTAACTATCCGGGTCAAAAACTATTCAACCTTGCTTCCGGACAAAAGGCGTTCCCCGGATGTTTAAAAATAGCTACAAATGCAGATGGCACGGCAACTTTGAATCAATATGACATGACTCCCAAGCATACCGGAGGATTCAATCTGAATGGCAATTATAAGAATTTTGATTTCAGCGCCAACTTCACATGGCAAATAGGTGGAAAAATATTCAATGCTCAGGCAATGAATGACTTCTATGGAAATAAAGATGGATCTTTAGGAGCAAACCATTTTGCTTATTTCAACAATAGCTACAGATTATGGGAAGTGAAAGACGGACAAATGACATATTACTCTGATCCTGACAATTTAACCCGTATCAATGCAAATGCTTCTTATGCTTTACCAACCTTCGAAAATGCCATCATGCTTGACAACTGGGTCGAAGATGCATCTTTCCTGCGTTTAGCTACATTGACAATCGGTTATACGTTACCAAAATCGTTACTGAAAAAACTGACTATCCAGAATGTGCGTGTTTATGCAACAGGGAATAACCTGTTCTGTTTGACCGGCTATTCCGGACTTGATCCGGAAGTTGACTCAGTTACTTCAAGCGGCAATTTCCCTACTCCGGGTGTTGACTTTAGTTCATATCCACGTGCACGGACATTTACTTTGGGTTTAAGCGTAACATTTTAATGACATTTAATTGAAAACAACATGAAAAAGAAATTAATATACACGTTATTGACTGCTTGCACTTTAGCAACAACAATAACATCTTGTAAAGATTTCCTCGAAGTATCTTCTCCTTCGGTGGTAGATGCAGCTTTCGTCTATAAAGATTTGAGTACAGCAGAAGCTGCTATGGCAGGGCTTCGTGATAAATGGCGCGAATGTTCCGGATCTTATGTGTATGGCGCAGGAGCTTTTTATGCATTGGACGTTCCCGGATCTGATATAGAAAGACATCCGGAATCCTACAGCGGACAGTTACAAAGACATTATCCGGAAGGATTATATGAAAATGGCACAAAGATTGCCACATTTTGTAGCACTTACAGCATAGACCAAGCCGATGGAAAAAATACATATACCTACCTGTATGCTACAATTATGTTGGCAAACAATGCTATTTCTGCCATTGAGGCACGTAGCGATTATAAAACAATTATAGATTCCAAAACTCCATCTGCATGGGGATTCCTGTACGGCCAGGCAGTTGCTGCCCGTGCCCAGTGTTATACGGATTTGACACGTTATTTTGGCGATGTTCCTTACCTGACACAAGGAGGTCAAAACGTTTCCGGATTGACACCTCGCGACGTGATCTTTGAAGGTGAAATTGCCAAACTGAAACTGGTTGAACCGTTGATGTATCGCCCTGGAGAAGTGGATTCTAAAGGCGCTGCTGTGGGTAAAGGCGTATTCACCCGTACTTTCGTACAAGGTTTGATCGGACGTATGTGTCTATATGCCGGTGGCTATTCTACCCGTCGTAATGATATGAAATATGTTGACGCAGCAGGAAACTCCCTGTCTTTTGATAAAATCGGAGCAGATAACAACGGTTCGTTCTATGGTCGTCGTCAGGATTACAAGCAATTCTTTACCACTGCCAAGACTTATCTTGATGCTGCGGTAGCTAATCCTGGAAGTACAGTTACATTCCGTACAACAGATACACGTGGAACGGATGCATTGGGTCGCATTTACAATAATCCTTACCAGTTATACTTCCAACAGTTGGGAGATAATGTAGGATCTACAAAAAATGCAGATGAATCTATCTACGAAATACCCATGACGAGAGGTGTTTCCAATGAACGCCCCTATTCTTCAGGACGTGTTTCTGATGGTGGTAGCACAAATCAATATCCATGTAAAGGTTATGGACAAGCTCGCATACAGCCGGCATATTACTATGGCTGGTTTGACAACAACGATATGCGTCGTGATGTTACCGTTACAGTTACCGGTAGTAATGGAAAGGGAGTTGAAAAATTAATTCCGTTTACACCTGGTAGCAAAGCTTCCGGCGGAGGTTTGTGTTTGAATAAATTTGATGAAAACCGTCAGGCCAGTCCTTACACAGCATCACAACGTAATTCCGGTATTAACGCTCCCTTTATGCGTATTTCCGACATTATGTTGCTCGATGCAGAAGTGAACGCCGTATTAGACGCTAATAGTACTGTTGCTTATAATTTGCTTAAGAAAGTGCATGAACGTGCTTTTGCTTCGGCTGCCTTAGCAAATGTTGATGGTTTTATTTCAGCGGCAGGGTCATTGTACAAAGCTATTATCAAAGAACGTGCATTAGAATTCGGTGGTGAAGGCGACCGTCGCAACGTGTTGCTTCGTACAGGTCTGATCGCAGAAGCGGTTGCTCAGACCCGTGCTACCAATACAGCAATGGTTACTGCATTGGCTGACAACAATAAACTTGCCTACACATTTACAAATGGCAATACAATTTCAGCTTACATCTGGACATCGACAGGAGACCTTAAAACGGCAAAAGGTTACCGTTTAACAACACAATGTTCTGATGAAACAAATCCTTATTTATTCCCGGGATGGAGAGGTCAATATGATAGCTGGGAGACCTTAGGAGCTGCAGCAATTTCGGGTAATAAAACAAACGTTGCCATCAAAGGATTGTTCAGCCAGTGGACTCCTACCAAAGTAAAAATTACCTATGCAGATAACACAACTGCTACTGTATCCGGCATGACCTTCTTGACTATGATGCAAAAAATGAAAGATGGCTCTGCAAAAAGTATTGTGGAACAAGATTCCGGCTTAAGCATGGCTCTTACTGCTTGGGGATCTCAAATTGCAAGCAATGGAACTGAATTTTATCAAAACTTCTTCCCAAGTTTTGATGGAACAACAGCCCCTATCTATTTCTATCCGATCAACAGCAATACTGTTAACAGCTCAGCCGGGGCTATCACAAACGGATACGGATTCACACAGCAATAATCCGATAGGAAATACTCTCAACCCTAATCAGCCAAAGGAGTTTGACTGATTAGGGTTCTTGAAAACAACTTTAAAGAGTCCGGAGAGATGCCGGACTCTTTAGTTTCAGAATATCTGAATCTTACCATGAAACAAATCAACGTTGCTTTTTGTCTGATAGCTCTCTGCTGTCTGTCATTCTTTGCTTCGGCACAGAAAAAGCTGGATGTCCCAAAAGGTTCGAACCAAACCCAATGGATTGTCAGTAAGTTTCTGGAAAAAAGTAAAGACACCGTCCGTATTTTGGGAAGTCCAAAATCGTTTCCTTGCAAATATGGATCAGCCGTTCTGTTTGATGGCACAAAAGATGGCATTTTCACCAATCAAATGCCGTTGGCCGGATTAGAGCACTTTACCGTTGAAGCAATCTTCCGTCCCGATGACGGAGGAAAGTTTGAACAACGCTTTTTTCATTGCGGCGAAATACAAGGAAGCCGCGTGATGATGGAACTCCGATCCACTCCCAAAGGTTGGTATTTCGATGCATTTCTGAATGCCAACGATTCAAAAAAGACATTAGCCGACTCCACGCTGCTGCATCCATCGAACCAGTGGTATCACGTAGCGTTTGTGGTTGACAAAGGGAAACTTACCACTTATGTCAATGGCAAGAAAGAGTTGCAGGAAAGCATTCCGATGACTCCGTTTTTCACGGGTAAAACTTCCCTCGGAGTCCGACAAAACGAACTGTCATGGTTCAAAGGAGCCATCTACAAAGTCAGAATCACACCCAAAGCCTTAACACCTGATCTTTTCAAGAGAAAATAGCAGTCTGTCTGGAAAACCATTCAACCTGAACCCATTTTCTAATCTATAAATTCATTACCGATGAGAACAATGAAGGTATTCCTTCTTTCTGTTTTGTCTGTAGTTTTTTGCACTCAAACGAGCAAGGGACAGTACAATTCGAAAATGACACAGGACGTAGAACAGACCATGCTGAAAGCTACCCGCTTCATGGTTGAGAAAGTGAGTACAAATGGTGGTTACGTGTGGTACTATACCCCCGACTTCAGTCGCCGCTGGGGAGAACAGGAAGCCACCAAGACAATGATTTGGCTACAGGATCCCGGAACGACTCTGGTAGCTCACATGCTGCTCGATGCCTACCGTGCCACAGGCGAAGAGTATTATTATCAGGCTGCCGCAAAAGCTGCCAATGCAATTATCTACGGCCAACATCCCGAAGGAGGCTGGAACTACCTCATCGATTTTGCCGGCGACCGCTCGTTGAAACAGTGGTACAACACCGTTGGTAAAAACGGCTGGCGCCTCGAAGAATTTCAGCACTACTACGGCAATTGTACTTTCGACGATAATGTCACTTCAGAAACCGCTCGTTTTCTGCTGCGCATGTATCTCACCAAACTCGATCCGACCTACAAACCGGCTTTGGACAAAGCCATCGATTTCATCCTGAAAAGCCAATATCCCATCGGGGCATGGCCGCAACGCTTTCCGCTGATGTACGACTTCAACAAACAAGGCCATCCCGATTATACTTCTTACTACACCTACAATGACGATGTGATCTGGGAGAATGTTCACTTTCTTATCCAGTGCTATCTAACGCTGGGCGAACAACGTTTTCTCGATCCGATCAGACGGGCTATGAATTTTTATATCATTTCACAGGATGGTAGTGGCGGATGGGGTCAACAAATGGATTTGAATCTACAAACGGCCGGCGCCCGCACCTACGAACCCAAAGCCCTGTTGCCCCGAAACACCGAAGCTATCATCAAACAATTGATGGACTTCTACCGTTACACGGGGGATAGAAAATTCCTCAACCCGATTCCGGCTGCCCTGAAATGGTTGGAACAAACTCGTCTTCCTCAAAATGAAACCGAGAACGGACGCTACTCCCATCCCAAATTTGTGGAGGTTGGGACTAACAAAGCAATTTATCCGCATCGCAAAGGGTCTAACGTTGTTTACGGCTATTATTATGTCGATTACAACGACACCAACCTGCTGAGCCACTACGGTGGCAAATCGTTTGTCAATATTCAGGAATTGCAGGATGAATACAATAAGCTGAGTGCTATGCCCGTAGAGGAAGCCACAAAAGATTCTCCATTATTGGAACAAACCTATAAAGAAGAAGGTATTCCTGTAACCTATTACGATCTGAGTCACGAACGACCGACACGCATACCGGATGATACATTCGTAAAAAGGGTAGTACAGTCGCTCGATAAAGAAGGTCGCTGGTTAGTGAAACACGGAATGACCAGCCACCCATATATTGGCGACGGGGTAAAAAAAGAACCGACAGAAGAGTATGTCAAAACATTTGTGGGAGACGAAACGGATACTTCTCCCTTCCGTGATCCATCGGATGCTCTTTATATTTCTACGGGCGATTATATTCGCAATATGCGGATGCTGATCAACTATGTCGAAGCTCATAAGAACGGGTTGACCGAAGAGCAACTGCGGGCGCGCCTGCGATAATATTGATACTTTTGAAAGAGAAGTTGATTTTGTAATAGACATTATACCGGTTAATTCATTTCTTAATTTTCGCATTTGACCTCTCCCCTAACCCCTCTCCCGAAGAGAGGGGAAGAATCTGCAAAATGAATTGAATTCTAACTATTTCACTGTCTTGTTCCTCCTCATAATGTCTAATACATTGAAAAATTACAGATGGGTAAAAAGTTTTTAGTTTTAGTATTACTATTGAGCTGCTGGATTTATCAGCAAGGGATCGCTCAATCGGTTGTCGAGAAATGGGATCGTTTCGAAGTAAGGTTCAAACATCAACCGACCAATAATCCATATACAGACGACAATCTGTCTGCCGTATTCTCGAACGGCAACAGTAAAGTAAAAGTTCATGGTTTTTACGATGGGAACAACACGTATATCGTCCGTTTTATGCCTTCCAAAACCGGCACATGGACATACCTTACATCAAGCAATATTTCCGAATTAAACGGGAAAAAGGGAAAACTGGTTTGCAAACAGGCAACCGGCAGTAATCACGGGCCGGTGGTGGTGCGCAATCAGTATCATTTCGCGTATGCCGATTCAACGCCCTATTATCCATTCGGAACTACGGTATACTCTTACATTCATCAGGATAACGAACATGTAGCGGTAGCTCTGAATACACTGGCGAAAAGTCCGTTTAACAAGTTGCGTTTTCTGGTATTCCCGCAATGGCAGGATTATACGAAAGTGCAGACGCCGTTTTTCCCGTTTAAAAAAAGTAAAGAGCCACTGCCAAAAAAAGATACCATTCTTTGGGATTATTCGCGTTTCGATCCGGCATTTTTCCGGAATATGGAGAAACATATCGATGAATTGGCCGAAAAAGGAGTGGAAGCAGACGTGATTCTGTTTCATCCATACGATGAAGGCAAATGGGGTTTCGACAAGATGTCGCACAAAATAGATCTGTTTTACCTGAAATATATTGTGGCACGCCTCAGTTCGTTCCGCAATGTCTGGTGGTCGCTTTGTAACGAATTCGACCATTTCAAACACAAGAGCGATGCCGACTGGGACGATCTGATTGCGACTGTGGCCAAAGAAGATCCGTACCACCATTTATGCTCCATTCACAACGACAAGCGCATGTTCAACAATACTAATCCGGCATTGACTCATGCCTGCGTGCAGGGCGGAACCTACGTGGACGATTTCGGACGGGCGGTAATACAACGCGATGCTTACAAAAAACCGGTTGTTTACGATGAGATCTGCTACGAAGGCGATATCGTTTACCGTTGGGGGAATCTTTCGGCAGAAAGGATGGTATATCGCTATTGGCAGGGTACCATCGCCGGTTGTTATGTAGGCCATGGCGAAACTTTTATAGGAAAAGACAGTGTGCTACATTTGGTGTGGGGTCGTGAGTTGCGAGGTAGAAGTCCTGAACGCATTCGTTTCCTGAGAAATATCATGGAAGAGACCGGAACCCTCGAACAAATCGACCATTTCTGGGGCATGAACAACATGGCAAAATCGGAACATGGCGATATATTGATCTACCTCGGGACAGATGCTAAAACCGAATGGCCGTTCCTGCTTTCGCGCGACCTGAAGCTTCCGGAAGGGACAAAATACACCGCCGAAGTTATTGACACCTGGAACATGATCCGAACATCGGTTCCCGGAGTTTTCACCACAACAAAAGCCAACGCAAAAGGCATTTATGATAACAAAAGCCGGACAATCGAGCTGCCGGGAAAACCTTACATGGCAATCTTATTGAAACCGACCAAATAAATACACCGTTATGAATACATCGAAAAATAGGAAACAAATTCTGACCGGATTCTTGTTTGCAGTTCTTGTTATAAACGTTTTTGGGGCCAATAGACAATTGGCTTCAAAAAAAATTGACAGACAGACCTACACCAATCCCGTATTGGGAGGCGATTATCCCGATCCCTCCATTCTGCGGGTTGGCAATGATTTTTACATGACCCATTCTTCGTTCAATTATTACCCCGGATTATTGATCTGGCATTCAACCGATCTGATTCATTGGGAAAGGATAACTCACGCGCTCAACAAAAATGTCGGTTCGGTATGGGCTCCCGATTTTGTGAAGGTAAAAGACACTTACTATATCTATTTCCCGGCAGGTGGCACTCTGTGGGCAGTTTATGCCAAATCGCCCGCCGGCCCTTGGTCGGAGCCGGTCGACCTAAAAATTCACGGATTCATCGATCCCGGGCATCTGGTTGCGCAAGACGGAACCCGCTACCTTTATCTCTCCAACGGTTATTACATCAAACTGACTGCCGACGGACTGGCGGCTGACGGAGAAGCAGTGAAATTTTACGAGGGCTGGCAGTTCCCTCAAACATGGAGCACCGAATGTTTCTGCATGGAATCGCCCAAAGCCACCTATCACGACGGCTATTATTATCAAACGGTAGCCGAAGGAGGTACTGCCGGTCCGGCCACTTCGCACATGGTGGTGACGGCACGTTCTAAAAATCCGCTTGGACCTTGGGAAAACTCTCCATACAATCCCATCATTCATACCGAAAACAGTGATGAGACCTGGTGGAGTCAGGGTCATGGCACCCTTGTGGATGATGCCACAGGCAAATGGTGGATTCTCTATCATGCTTACGAAAAAGGCTTTCATACATTGGGACGTCAAACGCTGATGTTGCCGGTGGAATGGACCAAAGACGGCTGGTTTCGCATTCCGCAAGGAGTAAAAAGCGGGAATAAAATTCAAAAGCCGCAGGGAAAACCTTCTAACAATGGGATAGGATTATCCGACAATTTTTCGGGAAATACTTTAGGACTGCAATGGCAGTTCTACAAGCTCTTCAAGCCCGAGCGAGTTCAGGTAGGCGATGGTAAATTGACATTGACAGCTGAAGGCAATTCGTTTGCCGACAGTTCACCTTTGTTGGTGAATGCAGCCGATAAAAAATACGAGGTGATCGTTGAATATGCAATCGAGGACGGTGTTACCGCCGGTCTGACCCTTTATTATAACGAAAAGGCCAATATTCGTCTGGCAGTTGACAGCAAGCAAACTTCGGTTATCGTACAGCAATCGAGAAAAGCACATTATCCTTCTTTAGCCGGTAATCATGGCTTTTTAAGGATTCTGAACGACAATAACGAAGTGAGTTTTTATCAAAGCGCCGATGGTAAAAACTGGACAAAATTTGACCGGAGTAT
>CAXXPB010000006.1:0-12284 GCA_963678825.2 uncultured Microbacter sp. | reverse complement strand
GCAAAAAAGCAGTTGCATCCAAACGCTATGGTGTTGAAGGAAATTATCCGACTCCGGTTGTGTTGACGGATGTGAAAGGTCCGTGGAAAGTTCAGTTTGATGCAACTCAAAGAGGACCGGAACAGCCTTTAATATTCAACTCTTTGCAGGACTGGACTACCAGTTCGGATGACAAGATAAAATATTATTCGGGAACAGCATCCTATAGCGGGCAATTTAATCTCAGTACATTGCCGGGTAAGGATCAGGTAATTATTGATTTGGGAAATCTGACGGCAATGGCTAAAGTTTGGATTAACGGTGTTTACGTTGGAGGGGTATGGACACCTCCGTATCAGGTCAATATTTCAAAAGCAATCAAAAAAGGTAACAATGAACTGAAGATAGAGGTGGTTAACACATGGATGAATCGACTGATTGGAGATTTGAAGTTGCCCGAAAACCAACGTTCTACGTGGTGTTCCGTGAATCCTTATAGCGCTGACAGTAAATTGCAACCCTCAGGATTGTTCGGCCCGGTTACAGTTTCGAGCGTAAAATACTGATCATGTAAAAATGAAAAAGAATCTTTCTTTTCTCCTGACAATTTGGATTTGCTTTGCTTCAGGTGTATTGGCTAAAAAAACAGAGGCTCATTCCAATGTGTCTCCGGAAGAGATGGCCACCTGTAAACAATGGACAGATAAGCAATTTGGCCAAAGCGATGCCCTGCCATTTAGTTTTACTTACGAAGGCATATCGTCGAATAAATTTCTGGCAAAATGCAAATTACAGTTCAAATCCAAAGTTTTGAGTAATGATCGTAAGCAGGAGATTCGCACCTATATGGATCCGGCCAGCGGGTTGGAAGTGCGTTGTGAAATGGTTCGGTATGCCGACTATCCAGCAGTGGAATGGGTCGTTTACCTTAAAAATACGGGAAAATCCAGAACCGGAATTATCGAAAATTTGCAGGCTCTGAATGTTCCTTTCGATTTGGGCGGACACGATGATCTTTATCTAAATTATAACGAAGGCGGAAATTCGGGGCCGAAAGATTTTAAGCCCAACCGGGTGAAAATAGATCCGCAGACGCCTCAAAAATTCGGTGCATTCTGGGGTGGTTTCCCAACTGCCGAAACCTTGCCGTTTTTCAATGCCGAATGGAATTCCGGAAAACAGGGTGTAATCAGCGCGGTAGGCTGGCCGGCGCAGTGGCAGGCCACTTTCGACCGTTCGGTTAATACGGCGATGACCGTTAAGATTGGACAAATTAAAACCAGGTTGTATCTGAATCCGGGAGAAGAGATTCGTACTCCGCTGGTGGTGCTTATGTTTTGGCAAGGATCTCACGATGAGGCTCAAAATAGGTGGCGTCGCTGGATGTTCGATTACAACCTTCCCCGGCCGGGAGGTAAATTGCCCGAACCGATTTTGGAAGCTGCCAGCTCGGCATATTTTGCCGAAATGTTTCACGCGACCGATAAAGACGAGATAGAATTTATCGACCGTTTCCTCGAAGAGGGAATCAAGCTCGATTATTGGTGGATGGATGCCGGCTGGTATCCCAACAAAGGCGGCAGTTGGCAGGATTTTCTGGGTACCTGGGTGCCCGACAAGAAACGATATCCGAATGGCCTGCGAGCCATCAGCGATCATGCTCACTCTAAAGGAGTAAAAACCATTTTGTGGTTTGAACCTGAAAGGGTTACTAAAGGTAGTTGGATTTACAAAAATCATCAGGAATGGTTACTCGGGTCGGGTTCCACGCGCTTCTTTAATTATGGGAATCCCGAAGCCCTTACCTGGATGACCAACCATGTGGATAGCGTTCTGATCAGTGAAGCAATTGATTTGTATCGTCAGGATTTTGCGGTTTTTTCTTCTCAATACTGGAATGATGAGGATCAAAAAGATCTCGATCGACAGGGAATTACCGAGATCAAACATGTTGTCGGATACCTCAAGTACCTCGACGAATTACGGAAACGCCATCCCGACATGCTTATCGATATCTGTGCTGCCGGAGGAAAACGGTTGGAAATGGAGAACCTGAGACGAGCCGTTCCGCTGTGGAGAAGCGATTATGCTTTCGAACCGGTTGGCGTGCAGGGTCAGACCTACGGATTATCGTCTTGGATTCCTTTCTCGGGTGCAGGTGTGAACAGTATAACAGCATACGATTTTCTGAGCAACATGAGTCCCTCTACGGTGCTCAATCTGGATGCAAGAAATAAAAATGCCGATTATGTGTCGCTTCGCCGGTTGTTGGCACAATGGAAAGAGGTGCGGGATGATTACCGGGGCGATTATTATCCCTTAACGCCTTACAGCCTTGAAAAGAATGTTTGGATCGGTTGGGAATTCTTTTGCCCTGAAAAAGGAACCGGATTTATCCAAATATTTAACCGGCCAGAATCGATATGTGATTCAGCCCTATGCCGGTTAAAAGGGTTGAACAGAGAAAAACAATACCGTATCATCGATTTAGAAACGAGGGAAAGTAGCCAGTATGATGGTGCCCGGTTGTTGGATGAGGGATTGAGAATAATCTTTAAAAAAGCACCGGAAGCGAAACTGCTTCGCGTAGTTGAGGTAAAGTGATTGAAGCATACTTGCTCGCAGGAGTAGGGGCAATCGCTGAAAAACTAATGTAAAATTGTATGAGAAAAAACAGTATTCGTTTTTGGTTATTATTGACAGCTTTCGTGCCGGTAATGCTGTTTGCCGTCACAACATTTTCAGTTGATCCGGCTAATGGTTTCTGGAAGGTTTCTTCCGGCAGTCAATCATTGACTCAGATCACAACTTCATTAAATGGAAAGAATGTACTGTTGCATGCAAAAGCAGCCGGGTCGGGTTATCGTCAGACTGTAGATGGTCTTGAGGTGACTTCTGCTTTAAGGGTGGTTAAGGATCAGTGGACCGAATTATCGGTGTCGGTACATAACCCTACTGCCGATACGTTGTATATTACTTCCTTTGAGCCGTTGACTGCCGGATGTGATATGGCCTTGCAGGGAACCCGTTCGCAGGATCTGAATATTATGTGGGAGAGTGCTACCTACGATATGGGGCGGGCAAAGGATCACGAAAGCGCCTATTATTGTGCCCTATACTCCGACAAAGATAAGTCTGGGCCGGCATGGATGCTGACTTACCGTCCGCCTCAGCTCTGGACCTCCATGATTAAAAAAGAGGGTGACAAGCTGACGGCATTTGTCAATTTTCACGGGCGCAAATTTCCCGTTGATCCGGGCGAAACCATCACTTTCGATCCTTTAATGCTGAGTGCTCAATTCAACACAATGGAGGGCTGGCAGGCTATCGGGAAACTCTACAAGCCGGCTATGCCGGTGGCTAAAGCAGCACAACATTCGGGTTTTAATACATGGGACTTTTTTAGAGGTCAGATTTCGGCAAAAGATCTTCAACCGGTATTGGCCGACCTGAAATCTTTTAATGCGGAAAATAAAACCCCGCTCCGCTATTTTACCCTCGACGATGGCTGGTTCTCTCAGCGGGGTAGTTGGGAGTTTGATGAAAATAAATTCCCGGGTGGAGAACGTGGATGGAATAAGACGGTGCGTGATGCCGGCATGATTCCCGGCGTATGGATTGCTCCGTTTTGGTCGAATAAGGAACGGGTAGACGAGTTTGGAATGAATGTGCTGGAAGAGGTTCCCGACCATGTGATTCGCTATCGTGTCGATCCGAGCGATCCGAATGTGAGAAGATATGTTATCGAACGTTTCCGGAAGCTGAGCCAGGCAGGATATAAATATTTCAAGATCGATTTTCTGGCGCTGGCTTATACCGATCGCCCGTTCAAGTATTCCAAATTTCCGCCCGAACGCGTACTCCGTGAGTTTATTCAGGAAATCAGGAATGCAATTGGTAAAGATGCGTTTTTGTTGGGTTGCAGCACTGTGATTGCACCTTGCGCTATGATTTGCGATGGTGCGCGGATTATGTCAGACATTACCGAAAATTGGAACGTTACCAAAGAAATTTATCGTCACATTGCCTATCGTTACTGGATGAACGGCAATCTATTTATTACCGATCCCGATTTCTTTGTGGGAAGAGGATATGAAACCCTCAAACAGGATGCTTCACCTGGCATTGGCCTGGAAACCGGCGATCGTCAATATGAGGGATTTGATTATGCCAAGGCCAAAACCTGGGCGACGATGTGCTTCGCATTAGGAGGTCATTTCAACTGGTCGGATCAGCCTTCGGGAGTGAAGCAAGAGATTTGGAATTTGGCGGCTACTCTGGCACAATACGGTCCCGGAGCTCCGGGCGTTCCTCTCGATCTGATGGATACCGAATATCCGACGAAATGGGTGAGAACCAATAACGGACAGAAATATTTGGCGCTGATCAATGTGAGCGACCAGCCTGTTATTGTTCGGGTGACTGAGAAAGAGATGAAAGAGTTGCATGGTGCCATTTCTCTATCCGATATCTTTTCGCACGAACAGATTCGGCATCAGGGTGGCGATTTGGAGGTAAACCTCAATGCTTACGAATCGAAATGTTTGGTTGTTGATAATAAAAAATAAATGCAGATGAGAAATTACAAATTGTTGGTTGCCGGATTGTTGGTGTCGCTTACGCTTGTTTCAATCCAGGCTCAAAAGAGCTCGAAAATAAGCGAAAAGACCATTCCGGTGAATGCCTCCGGGGATAACTACTACCGCGATATTTATCCCGATACCTGGGTGGCCAATGATGCATTGGGCAGATCGATGCCTGATTTTCAAAAAGTGGGGAAAGTGAAAGCCGATCAGCGCCGGGTAGTGGGTATTTTTTATATTACCTGGCATACCCAGGACCACTATAAAAATTTCAAGAGCCCTTATTCTGCCGATGTTGCCAAGGTGTTGAAAGGAGATCCTAACGCCCGTCTGGAAGCCAAAAATCCACTGTGGACCGAAGGTTCCTACCATTGGGGAGAACCCGAAAACGGCTATTTTCTGAGTCAGGACGAATATGTGATCCGGAAAGATATGTCGATGCTGGCCGATGCCGGGGTTGATGTTTTGGTGATGGATGTTACCAATGCTGTTCGCTATTGGGACGAGTGGGAAGTGACATTTCGCACCATGGAGAAGATGAAAGCCGAAGGCAACAAAGTACCCAAGTTTATTTTCTGGGCATTCAATGGTCCGGTAATCACTGTTGTGCAGGATTTATACGACCGCATTTACAAGGAAGGAAAATACAAAGATCTTTGGTATTACTGGGATGGTAAGCCTTTGTTACTGTACAATGGAACGCCCGATTTCGATGCCAACAGTGGGGGTAATAAACATCCGAATCCGCACTACGATGCAGCAGCCAAAACCGATCCTAAGAATCCGCATTACGGCGATCCCGATTATACGGAAGAATTCTATAAAAATTACACAAAAGAGGTGAAGAATTTCTTTACCTTGCGCACTATGTGGTGGGGCTATTACGAATGGGGCGGAAAACGCTATATCGGCACTGAAGACAACTGGAGTTTTGGTTACAGTATGGCCGACGCCAAAGTTAAAAGCTTGAAACCGGAAGAGTTGGTGTCTAAACATAAAGATCAGCTGGAAGAAGCAGCCGTTACTCCGGCGCAACATCCGGTTACCATGACCAGTGAAAATATGGGGGTCGGAAAATCGTGGTCGCGGCAATATGGCGAACCGAAACTGAACCAGTACGATACTCCCGATTCTGCTTATGTTCCCTGGTTGGGAAAAACGGTGAAAGACCCAGAAGGTTACGGTATCTATTTTCAGGAACGCTGGGATGATGCTCTGAAAGCCAATCCTCAATTCCTGTACATCAATGACTGGAACGAATGGACGGCCGGCAAGTATCAGCCCGAAGGAGGCGGAACGACTCCGTGGTTGGGCCGCGACAATTCGTTCTACTTTGTTGATCAGTACAATTCGGAATTTAACCGAACCGTGAGCCCGATGAAAGGCGGTTATACTGACAATTATTACATGCAGATGGCTCAAAATATCCGCCGTTACAAGGGAATTCGCCCGGTGCCGGAGTTGAAAGGTTATTCCAAAATTAAACTGGATGGGCAATTTGTTGACTGGAATACGGTTTCGACCGAATATCGCGATACAAAGGGCGATGTTGCTCACCGCGATCATAACGGTTACGGTGGATTGCATTACACCGATAATTCGGGCCGCAATGATTTTGTTACTCTGAAAGTGGCTGTAGATAAGCAAAACCTATTTTTTTATGCCGAAACAAGCGAAAAAATAACCAGTTCGTCTGATAACAACTGGATGCTTTTGTTGATCGATTCTGATAAAAATCCGTCTACCGGCTGGTTCGGTTATGATTATATGATCAATAAAAAAGTGAAAGACAGTCAGACCACCACGTTGATGAAGTATGATCCGGCTCATCCCGAAAATCCATGGACGGAAATTGCCGACTTGAAATATCGTTGTGTTGACAATAAACTGGTAATCGAAGTACCCCGGACATTACTGGGTCTTACCAATAATGCATTCACTTTCGACTTCAAGTGGAGCGACAACGCTTCGGATTTGAACGATCCGATTTCGCTTTGCACACACGGAGATACAGCCCCCAACCGTCGATTTAACTATCGTTGTGTCTGGTCGAAATAAGAGGAATCGCCCATTGAAGATGATGTTGATTGTAGGAGAACTTTCATATAAATGATGAAGTCGTCTTGACTTTTTATTTTTTGACCCCCATTAGCTTCGCTGATCTTTGATTCCCCAAAATGGGGGCTGTAACTTTGCAAAATGCACAAATTTTTCTCGTTTTAATGACGAGTTCCTCCCCATTTAGGGGAGGTTAGGTGGGGTCGATGAGTAAAAATAAACTATTAATTACATATCTGAGAAAAGTCAAGACGAGTTCGATATAAACCATCAAATAGAATAAATTGAAAATGAACAGAATGAAAACTTTATCCCGATTTCTACTCCTTTTGGGTTTGAGTGGAGCCTCTTTGTTGGCTCAGGCGCAACTTCCGCTGGGGGCTAATTTTACAGATGCTTCCAAGGTGCGTTCTACCAGCTTGACGCGTAAATACCTTACTGCCGAACGGATAGTCTGGACATCGGATCCTTCCGGGCAAAAGGTGCAAAATGCGGAAAACATTCTGAAGCCCGGGATCGGACAGGCCGACCTGAATCAGGGTAAATATTTGACTCTGGTCAATGATCAGGATTCGAAGGCCGGAGTGATTCTCGATTTTGGGCGTGAAATTCAGGGTGGAATAGAAATTATTACAACCATCAACAACCAGAATCCGGTAGGGCATGTCCGTATTCGCTTTGGAGAATCGGTGAGTGAAACTATGAGTGATGCGGGCAGCGATGGAGCCTCCAACGATCATGCCATGCGCGATATGGTGGTTCAGTTGCCCTGGTTGGGTCGTTTCGAAATGGGCAACTCCGGTTTCCGTTTTGTTCGCATCGATTTGGTTGATCCCAATACAAAAATTGAGATCAAAGAGGTAAGCGCTACTTTCACTTACCGCGATATTCCTTATCTCGGATCGTTTCGTTGTAACGATGATCGGTTGAATAAAATCTGGATGACAGGCGCTTATACGGTACACCTGAATATGCAGGATTATCTGTGGGATGGAGTGAAACGCGATCGCCTCGTTTGGGTAGGCGACATGCATCCTGAAGTGATGACAATAAATTCGGTGTTCGGCAATAATGGCGTTGTGCCCAAAAGCCTCGACCTTGCACGTGATTTGACCCCGCTGCCCAACTGGATGAACGGTATCAGTTCTTATTCCATGTGGTGGATTCTGATTCAGCGCGACTGGTACTACTATCAGGGAAATCTGGATTATCTCAAACAACAAAAAAGTTACCTGGCAGCGTTGCTGCGGCAACTGGCCACCAAAATTGATCCTTCCGGTAAGGAAATTCTGGAAGAGTCTCGTTTCCTTGATTGGCCTTCCAGCGAAAACAAAGAGGCCGTTCATGCCGGTCTGCAGTCGATGATGGTGATGACCTTTAAGGCCGGTGCCGAATTGTCCCGCATTTTGGGCGATAACGAAACGGCTCAATTGTGTTCCTCTTCTATCGAAAAACTGAAGCAACATATTCCCGGAATCGCAGGTTCGAAACAGGCTGCCGCATTGCTGGCCATCTCAGGTTTGATGAATCCGGCTCAGGCTAATTCGGAAGAGCTGGCAAAAGAAGGCGTGCATAAAATGTCAACCTTTTATGGCTACTATATGCTGAAAGCGCGTGCAATGGCCGGCGATTATCAGGGTGCTATCGACAATATCCGCGAATATTGGGGATCTATGCTCGATTTGGGAGCAACGACATTCTGGGAAGATTTTGATATCGACTGGATGAAAAATGCAGCCCGCATCGATGAAGTAGTGCCTGATGGCAAAGTGGATGTTCATAAAACCTACGGAGGCTATTGCTATAAAAAATTTCGTCACAGTTTTTGCCATGGCTGGGCGTCAGGACCAACAAGCTGGTTAAGCCAATACGTTCTGGGTGTGAATGTGTTGGAACCGGGCTGTGAAAAAATTAAGATAGAACCACATTTGGGTGATCTTAAATGGGTAAAAGGAACTTTTCCGACTCCGTTTGGCGTGCTCGAAATTGAACACCAGAAACAAGCCGATGGCAAAGTGAAGACAACCTTCAAAGCTCCTAAAGGCTTGAAAGTTATTCTTTAATTCTGATGTTGAAAATAAAAACTCTAAATATGAATACAGGAAAAATGAAGCGAAGAAATATTGTATTGCCGGGAGTGCTAGTAATTAGTATTTGCTTCTGCATTCAGGTGTTTGCACAGTCGAAGAAAAATTCGGCACAAGCACTTGAACAAAAGGTGGAAGCTATCCTGAAGCAAATGTCTATTGAGGAAAAGGTAGCTATGTGCTCCGGAAATGGAGGATTTAAAGGCGTGGAACGACTCAAAATTCCGGGTACAGCCTGTACTGACGGTCCCCGTGGCCCTAATTGTCAGGTAGGAACAACAGCGTTTCCGGCCGGCATCTTATTCGGATCCACCTGGAATCCTTCGATTGTTGAAAAGGCCGGCAAAGTAATCGGCGAAGAAACCCGCGCGATGGGGCGTGGCGTCCTTCTGGGTCCCGGTTGCAATATTTTACGCGATCCTCTTAACGGGCGTTTTTTTGAATATTATACCGAAGATCCCCTGCTGAACGGAGCAATTGCCGCGGCTCAAATTCGTGGTATCCAAAGCGAAGGCGTGGCTGCTTGTATCAAACATTATGCCTGCAACAACAGGGAAGACAATCGTAATTTTTACATGTCGATGATTGACGACCGTACCCTGAACGAAATTTATCTTCCGGGATTTAAAGCTGCTGTCAGGGATGCAAATGTTTGGACAGTCATGACCTCGGCCAATGGTGTAAATGGCGAATTTGTGAGCGACAGTAAAAAAATGCTGACGGATATTTTGAAAAATCGTTTCGGTTTCGATGGCTTTGTGATGACCGACTGGCTGCAAACCCGTTCGGTTGAAAAAGCAGCGTTTGCCGGACTAGATGTTTCGATGCCGGGCGGCGATAATTGTGGGTTCGGTACCCCTTTGCTTGAAGCGGTAAAAGCCGGCAAAGTACCCGAAAGTGTGATTGATGAGAAAGTACGACGCATTTTGCGTGTATACGGAAGGATTGGTTTACTGGACGGCCGTGATTTGAGTGCAGGCGCTTCTGTCAATACAAAGGAGCATCAGCAAACAGCTCTTCGGATTGCCGAAGAGGGAATCATTTTGCTACAAAACAAGAATAATGCCTTGCCCTTGAACAAACAGAAAGTGAAGAAGGTTTTAGTAACGGGGCCTAATGCCGACAAACGTTTTTGTTTGCTGGCCATGGGCGGAAGTTCCTGGGTTGAATCACCTTACGAAGTCACAGTTCTTAAGGGAATCAGGAACGAACTGGGAGCTGATCGTGTGAATTATATCTCTTCCGATGATTTGGGAGGTTATCAGTTGATTCCGGAAAATGTGTTAAGCCCTGTTGGCGGAAAGAATGGATTTCATACCTGCTATTACGTCAAAGGAAAGAACGAACCGGTATTGGAGCGGACAGAGTCGAATGTGAATTTCATGTGGGAAATGAAATCTCCCGATCCGTCGATTCCGGTTGATCAGTTTCGCGAAGCTCGTTTTGACGCGCAAATTATGCCTCCGGTTGATGGAAAATATACTTTTCGGTTTATCACCGGCGGTGGTTCTGCATTGGTCTATAATAACGAATGGGCCGGAGCTCCGATGGCAGTTGCCGATCCGGGACGTGGCACAGCAACCGTGACTGCTGCTGTCGATTTGAAAAAAGGCGTTCCATTTCATTTGTGCGTAATTTACTCCAAAGGTACTGGTGACGCAGCCATGCGTATCGAGTGGGAAATGCCCGAATCGTCGCTTCAGCAGATGCAGCTGACCAAAATTGACGAAGCTGCTCGTGAGGCGGATGCTGTTGTCTATGTCGGTGGACTGGATCATAGTATTGACACCGAAGGTCGTGACAGGGTGAGCCTGGCATTTCCGCTGGTTCAGGAAAAACTGATCAACCATCTCGCAGGCCTGAATAAGAAAGTGAATGTTGTTTTAATCAACGGATCGCCGCTTGAAGTCGGAGGTTTTCTTCCCAATGTGGCTTCGCTGACCGAAGCCTGGTATCCCGGAATGGAAGGCGGCAATGCAGTTGCAAAGATGTTGTTTGGTGATATTGATCCTTCGGGACGTCTCTCTTTTTCATGGCCTAAGAAATTGGAAGATTCTCCTTGTGTGAAGCTGGCAAGCCAAAACCATGATGTGGTCAATTTCTCGGAAAAACTGATGATCGGTTACCGCTACTTTGATACCAAAAGGGTAGAGCCTCAGTTCCCTTTTGGTTACGGATTAAGTTATGCAACATTTGCTTACACAAATATGAATGTGGTTAAGGTAGGAAATCATGCAGTCAAGGGAAGCGTTTTGGTTAAAAATACCAGTAAACGGGATGGCTATGAAGTCGTACAAATTTATGTAAAACCGCTAAAGCCTTCGGTCGAACGCCCGGTACACGAACTGAAGGCTTTCAAAAAAGTGTTTGTAAAGGCCGGTCAAACTGTAAATGTCGATTTTACATTGGATGATAGTTCGTTCTCTTATTTCGATGTTCAGAAAAACAATTGGGTTGTAGATCACGGTCAATATGAAATTCAGGCGGGTACTAATTCCTGTGATATTTTAGCAACGGCCAAGGTCGTTTATTAACGCATAACTACTCAATAAAGAGGTGCTTCGGGCTTGTTTAATACAACCTGTTGCACCTCTTTTTTGTCATTTTTGGATTTGAAAAATGTAGAATTGTCACTTTGTAAGAATTGTTTGTTCTGTCAAAACGGAAAGGTGAAGTGTCATTTTCTTTAGGTCGTGTTTTGTGCATATCCGTACCTTTGAGTATCGAGATTAACCTAAATTATAAAACAACAACAAAATACATAAGTGAGGTTATATGTGTATGAGTGCTGTATTTATTTGAAGGCTGTAATGGTTTGATATTTATTGTTTTGTGTTGATGATGAATGATTTTGAGATTCCTCATTCTGTTGGCATGTGTAATTGATAGAATTTTTGCTTTGCTATTAGACATTATATCGATAAAGTGTATATAAATCTCAATTGCAGACCTCTCCTCCCAACCTCCTCCCCTTGGGGGAGGAGGAGCAAGACAGTGAAATAGTTAGAATTCAATTCATTTTGCAGATTCTTCCCCTCTCTTCGGGAGAGGGGTTAGGGGAGAGGTCAAATGCGAAAATTAAGAAATGAATTAACCGGTATAATGTCTATTAAAGCATTGTCATATTTTCTAAAGATTTCGAGTTTCTTGCGAATGCAAGAAAGCTATGATACAACACACAAAGACTATACTGAAGCAAATTTGAAATCGAGCGAACTTTATCTGAGACTTACACGAAAATTATTAACAGAGAGAATAAAAAATTTATTTATGATGAAAAGATGCGTGCGTATTTGTTTTTTTATGCTATTAGTATCCGGTGTAGCTTTTTCACAAGCCTACAAGGATCCGAAACAGCCTGTTGAAAAGAGAATTAAGTCGATACTCTCTCAAATGACATTGGAAGAAAAAATTGACTATCTGGGTGGTGCAAATGACTATTATATAAGAGCGATACCGCGTTTGGGTTTACCCGCTATTAAAACGAGTGATGGGCCGGTAGGGTCACGCAATGACGGTAAATCGACAGCTTATCCGGCGACAGTTCTATCGGCATCGACCTGGAATGTGAGTCTGC
>CAXXPB010000005.1:0-119943 GCA_963678825.2 uncultured Microbacter sp. | reverse complement strand
AATACATTTAGAAATGAGAAAGAACATTGTAGCAGGTAACTGGAAAATGAACAAAACCCTGCAAGAAGGCGTGGCTTTGGCCAAAGAATTGAACGAAGTTTTAGCATCAAAAACTTCTAATTGCGACGTAGTAATCGGCACTCCGTTTATCCACCTCGCAGCAGTTGCCGCAACTGTCGACACCAAGAAAATCGGTGTTGCTGCTCAAAACTGTGCCAACAAAGAATCGGGTGCTTATACCGGCGAAGTAAGTGCAGCTATGGTAAAGTCTACGGGTGCTGAATACGTTATCCTCGGCCACTCAGAACGTCGCGAATATTACAACGAAACCAGCGCCATCCTAAACGATAAAGTTGCTTTGGCTTTGGCTAATGGCCTGACTCCAATCTACTGCTGCGGCGAAGCACTTGATATTCGTAACGCTGACAAACAAAACGAATTCGTTAAAAATCAGTTGGCAGAAACAATCTTCAACCTCAGCGCTGAAGACTTCAAGAAACTGGTTATCGCTTACGAACCTATCTGGGCTATCGGTACCGGCGTAACAGCTTCTACACAACAGGCTCAGGATATGCTAAAATTTATCCGTAGCATCATCGCCGAAAAATTCGGTCAGGAAATCGCAGACAACACCTCTATCCTTTACGGTGGTAGCTGCAACGCCAAAAACGCTCCCGAACTGTTCGCTCAACCCGACATCGACGGTGGCTTGATCGGTGGTGCTTCGTTGAAGGTTGCCGATTTCGTTGCTATTATCGACGCATTTTGAAACAACGTTTCAGGTTCCAAAATTCAAGGTTTCAACTCTGAAATCTTTGAATAAGAAATTTTGAAATTCGAAATTGATTGGGCGCGGAGATACAAGGTTCGCTTTGTAGCTTCGCGTCTTTTTTTCTACCTTTACCGTATGGAAAACGAACTTGCTAAACAAGTGAATATCGGCAAAGTAGTAGCTACCAAACTCCAAGAAGTGGGCATCTCTACGCCGGAAGAGCTCCGGGCACTCGGCAGCAAACAGGCATTCCTTCGGTTACAGACGGTAGACAGCGGAGCCTGCCTGCATGAACTGATGGCGCTCGAAGGTGCGATTCGTGGTATCCGTAAATACGATCTGTCCGAAGAGGTCAAAACCGACCTGAAACGTTTCCATCAATTGTCACAAAAGAATTTATCGGAATAAGATTTAGACTACATATACTCTTTGAGTATCATTTCTAACCCCTCCGCTTCGCTCGTCCCCTTTAACAAAAGGGGACACCACTCAAACCGAAGTTTTCTGCTAATTGTTATGGTTTTCAATGCAAGCAGATTCGTCTCCCCTTTTGACAAAGGGGAGTACCCGACAGGGGGTGGGGTTAGATAAAATCTTAGTTCGCTTTTTAATAACTCGAATAAGAATTTATCCGTGAATCAGTTAGAAGAACTTCTATCGCACCTCAATGAAAGTCAGCGGCAGGCTGTTGCCTACAACGAAGGACCGTCGTTAGTTATCGCCGGTGCTGGCTCGGGCAAAACCCGCGTATTGACTTACAAAATAGCATACCTGCTGTTGAGCGGTCTGCACCCCTCGTCTATTCTTGCGCTCACCTTCACCAACAAGGCTGCCCGCGAAATGAAAGAGCGTATCGCCACGCTGGTTGGCCGCGACAAGGCCAAATGGCTCTGGATGGGAACGTTCCACTCCATCTTTTCACGCATGTTGCGAGCCGAAGCCGAAAAACTGGGCTTCACGTCGGGATTCACTATTTACGATACGGCCGACTCCAAGAGTCTGATCAAAACCATTGTCAAGGAGCTACAACTCGACGAGAAACTTTACAAACCCGCATCTATTCTCGGACGCATCTCGTTTGCGAAGAACAACCTGCTTACCGCCGATAAGTACCAAAGCAACGGAGATCTGTTCAAAGCCGACAGTGCCGCACGCATTCCGCGCACCGGCGATATTTACGCGATTTATGCCTCGCGCTGCCGTCAGGCCAACGCCATGGATTTCGACGATTTGCTGCTTTACACCAACATTCTGTTTCGCGATTTTCCCGAAGTGCTGGAAAATTACCGGCAACGCTTTTCGTTTATTCTGGTCGATGAGTATCAGGACACGAACTTTTCCCAGCACCTTATCGTTAAACGGTTGGCTGAGAAAAACCAACGCATTTCGGTGGTCGGCGATGACGCCCAAAGCATTTATTCGTTCCGCGGGGCAAATATCGACAACATCCTGAAATTTAAGACTCATTTTCCAGGAAGCAAATTATTCAAACTAGAGCAGAACTACCGTTCCACACAAAACATTGTAGCGGCAGCCAACAGCCTGATTCAGAAAAATAAGACGCAAATTCAGAAAAACGTCTTTTCTGAAAACGCAAAAGGACAACGCATCCAGGTGTTCAGTGCCATGACCGATACCGAGGAGGGTTTTAATATTACCAACAAGGTTTCGGAAATCCACCTGACGCAGCACCATTCGTTCAGCGATTTTGCTATTCTCTACCGCACCAATGCCCAATCGCGCATTTTTGAAGAGGCTTTACGCAAACGGAATATTCCCTATAAAATCTACGGCGGCCTTTCGTTTTACCAACGCAAAGAAATCAAGGATGTACTTGCTTATTTTCGGTTGGTCATCAATCCGTACGACGAAGAGGCACTGAAACGCGTCATCAACTATCCGGCACGAGGCATCGGCGATACGACAGTCGGAAAAATTTCCGACTGTGCACATTTGCATCATGTCTCCATGTGGGAAGTACTGAGCGATCCGCTGCAATTCAATCTGGCAGTGAATGCAGGAACAGCTGGAAAGCTTTCCAAATTCCGCAACCTCATCTTCTCGTTCATTGAAAAATCGCCACAACTGGATGCCTACGAAATGGCACAGGAAGTGGTAAAAGGAGCCGGAGTCATGGCCGATGTCAGTGTCGACACCTCACCCGAAAACCTCAGCAAGCAGGAGAACCTGCATGAATTGGTGAGTGGTATGCACGAATTTTGTGAACAGCGGGTCAACGAAGGGGAAACCGAAATCGGACTGGTTTCGTTTATGTCGGAAGTATCGCTGCTTACCGATCAGGATAACACGAACGACGAAGATGCTGAAAAACTCACCATGATGACCATTCACTCGGCAAAAGGACTGGAGTTCCGCAATGTGTTTATTGTTGGGATGGAAGAAGGCTTGTTCCCTTCAGGGTACGTGGACAGTGAGAGCGAAGTGGAAGAAGAGCGCCGCCTGTTTTACGTGGCCATTACCCGCGCCGAAGAGCAATGCTTTATCAGTTACGCCAAAAGCCGTTTCCGCAACGGCCAGCTCAATTTTCAGAATCCAAGCCGCTTTTTGGGTGACATCGACCAGCAATACCTCGAGCTGCCTGTCGATTACAAAACGATGTACGGCAGAGGGCAAGAACGCAGCATCGATAAAGAACGGGAACTATTCAGTTCACCATCCGCTTACAACCGTCAGCAAACCACTCCTACCAATGTAGGTTCGCATGAAACCAATAAGTGGAAAAAATTAAGCAATTCACCTGGTGGATCCACAACCCAAGCCATTCAATCAGCTAGTGGAATAGCTATTGGCAACACAGTTCGGCACGAAAAATTCGGCATCGGCAAGGTGATCGGCATCGAAGATATGGAAGGAAACGGCAAAGCTACCGTCGACTTCGGAACCAACGGCACACGGGCATTGCTGCTGAAATATGCGAAATTAGAAGTAATAAAATAAGTACTCAGTTTGCAGTACACAGTACACAGTTTAGCCTTTGGAGCTACTGAGTACTGAATACCGCGTACTGTTTACTGAGTTGTTCAGGAGTGGAATACCAACATCGGCGTGTCGGTATGGAAAATCATCTTATGCGCTACACTTGGATTGAACAGATGAGTAAACAAGCTTCTTTTCCTGGAATTCAGCGAGATCAGTCCAATATTTTTACTTTGAATCACAGCCTGTAATTCCGACAACATATTATCGTCGTTAATAGACAGGAACTCAAAATCGAGACCGGGATAACTCTTTGTAAAATAATCGGTAATTCCTTTGAGCTGTTCCGCATTGAAGTTCTTTTCCTTGTGGGGTTGAATATGCGTCAAGAATACTTTAATTTTGAATGGTTTCAAAAGCTGCATCATCTTATCGAAAGCCAGTAAATCTTTTTGATCGAAACCACTTGCAAAAGCCACGTTGTAAACTCCATCACCATCAAATAAGGATACATTTTCAGGCACTGCCAAAACCGGCACTCTGCTACGGTCAATAATTTCAGCCGTAACACTGCCAATCAGATCAGCCTCTTTCTGATCCTTTCCTCTTGTACCCATCACAACCAATGAAGGCTCCCGTTCCTTAACATACGAAAGGATAGCATCTTCGGGCACTCCCTCTTTCAGCTCGCAGGTAAATGATACGGATGGCAATTCATTCTTTTGCATTTTGCGTTTCAGAAGGTTTGCCAGATTTTCCAGATCGCCTTCCGCCTTCTTGATGATTTGTCTCACCGCCTCATTTTCATAAATATCATACGAAAGCGTCTCGGTAAGTTGTGCTATCGAAAACACCGGGCTGTAGTAAGCATGTAGCACAACAACCCTTGCATTCAACAATTTAGCCATACGAAATCCAAATTCGCAGGCACGAATCGAATAATCCGAAAAGTCAACCGGTATCATTACCACCGGAGATTGCGGTTTATTCAATATGTCCACACCGCTTCTGTGTGCGGTTTCCATCTCTTCAATCACCTGCAGTGCATGAGCCAGATCTTTTTCTTTGATCCTGACCCTGACACCGGCAGCTACCTGAGGATGATCTTCACTCACCCGGTGCAAATGCGCTTCTATCCCCACCCGTTCGAGCAGGGTTTTGAGTACCTGTGCACGTTCGTAGGTATGAATGGCTACTGTTACATAATTGGTTTCCATAACACTATTTTACAAAATTAATGCTTACGTCGATATTGCAAATATAATGCAAAAAACAAGATTATGAGACCGGCGGTAACTATTATTTTTTAATCTTTTTGATTCCAATACTTGACAAAATCAAAAATTATTCCCAATTTTGACAACAATTTTTACCCTTTAATAGACCTGGAAACAATGAGTGAGTTTAGACATAAAGATGACAGAGAAAACAAGGAGAAAGACATCGTGTTTTCCAAGGCAATTAAAGCAGGCAAACGCATTTATTATATTGACGTTAAGCAGAGTCGTAACGAAGATTACTACGTTGCGATAACCGAAAGCAAAAAGTGCATTTCCGCAATGGACAATGCTCAGGTGGTCTCTTTCGAAAAGCACAAAATATTTCTCTACAAAGAAGATTTCGTGAAATTTATCACCGGTTTGGAAGAAGTGATAGGTTTTGTAACCGAAAAAAACAGAGGCCAGGTTGTTTCCGCAGCTGACTTTTCTGAAGACGCCAACGACAACTGATTAACGCAAGTTTCTTTAACAATTGGAATCTTCAAATCAATAGACTGCAAAACTTTTGATCAAAAAGCGGATAAACAGTAATCAACTTTCATGATTTGTTGATTTGAAGATACCAGAAATATCAACAAACCAACGAATGAAAAGTTTTGCAAGTGATAATTATTCGGGTATCCACCCAACCATCCTCAGCGCAATAGCAGAAGCCAATCAGGCTCATGCTTCTTCTTACGGCAACGATCCTTTTACCGCAAAAGCCGAACATCTTTTCAAACAACAATTTGGACAGGACACTGAAGTCCTTTTCGTTTTCAACGGAACCGGCGCCAATATCACGGCATTGCAATGCGCGGTACAATCATTTCACTCCATTCTTTGCGCAAAAACGGCGCACATCAACGTTGACGAATGCGGCGCACTAATGAAAGCTACCGGCTGCCAGTTACATGCAATTGACACGCCTGACGGCAAGCTGACGCCCGAGCTAATCGCGCCGTTTCTGTCCGACATTGGCAATATTCACCACACACAACCCCGTGTAATTTCCATCACTCAATGTACTGAAGTCGGGATGGTTTATTCCTTGAAGGAACTTACCACCCTTTGCCGGTTCGCGCATCAAAACGGACTTTATGTTCATCTTGACGGGGCCCGTATTGCCAATGCCCTGGCAGCACTCGGATGCAGCGCTAAAGCCGGGACAGTCGATTGCGGCGTTGACCTTATGAGTTTCGGGGGAACCAAAAACGGACTAATGATTGGAGAAGCGGTTCTCATCTTCAATAAAGATCTGGTTGCCAGTGCACAATTTGTACGCAAGCAACTGGCCCAGCTCTTTTCCAAGATGCGTTTCATCTCTGCACAATTTGTTGCCCTGCTCGAAAACGACCTATGGCTCACCATGGCAGCTCATTCCAATGCCATGGCTCAACTATTAGCCCGTGAAGTGAGCACCGTTCCTCAGGTAAAAATCACACAATCTACCGACGCCAACGGTGTGTTTGCTCTGATTCCACCTGCTATTGTGGAACCGCTGCAAAAAGAGTTTCCGTTCTATCTGTGGGATGAACAAACGTGTGAAGCCCGCTGGATGTGTTCATTCGATACAACCGAAGAAGAAATCCGTATCTTTGTGAAACGCATCAAAGAACTTTGTGCTAATCTAGATAGCTAAAAAATAGAGGAACTTTCATCCGGATTCCATTATTAATCATTAATTATCAATTAGTTTGTTTTTCTCATCAATCATAGGACAAGAGGCTATCAAACAACGCCTTATCGCAACAGTGCAGGAACAACGCATTCCTCATGCCCTGCTGTTGTGCGGTGGCGAAGGCATCGGCAAGTTACCACTGGCCATTGCTTTTGCTCAATACGTTTGCTGTGAGCACCGCACTCCGACCGACGCCTGCGGTGCATGTCCCTCGTGCGCAAAGTTTGCCAAACTGGCTCATCCCGATCTCCACTTTGTTTTTCCTATCATCAAGCCCGAAGGCAAACAATCGGTTGTCTGCGATGATTTCGTTGCTGAATTCCGGAATTTCGTACTAACACATCCTTACGGCACCGTCAACGAGTGGATCAACGGCATCGGCTCCGGGAAGCAAGGGATGATTTACGAAGCCGAAAGCGGTGAAATTCTGCGCAAGCTCAATCTCAAAACATACGAATCGGAGTACAAAGTGATGATTATCTGGCAACCGGAAAAGATGAACATCACCTGTTCCAATAAGCTACTGAAAATACTGGAAGAACCACCGGAAAAGACACTTTTCCTTCTGGTGTCGGAAACACCGGATATGTTGCTGGCCACTATACAATCGCGGACACAGCGCATCAACATCCCCCAGATTGACCGGCAGGCACTCGAAGAAGCATTGCACAAAAACTTCTCTCTCACACCCGAATCAGCAGCCAACGTTGCCCGTATTGCCAACGGCAATTACCGTAAGGCCGAGGAGATGATAGAGTCGAGCGATGAAAACCAGTTCAATCTCGAACAGTTTATCTTTCTGATGCGAACCGCTTATGCACGAAAAGTAAAAGAGATGAAGCAATGGTCGGAGATGATGTCAAAGATCGGACGAGAACGCCAAAAGAGCTTTTTCGTCTACGCCCAGAAAATGGTACGCGAGAATTTCATGTTCAACCTTCACGAAGAAGAACTCAATTATCTGAACAACAACGAAGAAACATTTTCTCAACGATTTTCTCCATTCATCAACGAACACAATATTGAAGCCATAATGACCGATTTGGCACTGGCCGAACGTCATATAGAAGGCAACGTGCAGGCGAAAATGGTCTTTTTCGATTTATCGTTAAAGTTCATCGTCTCATTGATAAAAAAATAGTAACTTTGCGTGGCTATTTAATAATTAAAACGTTACGAAGGGCAGATCTGATTTGATCGTTATAAAAAAGCACCCGGAGAAAAAACGAATAACGCGATTAAATAGCCTTAAACGAATAATATACCAATGGATTTTACCTTAGATAACGGCGGCTGCAAAATGAATAAAAAAGGTTGCTGCCACAACTCAGAAAAAAAACTCAGCGTCTACGACTGGCTCTGCGATCTTCCTGAAACACAGGACGATTGCGACTTCGTGGAAGTGCAATTCAAGAATACCCGGAAGGGATATTTCCTCAACAGCAACAAACTTAAGCTCGAAAAAGGAGATGTTGTTGCCGTGGAATCGTCTCCGGGACACGATATCGGCGAAGTAACACTCACCGGCCGTCTGGTACAGTTGCAAATGCGCAAAAACGGTGTCAACCCGCAAAAGGTTGAAGTACGCCGCGTGTACCGCAAGGCTCGCCCCGTCGATATGGAAAAATACGAAGAGGCCAAAGCCAAAGAACACACCACCATGATCAAAGCACGTAAAATTGCCGAAAACCTTCACCTCAACATGAAGATTGGCGACGTGGAATATCAGGGCGATGGCAACAAAGCTATTTTCTACTACATTGCCGACGAACGCGTCGACTTCCGCCAGCTCATCAAGGTATTGGCCGAAGAATTCAGTATCCGTATCGAGATGCGTCAAATCGGTGCGCGTCAGGAAGCCGGTCGTATCGGCGGCATAGGCCCCTGCGGCCGCGAACTTTGTTGCTCGGGATGGATGAGCAGTTTCGTCTCTGTGTCGACCAGTGCAGCACGTTATCAAGATCTTTCCACCAACCCGCAAAAACTGGCTGGTCAGTGTGCAAAGCTCAAATGCTGTGTCAACTACGAGATGGATGTGTATGTCGATGCTCAGAAAGACTTCCCTTCCAAAGAAATTCCTCTCGAAACCAAAACCGGCACTTTCTACCACTTCAAAACGGATGTGTTCAAACGCCAGATGGCCTATTCATCGGCTCCGGGCATTCCTGCCAATTTGGTCACTCTTTCAGTTGACAGAGTAAAGGAAATTATCTCCATCAACCGGAAA
Source organism: uncultured Microbacter sp. (assembly GCA_963678825.2). GTDB lineage: Bacteria > Bacteroidota > Bacteroidia > Bacteroidales > Paludibacteraceae > Microbacter. Next base: position 111,067 of record CAXXPB010000005.1, on the reverse strand, counting down.
GGTGATAGAGTAGACACGCTGGAAGAAAAGATACAATCTGACAAACCGGTACAAAATATCGATTTCCAGAATGTAGTCGGACAAGACAGTCTTACCCGCTTCGACCAGAATAAGAGCAAAAACAAAAAAAGAAGAAACAAATCGAGATCCAAAGATAATGGCCAGAAAAATCGTCCTCAGGATTCAGGAAAAGAAAATTAAATATCTGCTGGTTGCGGCATTTTCGATAATGATTGCCGCTTGTTCGCACAATTCGGTGTACAGCGATTACAAGTCCATCGCAGATGCCGGATGGAACAAGGACAGCGTTGCCCGGTTCACAGTTGACATCACAGAGACAGGAACTCCGTGTAACGTACTGGTCAATATCCGTCACAACAACACCTACCCTTACCAGAATTTCTGGATGTTTATAGCCACTACCTCACCCGACGGAAAGACCACGCAGGATACCATAGAATGCTATCTGGCAGACAACAGGGGAAAATGGCTGGGTAGCGGACTGAGCTCAGTTTACAACATGCCTGTGCTATTCAAACCCAATACGGTATTCTCCAAACCGGGAAAATATACTTTCGCCATTCGACAAGGCATGCGTGATGATCTCTTGCCCGGAATTACCGACATTGGGATTGAGATAGACAAAGCTGATAAAAAGTGACAGACACAAGAGAGGTACCGGATATCAGGCACAAGGCATTAGAAACTGATCTCGAATTGATGATATGCGTTTAGATAACCAAATAGTGCAATTTCTGAAATCGGAATTTTCACAGAGGATTCCCGATGCAAGGCTTTACCTGTTCGGATCTCGAATTGATGATAATGCCAAGGGGGGAGATATCGACTTGATGATAATCACGGAAAAGCGCATCTCTCAACCAATACTTCGCGCTATCAGGGTGAATTTTTATCAGCAATTTGGATGGCAAAAGATCGATATGGTAAATTTTACCCGGGATGAAAATCCCACCTTCAGACAATTGATAGAACCTACCGCCATATTATTGTGATCACTTTTTTCAACATTAACTTTAGACACCATGCCAAATGACAACCTAAATCTTCAACTATTACAAGAAGAATGGAAGCTTTTGGAGGCTTCTGTATCCACATTACTCCGGTCTGTCGACAAATGCCGGTTAATTGCCGAAAAAACAACATTTTCATTTGAAGAAGAGGAGTCTTTTGACTCACTAACCTCCAAATTTGGCAGAACATCCGACCTTTTTACCCAAAAAGTAATCCGTACTATCTGGGCACTTCTGCACGAATCGTTTGTCCCGTTTATAGACCTTGCAAATAAATGCGAAAAGATCGGTATTATCAATTCCTCCGAAAGCTTAATCAACATCAGGGACTTACGGAATCAGATTGCGCACGAGTATATCCCTGCTGCTATTCACGAATTAATTCCGGGAGTTTTATCTCATACGGATTCTCTTATCAAGAACATTGAAACTTGCCGCGAATTTCTCTCCGGCAGGCAATGGATAGAAAAGGAATAAATTAATTGAAAAATATATGCCCTTGGAGGTAACTTAAATTTTTCATCCACAAATCTTCAAATTCTCAAATTACATATATCATGCAACTTACAATTATCGGAGCAGGCAATATGGGGGGCGCGATTGCCCAGGGTCTGTTCAACCACAAATCAGCCGAAGACAACCTGCACGTAGCAGTTGCCGATATTAGTCAGGAAAAGCTTGCAGCCATTGCGCCTTATTGCGATGCAACATTTACCGATAATGCCGAAGCGGTAGCCAAAGCCGACATCGTGCTTATTGCTGTGAAGCCGTGGCTAGTTGATATCGTACTCGACACCATCAAACCGGTCATCGAGTCGCGTTGTCCAATTATTGTATCCATTGCTGCCGGCGTTACCATCAGCCACTTGCTGGAGAAATTTCAGGCCAGCTACCCGGTTTACCGACTAATCCCCAACACAGCCATCTCCATTGCTGAAAGCATGACGTTGATCGCCAACCAAAACACAAACGACGAACAGGACAAACTGATCGGCTCCATTTTTGAAAAGCTTGGTAAAACGCTCTTTATCCCTGAATCTTTGATGAATGCCGCGACTGCCCTTACATCGTGTGGCATCGCCTACGCTCTGCGTTATATCCGTGCGGCTACCGAAGGTGGTGTTGAAATGGGATTTCCAGCTGCACAGGCCAAAGAGATGGTGGCTCAGACTTTGATCGGCGCAGCACAGCTTATCCTTCAAAACAATTCGCATCCCGAAGTGGAAATTGACAAAGTCACCACTCCCGGCGGAATTACCATCAAAGGGCTCAATGCCATGGAAGCCGAAGGGTTTACCAATGCCGTCATCAAAGGACTAAAAGCGAGTTTGATATAAAAATCATCTGACTTTTTATTTTTTGACCCCCAACCCCCAAAATGGGGGCTGTAACTTTGCTCAATACACAAATTTTTCTCGTTTTAAGGACAAATTCCTCCCCATTTAGGGGAGGTTAGGAGGGGTCAGAAGGTAAAAATTGAGTGCAAAATACATTGTCCAAGAAAAGTCAAGGCGAGTTCATTAAATCAAACATAGAATCTAAAGAGAAAGATAGTTTCAAAACATCATTTATCACAATTACACACAATCAACAACAAATGGCATGTAGTGATTCACTTTGTTTCCCTGCATAACCAGCAATCAACTTTGTATGAAGAAAGTAGCTTTAATCTCGGGAATTACCGGCCAGGACGGATCATTCCTTGCCGAATTTTTAATTGAAAAAGGGTACGAAGTTCACGGCATCCTGCGCCGTTCTTCTTCGTTCAATACCGGCCGTATCGAACACCTTTATCTTGACGAATGGGTACGCGATATGAAACGCAGTCGTCTGGTCAACCTGCACTATGGCGACATGACCGACAGCAGTTCGCTGATTCGTATCATTCAGGAAACACAACCCGATGAAATTTACAACCTTGCCGCTCAAAGCCATGTCAAGGTATCTTTTGACGTACCGGAATATACTGCAGAAACAGACGCGGTAGGTACTCTCCGCATGTTAGAAGCAGTTCGTATTCTGGGTCTGGAAAAGAAAACAAAAATTTACCAGGCTTCCACTTCCGAACTCTTCGGACTGGTACAGGAAGTTCCTCAGAAAGAAACCACCCCATTTTATCCCCGTTCTCCGTACGGAGTTGCAAAACAATACGGCTTCTGGATTACGAAAAATTACCGTGAAAGCTACGGGATGTTTGCCGTCAACGGCATCCTGTTTAACCACGAAAGCGAACGCCGTGGCGAAACTTTCGTCACACGCAAAATCACATTAGCCGCCGCCCGCATCGCTCAGGGTTACCAAGACAAGTTGTATCTCGGAAATCTCGATGCGTTGCGCGACTGGGGTTATGCAAAAGACTATGTGGAGTGTATGTGGCTTATCCTGCAACATGACACCCCCGAAGACTTCGTAATTGCTACCGGCGAATACCATACCGTTCGCGAATTTGCCTCGTTGGCATTCAAGGAAACCGGCATCGAATTGCGCTGGGAAGGCAAGGGCGTTGACGAAAAGGGCATCGACGTAGCAACCGGTCGCGTACTGGTAGAAGTCGATCCGAAATACTTCCGTCCTGCTGAAGTGGAACAACTTTTGGGCGACCCCACCAAAGCCCGTACTCTGCTGGGATGGAACCCGACTCAAACTTCTTTCCCGGAACTGGTACGCATCATGGCGGAACACGACATGAAATTCGTTAAGAAATTACATAGCCAGACACCTGAGTAACAATATTGGATTGTACGCTAAGGCGCCAAGACGCAAATTAGACTTTTCATTTTCTTTGTATCATCGCGTCTTTGCGTATATTCTCATATCACAAAAGGTTTCATCAATATTCTTTGTGTTACTTTGTGAATCACCCTTTGTGAACTTTGTGGTAAAATGTAACTAAAAATAAAAATGGATAAACATGTCAAAATATATGTGGCAGGACATCGTGGCTTAGTGGGCTCGGCCATCTGGAACAACCTGCTACAAAAAGGATATACCAACCTCATTGGTAGAAGCCATAATGAACTCGACCTGTTGGACGGCATTGCTGTCCGTAACTTTTTCGACACCGAACGACCGGAATATGTGATTCTGGCGGCAGCGCACGTGGGGGGTATCATGGCCAACAGCGTCTATCGTGCCGACTTCATCTATAAAAACCTGCAAATACAGCAGAATGTCATTGGCGAAAGTTTTCGTCACGGGGTAAAGAAGCTGCTCTTTCTTGGCAGTACCTGTATCTATCCGCGCGATGCCGTGCAACCCATCAAAGAGACGGAGCTATTGACGGCTCCCCTCGAATACACGAACGAACCCTATGCCATCGCCAAGATCGCAGGACTCAAAATGTGCGAAAGCTTCAACCTGCAATACGGCACCAACTACATCGCGGTAATGCCCACCAACCTTTACGGTCCGAACGATAATTTTGACCTGGAACGAAGCCACGTGCTCCCCGCTATGATCCGCAAGATACATTTAGCAAAATGTCTGAACGAGGAGAATATGGAAGCGGTTCGAAAAGACCTCAATCTCCGCCCGGTGGAAGGTGTCTCCGGAGAGAGTTCCGAAGATGAAATTCTGGCCATCCTTACCAAATACAGTATTACTGCCGATCAGGTGGAACTGTGGGGAACCGGCAAACCCTTGCGCGAATTCCTCTGGAGCGAAGAGATGGCCGACGCCAGTGTCTTCGTCATGGAACACGTCGATTTTAAGGATACCTACAAAGCGGGTGATCGCGATATCCGCAACTGCCACATCAATATTGGCACTGGAAAGGAGATTTCTATCCGCGGACTGGCAGAACTGATTGTGGATACGGTTGGATACAGGGGTGAACTTTTTTTCAACAGCGAAAAACCCGACGGTACCATGCGCAAACTGACTGACGTATCAAAACTTCACCAACTGGGTTGGCACCACAAAATTGACATCGAAGAGGGAGTAAAACGAATGTATGAGTGGTACTTACCATAATGGTTAATGGTTGATTTATTGAAGACTGAAGCCTCCGGTTAACGTTTAATTGTTAATTTTTTCGCTTCAAGCGATACCATAAAAATAGCACGGATTGAGAAAACAATTCGTGCTATTCGTGTCTATAAATCTCTGCAATACAATGCGAGTCGGAGCTCGCATCACCCAAGGTGGTTCTTTCGGGTCGTGCGATTTCCAAACCGCACAAATGCCCTTTCCCGCCATGGTTCGCGTAGACGCAAAAGGGCATTCCCTCGGGAAACAAAATACAAAACCGACAAAAAACGGTTCAAGGAAGTAGGCCTACTACTACTGCTTGACGGCAGAACCCTCACAATAAGGCTTAACTCGCGGTTTGCCCCCTATTTTTTGGACTGTTTTAACTACTTAGTTTGAGTCTCTGCTCCCGTTTCCGAACTCACGCCCCGCAGACACCGTCACTTTAGAACAAAACATACCTGTTTAATACGTTACCTTGAAACAAATAATTTTTATTTACACCGTCACTTTGAAACATTTTATTTATTTTTGCACGAACTAACATATAGAATCCTCCATTTATGTTTCAACGAAATGCTCTTCTTCAATTACGCAAATGGGCTACAAAAGACACGCGAAAGCCATTGATCCTCAGAGGTGCCAGGCAAGTTGGCAAGACCACCCTTGTCAATGAATTCAGCAAAGAGTTCGATACTTATCTATATCTTAATCTGGAAGACAAGCACGCAGCCGTGCTCTTCGAATCATCCAAAAATATTGATGAGTTGCTGATCTCCGTATATCTCTTCTGTAACAAGACCCGACAAGAAGGAAGAACGCTGTTGTTCATCGATGAAATCCAAAATTCAACCAAAGCTGTAGCCGCATTGAGGTGTTTTTACGAGTCATTACCTGAAATATTTGTTATAGCGGCAGGATCTCTTTTGGAAAGCCTGATAGACACTCACATATCGTTCCCTGTTGGCCGGGTAGAATACATGGCGATCCATCCTTGCACTTTCAATGAATTTTTGGGTGCCATTGGAGAGGTTTCCATTCAACAGGCTATTAACGGGACAAACTTGCCCGATGCTATTCACGAAAGAGTCATGGGATTATTCAACACCTATACGTTGATCGGTGGAATGCCTGAAGTGGTAAATCATTATGCCAGACACAAAGATCTGGTAGCCTTAAACGATGTTTATGAAACTCTGTTATCGGGCTATAGCGATGATGTTGAAAAATATGCCCGTAACCAAACACTGACACATGTCATCCGGTATATTTTGCAAACAGGATGGTCATATGCCGCTCAGGCCATTTCTCTTGGTAGTTTTGCAGGTTCTTCCTACAGAGCAAGAGAAATGGGAGAAGCGTTTCGCATTCTTGAAAAAACAATGCTGCTTGAATTGGTTTACCCGACGGTTGGATATACAATCCCGGTTATTCCGGAACTCCGCCGCTCCCCAAAACTGCTATGGCTCGATGTCGGGTTAGTGAACTATTCGGCAAAATTGCAAAAAGAGGTGTTCGTTGCTAAAGACATCCTTGATGCATGGCGTGGACATATTGCTGAGCAAGTTGTAGCTCAGGAGCTTCTTTCCTCTGATTATAGGATATCGCATAAACGGAGTTTTTGGGTACGTGAGAAAAAAGGGTCGGATGCTGAAGTAGATTTTATTATTCAGCATGAAAATAAAATAATTCCAATAGAGGTAAAGTCGGGGCATAACTCCAAACTAAAATCTTTGCATATTTTTATGGAGAACACCAACCATCCAACAGCCATACGCGTGTGGTCAAACCCTTTTTCGGTAGATAAAATCCGAACCCAATCCGGCAAGGAGTTTGATTTGATCAACATTCCGTTTTATTACACTGGCATTCTAAACACAATTCTTTCTGTGTATGCCCAATAATTAAAAGAACCCGGAAATAATGGTTAATTATTAATTAAGTCTCGCTTCAAGTGATACTCTAAAAATAGCATGGGTTGGTAAAACAATTCGTACAATTCGTGTCTATAAATCTCTGCAATACAATGCGAGTCGGAGCTCGCATCACCCAAGAGGGATTCTTCGGGTCGTGCGATTTCCAAATCGCATAAATACCCTATCCCTCGATGTTTCGCAAGGATGCAAAAGTGCATTCCCGCGGGAAACAAAATACGAAACTAAAAAAAATGGTTTAAGGAAGCAGGCCTGCTACTACTTCTTGACTGCATAGCCCTGACAATCAGGATTAATTCGTACTATTCGTGCCTATGACTTTTACCATTAAGAAATGAAGATATTTAAGAGCCGCTTTTTATTCGCAATGCCTTAATTAATAGACATTATATCGATTAAGTGTATATAAATCTCAATTGCAGACCTCTCCTCCCAACCTCCTCCCCTTGGGGGAGGAGGAGCAAGACAGTGAAATAGTTAGAATTCAATTCATTTTGCAGATTCTTCCCCTCTCTTCGGGAGAGGGGTTAGGGGAGAGGTCAAATGCGAAAATTAAGAAATGAATTAACCGGTATAATGTCTAATGACAACTGCGGTTAATGGTCAATCGGCACACCATCCCTCCGGATTAAAGTCCTTTGTGTTACGTTGTGAATGTCCTTTGTGCTCTTTGTGGTTAATCTGATTTTACCACGGAGCACAGCACACAAAGATGCCACCAGGATCACAAAGAGAAATTAATCTGTCATACCATTAAGAGGGGATTAAATCGGCGGCTCTTATTGACTTAGACCTAGCATAGGCTCCTTAGCACTGACATCTGAATTAAATCATATCTTTGTACACTTTGCATATTCTCCGCGTTCTTTGCGGTCACCCCCCGATTAAGAGGCATAACCGTGGCAATCTGAATTCATTCGTGCTATTCGTGTCTATTATTTCTATCATTAACAATTAGCCATCATTTCCCTCCTTTTTCTTTAAGTTAAAATTCTCATTTGTTGTTTGTGCAACCAAAACAAATCCGTAAATTTGCACACCAAAATCAGAGGGACTGCAGTCCATAGATAAACCGAAAATAGTTTACAATCCAGAGACCAGTCTCATCCCTTTTGTGCCACTAACCAAGACCAATTTATAACGCAAGGGAATTACAGGAAAATGCTGTCAATACTGGATCAAAATAAGTCCGCTTGATTGCCAAACCTGAACAAATGGATCTTTCCCTGTTTTAGGTGTAAGGTTTATCACGATCCTTTCTTATAATAAAGAAGGAAAACGGTAAGCATGTTATTTCCGGGCATCTTGGTTATCCTGCCGACACAATCGATAATCAAACTGCCACTGACATTTTTAATTTCTAAGAGTTATTCTTATAGTTCTCACGATATTTATTATCGTCATAGAGAAACTAATTATTAAGACATAATATACAAATGAAAGGCATAGTACTCGCCGGAGGATCCGGCACCCGATTATATCCCATCACGAAAGGAGTAAGCAAACAGCTTCTCCCCGTGTACGATAAACCGATGATATATTATCCGTTATCGGTGCTTATGCTGGCCGGCATCCGTGAGATTTTAATTATCTCCACGCCACAGGATTTGCCGGGGTTTCGCCGTTTATTGGGCGATGGGTCGGATTATGGTGTAACCTTTGAATATGCGGAACAACCTTCTCCGGATGGTTTGGCACAGGCGTTCATCATCGGAGAGCAATTTATCGGAAACGATTCGGTTTGCTTAGTTTTGGGCGACAATATTTTTTATGGACAAAGTTTTGGCAAAATGCTTGCTGAGGCAGTTGCCAATACCGATCAAAATAAAGCGTCTGTATTCGGATATTATGTCAATGATCCGGAACGTTATGGCGTAGCGGAGTTCGACAAAGAAGGTAATGTGATCTCCATCGAAGAGAAGCCTCAACAACCCAAATCAAATTATGCGGTTGTGGGATTATATTTTTACCCGAACAAAGTGGTAGAGGTAGCTAAACAGATCAAGCCTTCGGCACGTGGAGAATTGGAGATAACCACTGTCAATCAGGAGTTCCTTTACGAACATAACCTGAAGGTACAGCTTTTGGGACGTGGATTTGCATGGTTAGATACCGGCACTCACGATTCTTTAGCAGAAGCTTCCACCTTTGTGGAGGTGATTGAGAAACGTCAGGGACTTAAAATTGCCTGCCTTGAAGAGATTGCCTACAGAAACGGATGGATTACGAAAGAAAAGCTGGCAGTACTGGCTAAACCAATGGAGAAAAATCAGTACGGACAATATTTGCTACAGCTTGTGAAGCATTAAAGGATACCGGTCTTAAATTTAATTTATATACTAATATCGTTTAGTGAAATGCCAGTTTACTGCTGACTCTGCTTTAAAAAAAGTTGTTCTGTTTTTTGTGACACTTAGTACTTTTAAGACTTAACGATTTAATTTTCTTTTGCCACTAAAAACCCCAAGGCTCTAAGTTTCACTAAACTTTTTCATTAACTAAACAACATTGATTTATAGACTCCTAGTCCATATAAGATTACTGTATAGGAAGGCCGACAAAGAAAACTATAAAAAATAGAGATTAACAACAAGTTATCAGTAACAAGCAACCTGTTACTAATCACTATTCTCCAGTCACCAACAAAACATGGAAGTAATTAAAACTAATATAGAGGGCGTTGTTATCATTGAACCCCGAATTTTCAAAGACGATCGGGGATATTTCTTCGAATCGTTTTCGCAAAGGGAGTTTGAAGAAAAGATGTGTAAAACTACGTTTGTACAGGATAACGAAAGCAAGTCTTCGTACGGCGTCTTACGGGGATTACACTTTCAAAAGCCACCTTTCGCCCAGAGTAAATTGGTGCGTGTCATCAAAGGAGCCGTATTAGATGTTGCTGTGGATATTCGCAAAGGGTCTTACACCTACGGACAACACGTATCGGCAGAACTTACGGAAGACAACCACCGTCAGTTCTTTATCCCGAAAGGATTCGCGCATGGTTTCAGCGTATTGACAGATGAAGTCATTTTTCAGTACAAATGCGACAATTTCTATGCTCCGCAACACGAAGGAGCGCTTGCATGGGACGACCCGGAACTGGCAATCGACTGGAGAATACCGACAGATAAAGTAATTTTATCCGCAAAAGATGAATATCATCCCAAGTTGAAAGAGCTAGAATCACCGTTTCTTCACGAAGAGAAGAAGTAATAAGAGACAAGTAACAAGTGGCTACCAGTTACCATTCACTATTCACCAGTTACTAAAACATGGATTACAAAAGAAACATACTTATCACCGGCGGTGCCGGATTTATAGGATCACATGTAGTACGATCGTTTGTCAATAAATACCCGGATTATCATATCATCAATCTGGACAAACTGACTTATGCCGGAAATCTCGAAAATCTGAAGGATATTGAGAGCTGCCCGAATTATACCTTTGTCAAGGCCGACATTTGTGACTTTGATACAATAATGAGCCTGTTCAAACAACATACTATCGACGGAGTTATCCATCTGGCAGCTGAGAGTCATGTGGATCGCAGTATCAAAGATCCGTTTACCTTTGCACGCACCAATGTAATGGGAACTTTGTCGCTGCTACAAGCTGCAAAACTAAGCTGGGAGACCGATTTCAGCAACAAGCTGTTTTATCACATCTCCACCGATGAGGTGTACGGAGCATTGCAAATGGACGGTTCATTTTTTGTAGAGACTACCAAATACAATCCACATTCTCCATACTCTGCAAGCAAGGCAAGCAGCGACCATTTCGTGCGCGCATTTCATGACACCTATGGAATGCAGACAATTGTAACCAATTGCAGTAACAACTATGGCCCTTATCAGTTTCCGGAAAAACTAATCCCTTTGTTTATAAACAATATTGTGAACAATAAGCCGCTACCGGTATATGGAAAAGGAGAAAATGTACGCGACTGGCTTTATGTGGAAGACCATGCCCGAGCCATTGATATGATCTTCCATAAGGGTAAAGCCGAAGATACCTATAATATCGGTGGCTTCAACGAATGGAAAAACATCAACCTGATCAAAGTTATTATTAAGACTGTAGATAAGTTATTGAATCGTCCTGAAGGCACATCCGAAAAGTTAATTACCTATGTTACCGACCGGGCTGGGCACGACCTCCGCTACGCCATTGATTCTACCAAACTAAAAACGGAACTCGGCTGGGAACCTAGCCTGCAGTTTGAAGAAGGAATTGAAAAGACAGTACAATGGTATATGGATAATCGGAAATGGATAGAAAACATCACTTCGGGAGAGTACCTGAATCATCAATAAAAAATATATTTTCTGAAAGCACTCATACTGCGCAGGAGGACTCGTATACTTACTATTCTGACTAGTAAAATCTATGTTTCCCGCAATTTCTTCTTTCCTACAGTGAAACTATATCATGGGATTCATTTTAATTATCTGGGAAGATTAGACACACTTCGATGTTTAGTTTTATAAAATTGTTACATGTTTTTTGCATGCTATGCCATAATGCATTTTTTTATGGCTATATATATTTTAAATATTTAACACAACTCAGCGTCATCTTTATTGGTTAAAACTCCATCCTTTATGCTAACATTTAAAGAATTAAAGAAAAACACAAAGAAAGACAAGAGCCTTTTGTCATCTTTCAAGGTTGCTTTGCTTGGAGATAGTGCTACTCAATTTTTAACAATTGCTATTAAGGGAGAGGGATATGAACGTGGGTACAATATAGATTTGTTCGAAGCAGAATATAATCAGGTAGAAAGACAAATTCTTGATCCGACTTCAGATTTGTATGACTTTAATGCTCAATATACGATAGTATTCCAATCCACACATAAACTTCTTGAGAAATACAGTTTGATGCAGGCATCCGATTGGGCAAGTCTGGCAGATGAACGCATTGAGTTTATAAAGACTCTTTGTGAGTCGGTTAAAAGTAAAATTATTTACTATAATTATCAAGAAATTGAGGATACTGTCTTTGGAAGTTATGCCAATAAAATCAAAGCTTCGTTTACTTATCAAGTGAGAAAACTCAATTATGAACTGATGAACCTTTCTCAGGTATATCAGAATTTGTTTATCTGTGACATTGCTGGTCTTCAAAATAAATTAGGACGGGACTTTATGTATTCTTCAAATGTATATATAAGTACCGAAATGCTTATCAGCATTGATGCTATTCCCTTCGTTGCTTCAAGGACATTAGACATCATCTGTGCAATCCAAGGTAAATTCAAAAAATGTTTAATACTCGATCTTGATAATACTATATGGGGGGGGGTTGTAGGAGATGATGGTTGGGAAAACATACAGTTAGGTCACGGACTGGGAATCGGGAAAGCCTTTACCGAATTTCAGGAATGGATAAAGAAACTTAAGCAAAGAGGCATCATCGTTTGTATTTGTAGTAAGAATGATGAATATAAAGCAAAAGAACCGTTCGAAAAAAATCCGGAAATGGTTCTCAAACTTGATGATATTGCTGTTTTCGTGGCTAATTGGGAAAACAAGGTAGATAACATCCGTACCATTCAGCGCATTCTCAATATTGGCTATGATTCAATGGTATTCCTTGATGACAATCCATTCGAACGCAACATAGTCCGTGATAATATTCCGGAAGTGTTAGTGCCTGAATTACCGGAAGATCCAAGTGATTATTTGGAATACTTATATTCATTGAATTTGTTCGAAACCACTGTTTATAGCAATGTTGACAAGGACAGAACTAAACAATATCATGTCGAAGCACAGCGTATATCACTGGCTAAGGCATTCACTAACGAGGCCGACTTCCTTAAATCCCTCAATATGGTCTCTGAAGTTAAAGGCTTCAATAAATTCAATACTCCTCGTGTCGCTCAACTATCTCAACGCAGCAATCAATTTAATCTGAGGACGATTCGCTATACCGAAGATGAGATTGAGGCAATAAGTAATGACGATCTTTATCAGTGTTTCTCTTTCACTCTTGCCGATAAATTTGGAGATAATGGCCTGATTTGTGCTGTTATCCTTAAAAAGCAGGATAATGCAACACTCTTTGTAGATACTTGGTTCATGAGTTGTCGAGTACTGAAGAGGGGAATGGAGGATTTTACACTCAAGACCATTATTGATTATGCAAGAAATAAAGGGTTTAAACGCATCATAGGTGAATATCTTCCGACAGCCAAGAATCAGATGGTAGAAACTCATTATTCTAATCTTGGTTTTACAAAAATCACAGGCTTAGAAACTGCTCAATATGAACTATTAGTAGATTCATACAAGATTAGAGAATTCTATATTTTGAATCAGTAAAATGGAAAACAGAAACTGCTATTCATTTAATTTGAACAGTCTATTATTATATTAAATAATTAATCAATTCTGTATTAGTAGATTGGGATATAAATATATAATAACTGTAGTATTGTATATTCTTTTTATTGCATGTTACAAAAGATTATTTTATAGGTCACCTTCAAAACTCCAATAATTTAGACATTTGAACATTAAAATATTTATAACAAATTGAAACATTGCCATATGAATAGAAATAGAATCTTATTAAGTATTCAAGATATTTTTTGTGATATTCTTGATGATGAGGATATTGTTCTGACGAATGAAACTTCTGCCAACGATATAGAGGAATGGGATTCTCTGAGTCATGTCCAATTAATAGTTGCTATTGAACATGAATTTGGGGTGCGCTTTTCGTCAGAAGAAATTCCTTCGTGGAAGAATGTAGGAGATATTATAAGTAGTGTATTCTCAAAGCTAAATTAGCATGCTAACATTTTTTACTTATCTTTACCAACAGACTTGCTTAAATCCTTTTCCACTTTTCCATACGATATATTATAATATCCTTAGAAAACAAACAAAAAGAGCAACAAAAAAATCCATGTTGGTCTGTACTTCTTTTGCAGTATTCGATTTGCATAAGACAGCAAAATTAATCATCAATGGTATTACCACATATGGTTATAAGAAATATAGAGGTTCTAGATTAGAAACCAGCTTATGGATGGCAAAAGATGCTCTTTTTGAAATAGGATCTGAAAAGGGAGGATTCAGCGTCTCACATGGCAGTGATATCCAAATATTTGAAGGAGCCCATCTAAAAATCGGACAATGCGCAATTAATCGTAACGTCCAAATAGTCTGCCAAAACGAAATCTTGATTGGCGATGGTACGCTTATTTCTCGTGATGTTGTTATTCGCGATAATGATGGGGGACATTATATTTTGGCGGAGGGTTATAAAAAATCTGCGCCTGTACATATAGGCAATCATGTATGGATTGGTCAAGGTGCGATGATCATGAAAGGAGTTACTATTGGTGATGGTGCTATTATAGGAGCTGGAGCTTTTGTTGCAACTAATGTCAAACCAAAATCACTAGTAATGCCAGATCCTTCAAGAGTATTCAATAAAGACGTAGAGTGGAAAGCATAAATGATACAGATAAAATGTAAAGAAGATTGCGTAGGCTGCGGGGCTTGTCACGATATATGTCCGAAGTCAGCTATTTCGTTTGTAACTGATGAGGAAGGCTTTTGGTATCCTAAAGTTGATACAAACAAATGTGTAGATTGCGGTTTATGTGATAGAGTTTGTCCTATAACAAATTCAGAAGAATTGAATAAAACGAATATTGACCAGCCCACAATTCTTTCTGCATATAATGCAAATTCTGAAGTCCGTTTCATCAGTACAACTGGAGGAATTTATTCTGCTCTTGCTGAAAAGATGTTTGAACAAGGTGGATATATCGGAGGCGCTGTATGGACAGAGACCCTACAGGTAAAACATATCGTCTCAAATAAGCCTGAAGATCTATTACGATTGAGAGGCTCTAAATATTTACAGAGTGATTCAACGGGTCTTTTCAAACAAATTAAAGGATTATTGATTAAAGGAGAAAAAGTCCTTGTTTGTGGATGTCCATGCCAGATGGCAGCTTTAAGGGCTTTCCTGCAAAAGAAATATGAGGACTTAATAATTGTTGATTTTATCTGTTGCAGTATCAATTCGCCAAAAGTTTTCAAGGAATATATAAAATCTTTGGAAACAGAATATGGTTCAAACGTTATCGTCTATCATCCAAAGAATAAAGAATATGGTGGTTGGCACAACTTTGCTTTTAAAGCCACTTTTGCTGATGGGCAAATTTATGTAAAAAGAAGAACTGATGATGACTTTACCCATTGTTTTATAGGTTCTCATGTCGCTGCACGACCCAGTTGTTTTAAATGTCATTTTAAATCAGTTCCTCGAGTAGCAGATATTACGATTGCTGATTTCTGGGGGATTGAAAATGTCAATCCTAAGATGGACAGCCCTCATGGAACTTCATTGGTAATGCTGAATAATGAAAAAGGGCGACTTTTCTTTAATTTGTTAGGGAATAAAGTTATTTCCAACAATCAGACTCTGGAAGAAGCAAAAGCAGGTAATGCAAATTTGTATAAGTCTATCCAGAAGCTGAATTTAGATCGCGACAAATTTTATTACATTCTCAACACTAGCGGCTTCGAAGCCGCGATGAAATACTCAAGAAGTTTTGATTCAAAACCTTTCACATTAGAGAGAATTAAATGCTTAATCAAGAAAGTACTTCAAAAATAATGCAGTCAAGCAATAAGACCATAGTCAAGAATACTGCATTCTTATACATGAGAATGTTCTTAGTAATGCTTGTATCTCTGTACTCATCACGTATTATCCTGTCTGTGCTTGGTGCGTCCGACTATGGTGTATACAATGTTGTGGGCGGTGTCGTCACCATTATGGCCTTTCTCAACGGCGCTTTGTCGGCTTCCACAAGCCGATTTTTGACTTATGAGCTGGGAAAGGGGAATACAGAGCGACTTAAACAAATATTTTCAACATCTCTCAATCTTCATATATGTGTCGCTGCTTTAGTGGTTATTCTTGGGGAAACAGTTGGCCTTTGGTTCTTCTACAACAAACTAGTTTTCCCTTCAGATAGTATAATACCCGCTTTCTGGGTATATCAATTCTCGATAGTCACTACGGTGATCAATTTTGCACAAGTGCCATTCAGTGCTTCCCTAATTAGTCATGAAAAAATGTCCATATATGCTTCTGTTGGACTCTATGAGGCTTTTTCAAAACTGATTATTGCCTTCCTGATAAATATTTCGCCAATGAATAATTTGACATTTTACGCTCTTCTCTTGATGCTAAATACTCTTATCATTCAATCATTCTATATATACTATACTAGAAAAAAATATGAAGAATGTAGATTTAGAGTCGTAAAAGACAAAGGATTATATAATATTCTACTAAGTTATTCAGGATGGGATTTATTTGGTGGTTTGGCTTCTGTATGTCAAGGGCAGGGTATCACCATCGTTTTGAATATCTTCTTTGGACCTGTAGTCAATGCAGCACGAGCTATTGTTCTTCAAATTCAATCTACAGTTACACAATTTGTTACTAATTTTTTAATGGCAGCTCGACCTCAAGTAATTAAACGTTGTGCTGACCAAGACTATGAAGGAATGTATGATCTGGCTTTTTATTCTGCCAAATTCGCTTATCTTCTAATGTTTGCTCTGATTATTCCAATATGCTTTGAAGTCAAGATAATACTTTATATCTGGTTAGGTAATAATATTCCAGCATACACTGAAACATTTGCAATTATTATACTCCTAACAAGTTTGCTAACATCATTTCACGCTGCTTCATTGATGCCTTATCATGCAATCGGGAAGATCAAGGCAGGTAATATAATTGGTGGTAGTATGATGATTGTAGCATTGCCAATTAGTTATGTCCTTTTCAAACTAGGATTTCAACCATATTGGGCATTTATAGTTATATTAATAACCAATACAATGCAACAAACTGTTACTTGGATTATTATTCATGGTTATGTCGGCTATAGTTACAAGCGACTCTTATTGAAAGTATATGTACCATGTTTATTGATCTCCGTTATCGGTGTTATTCCACCAATGTTGATTGTTTATTTCATGGAAAGTAGTTGGATTAGATTTCTTCTTCTGCTCTTCACAACCGAAATTGTATTAGCATCACTAGTTTATATGATAGGTTTGACTAAGAGCGAAAGAAAACAATTACACAGACTCATTAAGAATAAGTTGAACTATGCCAGAACTTAAAACACTAAGTGGTAAAATTATTCCTTCTATAGGATTAGGAACTTATCCTTTTCAAGGACAAGTTATGGCAGATATGCTTAGGGAAGCTGTCAAGGTTGGGTATTGCTTGATTGATACAGCCGATGATTACAGAGGTGAAAGTGGTATTGGATTGGCTGCAGCATCTGGATTCTTTAAGAGAGAAGACGTTTTTCTTCAAACAAAAATTTCCAATGATACAGCCTATGCTGATGAACCTTTGGCAGGAAAGTATTTCAATAATTACTCTCAAGTTATGAAGCGCCACTCCGTGATCGAAATCGTTCGTGAAAAAGTGACTACTTCTTTGCGCGAAATGAGGACGGATTATCTCGATTCGCTCCTAATTCATTATCCATATCCTGGATTCTTCGAAGATATTTGGGATACAATGATAAAATTGCAAAAAGAAGGAGTAGTGCGTTACATCGGAGTCTCCAACTTTCATCGTCGTCACATAGATATATTAAAAAAATCAGGGAAATATCCCGAAATAAATGAAATCTATATCAGCCCAATAGGTACGAAACAAGAGCAAATTGATTATTCACAGAAAAATGATATACAACTGATGTCTTTTTCACCACTAATGGATATATCTCATAACAGAATACAAAGAGAAGAGTTTGCAGACATAATGGATAAATATCAGAAAAGTCTCTCTCAGATAATACTGAGGTGGAATGTAGATAGAGGTTGTATTCCTCTTCCAAAAACTAAGAACATAAACAGGCTGCGTGAGAATTTTGATATATTTGATTTCAGTCTAACGGAAGAAGAGATATTGCGAATATCATCTTTTAATGTCGATTTTCAAATTCTTCCAGAATCTAAAATATGTCCAGGATTATGAGTCTAAAAAATATGATATTAGATAAGCTTAATGCTTTAATACGCCGATCATATTGGTTTAATAATATTGCATTTCCAGATTGCAAGAAGTTTTGGACACAGAAGACTTTTAATCTCGACCTTGTCAACATTGGTAGTAGTTCAGCAAAGTACGCTTTTGATTATACTGGATTGAATATAAATGCAGCCAATTGGGCTATGGTTCCTCAAACATTAGTTGGAGACTTTGAGGTTATTAAAAATTATTTTAGTTATATAATACCAAATAGAGGAATCGTCCTTATACCTTTATGCCCACTGTCTGCATTAGGTGGAAGTTCTGATTATTTTGATGATAAATATTATTCAATTTTAAATATATCTTCTATACCTCATTCTTCTTTCAAAAAGAAGAATGAGGTAATGGATGTATTTCAAAATCCCTTAAATTATTATCCTTTAATTGAGATATTTAAAGAATTGTGTCGTTTTTTCAGGAAACAAGATATTATAATGGATGAAAAAACGATGGAAGTTGATGCTAATAATATAATACAGACTTGGATGAAAGAATTTAGCATTACAGATTTCAAAGACCCTCTTTCTCTGGTTAATCAAGATGCAAAAGAAGATAGCTCAAAGGTATTGTCAGATTTGATTCAATTTTGTTTGGATAGAAGTTTGAAGCCTATTTTGATTATTCCACCAATTTCCAAATATCTTTTATCTAAATTTACTCCTCATATGCGAAAAGAATTTATTGACACATTTGTTGCGAAATCCAATACACATAATGTCATATTCCTGAATTATTTAGATGATGCTGATTTAATTGATACTGCATTATATCGTAATGCTTTTTTCTTAAACGAAAAAGGTGCAAAAAAATTCACGAATCGAGTATTGCATGACATTGGCTCTTTACAATCTTAAAAATGAAGATCGGAATCCTCACTTTCCATTGGGCTACAAACTATGGTGCAGTCTTGCAGGCCTATGCTTTGCAAGAGTATCTTATAGGTTGTGGACACGATGTTGAAATTATAAACTATAAGCCTAAGGTATATGACTTCAGCTGGATGATTTTTCTTCGAAATCCTAAAGCTTTATTGTCTTTTAGGAAGGAAATGAAGGCGAGAAAGCAAGAAAAATTGTTGTCTTTGTTCAGAAAAAAATTAAAATTAACCACGAGACATTACACCCTCAATGAGATAGAACAAGTTTCATTCGATTATGATTTAATAATTAGTGGTAGCGACCAAATATTGAATCCTTTTTTCACTATAAATGGTGAAGGAAAACCAACATCTTCATATTATCTTTCTTTCACAAAAAATATCGAGCAAAAAATAGGATATGCAGTAAGTTTTGGGTGTGTTGACTATCCGGAATATGCAAAGCAATATGCAAAACAATGGATAAATAACTTCGATAAGATAGGTGTTCGTGAATCAACTGGGCTCAAAATACTTAAAAGTCTTGGATATAAAAATGATGGCATTATTGTTCCTGATCCTACTATCTTAATGGGCAAAGAACTGTTCGAGGAAGTAACTATTGAGACTCCTAAAGAGGCTAGTGACTACTTGTGTGTATATATGCTTCGTCGAAAAATCAGAGTGAAAGGGGAGAATATAGTATACATAGATGGAAATCACAAACCCTTGACTATGGGACAATGGCTTGGCTATATTAAGAATGCCAGGGCTTTGATAACAAATTCTTATCACGGAGTAATAATGGCTCTTTTTTTTCATGTGCCGTTCGTTGTTGATATTGAGCAAAAAACAGGTGTCGGCATGAATGACCGATTTGTTACTTTACTTCAACGCTTAGATTTATTAGAAAGAATATTTAAAAGCGATAGCGGTACATTGATGGAAATAATGAGAAAGCCCATTCATTGGGAAAAGGTCGATGTATTACTAGAACAATATAGCGATATTGGACGTACATTCTTAAAATGAGAAGCATTTGTATAACAGATCGCATTTGTAGTGATATTGAGAATCACTCTTTTTTGCAATTTTATTGTAATCATTTCAGTTCTATGATGACATACGTCATCCATATCCTGGTAAAAAGACTATGATGATAATAATATTCGTGATTATTGAATTTATTATTCATCTAATTAATGGGCAACGCATTAACAGAAGACATCTTCTATTGACCTGCAAAACAAGAGATGGAGCGGTAAAAATCACTCTGGATTGAGAGACGAAGGAGTACGTTTGAAAAAATTAATACACAAAGCCTGTTTTACGAGTGAAGCGAGTAGGGTCTTGGACTTTTTGCCTCCTTTTTATATCTAGATAAAAAGGAAATCGGAATTGCACGGAGGGAACCTCTTTCTTGATATTTTTTATTGCTTCATAAAACAGAGTATATATTAAATAACTTTTATCAACATAACATGACAGCGTTTAAAGATAAGGTCCTGTTAATAACAGGTGGAACAGGGTCATTTGGAAATGCGGTATTACGCCGGTTTCTCGACTCAGATATTAAGGAAATTAGGGTTTTTTCGCGCGATGAGAAAAAACAAGATGATATGCGCCATGTATTTCAGAATCCAAAAATTAAATTTTACATCGGCGATGTTCGCAATAAACTTTCAGTAGATGTAGCTATGAAAGGGGTTGACTACGTATTTGCAGCAGCGGCACTAAAACAAGTCCCGAGTTGTGAATTTTTCCCGATGGAGGCTACGCATACCAATGTATTAGGGACCGGCAACGTGCTCGCTTCAGCTGTTGAACATGATGTGAAGAATGTAGTTGTGCTTTCAACGGACAAAGCTGCGTATCCTATCAATGCTATGGGTATTTCAAAGGCACTAATGGAGAAAGTTGCGATTGCTAAAGGCCGTGAATTAGGTGAGGGTGCGACCACTACCATTTGTTGCACTCGCTATGGGAATGTTATGGCATCCCGTGGTTCTGTAATTCCCTTATGGGTCGAGCAAATGATGGAAGGAAAAGCGATCTCCATTACGGATCCTAACATGACACGCTTTATGATGACACTCGATGATGCTGTGGATTTGGTAATCTATGCTTTCCAACATGGTCACAATGGGGACCTTTTTGTGCAAAAAGCTCCAGCAGCCACTCTCAACACTCTTGTTACGGCTTTGAAAGAGATATATACTAAGGTTGATCAAAGGTATGGCGAGGCGGAAATCAAAATCATTGGTACACGACATGGTGAAAAACTATACGAGACACTTGTAACCCGCGAGGAGATGTTTAAAGCTATCGATATGGGTAATTACTATCGCATTCCGTGTGACAACCGAGATCTTAATTACGACAAATTTTTCACAGAAGGCAACGAAGGATTGTCGACGATTGAAGATTATCATAGTCATAATACTCAACAATTAGATGTGAAAGGCATGAAGGAGTTACTCATGAAGATAAGGTTTATAAAAGAAGATCTAGGACTAGAACCCCGTGCTAAGGCTCAAAATATTAGAAGCGAATAAGCTCATATCTTACTACATTTATGAAATTTTTAATATTAGGCTGTAATGGAATGGCCGGACATCTAATTTCTCTTTATTTAACAGAAAGAAAACATGACGTTACTGGATTCGCTTTAGAGCAATCTAAGCTCATAAAGAGTATCGCTGGCGATGCCACAAATTTTCCATTCCTTCAAGAAATCATCACTTTTGGTAAGTATGATACTATAATCAATTGCATTGGTATTCTCAATCAGTTTGCAGAACAAAATAAAAGCTTAGCAATCACATTAAATAGTTATTTACCACATTTTCTTGCAGATGTAACCAAAGAAACATCCACACAAATTATCCACATGAGTACTGATTGTGTTTTCTCTGGTAAACGTGGGCAATATACAGAAGATGACTTCCCTGACGGTACGACATTTTATGATCGGAGTAAAGCTTTAGGGGAACTAAATGACAGTAAAAATATAACTTTGCGTAACTCCATTGTCGGTCCAGATATTAATCCACGAGGTATCGGATTGTTGAACTGGTTTATGCAACAAGATAGAAACATTAATGGCTATACCAAAGCGATGTGGACAGGTCAAACTACGCTGCAACTTGCCAAGACTATGGAGGTGGCTGCAAAAGAAAGAGCAAGTGGTTTGTACAATACCGTTCCATCTTCGGATATATCGAAACATGAACTTTTGCAGTTGTTTAATAAATATCTCCGGGGTGGCCGGCTGTCTATTCATCCTATAGAAGGAACCAGCACTGACAAATCGCTCAAACGTACGCGTTTTGACTTTAGTTATCTCATTCCTGATTACGAAACAATGATAGCAGAAGCTGCTCAATGGATTTTCAATCACAAAGAATTGTATCCCCACTACAATCTTTTACAATTAAAATGATGAAAAAACTGAAACTAATGACCATCTTGGGCACACGCCCCGAAATCATTAAAATGTCTGAAATCATTAAAAAATCAGACAAATATTTCGATCAAGTGTTGGTCCATACCGGTCAGAACTATGATTACACACTCAATGAGATCTTCTTTGAGAATTTGGGATTGCGTGAACCTGACTATTATTTAGGTGTTGTAGGAGAGACCTTAGGTCAAACCATGGGAAATGTAATCTCAAAATCTTATGATTTGATGACTAATCTCGCTCCAGATGCGTTAATTGTGCTTGGTGATACAAACTCATGTTTGTCTGTAATAGCAGCAAAGCGATTGAAGATTCCGGTCTTCCATATGGAAGCTGGAAATCGTTGCAAAGATGAAAACCTACCTGAAGAAGTGATTCGTAGAATTGTGGATGTAACAAGCGATGTGAACCTTTGTTATTCAGAACATGCACGTAGATATATATTAGACTCTGGCGTAAAACCTGAATATACTTACGTTGTCGGGTCACCAATGGCCGAAGTTTTAAAAACACATATAGATAGTATCAATAATAGTCCCATTCTGGAAAAATTAGGATTAGCTTCCGGTAAATATATTCTTCTCTCTGCGCACCGCGAAGAAAATATAGATATAGAATTAAATTTTTTATCTTTGATGAACGCAGTAAATGCTATGGCAGAAACTTATAATATGCCCATCCTATATAGCTGTCATCCTCGTTCACAGAAATATATTCAGCAACGCAAATTTAAGTTTAACGAAAGAGTCATTCGTCATCAACCACTTGGTTTTTTTGACTACAATAATTTGCAGCAGAATGCTTTCTGTGTGGTTTCTGACAGTGGAACACTGCCCGAAGAGAGTGCCTTCTTCCATTTTCCTGCTGTATCAGTAAGAACTTCAACAGAACGTCCTGAAGCTATGGATAAAGGTGTATTCACTATTGGTTCAATCTCTGCAGAACAAGTGCTCCAAGCTGTAGATATGGCTGTAATGATGCATAGGACTGGTGATGATACATGTTTTGTACCTGCATACGTGGATGAGAATGTATCGACTAAGGTTGTGAAACTTATTCAGAGCTATACGGGCATTATCAACAAAATGGTCTGGAAAAAATAATCATGGTGAAAACGATACTGTATATTTATCATGTCTCCAATATTGGAGGTGGAAGTTACTGCCTGTTAAATATTCTCAAAGAAGTCAATAGGCAAATTTACAAACCTATTGTCTTACTGAAGACTAACGGTCCTTTAGTTGATGAAATACGAAAACTTGATATTGAAGTCTTTTTCTTACCAACGCTATCTACAGTTCCTTATAATCAGACGACATTGAGTATTTCAGCTATTTGGAATGCATTAAAATTAGTATTCTCACTAAAAAAATTTGAATATATACTCAAAGAGATTTCTCCTGATCTTGTATATATTAATACAATGATGTTATATCCGTATTTACGAATTGCAAAAAGAAAAGGGTTCAAAACTCTTATTCATATCAGAGAACATTGGCCTGTAAACGAACATAAGTGGCAACGAAAGATAGCTATAGAACATATTAATCGGTATTCTGATCAAATAATAGCAATAAATTCTTTTAGTTCAAAGATGTTTAATGCGAAGCAGAAAAAAAATGTAATAATATATGATTGGATAGATCTTAATGACCGTTATGAATATTGTCCCATGTCTAAACTACTAGGAGAGGATGCGAAAAATTTAAGAATTTATTTATTTACAGGAGGACTTCAAAAAGTAAAAGGTACATATGAGATAGTTAAAGGATTTAGTAAGCATATTACTGAAAAAAATGAACGTTTGTTGATAATGGGAATAAATATGACGCAAATAAACGCAGGTAGAAATGCATTGATAAGAAATATACTAGCATTAATTGGCTATAAAACATATTCATTTAAAGTATTTGAGGCCATTAAAAACGACTGCCGAATTGTATGTATACCCAATACATATAGAATTAAACATATCTTAGAGCAGGTCTATTGCAATATAAGTTACTTCACTATGCCCCATGCAAATTTAGCTTTAGCTGAAGCTATAATACTTCAGACTCCATCTGTAGCTGCACTAACCCCAGAGTCACTTGAATATTCAAACAATGGAGATCTAGCAATACTTTTTGATCAAAACAATGAGAAAGATTTTGTGGAAAAGATTAGGTTACTCAAAAACAATGAAAAAACGATCAAAGAAAAACTAAGAAGTAATTCTCATATTATAAAAGATATGTTTAACAAAAACAAAAATGCACAGAATCTAGAAAAAGTATATAAAAACTTATTGTCGTAAGATGGCTGTAATAGTTTTAATAAGTATACTTGCACTTTTCCTTACTATATTGGAATCTAAAAATCTCTTACGAGGAGGGATGGCATTGGGATTCATTATAATAACTCTTATTTCTATAATAAGATATGATTATGGAAACGATTACATGGGTTATTACAGTGATTTTAGTAATGATTGTATGTATGATATTAAAGATATAATTGCATTTAGCGACTACTTGAAAGATTTCGGATGGATTATACTAAGTAAATTGTTTGAGCCCTTGGGTTTTTTTGCGTTTGTAGCATGTATATCATTGTTTACAAATGTCATTTATTACCGCTTTATAAAAGAAAATGTAAATAGACAAAATTATTGGCTCGCCATGTTTATCTACCTCTTTACGTTTGATCTATTTGCATTGCAGCTCTCTATGATAAGACAAGGATTTGTAATAGCCTTGTTTGTATTGTCGTATCATTATCTAAAAAACAAACAACTACTAATCCCTATCTTTTTAACTGTATTATCAATATCATTTCATAAGAGTGCAATAATTCTTGTCCCTTTTCTGCTATTAAGTAAGTATCCTTTTCAATTTAGCGGAAAATCCGTTAGCATATTGCTACTGGCTATATTTGTTATGTTTTTTTTAAGCAAAAACATAATTAATCAATTATTAAACAATGCATTATCACTAGATGCGCTATCAACTTATGATTCTGATTATGCTTTAGAAGAAGGTACCGGAGTTGGAATCAGAGCCGTATTAGAGTTTATCCCTTTCTTTATATCATTATATTATTTGGGAAGTAAAAAAACGCTTAATGGTCCAAGATATTTAGTGTTTCTTTCAACTATATCCACTTTGATTTTTCCATTTACAACTATTATACATCTTGTCTCTAGAATGAGCTTCTATTTTAGCATTTTTACTATTGCTGCCGTTCCCGTGACATACAATAATATCAATAATAAATTGATTAGATATTTCTTTTTGTTTCTATTTCTGGGAATAACGTTGTATGTCTATTTTGATCGATTCACGAATTCTGTTTATACAATTTCGTATGCAAATTTCAGAACAATTTTTAATGTTTTGTAAATGACAAAGAATAAAAGAAACATTGCTGTACTTAGTACAATGTATTATCCCGACATGGGGGCTCCATCAGCTTGTATTGATAAATATGTTCAAGCTTTAAAAAACGAGTACAACTTTTATATCATAACCAAGACCTATAAAACCGAAATTGCAAAAGATGAAAGATACAACATTCGGTATATCTCAAATTTTATTCATAAAACGATATTGACATGTAATCACAATATTGAAAATTCAAGACTTATATGGTTCAATAAGTTTGTTTTATTATTAATCAATGTCTACAAATTGGTAGTAACCCAATTTTTTTACCCAACAGCAAATAGTTGGGAGATAAGAGAATATTATAGTGAGTTAAAACAACTTTCTAAAGAAGTTAATATTAATGCAATTGTGGCAGTCTCAAATACTTTCTTTTGTCAGTTTGCTGCACTAAAGTATAAAAAAGAGCATAGCGATATTAAATGGTTTTCGTTCATTTTTGATCCTTTTTCGGAAAACTACATTTATTATAAATATAAACCATTTGTAAGCTGGTGGAGGCAAAAGAATAGGGAAAACGAAAAATTAATATATCAAACAGCAGATTTTGTTCTACTAACAGAAGAAATGCATCGTTTTGCTATAAATAATTTTAGCCTCAATTTGGATAAGATACATTGTATTAATTTCACTCTTGATGATATCAGGAAAGGACAACTTCCACGTAGAACAAAGTCAAATTCTTTTGTAAGTTTATTATATGCAGGAGCATTGTACAAAAAAATAAGGAACCCGGAATTTATGTTATCAGTCCTATCTCAAATTGAAAACATAAAGATCGACTTGTTTGTTGAAAAAGGTGAATGTGAGGATATCATTCAAAGATACCTTTCAGACAATATTGTTAGAAGTTATTTCGCAAATAAAAAACGATATGATGAGATGATCTGTAGTGAATATGACATATTAGTTAATATCGGAAATATAAGTACACTACAATCGCCAAGCAAGATGCTCGAATTACTATCTACTGGTCGACCAATAATCAATTTTTATTTTATTAAAGATAGTCAATATGATATGATTGAAAAGTATCCCTTAGGTATAAATATTGAATTTCAGGAAGAAAGAGCCGTAGAAAAAGTGACCAAATTTTGTAACCAAATGAAAGGAAACGTCTTGCCATTTGAGGAAGTCGCATTGTTATATCCCGAGAACTCTCTTGACAAACAAGTGAGATTGTTTGAATATTTAATTAATTGTTAATTTAATGATAGCAATACTATTATCGACATATAACGGTGGACTCTATCTGCGAGAACAAATTGAATCTTTCTTTTCACAAACAAACCAAGATTGGCTATTGTTTGTGAGAGATGATGGGTCAAAAGATAATACAATAGATATTCTTACCGAGTATACACGAAAGTATCCCATGAAAATTCAGTTAGTGGATGACATTAAAGATAATATAGGTGCTGGAGAATCGTTTATGCATTTGTTGGCAGTGGTTGATGCCGACTACTATATGTTTAGTGATCAAGATGATGTTTGGATGAGCAGCAAGATTGACAAGACATTGTCAAAATTAAAAGAACTTGAAATGGAATATGGCACGAATGTCGGGATTGGAGTGTTCACTGACTTGACTGTCGTCGACTCTGAGTTATCTATGCTGATGCCTTCATTATGGCATGGAGATAATCGCGATCCCAAATATATCTATGATTTTTATAAGCAATGGACAAACCGTCATGCATCCTATGGCTGTACACAGATGTTCAATAAAGCGGCAAAAAAATTAGTATTGCCCTATAAGCAATTTAAGGGGATACAGGGAGCACATGATAATTGGGTGGAATATATATTAATCAAAAAAGGGAAGTATGACTTTCTCAATGCTCCGACGATTTATTATAGACAACATGGAAAAAATGTTATAGGAGTAAACATTGGGCATTCATATTATAATGACATATGCGATATCTTGAAAAACCCAGCATCCTTATATCACAAGATAAAAAAAGATTATGACAGAATTAAACTTATGCCGTTCTATATCTCTTTAGTCAAAGTATTATGGTATAGATCTTATCAAAGCATTGGAGCTATCATTAACAATATTGCAAAACATTAAAACAAACTCATGATGGATAAATTTCAATCTTATAGAGAATTTGAAATATCAAGTGGCGTTTCAATTCGGCAACTTCAAATGAAGTTGCTCGAAATTTTTTCTTACTTAAAAAATATCTGCGAAGAGAACAATCTCACATATTGGTGTGGTGGTGGCACTATGCTTGGGGCTGTACGACATCATGGCTTTATTCCATGGGATGACGATCTTGATATTTTTTTACCAAGGAAGGACTATGAAGAATTATATCGTATTTGGAATAATGTTGCAGATACAAAGCGTTATGTTCTAGTCAGAACAGATGAAAATCACAATTATCATCACACGGCCATGAACCTAGTTGATATTCAGACGACTTATATTAACAAACATTCAGAAAATGAAGATATCTTTCATGGTGTTTATATTGATGTTATTCCTTTTGAGGGTTGTCCGGGAACTTTGATCGGGAGGGGAATGCAGATTTATCATTCAATTATGTACTCAGTCTTTAATGTGCAAAGATTGCCAGACAATCAAGGTCATTTTTTAGTAATGCCAACAAAAATTTTGCTTTCTACAATCAAAAATCCAAAGAAGAGATATGAATTATGGAAAAAATATCAGGCATTAATGACAAAGTATGATTTCCACACCTCAAAATATGTCAAAGAAACTATTACATCTTTTAAAGGCTTATTTAGGCTTTACGATAGGCGAGATTTTGATACGGTAGATGCTGAATTTGAAAATTTATTAGTAAAGATCCCAGCAGGGTATGATAGTTATATGAAAAGAATTTATGGAGATTATATGACAATTCCTAAAGGCGTAGATATGTCGACTCGATATGGGGTGGTAAAATATATTAATTTAAACGAGCCATACCATAAATTCAGAGGCAAATATTATTTACTGAAAGGAGATAATGAGATATGAATATCGCTGTAATATTTGCTGGCGGTACAGGCCAAAGAATGAACTCAAAATCAAAGCCGAAGCAATTTTTAGAACTTCACAAAAAACCAATTTTAATCTACACTTTGGAACAATTTGAAAACCATCCTGAGATTGATAGAATAATAATAATCTGCCTTAAAAGTTGGATACCTTACTGTAAGGAACTTTTGAATAAATTTTACATAAATAAAGTTGATGCTATAATTCCGGGTGGGAATACTGGTTTTGAGTCAAGGTTCAGTGGATTAAAAAAAGCTAAGGACTTATATCCACGTAATTCTGTCATTTTGATGCATGATGGAGTAAGGCCATTAATCGATGAAAATACAATTAGCAATGCCATTTCATGTGTTAAAAAAAATGGCTCTGCTATTGCGGTTGCTCCTGTAGTAGAAACGATTACAATTAAATCAGAAGACGATAAAGTAGAAAGTATTGTAGATAGAAGTAAATGTCAATTAGCTAAAGCGCCACAATGCTTTTTCTTAGGGGAACTATACGATGCCCATGAAAAAGGATATAAAGAAGGCTTACTTGATAGCATAGATTCGGCAAGCCTCATGCGCTATTATGGTCATACACTATATACCATAGAGTGTGGCTCTGAAAACATTAAAATTACTACACCTACTGATTTTTACATTTTTAGAGCAATTCTTGATGCAAAAGAAAACTCTCAAGTATTTGAATAAGTTAGAGCATAGGTTGATTTGTTGATGATTTCAATGACCAAATAAGTTTTATATGGGTAATATTTTTAAAGAGGATGCTATGACTATAGCAGAATCTAAATCAATAGTTTGGGAAAAATTTAGAGAAAAGAATATTTTGATCACAGGCTCGACTGGATTAATAGGTTCTTGCTTAATTGATGCATTATTATATGCAAACGAATATTTTTCTCTTAACATGCTATTATTAACTCTATCACGGGATATAGAAAAAGCGACAAGAACACATAGCAGATCAGGTCTTAAATCAGGCTGCATAAAAATATATCACGGTAATATTCAGTCAATTCCGGAAATTTCAGAAAACATTGACTATATAATACATTGTGCTGCCCCCACATCAAGTTCTTTTTTTATCGAGCATCCGGTTGAAACTATACATACAGCGGTATGTGGTATGATGAACATCCTAAACTTAGCAATAGACAAAAAGATAAAAGAACTGGTTTTCTTATCCACAATGGAAGTTTATGGACATCCTACAAAAGGTAGTTTGATAACAGAGGATATTATTGGAGCCTTTAATCCTAAAAACGTAAGAAATTGTTATCCATTAAGTAAAATTATATGTGAGAGCTTATGTAAATCATATAGTGATGAAATGAATGTTCCTAGTACTATATTAAGATTAACCCAAACTTTTGGCCCTGGAGTTACACATAAAGACAAACGTGCTTTTGCTGAATTTGCAAAGTGCGCAGTCGAAAATAAAGACATTATACTAAAGACATCAGGGAAAACAGAAAGAAGTTATTTATATACAGCTGATGCTGTTGATGCCATTTTGACAACTTTGTCAGTGGGGACCTCTGGCGAGGTGTTTAATGTTGCTAATCCTAAAACATATTGCTCTATTCTTGAAATGGCTAATCTAGTAGCAAACGATGTTGCGAATGGTAAGATATCAGTTAAATGCATCACTGAAGATGTGGAAAAATATGGATATTCGGATACGTTATATATGAATTTAGATGTAAGCAAGCTCATGTCATTAGGTTGGCATCCGAAACAAGACTTAATAAATTGTTTCAAAAGAATGATTTGTGCTATGAAATAACATCTAATATATCCTTTGTCTAAACTTCACACTTATATATAATCAATAATTTATAAACCTGTAGCTTTACTGACTAACCGTTACTAAATAAAAAGCCATGATAAGGTCTTTAATAATAAATTTATGCAAAAGTATTTACTAGTTGTTGC
Source organism: uncultured Microbacter sp. (assembly GCA_963678825.2). GTDB lineage: Bacteria > Bacteroidota > Bacteroidia > Bacteroidales > Paludibacteraceae > Microbacter. Next base: position 80,333 of record CAXXPB010000005.1, on the reverse strand, counting down.
GCATCCTGATGATGAAGTATTAGGGTGCGGCGCATCAATAAGAAAATGGTCACAGAATGGTGACATAGTAGACATCTGTATTATGTGTACAGAAGCTAAAGCTCGGGCTTTCAGGCCAAATGATATTGAGCTTAATAATGATCTTAACACCAGTTCAAATTTTCTTGGTGTGAATAGTAAATATGAAGGGAAATTCCCAAATATTGAGATGAATAACGTTCCCCATTTGCAATTGGTTCAATTTATTGAGAAGGCAATTTTACAAAGTCAGCCTGACATCATTATTACACACCATCCTTCTGATACTAACAACGATCATCTGCAAACATCGATGGCTTGTCAGGCTGCAATTAGGCTTTTCCAGCGCAGAAAAGAGGTGAAGCCTCTGAAGGAATTCTGGTTTATGGAGGTTCTGTCAAGTACTGAGTGGTCTGTTAATTCGTCTATGAATTGCTTCCAGCCAAATACTTTCGTTGAGGTGGGTGAAGAGAATGTGAATGTAAAAATAAAAGCTCTGAGTACTTATCGTGGTGTAATGCGCCCATACCCACATCCTAGGTCAGAAGAAGCCATTAAAGGGTTGGCCGCTTATCGAGGAGCACAGAGCGGTACAAATTACGCCGAGGCATTTGATGTTGTGTTAAGAAGAATCTAAGGTTTTGTTTGTTACAAATAGACTATGTGATATGTATAAACATTTCTTTAAGCCATTGATTGGGAAAACACTTTCAATTATAGGGTTGATAGTTTGTTTTATTCCTATGATAATTATTGCAATAGCGATTAAACTTGACTCTAAAGGCCCAGTGTTTTTTCGTCAAGAAAGATTGGGAAAAGACCAGAAGCCGTTTAGAATTATCAAGTTTAGATCAATGTGTGTTGGTGCTTTTGAAAAAGGGGGTATTGCAACTCAATCAGATGATGCTCGGATAACTAGGATAGGTGCAATATTGAGAAGAACTAGTCTTGATGAAATACCACAAATGATCAATATCCTTTTGGGGCAAATGGCAATAATAGGTCCACGTCCAATCCTTTCATTTGAGTTTGCGCCATATAAAGACAATATACGTTTTTGCAGGAGATATGACGTAACCCCTGGGATGTTTTGTACGGTTGATGTTTATAACAGGGCTGCGGATCGAGATGTGCAGATGGAGTATGACGCTGATTATTCTAAGAAACAAAGTTTTTTGCTTGACCTAAGAACATTCTTCAGAGTTATTAGAGTTGTTATTTCTGGCAATGGTGTTTATAGAGAAGAAGTAGGTAGCCATAATAATCATGTGTGATTTTTTTTTCTTAAGAGGTAGACATTAATAATATGAATAATCAATACAAAGGGCATTTGTGTATTGTATTTGCTCTTGAGCATTACAATCCGCTTAATATGATTCGTGCATTTGGCGAGAATGGCATTAATCCAGTGTATATATCGGTTAAACGCCACTATGAAGTTGCTTGCCGGAGTAAGTATATATCAAAAATTCATCGAGTTGATTCTGTAGAGGAAGGCTATCAACTGGTGATGAAAGAGTATGGTAACTTTGATGCAGACCATAAGCCTTATATTGTATTCTCTGATGATAAGTCTGTAGGGTATTTTGACTTGCATTTTGATGAATGGAAAGATAAGTTCATAACTTATAATGCAGGTCATGCAGGTCGCATAAACGAGTTCATGGATAAGTACAATATTCAGCAGTTAGCTAAGAAGCATGGATTCAATGTACTGGACAGCTATGTTATTGGCAAGAATGATCCTCTGCCTGAGAATTTATGGTATCCTATTATCACCAAAGATATTTCACCAAATTCGGGTAATTGGAAAAGTGATGTGTTTATCTGCAAAGATAAACAGGAACTGAAGAATGCCATTAAGGAGATTGCCAGTCCGCTGATAATGATACAGCATTTTGTAGACAAACAGAATGAAATAGCATTAGAAGGCTATACCATCAATCATGGTAAGGATATGCAGATTATCACAAAGATGACTTGGAAATATCTGATACAAGGGTATTACAGTCCTTACCATGATGTAACTATGTTTACAGACACGGAAATGGAGAAGAAAATTCAGGCTATGTTTGAAGAAATTGGTTTTGAAGGAGTGTTTGAGGTGGAGTTCCTGATAGATAAAGATGGTACTTCCTATTTCATGGAAACCAATTTCCGTGCTTCTGCCTGGAATCCAACTTGCAAATTTGCGGGAATGCCTCTTGACTATCTGTGGATAAAGGGAATGAAAAATGGCATTATAGATCCTGCAGATAGAAAGGAGTTTGATTCGTTTACTTCAATGAGCGAAGTAATAGACTATGGCAAGCGAGTGGAAGGAGGTATGGTTAGTCTTGCTGAATGGCTCAGAGATTTCAAGGATGCTAAGTGCGTGTATATATATGATAAAGAAGACCGTGGTCCTTGGGATGCCGTGATTGAGAACTGGGATAAATTTAAATAGATAATGAAAAAGTTACTGTTTACCGGCGGGACTGGGTTCCTTGGGAGGAATGTTATGCCCATACTAAAAGAAAACTATGATGTTACGACTATTGGTATTACAGATGCAGATGAGTTGAAAGCCAATTTTGCTAAAGAAATTCCTGATTTATCTTGTAAGTATGATGTTATACTTCATGCCGCTGGAAAAGCTCATGTTTATCCAAAGACAGAAGCTGATATAAAGTCTTTCTATGATGTAAATTATATTGGAACTATTAATCTTTGTAAAGCATTAGAGAAAAAAGGTTTTCCAAAAGCTTTTGTGTTTATTTCTACTATGAATGTATATGGCAGCTTACCAGGAAAATATGATACAGAAAACACCCGTACTTTGATAGGTGATACTCCGTATGCTGATAGTAAAATTAAGGCAGAGCAATTCCTTTTAGACTGGGCAAACAAAAATAATGTGGTTTTAAGTATACTTAGGGCCGCAATTATAGTGGGCAAAGGCGCACCTGGAAACTTAGGTGCTATGCTAAATGGTATAAAGACTGGCAAATATGCAAGTGTAGCTGGCGGCAAAGCTCACAAAAGTATGTTGATGGCTGAAGATATAGGACATCTCGTACCTTTGGTAGCAGAGAAGGGTGGTATTTATAATATTTGTGATAACCATCAGCCGACTTTTAGAGAACTTGAGATTACAATCGCAAAGCAACTTGGAAAGCGTCCTCCTCAAGTGATCCCTTACTGGATGGCAAAGTGTATTGCATGGATTGGTGATATTATAGGAGACAAATTCCCGATCAATTCGTCACGTCTTGAAAAGATTGTTACAGATGATACATTTAGCAGTGAGAAGGCCCAAAAAGAATTAGGTTGGACTCCCATGGATGTGATAGAGAACTACAAAATATAAAGAATACATTTCATTTCCATAATAAAATTCAAAAAAGATTTTGGTAGTCTACCATTTGATGTTATCACAATGGAAATCAACAATCAAGTTTTATATGAGCTGCTGGCCAAGGCTGCGGAATCGCCCCGTCTTCGTATGAACCTAGACCTGCGTAACAGCGTAGAGGATCAGAGTCAACGTATGCTCAATGCCTTGCTGCCGGGTACTTTGGTTTCGATACATCGCCACCGGACGACGTCGGAAACGGTGATAATCCTTCGCGGACGTATAGAGGAGCTACTGTTCGATGAGCGTGGAGTGGAGTGTAAACGTATGATGCTGGACCCATCTGTCGGCTTTCACGGCCTACAAATACCTGCCGGCATGTGGCATACGGTGGTGGTTCATGAGCCGTCAGTGATTATCGAGATGAAGGACGGTCCCTACATCCCGACCTCATACGATGAGATTTGGCACTACGAGTGAGTGTCATTTTATTATACATAAGGAAGTGAAAAATTGACATCAAATTGTTTGCTATCATATGCAAATAGTTAATGAAGTGAAAACGTATTTGAATAGCCTTATTAGATATTCAAGTTATTCAGATTAATAATACTCGCTTTGGTTGTTGGACACCCACTGATGTTCAAGCAGTATCTGATTCATTACGAAATGATGAATCAGCGTAGACAGACTCTGTCGACATTGAAACGTTGGAAGATTGTCTTGGTAAAAAGGCGACGAAGGAGTTCCTGCCCATGCAGCCGGGCGATGTGCAAAACACTTTTTGCGACGTCTCTGATTTGGAAAAGGAATTCAACTACCGCCCTTTGACGCCCCTGAGAGGAGGATTGACACTTTTTGCAGAATGGTATAAAAGGCATTATCATACTTAACCTTATTATCACAGAACTCCTTGACTCCATTTCTGTTCAGGCCAAGAAGATTCCTCGGTTGCAGATGAATGTCAATTTTCATGAGGAGTTAGATGCTCCTTCGCAGCGGTTGTTGAATGCGTTGGAGCCAGGTACGATGATTTTTGAGTGCAAGGATGGACCGTATGCACCGATAAAAGGAGAAGACATTCTTCGATAAGTAAGTATCAATGATGAACGACAATCTACTGTTTCTTTTATCTGCTCTCATATGTTCATTTATACTGACATGTTTAGTGCGAAAATGGACAATTAAAAAAAACATTTTGGACATCCCAAACGAGAAAAGTTCTCATTCAATTCCAACCTCGCGAGGAGGCGGTATTGCCATTGCTTTAGTTTGGTTTATTGCATTGATTGTCCTCAATCTGACAGATCGAATTGAGAATCAATTCTTCTTTGCTCTGCTGAGTGGATTTCCGTTATCACTCACCGGATTTTTGGATGATGTACTGCTCCTGACAGCAAAAATCCGTTTCCTGGTTCAATTTGCTTGTGCCGGGCTGGTACTTTTTTCTTAGGAGGATTAGATCGTTTATATCTAGGCTTTTATACGTATGAAAGCAGCTGGATTCTTACCCACTCAGGCTTTCATTGGTATTATATGTTTGACCAACCTTTTTAATTTTCTTGATGGAATTGACGGGTATATCAGCACCGAAGTAATTGTCGTGGATGTTTCCACCTTCATTTTGTTCGATGATAGTTTAGCAATACTACTCGCTGTCATGGTTTTAGGATTTCTTTTCTGGAACTGGCAGAAAACCATAATATTTATGGGAGAGGTAGGAAGCACCCTGCTTGGTTTCACCATTGCCGTTTTTGCCATTTATAACCAAAACACCAATCAGTCATCCATTATACTATGGATGATACTTACCTCTCTGTTCTGGATGGATGCAACAGTTACGCTATGACGAAGATTCCGAAATAAAGAACAATTAAACCAGACACACCGCAAACTTGCTTATCAACGTATTGTTCAAAACGATTTTAGTCATCAAAAGACGGTTTTGTATGGATTAGGCTTAAATTTATCCTCATTGCTCCTTAGTTATTTGCGCTATCCACTGCAGATCGATCATGTTAATTCTTGCAGGCGTCAATATTCTAATCATTTGGTTCTATGTAAAATGGATTGACCAACGCAAGCCCTTTGAAAAGAAAGCTTAGATGATGACTCCCTCTTCGTATCTCCAATATGAATTTAGAAAAACACCTTTCCTTACAAAAAATATTGTTTAACTTTGCGGACTCAAAAAAGATAAAACTTATGGAAAAGATTCAGATACAATTTCGGCGTTTTTTGAAAGACATTTTGAGCCTTTCATTGGTCAACCGGTGGATTGTTTTGTTTATTGACCTGATTTTATGCCTTGTCGGATTTGTAGTAGCTGTTTTTATCAGAAGCAATTTACTTCCGGGAAACCCTATTGATAATAAATTCATTCTAGCAGGATTATTTACACTCTTCAACGGTGGTGCGTTTATACTGTTCCAAACACACAGAGGATTGATCCGTCATGCCAATTTCAACGAAATGTGGAGAATATTTGCCGCATTGCTTTGTTCGTGCCTGGCGCTCTACGTATCGGTTGTTTTACTCAATCCGAAATTACCGTTAGCCATTTCGCTCGTAATGAACATCTTCTTGATCAATCTGGCAATGATGTTGTTCCTGCGGTTTATAATTGTCCGTCTCTATAATCTTTCTGTCAGCTATTCCAACAAACTAAGAAAAAGAGCTTTGGTGTATGGTATCGGATCACACAGTATCGCATTGGTGCAGTGGCTCAACCGCAGTGCCAATACCAAATACCATATAATGGGTTTTATGGAGCGGGACGCGAATGCCCGAAAAACTCGTATTCATGATCTGCCAGTATACAATCTTACCCATGACGAACCAGATCGTTTCCTCCGCAAGAATGAAATTACATCCATAATCTTTCCTGATTACAAAACAGCAAGAGAAGAGCAATCGTTGATTGCCAGATTTATTGAAATCGGGTTAAATGTATTTGTCTCTCCTGCACTTGAGGGCTTAGATTCAGCACAAAACATTCAGGTACAGATGAAACCTATCCAGTTTGAAGATTTACTGGGAAGGGATGAAATTCAGATTAATCTGAATGCCATCGCAGCTCAACTGCATCGTAAGGTCATCCTAATTACTGGGGCAGCAGGATCGATTGGCAGCGAACTGGTACGCCAACTTGCCCAATTCGACCCGAAACAACTCGTTCTGTTTGACGTAGCTGAAACACCGCTACATAACTTACGACTGGAAATGGAAAAGAAGTTTCCAAAATTAAGTTTTGTGCCTATTATCGGTGATATTCGCAACGAAAAGCGGTTGGAGTTTGTATTTGAAAAATATCACCCTGAGGTTATTTACCACGCGGCCGCTTATAAACACGTACCGTTGATGGAAGAAAATCCCTGCGAGGCTATTTTAGACAACGTATTAGGGACAAAATTGCTCAGCAGCTTTGCAGAGAGTAATAATGTTGAAAGTTTTGTAATGATATCTACTGACAAAGCGGTAAATCCGACCAACGTTATGGGAGCATCCAAACGCATCGCTGAAATTTTTGTTCAATCGTTAGCAAAAAAAGCTAAACAGGAAGGAAGACGAACCCGATTCGTCACCACCCGATTTGGCAATGTACTGGGTTCCAACGGATCTGTGATACCACATTTCAAAGAACAGATCGAAAAAGGAGGCCCTGTCACGGTTACCCACCCGGACATCATCCGTTACTTTATGACTATACCAGAAGCCTGTCGTTTGGTATTAGAAGCAGCATCCTTTGGCCAGTCAGGCGAGATATATGTATTTGATATGGGGAAGCCGGTAAAAATTGTAGATCTGGCACGACAAATGATTGAAATGGCTGGTTTTGTTCCCGATGTAGATATAAAAATTGAATTCACAGGGCTTCGCCCGGGCGAAAAACTCTATGAAGAATTATTGAACGATAAGGAAAAGACGATTCCGACATCGCACGAGAAAATCACAGTAGCTAAGGTGCGCCAATATGAATTTGATAAGGTCAACGAAACCATCCATACTCTGGTTCACCATGCCTTCCGGGTGGAAATTTCGGGAACAGTTAAAACTATGAAAGAATTGGTCCCCGAATTTATCAGTCAGAATTCACCGTATGCCGTTTACGACAAGAAAGATTCTCCTACCGAAATAAACATTGCTAATATAGAAGTAAATCAATAGTATAACGAACAAATGAAACGAATAATTTTGCTTTTTTCGGGCTTATTAATAATACTGTTCCTTCAGGCACAATCATTATCCAGCCTCAAAAACCTCAACGTAGATAATCTTAGCGATTCGCAGATAGAACAACTGATGCAGCAGATGCAGTCACAAGGTATATCAACAAGCCAGATTGACAAATATGCGGCTGCACAAGGCGTATCGCAAACCGAAGCCGACAAACTAAAAAAACGCATTGTACAATATTCCGGGCAGCAAACTATCTCCAAACCAGTTACGGTCAATGAAACGGTAGCCAATGCGGCAAGTGATTTGGCTACCGATCAGCAAGAACCAAAAGGACCTGAAGTATTCGGAACCGCTATTTTTAAGAACGCATCCATGAGCTTTGAGCCCAACCTGCGTTTGGCTACCCCGCAGGATTATGTGCTGGGACCGGATGATGAATTATTGATCGACATTACCGGGCTATCCGAAGCTTCGCATAAATTATACGTCAGTCCGGAAGGAACCATCCGCATTCCGCTCGTTGGTGTGATAAACGTAAGCGGACTGACTATCGCCGAGGCACGACGCGTTATTAAAAACCGCATGACAGCTACCTACAAAGGCTTAGGGTCTGGAAATACATCAGTCAGCATCAACCTGGGCAATATACGCAGCATCACGGTACACGTAATTGGTGAAGTAGCCCATCCGGGAAGCTTTACTATACCATCTCTAGCCACTGTATTCAACGCCCTGTACCAGTCGGGAGGCCCGAAAGAGACCGGTTCGTTCCGCGATATTCAGGTGATCCGTAACAACTCGGTAATCCGCACTCTCGATCTCTACGACTTTCTGGTATATGGCAAACAGCATGACTTCCGTTTGCAGGATCAGGACGTAATCAAGGTACTCCCCTATAAAAACCGGGTCACACTGACGGGAGAAATAAAGACACCCGCCATTTTCGAAATGAAAAAAGGAGAGACCCTGCAAGATCTGATCACCTTTGCTGGAGGATTTACCGAAAAAGCCTACCGAGAAAGCATCACAGGTTACCGCAACACCCTGAAAGAACGGAGTGTGGTAAGCATTGGGAACGATGATTTCAAGAGCTTCCAGACCGAACCCGGAGACGAATATACGGTGGGAAAACTGCTGAGTCGTTTTGTGAACCGAGTACAAATTACCGGCGCTGTTTATCGCCCGGGAGTGTACGCTTTGAAGGAAGGAATGAAAGCCAAAGACCTTATTCAATCAGCCGAGGGATTGAAAGAAGATGCCTTTGCCAACAGCGCGGTGATCTTCCGCAAGAACAACACGGGTATCACGGAAGTTGCTTCTTTTAGTCCGAAAGAAGTCTTGAACGGAGAAAACGACATCATGCTTCAACGGGAAGACAGTATCTATATCGGTTCTATTCTCGATATGAAAGAAAGCGATTTTGTCTATATTTCGGGCGAAGTGATGAAGCCGGCTAAATATCCGTTCGGTGAAGGGATGACCCTGAAAGACATTATCCTTCTTGCCAACGGCTTCAAAAACAAGGCCAACGTGGGGGAAATAGAGGTATACCGCCAGATTACAGACGTAAAAACACTGAACGAAAACGTTACCAAGGCTGAATCGTTCAAAATTAAAATGAACGCCGATCTGGAAAGTGGAGAAGCCTCCACCTTCAAACTCAAACGGGAAGACCGGGTGGTAGTGCGTCCTATCTTCGGAGCAGAAGATATGAAAGAGGTAACGATAGAAGGCGAGGTAATTGCTCCGGGCAATTACGTGCTGAAATCGAAAAAACAGCGCATCTCCGATCTGCTTGGTCAGGCGGGAGGACTTTCATCCTATGCCTATAAGCAGGGAGCATTCCTTACCCGTAAGCACAAGAAGGAATCCGTGGAACAAAAGGCAGTATCTCAGGTAAGAAAAGAGGCCGCACTGAAAGTGAAAAACAAAGTCAATGCCACAGATTCTCTTCAAATCGTAGAAGAAGACGCCGTAACATCAGACATTGTCGACATCCGACTGGAAAAGATTATGAAACATCCGGGATCGAAATACGATCTGCAACTGGAAGAGGGAGACGTTCTTTCCATTCCGAAACAACTGGAAACGGTGAATGTATCGGGACAGGTACTCCGCAGCGCTTCGGTGCGTTACCAAAGCGGCCGCTCGCTGGGATACTATATCTCCAACGCGGGAGGTTTCAGTGCCAAAGCGTTGGCCGGAAAAACGTATGTTGTATATCCTAACGGATCGGTGGATGCCACCTCGCATTTTTTAGGGTTCCGTGTCTACCCGAAAGTGAAGCCGGGAGCAAGTATCGTCGTTCCTCTGAAACCGGAAAAGAAAGGAATGAGCACGGCTGAAACGATCGGTATTTCATCCAGCATTGTCTCAATGGCGGCGTTGATTATCACATTGATTAAATCGTTCTAATGACAATCTATAGTCCACGGACGAACACGGATTCACACTGTTAGTTCTGTGTAAATTTGTGTAATTCGTGATTAATAAGAAAATTATCTGAGTCTTCGTGACTTTGTGTTGAAAAAACATATAAACTATGAGTACAGAAAACCAAGACGAAATATCCTTACAGGAAATCATCCAGCATCTTACGGTCCTAAAGAAAAAGATCTGGAGCAAAAAATGGATCGTAATTGTTATTGCTATAGCTGGAGCTGCAATTGGTCTTACCTCCTCATTTTTCATCAAGCCAACCTATACCGCCAAGCTCTCCTTTGCCTTACAGGACGAAAAAGGAGGCAGCATGTCAGGTCTTGCCGGCCTTGCCAGCCAGTTTGGGGTGAATATCGGAGGAGCCAGCAGTGCGTTTGGAGGAGACAACCTCTATGAACTATTTGCCTCCCGCCGTCTGGTAGAACAAACCCTGCTTTGCCCGACAACCATTAACGGCAAAACTACCAATTTGCTCAACCTCTATATAGACACTTACAAATTGCAGGAAAAATGGAGCAAAAGCAAAAAGCCGGAAATTCAAAAAATGGCATTCCCACTCAGTCAGGTTAGAAAGACTTACACGCGGGCTCAGGATAGTATTTTGCAAAAAATATACACTACCATTGTTAAGACGCCTTTGCTAACGGTTGCACAACGCGGCAAAAAGCTGAGTATCGGAGACATCACCTTTGTATCGGAAAACGAAGATCTCTCCAAACTGTTTGTGGAAAACCTGATAAGAGAAACAACCGACTTTTATGTATATACCAAAACTAAGGTGTCGCGCGACAACTACATGAAGCTACTCCACCAGGCCGATTCGGTAAAAGCCATCTTCAACGGAGCGGTGGCAGCCCGCGCCTCGCAGGCTGATGCCGTACCCAACGCAGTTCGTCAAGTAGCCAGCGTGGGAGTGGTTCGTTCACAAAGCAATATGCAGGTGGCAGGCGCTACTTATGCAGAGATGATCAAGAACCTGGAAGTGATGAAAATGACCATCAACCAAGAGACGCCACTAGTACAGGTAATCGATGCTCCCACCTACCCCCTCGACAAGCAACGTTTGGGAAAAGCGAAAGGCATCCTTATAGGTGGCTTTGCCGGTGGATTTTTAGCTATCCTTTGGTTTGCGGCTCTCTATTTCTGGTCGCTGTTCAAAGTCAGCGTAACACCGGAAACAAAAGAAGAAACCGAAGCCGGAAAAGAATAACTGATTGATATGTTGCGTTGTATCTTTGTGCACTTTGTAAACCAACGGTCAGCGAAGCTAATACCTTTGTGTACTTCGTGGTAATATCATTTTACCACAAAGGGAATAAAGTACAACACAAAGGTGGCGTGAAATTTGATAATCATTAAAAGATAACACGACTAATAAACCTGAAGATATTTTCCCTATTTTTGTGCCTTAGAATATTATTCGACAATATCTCTAAGGCACATTTTATAGTGGTATGTTGCATTATTTTACTCAATTTTGGCATCATTGGCATCATCGCCGTTCCATCTCATTCCGACCGCTCACCGATTTTGCATTCAGCGTAGAAAATGAGTAACTTTGCAACAAATACCTAACCAAAACAACCATTGATTCGGCACTACACATTCCACATCACTTCCTTGAAAAGGAAGCATGCTAAGATGTAAATTCCGACATTCAAACCACATTACACGATGAAAATAGTCATTGCAGGGGCTGGTGAAACCGGCTCTCATCTCTCCAAGATTCTCTCGCAAGAGAGTCAGGACATAACGGTACTGGATGCCAATGAAGCAAAATTGAAGCAACTCAAAACTGCATTAAATATTAAAACAGTAGCGGGAAAAGCCATTTCAATTGCCAGTTTGAAAGAAAGCGGAGTGGAAAACGCTGACCTTTTTGTCGCTGTTACTCCTTCCGAAACGGAAAATATCACGGCTTGCGTATTAGCCTCCGAGCTGGGCGCAAAAAAAACATTGTCACGCATCGACAACAGCGAATATTTGCTGCCGGAAAACAAAGACTTTTTCCAGAAACTCGGAATCAGCTCTATGATTTATCCCGAGCACTTGGCAGCAGCAGAGATCATTAACTCACTGAAAGCAACCTGGTTGCGCGAATACATGGCCTTCGAAAACGGGGCGATGTTACTGGTTGGCATCAAGGTACGCTCGAATGCCGAAATTGTTAACAAACAGTTTTCATCAGGATACTTCGATCATGCACACTACCGCGTGGTTGCCATCAAACGCCCGGATCAAACTATCATCCCGAAAGGTAGCGATCAGGTTCTGCCCAACGATTTGGTGTACTTCATCACCTCGCCCGAAGAACTCGATTTTGTCCGTAAACAGGCAGGGAAAGTGGAATACGAGGTGCAAAACATCATGATAATGGGAGGAAGTCGCATCGCTGAATGTACAGCAGCTCAACTACCCGATCACATGCGCGTGAAACTGATAGAAATCGACAAAGACAAAAGCCACGCGCTCGGAGAGAGACTGAACAATATTCTGGTAATCAACGGTGATGGCCGCGATGTGGAACTGCTGAAGGAAGAAGACATTGAAGATATGGATGCTTTTGTTGCACTGACTGACAACTCGGAGACAAACATTTTGGCTTGTTCGGTTGCAAAACGTTTCGGCATCAAAAAAACGATTGCAGAAATTGAGAATATTGAATACATAACCATGTCTGAAAGCTTAGACATTGGCGCCATTCTCAACAAGAAGCTGCTCACTGCAAGTCACATATACCAACTTACACTGAATGCCAACATTTCGAATGTGAAATGTCTGACGAATGTGGAAGCTGTCGTAATGGAATTTATTGTTAAAGAGGGATCGAAAGTGACTCAAAGCAGCGTAAAAGATCTTGATTTACCCAACAACGTGAATATAGGCGGCCTTATCCGGGACGGCAAAGGGATTACCGTAAACGGAAATACCACCATTCAGGCAAATGACCACGTAATTGTATTCTGTATGAGTGATTCAGTGCGAAAACTGGATGCGTTCTTTCACTAAATGACACCATTTTTACTTGTTGAATAAAGCAGGTAACTGAAAAAATAAAGGCTGTCCGATACATATCGGCCAGCCTCTATTGTAAGTTTTCGGTAAAGACTATTGAACTGCTTCAGCCAATTCAGCACCGGCTTTGAATTTAGCAACTTTTTTAGCTGCAATGTCAATAGGTTTTTTAGTAGCAGGATTGATTCCCTTGCGAGCTTCCTTTTGAACAATAGAGAAAGTTCCAAAACCTACCAGGCTTACTTTGTCACCACCTTTTAAAGCAGCGGTAATAGCGCCAACAGTTGCATCCAATGCTTTTTTAGCATCAGCTTTTGTTAAGCCGGCTTCAGCAGCAATAGCATTAACTAATTCACCTTTATTCATACTTGTAGTTTTAAAATGGTTAGAAAACAACGGGTCAAATCCCAAATATTGTTTGCAAAGATAAAACATTCCCTTAACAAAACAACTCAACAACCTTTTTTTTACAAAAAAAGATTGAGTTTATCCAAAAAACATGTTTAAAAGCAGAAAAAAGGCTCATTTTTCTCTATTTTTGTTCCAAATTTTCTATTATGACAGACTACAAATCGTCCATTTCGCCCTCATTTCCGCCGGTAATTCTCAATTTACTGGTCATAAATTTCTTGTTTTGGCTCGCAAGCGTAGTACTTCCGGGCGCCGCAAACATCGATGTAAACACGGCATTGGGTCTTCATTACTGGCAATCGAAAGATTTTCATGCTTACCAATTACTCTCCTACATGTTCCAACATGCATCGTTCGATCACATCTTTTTTAACATGTTCGGTCTGTTTATGTTCGGTCCGGTATTGGAACAGGTTTGGGGTAGCAAACGTTTTTTGTTTTTTTACATCTTCACGGGAATTGGAGCTGCCATCACCCAGGAAGTGATGTGGAGTCTGAGCATTTACCCCCAAATCGGTAGTCTTGTTACCAATATCACTTTTGGCGGCATGGAGCCGTTAACAGTAGGAGCTTCAGGAGCCATTTTCGGCATCCTGCTGGCTTTCGCTATGGTCTTCCCCGATGCAAAAATGATGTTGCTCTTTCTTCCGATACCCATCAAAGCAAAATATTTTGTTCCCGTATATGCACTTATTGAACTATTTATGGGAGTTGCCAGTTTCTCGGGCGATAATGTTGCTCACTTTGCCCACCTCGGAGGAGCCTTATTTGGCCTGATACTTATACTGGTGTGGAAACGGTCAGCACGAAACAGAAGTAATTTTTTCTAACCATGTCCCTGATAAACGATTTTAACCGTTCATTTCAGCAGGCTACAATGCTGAAAAAGCTGATTTACGTCAACGTTGGCACTTTCATTGTTGTCCAGCTGGCACTTATCATATTGAAATTATGCGCGGTTGAAGCACCTGTATGGCTGTCGTTTCTCGAACTACCGTCAAACCTGAACGCGCTGGCCATTCGCCCCTGGACAGTAATTACCTACATGTTTTTGCATACGGATGTTCTGCATATTCTGTTCAATATGCTGTGCATCTTCGGTTTCGGACAATTATTTCTTTTATGTTTTTCGCCCAAACAATTGTTTGGGGTTTATATCTTCGGAGGGATTGCCGGCGCTATTGTGTACATAGCAGCATTCAATTTGTTTCCGTATTTTACTCTGGTAAAGGATAGTACTCTTTTATTGGGAGCCTCTGCTTCTATTATGGCAATTATCGTTGCTGTGGCTACATATTCTCCTGATTACGTTGTATCTTTGTTTCTACTGGGCAGAATAAAGCTGAAATACATCGCCATAATCACTTTTCTAATTAGTTTACTGAGTGTTACAGGAAATAACGCCGGCGGAGAACTTGCTCACATCGGAGGTGCGTTACTCGGTTTTTGGTTTGCAAAAAGAATGAGAGCCGACAAAGATATTACACGGCAGTTCAATCTTTTTATCGACAAAATAATTTCACTGTTCGAAAGAAAGCCTCGCACATTCAAAGTGACAGGCACCCGCCCCAAAACCGATAAAGAATACCGGACGGAAAAGCGGAACAACGACGAGGAACTGAACCGTATTCTCGATAAGATAAAGCGTTCGGGGTACGGAAGCCTTTCCGGCGACGAAAAGAAGACGTTATTCGACCGCAGTAACAAATAACAATTTGAAAATGGGGGCAACAACGTTCAGCGAAGCTAATTTGAGGATGTGGAAATAGAGGTTAGTTATTAATTAAATTTCAGATTATTCTGCTTCAACAATTCCCCGTTTGAACAATTGCCAATTTCATGAGACAAAGCATCAAAATACTACTTGTTACGCTAAACGTCATTGCCGCTGCCGCCATGCTGCTCGGCAAGCTGACTACCATGGTGAGTCCCGCACACTGGTTGGTATTCGCCTATTTCGGTCTCTTCTTCCCTTTCATTTTGGCTGTTAACTTCGCTTTCATGCTCTTCTGGTTGTTTTGCAGAAAATGGAGAGCACTTTTTATCTCTTTAGTAGCCAGTTTCCTTTGCATCAACAACATATGCAACACATTCCCGATTCACCTGATAAAGCCTTCGGCAAATGAGGAAACCTCCAAACTCAAGGTAATGACCTACAACATTGATGCGTTTAGTCAGTTTTCGCATTCCAAGAAAAGCACGATGGACAGCCTGCTTGCATTTGTAAACCGAAAGAATCCAGATGTTGTTTGTTTCCAGGAGTTTTATGTTTACAACAAGTCAGGGAAAACCACCGAAAAAAATGTACTGAAAGGACTTCGTAAATACCCCTACCATTTCATTCATTATTCTGTTTCGGAAGAGACTTTTGGAGAAGGACTTGCCATTTTCTCAAAGTATCCCATCGACTACAAAGGAATTTGCCAGTTTTCGAAAGGTTACTACATGACAATTTATGCCGATATAACAGTTAATTCCAAAACGATACGCATTTTCAACCATCATATGGAATCGTATAAATTTACGATGGACGAACGTAAGCACTATGAAGATCTTGTGGGAGACTTCAATTCACACCTATTCCGCGATGTGATTTTAAAGTTCTCCTCTAAAATGAACGAAGCCTATAATGTCCGGGCAAAACAAGCCGACATCGTGGCAAAAACAATCGCCGAATCCCCCTTCCCTGTTGTGGTTTGCGGCGATTTTAATGACGTGCCGGTATCGTATACCTACACTAAAATCAAAAAAGATTTGTTGGATACATATGCCACCGTGGGAACCGGATATGGCAACACCTTCAGTCATAAGCTGTTCCCGTTCCGCATCGATTATGTCATGGTAGATCCATCTTTCCGCCCTATCTCATCGCGGGTTGCTCATGTAAAATATTCAGACCACTATCCCGTTATAGCGGAAGTGGCACTACCATAAAAACGAACACTTAAACGATTAAAAGTTCACTCTATCATGCATCGTTATAAATTATTGATTCCCGTTATTTGTGCAATATTAGTGCTTACCGGGTGCAAACACCATGGACGATTCGACGTAGATGTCGATAAAATATCTCTCAATGTTCCTATCCATCGATTTGACAAGGACCTGTATGCGCAGGACACTGCACACGTGAAAGAAGCCCTTCAGAGCCTGAAACAAAAATACGGTTCGGCCTACGTTGATCTTTATTTCAGCAAAATCATGCAGCTCAACAAGGGTGATAACGACCAAATGCTTACACTGGCAAAAATATTTCTGAAGGATACGATCGTGAGAGGCGTATTTCACGAATCACTCAGGCAATATGCAGACATCTCTGACATACAAAATAAAGTAACCGATGCATTCAAACGCATTCACTATTTTTTTCCTGAAAAGAAAATTCCGCAACTCTACCTGCACGTATCCATGTTCAATCAATCGCTAGTAGTTGATGAAAACATTATTTCGCTGAGCATTGACAACTATCTCGGGGAAAAATACTATGGCTACCAAAAAGCCGGAGTGTACGATTATCTTCGCTATAACATGCGCCGCGAAAAGGTGGCTCCCGATTTCGTAACAGCGTTCCTGATGACGGAATTCCCGCAACCTTACTCCGATAAATTCATGGACAACATATTATCCCGTGGCAAAATCATGTTCGTTCTTTCGGTGCTGATGCCCAAAGAACAGCCTGACGTGCTCATGGGTTACACCAAAGCCCAGATGCAATGGTGCAAGGATAACGAAAAATCGATGTGGCTCAACATTATGGACAATCGGCAATTGTTCAGTTCCGATCCGATGCTTTCCACCTCTTACCTGAACGATGCTCCGTTTACTTCAGCCGTTTCGCAGGAGTCGCCGGGACGTGTGGGAATCTGGATAGGCTGGCAAGTCATAAAGCAATACATGGACCGTCACACCAAAGTAACGTTACCCGAACTGATGGCTAATAACAACTATCAGGAGATACTGGAACAGTCGGGATACAAACCTTGATAATTTGGGAATTTGAAGATTTGAAAATGTAGAAATTGAATCTACTTCACCATAAAGATGATCCTGTTTCCTTTGTCGTCTTTGTGACATTCTTGAACCCTTTTGGGTAGAATGACCATATTCAGGTTTCAATTGCACATCGTAACCCCGATAGCTATCGGGATAAATTGTAAATTATAACTCCATACATGGAAAACATAACACCATCCGACAATACTTCAAAGCGTCTATTTCTTCTCGATGCTTACGCGTTGATATATAGAGCATATTATGCTTTTATCAAAAACCCACGTTTCAATTCCAAAGGGATGAACACCTCTGCCATTCTGGGCTTTGTCAATACGCTGGAAGATGTGCTGAAACGTGAAACGCCTTCGCATATTGCCGTTGTGTTCGATCCATCGGGTCCGACCTTCCGCCACGAAGCCTATGAACAATACAAGGCACAACGGGAAGAAACTCCCGAAGACATCCGTAAAGCCGTGCCTATCATCAAAGAAATCGTCGAAGCCTACCGCATTCCGGTGCTACAGGTGGCCGGTTTTGAAGCGGACGACGTGATTGGCACGCTTGCCAAGAAAGCAGAAATTGCCGGGTACGATGTATTCATGATGACCCCCGACAAAGATTACGGACAGCTGGTATCTGACCATATTTTCATGTACCGCCCCAAACATTCGGGTGGATTTGAGACCATGGGACCCGAAGAGGTGAAGGCAAAATTCGACCTCGACAGCCACGAACAGGTGATCGACCTGCTCGGATTGATGGGCGATGCGTCGGACAATATTCCCGGATGCCCGGGCGTGGGAGAAAAAACGGCCGTAAAACTACTTAAGGAATTCGGCAGTATCGAAAATCTGCTTCAAAATACAGATAAGCTGAAAGGCGCACTCAAGGATAAAATTGAAAACAACAAGGAACAGATCGAGTTTTCGCGTTTTCTGGCAACCATCAAAATTGATGTGCCCATTGAACTGCACGAAGAATCGCTGGTGCTGGAAGAACCTGATGAAGAAAAACTTGCAGCTCTCTACGCTGATCTTGAATTCAGAAACCTCCTTACCCGTAAAAATTTATCGTCTTCTCAAACGCAGGCGAGTAAAAATGCGCCCAAAGCAGATACACAGCAAACCTCTCTTTTCGGCGACATAAATCCAGAAACACATGAGATTGAAGTAACAGCTTCGGCCTATAGTCATCTGGCAACCATTGCTAGCACACCACATACTTACCAGTCAGCTTCTACGCCGGAGGAACGTTATGCTTTGATAAAAAATCTTTTGCAACAAAGCTCTGTCTGCTTCGACACCGAAACCGATTCGCTGGATGTTTTCTCCGCCAAACTGGTGGGCATGTCGTTTGCCTGGAAAGAGGGTGAAGCATACTACGTACCCGTACCGGCAGACCAGCAACAGGCACAGCAAATAGTGGACGAATTCAAGCCGTTCTTTGCCAATGAAGAAATTGAGAAGATAGGACAAAACATGAAATTCGATCTGCTGGTACTGGCCAACTACGGCGTAGAGATCAAAGGAAAGCTTTTCGATACCATGATTGCCCATTACCTGTTGCAACCTGAGTTGCGCCACAACATGGACTATCTGGCGGAGATAATGCTTACCTACAAAACCATCCATATTGACGAACTGATCGGTTCGAAAGGAAAGAACCAACTCACCATGCGTCAGGTTACTCTCGAAAAGATTACCGATTACGCTGCCGAAGATGCCGATATCACTTTCCGCCTGAAACAGCAATTGGAACCGAGAATCAAAGAAAACGGTCTGGAATCGCTGCTCTTTGATATTGAAATGCCACTGATGTGTGTATTGGCCGAAATGGAGCAAAACGGGGTACTGCTCGATGATGTTGCCCTGAAACAGTCATCCGAAATTTTGACAGCAGACATGCTGAATATCGAAAAAGAGGTGCACACCATGGCTGGAATGGAGTTCAATATCAGCTCGGCCAAACAGGTGGGCGAAGTGTTGTTTGACCGTCTGAAGATTATCGAAAAAGCCAAAAAGACTAAAACAGGACAATACTCTACCAATGAAGAGATTCTGGAATCGTTGAGAGGGAAGCACCCTGTTGTGGAGAAAATCCTTGAATATCGTGGCCTGAAAAAGCTACTGAGCACCTATATCGATGCTCTACCGGCTCTTATATGCCCGAAAACAGGCAAGGTACATACTTCGTTCAATCAGGCGGTAGCTGCTACCGGACGCCTCAGTTCGAGCAACCCGAACCTGCAAAACATTCCGATTCGCGACGAACAGGGCAAGGAAATCCGCAAAGCTTTCATCGCCGAGCCCGATTGTTATTTCCTCTCTGCCGACTATTCGCAGATCGAACTTCGCATTATGGCGCATCTGAGTCAGGATGCCAATATGATTGAGGCGTTCAAATCGGGACAGGATATTCATGCGGCAACCGCAGCCAAAATATATCATCTTCCGCTCGAGGAGGTTACATCCGACATGCGTCGTAAAGCAAAGACCGCGAATTTCGGAATCATTTACGGAATTTCCGTTTTCGGCCTTTCCGACCGTTTGGGCATTCCCCGCGGCGAAGCCAAAGAGCTGATCGACGGCTATTTTGCCTCTTATCCGCAAGTAAAGGCTTACATGGACAAGTGCATCGAAACTGCCAAGTCAAATGGTTGGGTGGAAACCTTGCTACACCGCAAACGCTATTTGCCGGATATCAATTCGCACAACGCCAACGTGCGTGGTTTTGCCGAACGAAATGCCGTCAACGCGCCGATTCAGGGCACTGCTGCCGACATCATCAAAATTGCAATGGTGAATATCAGTCGTCGTTTCCGCGAAGAGCAGCTCCGTTCAAAGATGATTCTGCAAGTGCATGACGAATTGAACTTCAACGTGGTACACGATGAACTGTACATTGTAAAAAGCATTGTGACACGCGAAATGGAAAGCGCCTTATCACTTTCGGTTCCCCTGAAAGTGGACGTAGGCGTAGGACAAAACTGGCTGGAGGCACATTGAAATTCATCAACATAATATTATATGAGAATCAAATGCAAATATTTCATCTCAACTTTGATATGATTAGTTCTTTGCTATAATATTTCCGCCCAGACCTCAAGTTTTCCTTCAAAGTGGATTATCGGCAAATGGTATAAAAAGCAATATATCTTACAGCAAGACACGTTGATTCAAAATGGAATTCAAAAATCCACAGGTCAAAAGGCACCGAATTTTATATTTATTGAACACAATGATTCCTCTCTGATTGTTTTTACTTGCGATTCAAAGAGTAACATTAGATATTCATGTCCTGTTATAATGTATATCACACAAAAACAAAACAAATGGAATTATCTTGTAAGGTTCGTAGAAGAAGCAGGAACAAGTATTGGATCTATCTCATTTCGACAAAAAGGGACAGTCGTGCTGACTAGAACGTTACAAAAAGGGACTAATAAACAAACTGCAATATCAGAAACTTGGGTCAGAAAAAAAAATCAGACAAACACATTGCTTACCGGTATTTCCCCTGCGTAATTTCTTCAATAATACTCAGATAGCTATGATAGCGGGAAGGGTTGATGGTAAAATCATCGACCGCCGCAATAACAGCGCAACCCGGTTCATGTGTGTGAGTACAGTTGTAGAATTTGCAGTTATGGGAGGTCTCGAAGATTTCACGAAAATAGTGTCCTGCCTCTTCGGGTGTAACCTCCAACAAACCGAAACCTTTAATCCCCGGAGTGTCGATAATAAACCCACCTTCGGGCAATGGCAGCATTTCGGAAAAAGTGGTAGTATGCATTCCTTTGTTGTGGTATTCCGATATACCGCCGGTTTTCACCTCCACATCCGGCTGTAAAACGTTCAAAAGCGTAGATTTACCCACGCCCGAGTTTCCCGAAAGCAGGGTTATCTTCCCTTGCAGTTCCGATTTCAAGTCTTCAATTCCTTCCCGATTCAGAGCGGAAATACGGAAACATTTGTAGCCGATATTTTCATACAAAACAATCAGAGCATCAAGGTATTGTAGATCATCCTCGTCATATAGATCGGTTTTGTTGAAAACCAACACAGAAGGAACTCTGTAAGATTCGGCAGCAGCTAAAAACCGGTCGATGAAAATCGTTGAAGTTTCGGGAAGCTTAATGGTAATGATTAGTGCGGCCAGATCAACATTGGCAGCCAGAATATGGCCTTGTTTGGATAGATTGGAAGCACGGCGGATAATCACGTTCTTTCGGTCGCAAATGCCGGTAATCAGAGCAAGAATGCCATCTTTCTCCTCCACCACTACCCTGTCGCCCACCACTACCGGATTGGTAGTGCGGATGCCTTTTGTGCGAAACGTACCTTTAATCTTACATTCCAACACATCCGATCCGTCATCGGGAAGTACCCAATACGAACTGCCCGTACTCTTAATTACCAATCCTTCCATCAAACAATTTACAATTTAATCATTTACGATTTTATTGAGAGCGAAAATCTTAAGTTTCTACAGCTTCAGAATTATTCTCTCTCCCAGCGTTTTGGCGAGCTGCGACTTAATGATATTCAACGTTCCAATCTCCTGCATCAGCTTATCCAGCAGTGGTATGTCGTTCTGTTCGTTGGCCTTTTTCAGTTCCAACATTTTATCTTTAATTGTCTCCAGTAGCAATTTATTCTTGTACTCGAACATTACGCGAGGTACCAGCTCGATCAGTCGATCCGATTCTTCCTCAACTTTTGACGTCTTGCTATGATACTTACTGAGCACATATTTGTCGGCCAACATATCGGTTGCCAGACGGCTTACCTGCGGATCCGGATGTTGTCCGAAAAAATGTTCGGCTACAAATCCGGGATTGGAAGCGTTGTTTACAAATAACTCAAGTAGTCTCACATAGAGCGGATGTTCAAATTTCAGGTTGTCCCTCGCAAGTTCATCAAGTACATACTGCCCCACCGTAACCGGCACTTCAGCACTTTCTTCATCCGGCTTCAGGTAATAGAGCACCTGATCTCCATAGCGTACCAGATAGCGGATAATATTTCGCTCTTCATCCTGATTCTTATAGCTTACCGGTTCCTCATTACCAGTATTTGGCATCGACTCTGCTTCCAGAGAAGAAGATAATGTTGAATTAACACGCGCAGGTGCGGCCGCTTCACGCTCCTGTTTCGCAAGATGAACTTTGTCAAGCTCTGCGTAAAGCAGTTTCTCGTCCACATCCAACAGGCTGCTACATTCCTTTACATATACCGAACGGATAATGCTGTTGGGAATGATGGCAATACTGCGCACCAGATCACCGATCAGTGCCGCACGTTTAATAGGATCTTTTCCTGCCTCTTCAAGCAGAAGTCCGGTCTTAAAACGGATAAAGTCTAACTGATGAGCATCTATGTAAGCGATAAAATCGGAAGCATTCTGACTTTTGGCAAACGAGTCGGGGTCTTCGCCGGGAGGCAACAGCACCACTTTAATATTAAGGCCTTCTTCAAGCAGCATATCAATACCACGGATCGAAGCCTTGATACCGGCCGCGTCGCCGTCGTAAATCACCGTAACGTTTTCCGTAAAACGGTGTATCATCCGTATCTGCCCGTGTGTGAGCGAGGTTCCCGACGATGCCACCACATTTTCCACACCCGACTGGTGCATCGATATCACGTCGGTATAGCCCTCCACCAAAAAACAGCGGTCGTGCTTCACGATCGCCTGTTTGGAAAAGAAAATGCCGTATAGTTCGTTGCTCTTGTGGTAAATTTCCGACTCGGGCGAGTTGACATATTTGGCTGCCTTTTCGTCTTTCTTCAGAATACGCCCGCCAAATGCCACCACGTTGCCCGAGAGAGTATGCACGGGAAACATCACACGTCCCCAGAAACGGTCGTAGATTTTCCCGTCGTCGCGCTCGATAGACAAACCGGTCTTGGTCAGAAACTCTTTTTTATACCCTTTGCTCAACGCCTCCACCGAAAATGAATCGCGCTGATCGAGACTATATCCGAGTTGAAATTTTTTAATGATGTCCTCTCTGAAACCACGTTCCTGAAAATAGGACCTACCCACGTTCTTGCCCTCAGACGAATGGTGAAGGATATTGGAAAAATAGCCCTGCGCAAATTTATTGACCGCCAACATGCTTTCGCGGTCGTTTTTATGGGCAATTTCCTCGGGCGTAAGCTCCTTTTCAATGACCTCGATATGGTACTTGCGAGCCAGGTACTTGAGCGCTTCGTAATACGACATCTGCTCGTGCTCCATCACAAAATTGACCGCATTGCCCCCCTTGCCACAGCTAAAGCATTTGCAAATGCCTTTGGCCGGCGATACACTAAACGAAGGCGTTCGTTCGTCGTGAAACGGACACAAACCCACGTAGTTGACCCCGCGCTTGCGCAAGGTCACGAAATCGGATACCACCTCCACAATCTGGGCAGCATTGATAATTTTGTCTACGGTAATCTGGTCAATCATTGTTTATCTGAACGAAACGGAGAAGCTTACAAAGATAGCGATTTTCGACTACAGCATGTCAAGATGCGCAGCGAATCTTTCGGCGGTTAACGATGAAAGTGATCGGATAAATAAGGAAGGAGGGTAATACGATCACCCTGACGGGTCAACAACACCAAACCACCGCATGCAAATTGAACAAATCGCCGCAAATGATTTGCGTCTGCTTGCGGTATTTGCGTTCCAACCTGCCCATCTTTACGTGTCAGATGGGTGAATCTCCTATGGAGAAATAGAAACTGAGGGGAAGATTCTATTGCTATTAGCTTCGCTGATCTTCGATTGCGATGTATGTCGTACCAACATGAACCCGATAGCCCGTCAGGGCTTACATATCTGTAGAAACTTTCGAATGCAGGAATTATACCTCGTAGAGGTTTCATCCATTTACGCTGTCTTTAAGGATAATTTGCGCCCTTTTGCGTTCCAACCGATTCGCACCCCCTTCCCTGCAAACCGGATTTTTTCTTTATCTTTGCAGCTCTAAAAAGTGTCTGAATGAAGCTATTTCAACAAATCGGCAAGTATTCTCTTTTGATGTCTCGAGTCTTTACCCGTCCGGATAACTGGCGCATGTTTTTCCGTCAGTTACCGTTGGAAATGGAAAAGCTGGGGCTGCGTTCGCTGGGCATTGTGGTCATTATCTCCATATTCATCGGAGCCATCATGACCATCCAAACCAAGCTGAACACCTCCAACCCGTTACTTCCCCGATACTCTACCGGTTTAGTAACCCGCGACACACTTTTACTGGAATTTTCATCCACCATCCTTTGCCTTATTCTGGCCGGAAAGGTGGGGTCGAACATCGCCTCCGAGATCGGCACGATGCGTATCACCGAACAGATCGATGCACTCGAGATAATGGGCGTAAACTCGGCCAACTACCTCATATTACCCAAAATAGTCGCTTTTGTACTGATGATGCCCTTTCTGGTCATTTTCAGCATGACACTGGGTATTGTCGGAGGGTACGGCGTAGGTATGTTTTCGAATATAATTACCGTCTCCGATTTTGTGTACGGGATACAGTATGCTTTTAATCCGTTTTACGTCACTTATTCACTGACTAAATCCCTCTTTTTCGCCTACATTATCACCTCTGTGTCTTCCTATTACGGGTATTATGCCTACGGAGGCGCACTCGATGTGGGTGTGGCCAGTACCAATGCAGTTGTTCACAGCAGCGTTATCATTCTACTGTT
This sequence comes from uncultured Microbacter sp., assembly GCA_963678825.2. Classification (GTDB taxonomy): domain Bacteria; phylum Bacteroidota; class Bacteroidia; order Bacteroidales; family Paludibacteraceae; genus Microbacter. The sequence continues at coordinate 55,244 of CAXXPB010000005.1, read as the reverse complement.
TAATATTCTAATTACGAATATAATGCTGGCTTAATCGTTTTCCTTATACCAGCCGGCGTACATCTCGTAATTATGTGCAATGCGCTGGTTGATCTCTTTCGATTGTTTTTCATCCATTTGCTTTACGAACTTAGCCGGAACACCTGCCCATATTGTGTTCGGTTCAATCTGTGTTTTACTGAGAACCAATGCACCGGCAGCCACGATGGCACCCTCACCTACAACCGCATGGTCGAGCACAGTTGATCCCATTCCCACCAAAGCATAATCGTTCACTTTTGCTCCATGAATGGTGACATTATGTCCTACTGAAACGTAGTCACCCAGCTCGATAGTCGACTTTTCGTACAAGGTATGCAATACCGCACCATCCTGAATATTAACATGATTACCAATACGGATAGAGTTGACATCGCCGCGAATAACGGCACCGAACCAAACGCTGCAACCGTCGCCAATTTCCACATCACCTACAATTACTGCATTATCTGCAATAAAACAATCTTTCCCAATTTTTGGAGTAAATCCTCTTACCGATTTTATAATAGCCATTTCTATTTACGATTTTGAAATTTACAATTTACGATTTTAACCCGCGTCCCACACATAAAGAGATTGAATCATCACTACACACGAGAGCTTTGGCGGCTCACAAAGGTACAAAAAAAACAGCCGGCCTTAATAAGGCCGGCTGTTCGTATTTAATTGGTTGAAACAATTATTCCTGGTTCAAAGTTACACGTTTGAATGCAACGCAGGTTAACTGTTTTTTGGCAAGCAGTTCTTTTACTGTTATTTTTCCTGCTTCTTCACCACCACCTTCATATTTTTGTTCTACAAGAGTATATTCTTTGAAGAATTTTGCCATACGTCCTGCAGCAATATTGTTTACTTTCTGTTCGGGCAGAGTCGCTGATTTTTCTGCTGTGACCGTTGTCTTGATTTCGCGGGCTTTTGCTGCATCTTCTGCTGTGATCCAGCCCTTTGCCATATTCGATTCAATGTGGTCTTCGCTATCAACATGAGCGGGGTTGATGCCTGCTTTTTTCAACGCAACTTCAACTTCTTTTGCAACAAGTTCGTTTTTGGTTTTTTCGATAGCCACGGTCAACTCGTTATCTTTTACCTTTTGAGGCACGGCAGACTCATCAATAGCCACAGGCGACATTGCTGCTATGTGCATTGCTACGCCGTGCATAGTTTCATATTCCGCGTCTTTTTCAGCAAAAGCAACGAGAGTCGCCAATTTGTTGCCCGGGTGAATGTAAGTTGTTACCGTACCACCTTCTACAAATTCATAATAATCCAATTCTGTTTTTTCGCCCGTTATACCGGTACGTTCGGTAATGTGCTCAGAAATAGGACGACCATCAATAACTAACGCCAACAATTCGTCTTGAGTTGCAGGCTTTGCTTCCAGCGCCTTATTGAGAATCGATTGTGTCAAAGCAACGAAGTCAGCATTTTTAGCAACGAAGTCAGTTTCGCATTTCAGAGCCAAAGCAGCGGCAAAGCCACCGTTTGTTCCAGCCAAAACACAACCTTCAGAAGCTTCGCGATCGCTACGTTTTGCAGCGACAGCCTGACCTTTTTTACGAATAATTTCAACTGCTGCATCGAAATCGCCGTTTGCTTCTGTCAAAGCATTCTTACAGTCCATCATACCGGCACCGGTCATGGTACGCAATTTCGAGATCTCTGCCATTGTTACTGCCATAATATTTTTATTTTAAGTGATTTATATTTGATTTTATTTATTGCTCAAGGTTCAAAGTTTAAGATTGAACCTTAAACTAAAAAAATGCGCCACGAACCTAAGAAAATCCCAAGTCAGTAACGCATCTTTTATCCTAAGTCCGAATATTATTCTTCTGTAGTATTTTTCAAAAATTTGTCAGCTACCTTGGCATTCAAAGCAACTTCATCTTCTTTGTGAATACGAACTTTTTTAGCGCCGCGAACTCGTTTATCGTGAGTTTGAGGTTCTTCTGCATTTTCAGCTTCTACCTTTTCAATTTTCAATTCCTGTAGACCTTCCTGAACTGCAGCAACCATAGCTTTGAGGATGATGTCGATAGATTTTGTAGCGTCATCATTAGCCGGAATTACGAAGTCGATTTCAGCAGGATTAGAGTTGGTATCAACAATGCCGAAAACAGGAATACCCAAGCGTTTTGCTTCACGAACAGCGATTTGTTCTTTCAATACGTCAACTACGAACAGAGCCGATGGCATGCGAACGAGGTCGGCAATACTACCGAGGTTCTTTTCCAACTTAGCGCGTTGACGGGTGATTTGCAATTTTTCGCGTTTCGAAAGGTTATCGAAAGTACCATCAGTTGCCATTTTGTCAATCATAGTCATTTTCTTGATTGCCTTACGGATTGTAGGGAAGTTGGTCAACATACCTCCCGCCCAGCGTTCTGTAATGTAAGGCTGATTGATTGCCTGAGCAGCTTCTGCTACTGATTCTTTAGCCTGCTTTTTTGTTGCAACAAACAGAATCTTGCGGCCTGATTTTGCAATTTGTTTCAAGGCAGCAGCAGCTTCGTCAATTTTGACAGCTGTTTTGTGCAAATCAATGATGTGGATTCCGTTGCTCTCCATGAAAATGTAGGGAGCCATTGCAGGATTCCATTTACGTTTGAGGTGACCAAAGTGGCAACCTGCTTCCAATAAGTCTTCGAATTTTGTTGTAGGCATTGTTTGTTTTTTAATAAGTTTACATTCTGAGGTACTCAACCGGCAAGTAGTTCCCAATAAGACTGGAAGGAAAGTCTTTCCGGTTTAGATACTAAACTTCGTATAGATCCGCCAGTAACGGAAAATAGCCGGTTGGGTGAATTCACCCAACCATAGGCAATATTAACGTTTGCTGAACTGGAATCTCTTACGTGCTTTAGGACGACCCGGTTTTTTACGTTCCACTTCGCGTGGGTCACGGGTCATGAAGCCTTCTGCTTTCAAAGCAGGTTTATTAGCTGCATCAATTTTTACCAATGCACGAGCAATAGCCATACGTAATGCTTCAGCCTGACCTTTGAAGCCGCCGCCGTCAAGATTTACCTTGATATCGTATTGTTCGGCAACGCCAAGTTTTGTCAATGGTTGTTTCACAACATATTGAAGAATGCTCGAAGGGAAATATACGCCAAGCTCACGCTTGTTAACGGTGATTTCACCTTTTCCCGGGGTAACGAAAACGCGTGCAACAGCAGCTTTTCTTCTTCCTATGGCATTTACTATTTCCATATCTCTTATTTAAGTGAGTTTAAATCAATAACTTTGGGTTGTTGTGCTTCGTGTGGGTGTTCGGCACCAGCATAAACATGCAGGTTACGCAGCAACTGAGCACCAAGACGGTTTTTAGGAAGCATCCCTTTTACCACTTTGTGGATCAGTTTGTCCGGACTTTTTGCCATCAATTTTGCAGGAGTCATTTCACGTTGACCACCGGGATAGCCTGTATAGCGTAAGTAAACGCGGTCAGTCCATTTATTTCCCGTCAATTGCACTTTTTCGGCATTAATCACAATCACGTTGTCGCCGCAATCCACGTGCGGAGTAAAACTGGGTTTATATTTGCCACGAAGAAGTTTTGCAACCTTCGAGCCCATACGTCCCAATACCAAATCGGTAGCGTCAACTACCACCCATTCTTTCTGAACAGTTGCCTTATTGGCAGAGATGGTTTTATAACTTAAAGTATTCATACGAATAATTTGTACGCCGGTTTTTCGTTCACCATACGAAAAAAGGGCATGATGATTAATTTTTGAATAATAACTTCGTGCACAGCCATTAAAAGCTACTTCTCAACCGTAGGCTAATCCGTTTGATTTCACTCCATTAACAACCTTGCACACTTTTTCCTTTACGGGATAATAATTCGGACTGCAAAAGTACGCTAAATTTTTCAAGTACAAAACTTTTCAACAACTTTTTTTGTATCAGAGACTAACGTTTTATGGCACGCTTTTTGAATGAAGAGAGGAGATACCCTGCTGTGGCGGAAACTCCCGTTTGCTTCAACATGTTGGGTAATATTGTAATTTAGCACTATCTTTGCAAATTATTAGGAAGTTTCCGCTTATACCTCAAACCCATAATAAGCTGTTTCCCACCGATATTTAATTTTCAAAATAGTTTCACTTAAGGAATCATTCATTTATTACATGACAGATAATATTTTAGTTCGTACCATTGTAGAAGGAATACAGGAAAAAAAAGGCAAACGCATTGTAGTTGTTGATCTGAAGAAATTTGACAGCGCCGGTTGCAGCTTCTTTGTCATCTGCGAAGGTGATTCAAATACCCACGTCAATGCTATTGCCGGTTCGGTAAGAGATTATGTTCGTACTCATGCAAAAACAAAACCGGTTGCCACAGATGGACTGGAGAACTCACTTTGGGTTGCCATGGACTATCTACAGGTAATCGTTCATGTGTTTCAACGCGAGCCCCGCAATTTTTACGACATTGAACATTTGTGGGCAGACGCCGATATTACAGAAATTCCTGATCTCGACTAATATCAGGCAACAAAAAACTCAGCCTTGTATTTAAGTCGTGTTTCTAAATTTAGTTTTGTCTATACCTTTTAATTATATATGGAACCAGATTCAAGCAATAAATTCAAGAGATCTCAAAATCAGGACCCGGGCAATCCACAGCGGAAACGTCCAAACAACCGCCAGAATTACCTCTACTGGATCTATGCCCTGATAGGTATAGTTTTGGTAGGTATGACGTTCTTTGCCCAAACCGGAAGCACCAAAGAAGTATCGTTTTCCGATTTTGAGAGCTATGTGAAAAATAACTATGTTGACAAGATAACTGTCGTATCCAATCAGAACTATGCGCTGGTGACGATCAAGAAAGGGAAAATGACCCCTGTATTCGGAAACGACTCTGCAAAATTCCAGCAAAACCCCGTCATCACGGTTAAGTTCGGATCTGTAGAAGAAACACAGCGTTTTCTTTCCCAGGTAAGAGATAACAAACAATTTACAGGAGAGGTATTCTATCAGAAAGAAAATGATTACTTCAATACTTTCCTCTATTCTATTCTGCCCATCGTCCTGATGATTGCATTCTTTGTATTCCTGTCACGACGGATGAGCGGCGGATCAGGTGGCGGCTCCGGTAATATTTTCTCTGTAGGGAAATCCAAGGCCCAGCTGTTTGACAAAACAAACGGCGATTTGAAAGTAACCTTCAAAGATGTTGCCGGACTTGACGGTGCCAAACAGGAGGTGGAAGAAATTGTGGCGTTCCTGAAAAACCCGTCAAAGTATACCGAGTTAGGAGGTAAGATTCCAAAAGGAGCATTACTTGTTGGCCCTCCGGGTACCGGTAAAACACTTTTGGCAAAAGCGGTAGCCGGCGAAGCCGATGTACCGTTCTTCTCCATGTCGGGTTCCGATTTTGTGGAAATGTTTGTCGGAGTCGGAGCATCACGTGTACGCGACCTTTTCCGTCAGGCAAAAGAAAAAGCACCGTGTATTATTTTCATTGATGAAATTGATGCGGTAGGACGTGCCCGTGGAAAGAATCCGAATATGGGCGCCAATGACGAACGCGAAAATACATTGAACCAGTTGTTGACAGAAATGGACGGTTTCGGATCAAACAGCGGTGTCATTATTTTGGCAGCCACTAACCGTGCCGATATTCTGGACAAAGCCTTGCTTCGTGCCGGACGTTTTGACAGACAGATTCATGTCGAACTGCCCGACCTGCACGAACGTATCGCTATTTTCAAAGTACACCTGCGCCCTATTAAAATCGATCCGGCTCTGGATATCGATTTTCTGGCCCGCCAAACTCCAGGCTTTTCGGGAGCCGATATTGCCAATGTTTGTAACGAAGCAGCTTTGATTGCTGCCCGTAAAAACAAAACGATTGTTGAGAAACAAGATTTCATAGATGCTGTCGATCGTATCGTGGGTGGTCTGGAACGGAAAACGACCCTTACCACACTGGCTGAGAAAAAATCAATTGCTTTCCATGAAGCCGGACACGCTACCGTTAGCTGGATGTTGCGTTATGCAAACCCGTTGGTAAAAGTAACTATCGTTCCCCGTGGCGAAGCATTAGGTGCAGCATGGTATCTGCCGGAAGAACGTAAACTTACCACCAAAGAACATATGCTTGACGAAATGTGCGCCACACTTGGCGGACGCGCGGCCGAAGAACTGTTCTTTGAAACACCTTCAACCGGAGCCCTGAACGATCTGGAACGTGTTACCAAACAGGCTTACGCTATGGTTGCCTATTACGGCATGAGTGAAAAACTATCAAACATCAGTTTCTATGACTCAACAGGCGCTTATGAGTACGGCTTTACCAAACCATACAGCGACAGAACTGCCGATTTGATTGATGCCGAAGCTAAAAACATCGTCAATGAACAGTTTGAAAGAGCCAAGGCTATCCTCAAGGAACACATAGAAGGACATCACCAGCTGGCAGAGTTGCTTATCGACCAGGAAGTGATCTTTTCTGAAGATGTGGAACGCATTTTCGGGAAACGACCATGGACTTCGCGCGCCGAAGAACTGATGTCTGAAACAGGACCAGAAAACACAGCAAAACCTGCCGAGCAGATTCTTCTGAGTGAATCAGAAGATGAAGGCGAGCCCACAAATACTGCCGAACAAGAAGATGAACTTGCTTAACAGTAGCATATACGAAATGAACGTGAGATGAAGAATTTAATACAGCGAGCAATCACAGGAGTCCTTTTTGTTGGAGCTATCGTCGGATCTGTTTTTCTGGGTAAAGTTGCTTTTGCAAGCCTTTTTTTCTGGGTAACCATTCTCACTCAGTGGGAACTCTACACGTTAATCAACACGAAAGGAAACGCTCAGATCAACAGGCAATTTGCCACTATGGCAAGTGCATTTTTGTATCTTTCCACATTGCTCTGGAATCAGGTTTCTGCTCAAATTGGAATAATCTGCCTGGCCGTTTATGTGCTCTTTTGCTTTGGCATTGTTATCTATGAATTATTCAGAAAAGATGGCAACCCTTTACACAACTGGGCATACTTCTTTCTCGGTCAGATTTATGTGGTTGTTCCTTTTTCCATGTTGAATATACTGAACCACTCCTTTGAACCGGAATTTCTTTTAGCGCTGTTTGTGCTGATCTGGACGTACGATTCGGGAGCGTATCTTTTTGGTGTTACTTTGGGAAAACACCGACTGTTTGAACGCATTTCGCCAAAAAAATCGTGGGAAGGCGCAATCGGAGGTTTTTTAGCGGCTTGTGTTGCAGCTTTGATATTTGCACATTTTTCCCCATCTTTGCCGGTCTTTGGATGGATTGGATTTGCGGCTCTGGTGGTTGTGTTCGGAACATTCGGAGATTTGGCCGAATCATTGCTTAAACGCACATTCAACATAAAAGATTCGGGAAATATACTACCGGGACATGGTGGAATGCTCGACCGCTTCGACAGTTTGCTGTTTGCCACCCCGGTTATCTTAATTTATCTTGCAATTCTCATAGGTGAGAGTTGTTTCATTTAATCATTCAGACTAAAAACTACTCGTTTAAATACAAACGAAAAGCGCTAAAAAACAATGAAGAAAGGCAGAATAAAAATTCATAAAGAAGGACGGTGGATATTATTGGGTGTATTTGTAATACTGGTCGTTATAAACCTGATGGTTTATTTCGAATTTTCCCAACTCATATGGTTTTTGAACATTCTGCTTTCTATTGTAACGTTCATGTTCTTCACCTATTTTTTCCGCAACCCGTCCCGTCCCGGGGATATTGACGACCCAAGTCTGATTATTGCACCGGCCGATGGTACTGTCGTGGTAGTGGAACCTACGGTTGAACACGAATATTTCAAAGACAAACGCATACAGATCTCCATTTTCATGTCTGTATTCAACGTTCATGCCAACTGGTATCCTATTGCCGGCACGGTGAAATATAGCAAGCATCACAACGGACGTTATTTAGCTGCTTATCTTCCTAAGTCGAGCACCGAAAACGAACGTACTACCGTGGTGATCGAGTCCCCGATGAAGACTCTGGTTTTGGTGCGTCAGATTGCCGGGTTGCTAGCCCGCCGTATTGTGACTTACGCAACACCAAACAAGGCTTGTCATCTGAACGAACATCTCGGTTTTATCAAATTCGGTTCACGTGTCGACATCTTTTTACCCCTGGACGCCGAAGTTTACGTAACAAACGGCGAAAAAACGGTTGGTAACGAAACAATCATTGCACGCCTTAACGAGTAAAACGGTCAGGCAACAGCGATAGTTGCCACGCTTATTCTGATATTTTCTGCTTGTAGAAGAGCTGACGCACATGCTTCAAGAGTTGAACCGGTGGTCAGTACATCGTCTACAAGTAAAATATGTTTTCCTGCAAATACGGAAACGTCAACCAACCCAAAGATTCCCTTTGTATTTTCCCAACGCTCATAAACACCTTTGCGTGTTTGAGTCGGATTTTCAATCAGCCTGACAAGATTTGAAAAATCAACGGGAACCTGCATGGCTTCCGAAATACCCTCGCAGATACATTCGCTTTGATTATAACCGCGCTTACGGTACTTTTGGGAATGAAGAGGAACAGGCACAATCAGATCAACATCTTTATAGAATGACGATTGTCTGAGACTGCTCCCCAATTGACGCCCGAGTATTATTCCAAGCTGTTTTTCTCCACGGTATTTTAATGCATGGAGCAAACGCTGTCCGGTAGTTGCTTTCTTATAGAAATAAAGCGACGTGGCATTTTCAACCGAAAATTTACCCCAAAATCGTTTCTCAATATCGTTAGCTTGCAGGAGATGAAAATTGGTGTATGGCAAATCAGCCAAACATGAAAGGCATACTGATTCTTCTCCACTAACCAGACTTTCGTCACATGCAAGACAGAGATTGGGAAAAATGAGGTTCACCAAATGTTGCAAAAGCTTCATGTGTCAATAAACTATTTTATGTCTGATACTAAATCGTAATAACCGCATTGAGGATAACATTCCGATTTTATCAATGGTTGGGAAGTGGGTTCAGGCATTCGATTCTGATAAATCACTCTTGTTAAGGCGATAGATAAACAACAAAGCAACCAGGAAAATCACCGAACCCAGCACTGTTGCCCAAAGAGTATCTCCGGTTCCGACCTTCTCAATATTTTTATCAATCATGTGGTTGAATATCAAATATTCCGTAACCACTCCGCAAAGGTTGTTGACAAAGTGAGCAATCACGGGCGCCCATATTGAGCCGGTCCAGATAAACAAATACCCAAAACTCGCGCCAAGAACCATCCTGGGAAAAAAGCCGCTGACTTCCATATGTACAGCACTAAACACAGCCGCAGCCAACCATATAGCAACATGCTTATTCATCCGTGCATAGAAAACCTGTTGCAGCCCGCCCCGAAAAAAGAATTCTTCGCAAATTGCCGGTGCAATAGCCACTACCAGAATATTAAAGAGCAAACCGCCCACCGAATTCACATCCAAAAATTGCCGAACCAACTCAAGGTTCTGCTTCTCCATATTCTTCAGCCAATGCTCAAGCCAGGATAACGAAGAAGGCAACGACCAGTTTGAAAGCCAATCGGCAGTAGCATTCATTAAAGGTTGTATGGCAATCATCAACAAAACGGCAAGCATGACTATGACAGGAGATAACCACTTGTCGGCCCTAACAAAAATCTTACTTTTAATTCTGCTTATCTTACACAGCAATAGAACCGGCACAAAGAAAGTAACTACCGTTACTATCAACTGAGAAATTTTCAGGAACATGATATCAGGTGCAATTTCAGTCAAGTCACCTCCTTTTGCCATCGTTATAAACAACAAAATGACCGACATAACCAGACTGGCCAACAATGTGAGACCGACAGAGCTACCAATAAGTACAAACAGTTTCTTTCCGGTCTGTTGATCCGTGTAATTATTTACGTTTGACATAAATCCGTTTTTTTAACAAAAGTATCTCTTTCTCATCAAAATAACAATGGGGAAACGACAATTCAGAACTTTCGAACGCAAGATAATTTTTCATTTCCCGCAATTAAACGAAAAGTATTACCTTTGCAACTCGAAAGAAGAACTCTCTCCGTGCAACCTTAAACTATCCTTTTGGCACACCCAAGTTAAGCATTACAAAGAAAAAATCACACAAATATTTTTGATAAATGGCGTTTGTAAATAACACGATGATTGTGCGCAGGGTACTCATTTCCAGACTAGTTAAACTCTGGAAAGAAAATAAAATGATCGAGAGCATCGACCGCATACCCCTTGAAATGTCTCCAAAACACGGTACCGCTAAAGGGCGTTGCTGTATTCACAAAGAGCGTGCGGTAATCAAATATAAAATGCTGCCGATTCTCGGTTTTGGCATCGATCAGGAAGAAGATGAACTCAAACCACTCTCGGCTTACGCCAGTGAAGCATTGACTCCCCGCACTCAAAATCCACGAATACTGACAGTAGTTGATGAAGCCTGTACATCATGCGTTAAAGTCAATTATGTAGTATCGAATCTTTGCCGTGGCTGCGTGGCGCGTTCCTGCGCACTCAACTGCCCCAAAGGAGCCATCGCTTACCGTGAAAACGGACAGGCTTCCATTGATCATACAAAATGTATTAGCTGTGGCATTTGCAAAGAAGCCTGTCCATACCATTCTATTGTCTATATACCTATTCCTTGCGAAGAAGTGTGTCCGGTAAAGGCCATTTCGAAGGATGAAAACGGAATAGAAAAAATTGACGAAACCAAATGTATCTACTGCGGCAAGTGTATCAATGCCTGCCCATTTGGTTCTATTTATGAGGTTTCCAAAGTATTTGATGTGTTGACCGCCATTCGTGACGGGCAAAAATTAGTTGCGATACCGGCTCCCGCTCTGATGTCGCAATATAACAACCCGATTGCAGACATATTTCAGGCTATTAAAGCAATTGGATTCCATGCGGTGGAAGAGGTTGCTCACGGAGCTATGATTACTACCCGCAACGAAGGCGAAGAATTACGCGAAAAACTGGAAGAAGGCCAGCAATTTATGACCACCTCCTGCTGCCCGGCATATACAGAATTGGTGAAAAAACATTTGCCCGAGATGAAACCATTCGTCTCCACGACCAAATCGCCCATGTACTACACGGCCGAAATTGTACGCCAGAAATATCCGGATGCAAAAGTCGTATTCATCGGGCCGTGCGTAGCCAAACGCAAAGAGATGTTCAATAACAAAAGCGTTGACTATGTATGGACATTTGAGGAACTAGATTCTGTATTTGAAGGATTAGGGATTGAAATTACCCCATCAGGCGACGGTGCAAGTTGCTGTGATGCTCCCAAACCGGGCAAAGGTTTTGCTCGCTCGGGCGGAGTAGCCGCTGCCGTGCAGGGAATGTTTCCCGACGTGTCGATAAAGCCTGTTTTAGTCGCCAATATTGACAAAAAAAATGTAGCTTTGTTACGTGCTTTTGCCAAAGGAAAAGCTCCCGGAAACTTTATAGAAGTAATGGCCTGCGAAGATGGATGCATCACCGGCCCTTCGGGAAAAATTGACGGTTCGAAGAGCCGCAGAATCTTTCAGAAAGCGATGGAAGATATCAAAGATTAATTGCTTATAAATCAATATCAGAAATGGAATCCAAAGAACTTATTTCGTACAAAGACGTTGATATTTGTCATGATGATGTAACCGTACTTAGCAGTGTAGATTTGAAAGTTGCTCCGGGTGATTTTATTTATCTTCTCGGGAAAGTCGGTAGCGGAAAAAGTTCATTCCTGAAGTCGCTTTATGCAGAAATACCTGTTGATTCGGGAGAAGCCCGCATATTCGACTATGACCTGCGTAAAATAAAACGGACTCAGATTCCTTTCCTGAGGAGAAAAATAGGTATCATTTTTCAGGATTTTCAACTGTTGCCAGACAGAAACGTGTTCGACAATCTTGCTTTTGTACTGAAAGCTACCGGATGGAAAAACAAGGAAGCAATAGAAAATCAGGCCATTCAGGTTCTGGAACAGGTTGGAATGGAGAAGAAAGCCAAAAGATGGACTCACCAGTTATCGGGCGGTGAACAACAGCGCATTGCAATTGCCAGAGCGCTGCTCAATTCTCCTGAACTCATTCTGGCAGACGAGCCAACAGGAAATCTCGACAGTGAAAACGGACATGAATTAATTTCATTGCTCTATGAAATCCACAAAGCCGGTACCGCTGTGATTATTGCTACACATAATCTGCGCTGGGTGGAGGAATTTCCCGGACGCGTTTTCCATTGTGTTACGGAACACCTGAAAGAAGACAAAAACGATAGCGATGAACCAACAGCAGCCTCATCTGAAATTGAAGAAATAAACGTTCCGGCAGAAGAACTCCCGAAGGTTATAGCCGATCTGAATGCTGAAATCGGCGACGATATCAGTGATGAATCGACAGCCGATACTTCTGAAAAAACTGATAATTAAAAATTAAAAATGCATATCTGAGAATCCCTAAGCCCAACAGCTTCGGGATTTTTTATTTTTATACAATTGATTATCAGACACATTATAAAATATCGCTAAATTTTTACGAGAAATATTTGGAAATAATCAACAAGGCCATTATATTTGCAGTGTATTAGTTATATAGAACACTAAATATATAGAAAATGATAACCTTAAATGATGTAAGCTTTGCCTATTCGAAAAAAAAGGAGGTGTTCAGCAATTTAAATCTGACACTCGAACCGGGATCCATCTATGGCCTGCTGGGCAAAAACGGAGCCGGAAAAACCACACTGCTCAAAATGATGTGCGGCTTAGCTGCCCCTTCCTCAGGATCGTGCACAACACTGGGAGAGAAAGCCTCCAGCAAAAATCCATCGCTGATGCGCGAACTGTTCTTTTTGCCGGAAGAGTTTTATATGCCCGATATGCGGATCAACAAATTCGTTAGCCTGAATGCTCCCTTTTACCCGGAGTTTGATCTCAACCAATTTCATCGTTACCTCGACGAGTTTGAAATCAATCCTGACAACAGACTGCGTTCTCTGTCGTACGGAGAAAAAAAGAAGGTGATGATAGGGTTCGGCATTGCCACCAATACCAAACTGCTTCTTTTCGACGAACCTACCAACGGACTCGATATTCCTTCCAAAAGGCAGTTCCGGCGAATCATGGCCTCCATTGCCAACGAAGACAAGTGCATCATCATCTCCACCCATCAGGTGCGCGATTTGGAAACTCTGATCGACCATCTGCTAATAGTGCATAACAACCGCATTCTGCTGGATGAAAATGTAGGGTCAATCACCCAAAAGCTCTGCTTCAAGACCGTACAAACAGTCGGCAACGGTCAGGGAATTCTCTACTCCGAAAGTTCGCTGAAGGGGCATAACATTCTTCTTCCGAACGTAGACGACGAAGACTCTCAACTCGATATGGAGTTATTATTTAACGGAGTACAACATTGCCCCGAAAAGATTAACCAGATTTTCAATTTAAATTAACCAAGAGATGAACAATATTTTTTCTATCAAAAGATTTGCGTTGCTTGTTCGCAAGCAGTGGTTAGAGAATTACCTGCTGCTTATAGGATCATTCATTATCCTTGTAGCTTTCGATTTCTTTGTTCTGTATCAATCCAATACCTGGGATCGAAAATACATTGAACTTAATTTCGATATCGAATCTACTTTCATTATTTCGTTAGGTATCTGCGCGGCCTTTGCTTTATTAGCCTATTTCCGAATAATCAATACACATACCAAGCAAATTGCTTATTATACCCAGCCGACAAGTACTCTTGAAAAACTGGTCGCCACTTTTCTGTTTATGGTTCCGGTAATGTTGATTGCATTTGGAGCTGCACTGTCCATATCAATTCCGGTAATGCATTCCATGTATGACTCGCTCTACCACACAACCACCTCTTTATTTTCAAAACACGAAGTCGAAACAATTAAATCCGCTTTATTAATCTTTCTTACGTTTCAAGCACTCATATTGCTTGGAATGCACACATTCAAGCGTTTTGCCATTGTAAAGACCCTTATTGCAATCATTGCTTTATTTATCCTCTTCTTTTATGTGCTTCCTGAGCTAACTTACAATTTCATCCTCCCCATTGAAGGATTCAAAAACAGCAGCTATAACACAATTTACTATCTACGAAACAACGAACATGGTCAGATGGTCTATTATCTCTTTCCATATCTTCCTAACTACCTGATCTATATCTGTTGGTTTGCCCTCTATTTCAAGATAAAAGAAAAACAACTCTGACCTATGGAATTCAAGGATAAACATTCGATATACATCCAGATAGCCGACAGAGTGTGCGAGAAAATTCTGCAGGGAATCTTCAAAGAAGAAGATAAAATTCCATCGACCCGGGAAATGGCCATCGAGCTGGAAGTAAATCCCAACACAGTCATTCGCACCTACGAGTATCTGGAACAAAAAGAGATCATCTACAACCGTCGGGGAATTGGTTACTTTATCTCGGCCAATGCCCGGCAAAAAGTGATGGAGACGCTGCAAGATCCGTTTTTGGAAGATACGTTACCCGACGTTTTCAAAACGATTCTCTTGCTGGAAATCGATTTCAAAGAGGTTGCGGCTCGTTTCGAAAAATTCAGAGCCAACTTTCAAAACGAAACGAACAAAATCAGCGATTCACCACGATCTTAATAAAGATCTGAAACGTAAGTCCAATTATTGTATCCAAACGAAAGAAAAACAAGCACATGAAAACAAGTAATATCATCATAATAAGCACCATAGTTGTGTTTATAATTGGCTTTGCAATCAACGCAGCCGGGCTCAAGAAAATGTATGACCGCACAAATTGGAATGACCCGTACCGCAATTTCACCAAGCACAAACTCTCTAAAACGTTCGATCGCGTGTATGTTTTTGCACCCGACAGCCTTGATCGCTGGAATGCAGATTCTCTTACCATTATTAAAGGGAATGACAATATGCTTATGCTCGGAAATGATCCGGATATACATTGGCAAGCAACCGATTCCGGATTAGTTATTCGCCTTAGTCTTAATGCTAAAAGCGTTTTAATAACTCCCAAAATCAAACAAGTCATTGTCAAAAGTGTATCCTGCCGAATCTCTAATTTCGATCTGGACTCTTTGCAGTTGAGTGTCTCCAAAGAGTTCAGTGGGATAGGCATTCTCAATTCCAAGATCAACTATCTGGATGCATCCGTAAGCAACCATGGTCAGTTAATTCTTGAGAGAGACAGCAGGATTAACAAACTCAATCTTGTACTTCGTGATGGAACACTTATTTCCGGAATCTATATCCCCGAAATCACCCAAACAATTACTCCTCATTCCCGAATTGAACTTTGTGGCAACGCCTTACAGTGGTTGGCTCAAAAGGAATAAATCCGCCTATATTTCTCCAAATGTTCCTTTTGGGCTAGTAGTGCAATTGCTGAAAGGCAATACAAATCATCATTTCGGGGCGTAACGGCCCCGAAATTTTATCCGATTCGTGAATTAAAATAACATTTACAGCATTCCTGCTTTTTAAAATTCCTTATCCCATTCTTTTCTCCATTCATACATAAGCCCGCATTGATGAGGAGACCTTTCGTTTTAATATAAAACATAACAAATAAAAATATTTAAATTAAAATTGCCGGCGTTGTGTAAATACGAAATTATCGTAGGTTTGCACACAGCTTGTTAAATGATTTTTGTTCATTTATTAAATCAATCTATGCATAAAAAAATCACACTTCTTTGCTTGTTCTTCGGAGCCCTGATGCTACATGCCGAAAACAAGAATCTACCGTACCAAATTGCCGGACAGGCAGTAGAAGCCTCCAACGGGAAAACTATTCCGTATGCTACCGTTACGTTACAAAATGACAGCGCAAAAGTTTTAAAAAAGATCAGCAGCGACGTCAATGGAAAGTTCTCGTTCGCCGTAAAGGAAAAACGCAAATACACCGTAGTTTTGTCATTCATGGGATTCAAGGAGGCAAAAGTAGTTGCCAACGTGACCGAAGCCAAAACTGACGTCGGCAAAGTAGCAATGGAAGAAGGGGTTGTAATGAAAGAAGTTTCGATCGTAGCCCAAAAACCGTTGGTAAAGGTAGATCCGGACAAACTGACTTATAGTGTGGAAGCCGACCCGGAATCGAAGACCTCCAACGTACTGGAAATGCTTCGCAAAATTCCGCTGATTACTGTCGACTCCGAAGATAATATCTCACTCAACGGACAATCCAACTTCAAAGTGCTGGTGAATGGCAAAAGCTCATCCATGATGTCGAACAATCTGAAAGATATCCTCAAGAGTCTTCCTGCAAATAGCATCAAAGACATCGAAGTAATCACCAATCCCTCATCAAAATACGATGCAGAAGGCGTCGGCGGCATTATCAATATTATTACCACCCAAAAGAAGATGGCCGGCTATAACGGCAGTATCAATGCAGGATTCGACTCCAGAGGAGGATACAACGGAGGCATTTATCTGGCAACAAAAATCAATAAATTCAGCTTCTCAGGAAGATACTCGTACAATCATTTTAAAGAGCCTGGAAATAGATACACCTCCGACAGAACGAACTTTCTGAGCAACACCTATCACACCACCAATTCATCAGGAAATTCGACATATAACGGATCGTCCGGCAATTTCTCAGGAGAAGCCAGTTATGAAATCGATTCACTGAATCTGATCAGCACTTCGTTTTGGGGATACGGATATGACTACAGATCCAATTCGCTCTCGTCCACCAATGTCCTTGACATCAACAATGCCCGTTCGCAATATTTCGACAACGTGAATAACGGGAAAACCAACTACAACACGCTATCCGGCAATATCGATTATCAGCGCAGTTTCAAAAAACCAGAGAAAACATTCACGGTATCCTACAAACTCGACAATAATCCGAACAAATCAAACTACGAATCAGACATCATAAACACCTTCAACTATTCGCCCTATTCGCAGCGCTCCGTAACCGACGCTTTGACACGGGAACAAACCCTACAGATAGACTATTACGATCCGCTGTCGGCAAAACATCAGATAGAATGCGGAGTCAAAGCCATTTACCGCCAGAACGACAGCAATTCGGATACTTACCTGCTAAACTTACAGACCAGCAATTGGGATTACAACAAGTCTAAAAGCAATGAACTGGATTATAACCAATACATACTCGGAGCATATGGCGGTTATGTATTAAAACTAAAGAAGTTGACTGCCAAAGGAGGAGTCAGAACCGAGTTCACATGGAACAACGCGACTTCTACGTCTGCCACAGAGGTTAAATTCAACAATCACCTTCAAAATGTAGTGCCTTACATTACGCTCAATTACCAGTTAAAACCCGGAAAAAACATCAAAGCCTCCTATACCCAGCGGCTCTATCGCCCGGGCATCTGGTACCTGAACCCATATGTAGACACTACCGATCCTCAAAATATCTCTTTCGGTAATCCTCACCTTAAGTCTGAGATTGCGCATTCATTTGAATTAGGATACAGTGCGTTCACCCCGAAGTTCAATTTCAGCCTCACCGGTAGAGGAGCTTTCACCAACAATTCCATCGAAAGTCTATCCACTATTAATTCGGACGGAATAAAATCGACTACCTACAAAAATATCGGCACCGATATGAATGTTGGGCTGAACGTTTACGTGTCGTATCGCCCCAGCGAAAAGTTCAATATTTACTACAATGGCAGTGGGCGCTATACAAAAATGCAAGCCAACAATGGCTACTCCATCACCAGCAAGGGATATAGCTACAGCAACTATTTAGGAGCACGCTTTGTACTATGGAAAGGCAACTCCCTCAATTTCAACGGAGGAGTTTACTCTCCCAGCATCAGATTGCAGGGAAAATCATCCTCCTATTCTTACAGTGGCATCAGCATGTCGCAAATGTTCTTCGACAAAAAAATGTCGGTAAACCTGTCGGTATCGAATCCCTTCAAAAAAACGCAGATATATTCCTCTAATTACAACGATCCAAACTACACGCAGCACAGCGAATCGATCTCTCCGAGTCGAAGCCTGAGATGCAGTGTGAGCTACAATTTCGGAAAAATGGGAATGGACGTTAAGAAAGCCCGCCGGGGCATCCAAAACGATGATGTGAAAAGCGGAGGCAGTAGCAGTAGCGGAGGAGGAAATTGACACGCAACCTGCTTCGGCGTTTGTAAAGCCGCATTGCAATGCGGCTCTACATCTGGCATCGCAGCCGCGCAAACCGACAAAAACAGAGAAGAGATGGTTAAAACCATCTCTTCTCTGTTTTTGTATCATTAGAACGACTGCATATCACAAAGTTTTTTGTAATAACCGTCGAGAGCGATCAGTTCGTCGTGCTTCCCGCGTTCCACGATGCGTCCTTCGTGCATCACGCAAATTTCGTCGGCGCGCTTGATGGTCGATAAGCGGTGAGCAATCACGATGGAAGTACGGTTCTTCATCAGGTTCTCGATAGCATCCTGCACCAGACGTTCCGATTCTGTATCGAGCGCCGAAGTCGCCTCATCCAAAATGAGAATCGGTGGATTTTTCAATATGGCACGTGCAATACTCACCCGTTGGCGCTGGCCACCGGAAAGTCTGCCCCCACGATCACCAATATTGGTATCGTAACCATTCTCGGTAGCCATTATGAAGTCGTGAGCATTGGCTATTTTAGCCGCCTCGACTATCTGCTCCATTGTTGCATGCTCCACTCCGAAAGCAATATTGTTATAGAAAGTATCGTTAAAAAGGATGGCTTCCTGATTGACGTTACCCATCAAAGCCCGCACATCCTGCAAGCGCACATCGCGGATATCGATGCCATCAATGGTAATATCACCCTTATCCACATCATAAAAACGGGGCAGCAAATCGACAAAAGTAGATTTACCGGAACCTGACTGGCCAACTAACGCTACCGTTTTTCCTTTCTCTACAGTAACATTAATTTCCTGAAGTACCCAGTCATTCTTATACTTAAACCATATATTTTTATATTCAACTTTATCCCGGAATGCGTCCAGCTTTTTAGGTTCGGATGCTTCTTTCATCGAGTTCTCAGCTTTCAGAATTTTATCCACACGTTCCAGCGATGCCAATCCTTTTTGAATGCTGTAAACTGCTTTCGAAAGATCTTTTGCCGGATTGATAATACTGTAAAAAACAACCAGATAGTAGATGAAAGTCGGCGCCGTGATACTACTATGATGCGTCAAAATAAGCATACCGCCAAACCAAAGCAAAATGGCAATCACAACCGTACCCAGGAATTCGCTCATGGGATGTGCCAGCAAATAACGACTGTTGATACGCATGTTAGTATGGCGTAACATTTCGTTGATGGTTGCAAAACGTGCTTTCACCTTATCTTCGGCATTGAAGGCCTTGATAATACGCAAACCGCCAAGAGTTTCTTCTATTTGCGAAAGCAGCTGCCCCATCTGTTGTTGTCCCAACAATGATCTTGATTTCAGCTTTTTACCCACCATGCCAATGAAATAACCACTAATTGGCAACAGTACCATTACAAATAGTGTTAACTCCCAACTGATGGAAAACAAAGTAACAACATAGACAAAAATCAGAATCGGATTCTTGAAAATCATGTCGAGCGAACTGATCACCGAGTTCTCTATTTCGCTTACATCACCCGTCATACGCGACATGATATCGCCTTTGCGTTCTTCGGAGAAAAATCCGATGGGCAGGCTCAGTATCTTGGCATAAATATCGCGGCGTAAATCACGCAAAACTCCCGTACGAATAGGCACCGTATAGTAACTTGCCAAAAACGAGAAGCCAGTCTTCAGCATCGTTGCGATGATTAAGAACAATCCCAAAAAAGCCAGGGTTGTAATAGCACCTTGCCTCTGAATCGTATCCGAGATATACCAGAAAACATTGTTTTTAACGGCGGCTATTATCTCACCCCAGGAACTGCTAAAACCCCATTCCTTATAAGAATAAGTGGCACTTTCGATCCCGAAAAGAATTTGCAGGATAGGAATAATTGCGCCGAAAGAAAACAGAGTAAACAGCGCCGAAAGAAAGTTACTTCCGATACTTCCCACCACATATTTCTTATACGGTGGTATGAACCGGATAAGAATTTGAAGAAATTTTTTCACAGATGTATTGTTTGTATTTGACAGTCAAAATTATACTCCGGTGTAATTGAACGGAGTAATGGCTCGCAGCTCACTTTTCACCGCTTCGCTCACGTCAAGTGTTTCTATAAACGCCTTGATAGAGCTTTCGGTAATGGCTTCATTGGTGCGGGTGAGCGATTTCAGTGCTTCGTAAGGTGAAGGATAAGCCTCGCGGCGAAGAATGGTTTGAATACCTTCGGCGACAACAGCCCAGTTGTGTTCGAGATCACGGTGCAATGCCGATTCGTTCAGCAACAGTTTACCTAACCCTTTCAGAATGCTTTGAGTCGCAATCATCGAGTGAGCGAAAGGCACCCCAACGTTACGCAAAACGGTAGAGTCGGTCAGGTCACGTTGCAGGCGAGAAACCGGCAATTTTGCCGACAAATGTTCCAGAATGGCATTGGAAATACCGAGGTTACCTTCTGCATTTTCAAAGTCGATCGGGTTCACCTTGTGCGGCATAGCCGACGAACCAACTTCTCCGGCCTTGATACGTTGTTTGAAATATTCCATCGAAACATAAGTCCAGATGTCGCGACACAAGTCGAGCAAAATAGTATTGAAACGCTTCACACCGTCGAAAACGGCAGCCAAATTATCGTAGTTGGAGATCTGAGTTGTCCATTGTTCGCGCTGCAAACCAAGCGATTCGCTCACGAAACGATTACCGAACGCTTTCCAGTCGTGATGCGGATAGGCCACGTGGTGTGCGTTGAGGTTACCAGTTGCACCACCGAACTTAGCCGACAGAGGCACTGCCTTCAACTGTTTCAACTGCTCTTCGAGGCGGTAAACAAATACCATAATCTCTTTGCCTAAACGGGTAGGCGATGCCGGTTGCCCGTGAGTTTTAGCCAACATCGAAATATCTTTCCAGTCGTCGGCCATCTTTTGCAGCGTAGCCACCACCTTTTCGGCTTCGGGATAAAACACGTTTTCGAGTGCTTCTTTTACCGAAAGCGGGACCGAAGTGTTGTTAATATCCTGCGAGGTTAATCCGAAGTGGATAAACTCTTTATGATCCTGAAATCCCAACAAGTCGAACTTTTCTTTCAGAAAATATTCCACTGCCTTCACGTCGTGATTGGTCGTCTGCTCAATGGTTTTGATGCGTTGTGCATCTTCTTCGGTAAAGTCGATATATATTTTTTGCAACGCAGGAAAAACGGAAGCATCCACATCCCTCAACTGTTCCAGCGGCAGTTTGCAAAGCGCGATGAAATATTCTACTTCTACCTGAACACGGTAACGGATCAGGGCATACTCAGAGAAATAAGCAGCATAAGGTTCTGCTTTCGAACGATAACGGCCATCGACAGGTGAGATGGCAAAAAGAGGTGATAATGTCATTTTATATTTACGATTTTCCCGATAGCTATCGGGGTTACAATTTACGATTAGACTACCAGCATAAAGAAACTTTGTCTTTATGCTTTGTTCTTTGCTCTATTCAAAAACCATTCGTTAGCCCGTTTCAGATCTTCGGGGGTATCGATGGCAATAGTTTCGGTGTCGGTAATGCCTATTTTGATCCGGTAGCCGTTTTCGAGCCAGCGGAGTTGCTCGAGCGATTCGGCCAGTTCGAGCGGAGATTGCGGCAACTTGGTAATTTCACCGAGAACATGCGCGCGATAGGCATACATGCCGATATGTTTATAATAGGTTTGCTTCTTCAACCATTCGGTATGGGCTGCATTGCGATAGTAAGGAATAACGGAGCGGCTGAAATAGAGTGCTTCGCGGTTGACATTGAAAACCACCTTCGGCGAGTTGGCATTGAACATCACCTCAAAATCGTCATCAGCCGAGAAAGGTTTCACCAACGTAGCAATTTGTGTCGAAGCATCGATGAAACAAGCTTTCAGCTCTTCAATCTGTTCGGGCTTCACAAACGGCTCATCGCCCTGAATATTGATCACCACATCAAAGTTTCCTTCTGTTTTAGTCAGCGCTTCGTAGCAACGGTCGGTACCGCTTTTGTGCTGATCGGAAGTCATCACAGCTTTGCCGCCGAATGCCTGCACAGCATCATAGATCCGTTGATCGTCGGTAGCTACAACCACTGTGTCGAGCGCTTGTGAAGCTTGTTCGCATACCCGCTGAATCATGCTTTTACCTGCAATATCGGCAAGCGGCTTGCCCGGAAAACGCGTAGAAGCGTATCGTGCCGGAATGATTCCGATGAAATTTAAATTCATAATTTCAAAGTTCAGTATTTCAACATTCCAAACGAGATAATCCTGTCTGGAATTTTGAAATGTTCAAATTCTGGAATTTTTAATATTTTCCTGTTTGTCCACTAACCAACCAATACCCCCGAGCGCCACCTGTTCGCTTCAACCAACCGTTCTTCTTAAGGACATCAATATGCTTTGAAATAGCTGATTGATTGATCTCTAACCTTACGGACAACTCTTTTTTGGTTATTCGAGGATTACTTTCTATCAAAGACATTATTGTTTGTTGCTTATCCGACAAGATTGTTTGTCCACCTTTCTGTCCACCTTTCTGTCCACCTTTCTGTCCACCTTTCTGTCCACCTTGGTTCTCTACAACAGGGAATGTCATGCGAAGAAAATGGGAGGTGAATTTGAAGCAATCTTTCGGATATGCCTGCAAAATACGGGGAACTCCTGAACCTAACTGTTCTACCATCTCCAGATCTTTGTAGATTCGCATGATCTCTTTATTGCGTGGCACGGAAATTCCTTCAAAAAACTCTTCCCGATCAATTCCTTCCGGCAAACTACCGGCAGAAGTAATCTCCAATCTATCGGAGAAAATCTCGAATTTCGGTGGAATCTCTCCCGAATAATCGTTATGTACCATCGCATTAACAACCGCTTCGCGAATGGCAATGGGATCCCACAACCGGGATTCAAGCCGTTCCTTTGATGTAATTTTAGCAGCTGTTCTGTTTTCAAGTTCCAATTTGTCAAGCACTTGCTTTGTCGCCTTGATTAGAGAACAATAGCCGTATTCGTTATTTTCAATTAAGTTTACGCGATCGGTACCGGCATATTTTGCCACTTTTATGGACAATCCGTTTTCGTCGGACATCAGATAAGCCACGTAATTCAGTTTGCCATCTGCAGCCAGCAATTCCAGATTCCGGGCAAACTTGTCATTCAATACAATGCCCTTACTCTCGTAATATATCTTCAATTGCTCAAAACTCAGATCCTGACGGTTGGAGACGATCTTACCAATAGAATTGCGAGTCCGGCGCGAAAACAATTCCTCAATCATCTGTTGAGGCATAGGCTCGGCTGCACTTCCCGTACGGATAAAGCACCCTTTTTCAGTCATGCCGTATTTTTTCAGGGAATATGGTTTTTCGCTGCCTCCGGCCACAATAATTTTAAGAATATCAACGCCATTCCTTTTTTCGGCAACTACATCAAACAGACCCATACAGGATGGTAAAATATTATTTTTCAGCCTGTCTTTTACCTTGAGCTGATCCCCATCAATATTTTTCAGTCCAATGGAATTCCCCGAATCGTCGACTCCAAGATAGATAAAGCCCCCCTCCCGGTAATTCAGAAAGGCGACCACCTCTTTCTCCAAATTATCGGTAAGTTCCAGTTTATATTCTATCCGGTTCGATTCTGACATTCCTTTTTATTTCAAAGTTCAGTATTCCAACATTCCAAACGAGACCAATCCAGTCTGGAATTTTGAAATTTTCAAATTCTGGAATTTTTAATGTTTTCCTGTATGCCCGAAACCTCCGGCACCACGGTCGGTTTCCGAAAGTTCTTCGGCTTCGATCCATTCGGCTTGTTCGTGAGCAGCAATCACCATCTGACAAATGCGCTCGCCGTCCTCAATTACAAACGGTTCGTTCGAGAGATTGACCAGAATCACACAAATTTCGCCACGGTAATCGGCATCGATCGTACCCGGTGAATTCAATACGGTAATCCCTTTTTTGATCGCCAGTCCACTACGCGGACGAATCTGAGCCTCAAACCCTTCGGGCAATTCTATGAACAAACCGGTAGGAATCAGTTTTCGTTCCAGAGGAAGCATCGTAATAGGTTCGTCAAGATTAGCACGAAGATCAAGCCCAGCAGATAACGACGTAGCATACTGAGGAAGAGGATGTTTCGATTGATTTACGATCTTAATTTTCATAGATTGGAAGAGGTTGGGTTTTAAGCTACGAAGATACGAGTTTTTTTGTGAACGAGCGACAATCCATTGACTTATAGCATAGGAGCCGATTACCCAATCAGCAAAAAAGTAATGAAAAAATAAGGGTCAGACTCACCAAAATCGTATTTGTCAGCGTTTTTCACACAAAATCTTCCGGTTTTTAGTGCAAAAAATGTACATTTGCAATTCCATTTAAAAAAATCACAAATCACCTTTTATTTCTCTAATGGAAACGCCATTCGTTTGATATAATGAGAAATAAACCACATTTATAAGCATAGTTTTTGCAATGAACATTTCTTACAACTGGCTAAAACAATACATTGATACTGATTTAACTCCCGAAGAGTTATCGAAAGCGTTAACATCCATAGGTCTTGAAACCGGTGGAATTGAAAAAGTACAAACCATTAAAGGTGGGCTTGAAGGTCTGGTAATAGGCGAAGTTCTCACCTGCGCGGAGCACCCGAACTCCGACCACCTGCACGTGACTACCGTTAACGTTGGTGCTGCAGAACCGTTGAAAATCGTTTGCGGAGCACCCAATGTGGCCGCCGGACAAAAAGTTGTGGTTGCCACTATCGGCGCCGTGCTTTATTCGGGCGAAGAGTCGTTCACCATCAAACGCTCCAAGATCCGCGGCGAAGAGTCGTTCGGTATGATCTGTGCCGAAGATGAAATCGGTATTGGAACCAGCCACGACGGCATTATCGTTCTGCCTGCCGACGCGGTAGCCGGAACACCCGCCAAAGGATATTACAATGTCAAAGACGATTACGTGCTGGAAGTCGACATTACTCCCAACCGTGTGGATGCCGCTTCGCACTTCGGCGTAGCCCGCGACCTGGCTGCTTATCTGGCCGCAAACGGCCTGAAAGGCACATTAGAGAAACCCTCGGTTGACGCATTTGCCGTTGAAAATCATAATTTACCCGTCAGCGTAACCGTTGAAAATAGCGAGGCTTGTCCGCGCTATGCAGGCGTAAGCATTGCCGGTGTCACCATCAAAGAATCGCCCGAATGGCTGCAAAACTACCTGAAAGCGATCGGACTCCGTCCCATCAACAACGTGGTGGACATCACCAATTTCATTCTCCACGAAACAGGGCAACCTCTCCACTCTTTCGATGCCGATAAAATTGCAGGCAAACAGGTGATTGTAAAAACATTGACCGAAGGCACAAAATTCACCACACTCGACGAAGCCGAACGCAACCTCAGCGACAAAGACCTGATGATTTGCGACGCAAACGGGGGCATGTGTATTGCCGGTGTATTCGGAGGTCTCAATTCGGGCGTTTCGGACAGCACCACCAACGTGTTTCTCGAAAGCGCTTACTTCAATCCCGTCTGGGTGCGTAAAACGGCCCGTCGCCATGGTTTGAACACCGATTCATCGTTCCGTTTCGAACGCGGTTGCGATCCCAACAACAACGTATACGTGTTGAAACGTGCCGCTTTGCTGATTAAAGAACTGGCCGGAGGCACTATTTCCAGCGACATCGTAGATATTTATCCGGAATCTATAAAACCGTTTGAAGTAGACATTACTTTCGGCAAAATAGACCAACTAATTGGTAAAGAGATAGACAAAGAAATGATTAAGAAGATTCTGCATCATCTCGAAATAGAAATTGCCAACGAAACGGAAGAAGGCATGAAGCTCTTCGTACCGACCTACCGCGTCGACGTTCAACGCGATGTAGACGTAATCGAAGATATTCTGCGTATCTATGGTTACAATAACGTTTTGCCGGGAGAATCGGTAAAATCATCGATCAGCTATTCGTCCAAGCCCGACAGCCACAAACTGCAAAACCTTATTTCGGAACAACTTACCGGATGCGGTTTCAACGAAATACTAAACAACTCGCTCACCAAAGCCGGTTACTACGAAACGCTGAGTTCGTTCCCCGCAGCCAACTTGGTGATGATGATGAATCCACTAAGTGCCGACCTCAATGTCATGCGTCAAACGCTGTTGTTCGGTGGTCTGGAAAGCGTTGCCTACAACGTGAACCGTAAAAATCAGGATCTGAAATTTTACGAATTCGGTAATTGCTACTATTTCAATGCAGAAAAGAAAGAAGAAGGCAAACCGTTGGCGGCTTACTCGGAAGATATGCACCTCGGACTATGGCTTACCGGCAACAAAACAGCTCAAAGCTGGGTTCGCGCCGACGAGAAGACTTCTGTTTTCGAACTGAAAGGATATGTACTGAACATTCTGCGCCGTCTGGGAGTCAATCTCCAGAAATTAGTTGTTGAAACAGAAACAACCAACGACCTCTTTGCCGAAGCTTTAGTCATCAAAAACAAACAAGGAAAGCAATTGGCTATTATGGGTAGCGTTGCCAAGAAACAGTTGAAAGCACTGGACATCGACGTACCTGTTTTCTTCGCCGACCTAAACTGGAATAACCTGCTTCTGGAAAATAGTCGCAATAAAGTTTCGTTCAGGGAAATATCAAAATTCCCGGAAGTGAAACGCGACCTTGCACTCTTAATAGACAAAAACATTTCCTTTGCAGAAATTGAAAAACTGGCTTACGCAACCGAGAAGAACCTGTTGAGAAAAGTACAGTTGTTCGATGTGTACGAAGGCAAGAACCTGGAAGCCGGCAAAAAATCGTATGCCGTTAGCTTTACGCTGCAAGATGATGCAAAAACACTGAACGATAAACAGATTGACGGAATCATGCAAAAGCTCATCAAACAGTTTGAAGAAAAACTGGGAGCAAAACTGCGATAAAAACATCCGGCATGAATGGATGAACTTGAAACTATATTCAGCTCCAACTCTCCTATAGAATGTTATATTCAACAGAGCAAGCTTGAAAATGAAGGCATTGAATGCTTCATTTTTGATGAAAATGTTGTATCAATTCATCCATTTTTGGCAAATGCAATCGGCGGAGTTAAGTTAAAAGTTCGTTCTGAACAGAAACAGCTTGCCGAAGAGATTCTCAGTCGGGAAGAACCTGATCTGTCCGAAGAAGCTGACACGACAGACACCTGCAATGAAGCACAAACAAAAGATAGAGAAACGATAAATTGCCCTTGTTGTGGATCTGACAATGTTTATTACGGACAGGCCATTGATTATAAATGGAATATTCCATATCTTGTCTTGTCTGTTTTAATGAGTGTTCCATTGCCTTTCATCCGGAAAAAATGCCATTGTTTCGATTGTCATTCGAGTTTTAAAATAAAGCGATAAATCCATTAATCCCATATACATGAACGACAATGATATACGTTGGATACAACGCTTTGACAACTTCAGAAAGGCCTTCTCACAACTGGATCGCTTCATTCAAGTAGAAAAGCTGAATGAGATGGAAGAGCAAGGGCTAATAAAGGCTTTTGAATACACATACGAACTGAGCTGGAAAACGCTACAAGACCTTCTAAAAGAAAAAGGATACAAAGATATTGTAGGGCCAAAACCGGTAATAGAACAGAGCTTTCAGGATGGATACATCGCTGATGGTAAAGGTTGGATGCGAATGCACCTGAGCAGAAACTTAACCAGCCACACCTATGATGAAGATACTGCCATGGAAATTATCACAAATATTCGACTTGAATATTTTGGCCTTCTGAAAGCCTTAAAAATCAGACTTGAAGAAGAAAAACAAAAATCTTAATCTGCTTCAATGGATAAAGATTTAAAATACGGGCTACCCGAAACAGATCTCAAACGGATCATTACCCTATTACAACAAAATCCGAAAATCAAGAAGATAACGCTTTTCGGATCACGGGCAAAAGGTAATTTCAAAGAAGGTTCTGACATTGACATTGCGTTAATTGGCAACAATTTGCTTCTTAATGACATTTTAGATGCCACAATTGAGCTTGAAAAACTGAATCTGCCTTTCAGATTTGATTTGATTATTTACGACCGAATTAAAGAAGAAGCACTTAAAGAACATATTGACAGAGTTGGCATTATTCTCTATACACAACACTAAACAAGGAGCAAAAACGATCATACTATGAGTGAAATGACAGAACAACCCAAAAAGAGCCTCAACTTTATTGAGACCCTTGTCGAAGAAGACATTCGTGATGGTAAAAACGGGGGAAGGATACAAACCCGTTTCCCCGCCGGAACCTAACGGATACCTTCACATCGGACATGCCAAAGCCATCTGCATGGACTTCGGCATTGCACGCGACTACAACGGCGTTTGCAATCTCCGTTTCGACGACACCAATCCTGTGAAAGAAGACGTAGAGTATGTGGATTCCATCATGGAAGACATCCAATGGTTAGGATACCAATGGGGTAACGTTTACTTTGCTTCCGATTATTTCCAGCAATTGTGGGATTTTGCCACCGACCTCATTAAACGCGGACTTGCATACGTCGACGAACAATCGGCTGAAGAGATTGCCAAACAAAAAGGCTCTCCTACCGTTCCGGGAACCGAGAGTCCCTATCGCAATCGTCCAGTTGAAGAAAGTCTGGAGTTGTTCAACAAAATGAATAGCGGCGAAATTGCCGAAGGAGCGATGGTGTTGCGCGCCAAAGTCGATATGGCTTCACCCAACATGCACTTCCGCGACCCAATCATGTACCGCATCATCACCGATCATCCTCACCACCGTACAGGCTACTCCTGGAAAGCGTACCCAATGTACGATTTCGCGCACGGTCAATCGGATTATTTTGAAGGTGTTACTCACTCCATTTGCACTTTGGAATTTGAAGTACACCGCCCATTATACGACTGGTTTATCGACCAGCTAAAAACCGACGATTACCGTCCTCGCCAGATCGAATTCAATCGCTTGAATATCACTTATACCGTGATGAGCAAGCGCAAGATGCTGCAACTGGTTCAGGAAGGTTTGGTAAGCGGATGGGACGATCCCCGTATGCCGACCCTTTGCGGTTTGCGTCGTCGCGGATATACCCCCGAAGCGATCCATAATTTCATTGAAAAGATTGGTTACACCAAATACGAAGGCATCATTGATGTCTCACTGTTGGAGCATTCTGCACGTGAAATACTGAATAGCACAGCTACACGTGTCAGTGCAGTTCTTGATCCGGTTAAACTGGTGTTGACGAACTATCCTGACGGCCAAACCGAAATGGTGACGATGATCAACAATCCTGAAGATGAAAATGGAGGAACTCATGAAGCACCATTTTCAAAAGAGTTATACGTAGAACGTGATGACTTTATGGAAGATGCTCCCAAGAAATATTTCCGCATGACTCCGGGTCAGGAAGTTCGTCTGAAAGGCGCCTACATCGTGAAATGTACCGGATGCAAGAAAGATGCGGACGGCAAAGTAACCGAAGTGTATGCCGAATACGATCCGGATACCCGTAGCGGAATGGAAGGCAGTAGCCGCAAGGTAAAAGGCACTATTCATTGGGTAACTGTTGATGATTCACTGACAGCAGAAGTACGTCTTTACGACCGCTTATTTTCGGTAGAGAATCCTTCGGAGGAGAAAGATAAGGATTTCCGGGAATTACTAAATCCTGATTCGTTGAAAGTATTGACCAACTGCAAAGTTGAACCGTGGCTAAAAGAAGCCAAAGCTCTCGACAATTTCCAATTTCAACGCATCGGTTATTTCAATGTAGACCCCGATTCGACACCTGAAAATTTAGTTTTCAACCGTACTGTTTCTTTGAAAGACAGCTGGGCGAAAGCGAATAAATAGAACTCAAAGGTAACAATAAAACGAGGGGAGAATGTTCTTAAAACACTCTCCCCTCGTTTTTTATGTGATAATAAGATTAAAACAATCTCCAGCCCAACGTCAGATAAACACTCTGTTTATTGCTCTTCATGTTTACAACCGGCGCATTGTTGAATGTCACCGAATAGGAATTGGAAAGGTATTGCGAGTAGCGCAAATCAAGCGAGACAGAAAGAATGTCAACACCGATGCCACCTTCAGCAGCCCAGGTCGTTTTTTTGAAGTCCTGAGATAATACCTGCGCATATTGATTCAGATTGGAGCTTGACCCTGCATCAATAATAGCTTTTGGCCCTGCATTGAGGCGGACTGCAAGCGGGCCAACGCACAACACCTTATAACCGACCATAAGAGGAATCTCAATAGCCTGAGTCTTGTATGTTGCCATATAGGTTAAGCCTCCCACATTGAAAGTCTGAGATGCTTTTTTGACATTCAAAAGAACTTCCGGTTGAAGATAAACACGTTTGCCTCCCAGACGGATCCAGGCTCCAACCTGATACCCGTTTGCAAAACCGGATTTAATCTGATCTCCGGTTGATGAAACCAGATTGGTATTGAGCAAATCATTATAACTCATTGCGGCTTCGTATCCTCCTTTGAGTCCAAGAGCAAATGTCTGCGCCGACATTGTACCTGCAATACCCAACAACAAAATAAAAAAGATAGATTTCTTCATGTCAAATAATTTAAGCTTATAATATTAAATAACGCAAGAACTTGCTCCTATCGTATAACAGCAGATAAAAAAATAAGAAGGCTTCACATTCCAAAGCCAATCTCCTGAAATAATGTTACAAATGCGAGATAAACCCAGTACCGAAAAAATACAACTGTACAATGTTATACTTGTAAAAGAAATATCTATCCTAATAAATAAAGGATCCGAACAGATTTAATTACTCTGAAACAAGTCAGAATAATGATACAGTTGTGAAATATAACAAATGTAACGTTCTTTCGTTTTACAATTCTAAAAGCCGATTATTTTCGGGTATGCAGAAAATATTTTCTTGTACCGAAATTTACCCAATAGGTTATAAATGTTGCGATTAACTTAGACAACATATAATACAGCCCAACTAATTCGGTAAACATCCAGATAAGCAAAGTACTCAACCCCAACCCGATTATCGAAAGAACGAAATAATAGATGAACTCGCGATGACGTTTCTCAACCACCCGAATATTGAACACCCAATTTACACAGAGATAGTAGTTGACAATTGCACTGATAGTAAAAGAAAGAACGGATGAAATAAGATAATTGATATGAAGAAAGTGTGTAAAACTGAACAGCATCGTTAAATCGAAGACAGTGCACGAACCACCCACTATAAAATACCTGGCAGCCTGCATTGTCGTTTCGTTTTGTACGATTGCACGGGTATAACGGTTGCGAAAAAGTATGTTCAAAGTACGCAAAATTAGTGTTCAATGAATATTCCTGCGCACTCATACAACCTCCCGAATTGCTCGTTTTTAGCCCTAAAACATGCTATAAACGAAGTCAACCTGTCAACCATAGCATCGCCCGAATTGCGCTTGACATATAGCGGCAAATCAAGCCCTGCGTTGTTAAGGTCAATAAACTCCCATGGGTGAAAATAGAGGTTCAGATACCCATCTTTCTTCAGTGATGCTTTGGCGAGCATTTTATACAAAGACAAAGGATAATTGTGCAACGCCAGCCAGAACAAAGGCAAACGTACAAGCGGAGATACAGAAGCTGGAATCTGATAGAGAGCACCTTCCTGAAAGATTCGTCTGGGCTTCGTAAAATTGTTATACTTTCCAGGCAGGTAAGTAGGATGAAGAGAAGAATTGTAAGAATAACCCGCGCTAATTAGTTCGTCAACGCTTATCTTTCCCATATTTGGCATACGGAATCCTGTGACAGGATGTCCTGTCAATCTTTCGAGAACCTCGCGAGATTGTTTGAGATGCGCGGGTTCAAAACGATTGTGATAATAACCGTGCGAAGCCACTTCATGTCCGCCAGCCACCATTCGGGAAATAAGATGCGGAGCGTGTTCAGCAAAATTTGCCGTGCAAAAAAATGTGGCAACAACATTCTGTCCTGCAAGTAAATCGAGAATTCTTTCCGTCCCGGCAACGGAAATCTCCATCTGCCGATCGAACGTAAGTAATTGTGAACAAGGAAATGGATTATCAAATTCCTCTATATCAAAGCTTAGGAAAATCATCTGAATGAGAAACTATTATGCAGGAACATTATCAAAATTACTCGAACGAACTATGTACAAAGGTCTGTCTTTAACCTGAATAAACAGTTTCCCAAGATACAACCCAATGACTCCCAGTACACAAAGTTGCAATCCGGAAAAAAAGACAATGGTAAGAATCACAGATCCCCATCCATATGCATAATGTCCTGAATAGAAGAATGAATAAAGCACATAGGGAAGGTACAGCAATGCAAGCAGAGAAAGTCCGAATCCGATATAAATAGCAAGATACAAGGGGCGAACGCTAAACGAGGTCACAGCATGCACTGCCAGACGAAGCATCTTTCGTATCGTATATTTACTTGTACCCGAAAAACGTTCGTTCGGTTCATAGTCAATATGCGCCTGTCGGAAACCCATCCATTTTACCATTCCGCGAATAAACAGATCGTTCTCCCGAAAGCGCTTAAACACATCGGCTACTGCTCTGGACATCAAACGAAAATCAGCCGTTCCTTTCTCAATTTGAACATCCGAAAACGAATTAAAAATATGATAAAACGCATTAGATGTTTTACGTTTCATATAGGATGCCGTTTCCGATTCCGCACGACAGGTATAGACAATATCATACCCTTGCTCCCATTTTTCTATCAGAGACTGAATCAGTTCAGGCGGATGCTGCATATCACAATCCATGGAGATAACACAATCGCCATGCGCATAGTCAAGACCTGCCTTTAACGCGCACTGATGTCCGAAATTACGAGAAAGTTCAATGTAGAAAACGCTCTTGTCTCCCTGAGACAGTGTATAAAGCTGCTCCATAGTATCGTCAGTACTGCCATCATTAACAAAAATCAGTTCCAGATCATATGTTTCAAACGGAAAACATTCCTGAATTCTATTTTTAATGACACCCACATTCCCTGATTCGTTGTGGGCAGGCAACACTATAGAGACTAGTTTCTTCATTGATTATTGATAGATTGAAAACACCCCAACAGTTCTGTTTTGCAGCAGGCTTCGAGGGGTAATGCCAGCAACGTCTATTTGCAAATAAACGTCGACAAAGATACATATTTAATGAGAATGAGCCACAAAAACAGACCTCATTCAATAAAAAAAGCTGTTCCAACCCGTGGAACAGCTTTACAAGAAAATGATTTTTATTCGCTGCTTACTATTATTCGGCAGGAGTTTCTTCTGCGGCAGGAGCTTCAGGTGCTGCGGCCTCTTGAGCTGCTTCAGCAGCAGCGGCAGCAAGAGCAGCTGATTCTTCAGCGTGTTTTTGTGCTATTTCAGCGGCTTTAGCCTGATTCTTAGCAATTTCAGCCTCAAGTGCTTGTTTTGCTTTTGTAGCAGCGGCGGCAGCCAACTTATCTTTTACAGAGTCGGTTGAAGCTACTTTAGTAGTTTTCCAAGCCTCGAAACGTTTTTGAGCTTCAGCTTCGTCAAAAGCACCTTTTGCAACACCACCCTGTAAGTGTTTCATCATCAATACACCTTCATCCGAAAGAATAGTACGGACAGTATCTGTAGGTTGAGCACCGGTATTTACCCAATACAATGCACGTTCGAAGTTAACTTCTACAGTTGCAGGATTTGTGTTAGGATTGTAAGAACCGATACGTTCTGTAAACTTACCGTTGCGTGGTGCACGACTATCGGCAATAACAATGTGGTAATAGGCATACCCTTTACGGCCGTGTCTTTGTAATCTGATTTTTGTTGCCATGAATTGGTTATAAAATGATTTGTAAATAAAAACCTAATTGCTTTTACACGAAAAGCGGTGCAAAGATAGGCATTATTTATCAGAAAATACTACGTCGGTGAATTATTCCTGTGGAAATCTTTTAGTTCCGGTATAATAACGACGGCAGACTCATTCCGGTTATTTTCCGGTACAAATCGAGCGCATACACGTCGGTCATTCCCGAAATATAATCGAGCACCGACTGTACTCTGCCGTAGGTAGTATCACTTTTGATCTCGTACTGCAACGGAATACGACGCAGCAGTTGCTTTGAATACGATTTTTGTGGCGCCAATACGGCCTGTATTAGTTCGTCGAGCAGCGTGAGAATAATCTTGTAACCAGCCAGCTCGATATCGAGTACTTCGGTGGCACAGTAGATTTTCTTGAAAGCTACATCAGAACAATGTTGATAGGCCTTCGCCGAACGTTCGGGCAGGTGTTTGATTAACGAGCCGGCGAACTGTCCCTGCAGAATTTCTTCTTCTTTATCGACAAAAATCTGCGAGCACTCTCGTACCAGAATTCCCACCACCGACGACCGCAGATAAGCGATCTGCTCGTTGATGTCGGTCACCACTGAGAAAATTTCCTGCGTTTTAACCCTTTTTTCGTCCGACAAATAGCATAACAAAAGCTCTTTTGTCTCTTCCGAAGTGAGAATTTTCAGTTTGTGTGCATCTTCGATATCCATCAACTGATAGCAAATATCATCAGCCGCTTCGAGCAGATAGACCAACGGATAGCGTGCAAAACGAGCCGGATTCTCTGGATTAGAAATAACCCCCAGATCGTCGGCAATTTTACAGTAGGTCTGCTCTTCGGAATGAAAAAACCCGAACTTGGCTTTCTTCGGATCGGCAAAATTAGAGAGATAAGGATATTTCACAATCGAAGCCAGCGTGGAATAAGTAAGGGCAAAACCACCTTCGCGGCGACCGTTGAATTGGTGCGTCAACAGGCGAAACGCATTGGCGTTGCCCTCGAATTTGGTAAAATCGATCCAGAGTTCGTCGCCGACCTTTTCTTTCAGCGCCAACCCTTTTCCTTCCGAAAAATAGGTAGAGATGGCATTCTCGCCCGAGTGACCGAAGGGAGGATTACCCAGGTCATGCGCCAGACAAGCAGCCGAAACGATCGAACCGATTTCGTCGATAAAAGGGACAGAATTTTTGTATTTCGTCTTCAGCTTACGGCTCACGTTATCACCCAACGAGCGACCTACACAGGCCACTTCAAGACTGTGAGTCAAACGATTGTGTACGAAAATACTGCCCGGAAGCGGGAACACCTGGGTTTTGTTCTGCAAACGACGAAAAGGAGCCGAAAAAATCAGCCGGTCGTAATCGCGTTGAAATTCGGTACGATCGTCGGCCCGTTCGGAGTGATAGTGCTCCATTCCCAGCCGCTTATTGGTCAGCAAACGCGACCATTCCATTTTAGCCATATTATAAAGAATTAATTCTGTTGTAACCGCAAAGGGCTCAAAGAAAACGCAAAGATCGCAAAGATTTTTCGTAATCTCTGCGATCTTTGCGTAAAGCTCAGCGTTCTCTGCGGTAAGAAGCCGGTTTCAATCGTACATTGTAAATGGTCAAATTGTCAATCAATTGGCTTTTACTTCGCCAAAATCGGTCTGCTGCCGTTCCACTTCATTCAGGAGTTTCTGCTTCTCTTCGTCGGTCAATGTTTTGCGAGTTGAAGAGTTAGACCCTTGATTAACGGCATTTATTGTCGGTTTCTCTTCAAACAACAAGGTGCGTGAAGGAGTGACACTCGAGAATTCAAGTGTGGCAGCTTTCGGTGCGTATTCGCCCTCAAACAAAGGACGAGCGGTTAACTTAATCTTTCCTGCTTTGGTGGTCGAACGAATCAATGCAGGTGCCGAACCGAACTCCACTACGCGCGGATTAGCCTGAATGGTAGCATCCCCGATTATTTCGCCCTCGCCTTCAACCGAAAATAGTATCTGTTCTTTCGCCAATCGCCGAACGTTCCCCTGATCGTCGGTCACCTCTGCAATAACGCAGACAAAATCGGAACCGTCGGCGGTAAGTTGTTGGCCTTCATTATCGAGACGAAGACGGATTTGGGTAGAACGACGAGACGGCATCTTCGTCTCTGTCACTACCACTTTGCCATCAATCAATCCCTCCGCCTTGAAGCTGACTCGTTGCCAATTTTTCTGCACGTAAGGAAACTGACGCATATCGTAAAAATCGTACGCATTCTTGAAAGTAACGGGCGGATGCGGCATTCCACGCAACACTTTCGGAGCTTTCTGCACCAGCGTATCGCGCTCGTAACGAATCAGGCGCACCTCATCGCAGTTGGTAAATACCGTCACATCGGAACTGGAGAACGGACTGATTTCGCTGGCAATATACAACACCGGTTTGATATCGGCCAACGGATGCGGTTTTTTCGGATCAATCTGACTCCGGAACATGTAGTACGAATACTTGTACTGACGGAAATTATCCATGATACCGCCCCAGTAGGGATCGGGATGATAACCCCGCTGATGGTCGAACGGGTGCCACTGGCAACCACCCACAAACTGAGCCGGAGCATCACACATCTCGTTATAAATCTTTGCAAGGTGCATGGCCTGAATTAATTGCGGACCTTCTCCCCATGCACGTGCAGCCCGGTTGGGAGTGTTGTGGGCATACCAGTCATCCACATATTCGCCCCACTCGCGGGTGAGAATGCTCTGCTTGACAGTTCCCGTGTCGCGCGGCCATCCGTACACCACTTCAAAGTTGTCTTTCACTCCTTTCGAGTTGAGATCGGCAGCATCATAACGCCCGGGATAGGGATACTCTTCTTTGGTAATTTTATATGCATTGAGCGAAAAATCGAGCGGAAAAGGAGTCTCGTTCAGGATCGGTTCCCACATCAGCACCGAAGTGTGATTGCGGTCGCGACGAATCATGTTGCGGATATCGGAATAGACGAGATTGGCAAACTCAGGATCTTTGTTCCAAAATTGCCAGCCGGGAGTCGGTACAATCACAAACAAACCCAGTTCGTCGCAAGCGTCCATAAAAGAGGGATCCTGCGGATAGTGAGCCGAACGGATAATGCGGCAACCGGCATCGCGCAATTTCTTGGCATCGCGCCATTGCTGCGAATTGGGAACGGCATTGCCCACGTAAGCAAAATCCTGATGGCGATTACCACCAATCAATTTTTCGTAGGGTTTTCCATTGAGATAAAAACCGTCTACTCCACGGAATTCGGCTTTGCGAATACCGATACGCGTCATGCCGCCATCCAACGAAGCTTTGCCGGAAATAATGCGGGATTCAACATGATAAAGCAAGGGTTCGTCTGGAGTCCAGAGTACCGGATTTTTCACCTTGACGGCCTGTTTTACCTGCTTCGACTCTCCTTTTTTCAACGAAACACCAGAAACTGTTTTTGCCACGACGTTACCTTTGGGATCACGCAACACAGTTTCCACCTTCACACTCTTAGCGCCGTCCGACTGGTTCTGCACGTCGGTATCGAAAAAGACGTCGGCCAGTTTATCGTTGATTTCTCCGTAATGCACAAACACGCCACCACCGGCCACCTTGCCGACTTCGTTCGGATCGGAAATATTGACCGTATTCTTCACTACCAACCAGATATCGCGATATATTCCTCCGTGGTAAGCAAAGTCGAGCGTCTTCTGGCTCTTACCCGGCGGATAGGTTTTATCGTCGCTATTGTCGGTAGAAACAGCCACCACGCATTTCTGACCCGGCACCGCTCCGGCTTCCAACAGATCGATGCTGAAAGGCAAATAGCCTCCCAGATGTTGTTTCACCATCTTGCCATTGAGGTAGACCTTGCACTTGCCCATCACCGCCTCGAAGTAGAGAATCACCTTTTTGCCGGCATAAGCTTTGTCGAGAGTGAAATGCTTGCGGTACCAGGCAATGCCCTGATAGTTACGGCATCCGCTGGCCTCGGCAGGCTCCAGTTCTACGGTGTGCGGCGTACTCACCACATCCCAAGCGGCATCTTTGAAGTCCGCTTTTTCCGCTCCGGCCACATCACCTTTGTGGAAGCGCCACCCGACATTGAAATTATACACTTGCCGACCACTGTTCTGCAGGTCGTAAAATCCCGCAGCCGAAAACGTTGGCTGATACTCTTTCGCACCGAGGCTAAGAGCCAAAGGCAGGAAAAGAATTAAAAGTAACTGTTTGTATTTCATATAATTGATTTACAATTTATTCATTTACGATGTACGATTAGAATCTGCTTTTCAGAACAAAGGCACAAATAGAAAATAACTATTTACCGCATAAGACAATTATCAACTGTGAATCTGTATTCTACCTCAAAGAGGCCAAAGATTCTTTTTTACAATTCTAACCCCTCCGCTGCGCTCGTCCCCTTTAACAAAAGGGGACACCCGAATACGAGACTTTCCATTCTATTTCACACAATTCTACTAAAGCAGATTCAATTAGCACATTGGCATATTTTCAAATTGACATATTGCCAAATTACCAATTGTCCGTCCGGAACGATGATACCGGCAGACCCTCGTTGCTGAAGAGATCGCCAACAACAAAGTCCTTGAAGGCATAGCGTACGGCAACCGGTTTAGGTACGTCAGGCGAAGACACTTCCACCTTCGCACGGTTGATCACCGCTTTGGCCGGATGAAACACCTTATCCTCACCGGCAATCTCGAATGTTTTCAACTCTTTTCCAAAGGAGGTAAGCCAAAGAGGAGCATTCTCGAAGTTCAGAATCGCTTTGCCATCCTTGTCGACAGTCATATCTTTGAGTACCGGGCTTTCATAAGCAAAACCTTTTTGTCCGTAGGTTTTGGCCAAAGCCATCAACGCCAGCCGTTCGCCTCCCACGCTTTTGCGCATGGGATGAATGCAGAATTCCTCACCGATGTCCATCAACGATACCATGCCCGAGTTGAGAATCAGCTTTTGCGCCTTGAACTGCGCTTCACGCTGGTAAGCCGAATTGAACTTTCCGCCCCACTTCTCTTTCGGAGAGATCGATGCGTAGTTGTAAGGCGCGATCTGACAATAGTAGAAAGGAAAATCGCCTTCGCCCCAGAGTTGTCTCCAGTTGCTTACCATTGTTTTCATCAGCGCCGGATATTGATCGGGATTTTCGTAATTGCTTTCGCCCTGATACCAGATGCAGCCCTTGATGCCGTAGCCGACTATGGGATTGAGCATTCCGTTGAAAAGCATCAGCGGTGTACGGTTAGGCGCTTTGATGGTGTCGCCTTGTTTGGCAAACTTCGTTTCGGGG
This sequence comes from uncultured Microbacter sp., assembly GCA_963678825.2. Classification (GTDB taxonomy): domain Bacteria; phylum Bacteroidota; class Bacteroidia; order Bacteroidales; family Paludibacteraceae; genus Microbacter. The sequence goes on along the minus strand of CAXXPB010000005.1, from coordinate 15,955 downwards.
AAATCCTTCAACATCTCACGGTTCATCCACGCTTCGATGGAGGAGCCTCCCCACGAGCAGAGGATCAGGCCGACCGGTTCGTCGAGCATTTCGTTGAGCAGTTTGCCGAAGTAGTAACCTGTGGCGCTGAATTCCTTCACCGTTTCAGGAGCTGCTTCCTGCCAGGTGCCGGAGATAGTATCGACCGGAGCAAGCTGTCCGTTGCGTTTGACGGTGATAAGGCGCAGCATCGGATTCTTCGATTTGAGAATATCCATATTGCCGTTCAGGATGGGATTGCCCTTGAATCCCTTCATCGGCATCTCCATGTTGGACTGCCCGCTGCAAAGCCACACCTCACCGATCAGCACGTTTTTCAGCGTTACAGGTTTGCCGTCGCTGAAGGTGATGCGATAAGCCGTTTTGCTTGCTTTCGGGGTAGCCACAAAAGCTTTCCACTTGCCATCGGTACCGGCCTTGGTTTCGACTATTTTGCCATCCCACGACGGGGTAATTCTAACGACTGAATTGCTTTTTGCCCATCCCCACACAGCCACTTTCGACTGCTGCTGCAACACCATATTGTCCGAAAAGATATGGGACAAACGCACTTCTGCATGAATGCCAAGTGACAAAAATAAAACTATAACAAAAGAAACAAATTTGTTCATTATTACCATTTTTCAACACAAAGACACGAAAACACAAATTTTCTTTGTGCTTTTATGTCTTTGTGTTTAATTGAATTTCAGATAAATGCTTCCTTTCTGCACACCGCTCACCCATTTGGCCTGCGACGACGGGCCGATCAGGTCGGTTGAGTTCACCTTGTTGCGCATGGCCGGAATCACCTTCAGCACAGAGATGCCGGTTTGCGGCAGGGTAAAGAGCTGCGCGTCGCGACCGTCACGCGGGGTGAACACGCCAAGATAGCTATCGGGATCGTCGTTTCCGAGCGCAACGTTACCCTCTTTGGTGGTAAAATTCACCCACTTCCAGTTGGCAAAATAGCCTTTGAATTCGGGATATTCGAACGACTCGCCCGGAATCGGGTCGTTGTAATCGCGTTGCCAGTTGTCGAGCAGCGTGCCATGCAGACGGTTCTGCCAAACGCGGTAAGGACCGTTGCCCAACCACTGTTTCGACACCACTTTTTCTTCCGGATAATCGAATTTCACGCCCATCAATTCCACTTCGCCTTCGTAATCGTACTGATAATCAACACGAATATTACCGTCAGCCGAAATTGCCCAGTGCGTTTTTTGCAGGTTGCCGAAATAAGAAGCATCGACCGTCACACTGTCGGCTGTAGCTTTGAAGCTGAACGCGGTCAGTTTATCGTTGCCCGAGATATCGTTGTAGATGCGCTCTTTACTCTTGGCATCCTTGTCGTCGTGATTGTAGAACACGTCCATGGAGCGGTCGCCACGACGGGCTGCCGTAAAACGTGGGCCTTTACCGAAAGAAACGGCTTTACCATCGTGTATCACTTTCACCAGTTCTCCCGATTTTTTACTGAAAGTCAGCTCGTCGGACGTGGTTTTTACAGTCAGGTTGTCACCCTCTTCACGGGCAGTTACAGAGCCTTTTTGTCCCGCAAAAGAGAAGAAATCGGTCGGTTTTTTCCAACTCCAGTCCCATGTCCAGATCTCCTTACCGAAAGGATCGGTAGCCGTAAGATAGAGAACATCGGCCTTACGCCAATCGGAGGGCAGGTTGAGTTTCAGTTCGCCGGAAGCATGAACCGCCACATCGGGCGAGGCAATTTCACCGGAAGCAACGATTTGTTTTTCTTTTAGATAAGGCAATTTCGCCAGTTTCCAGGTAAACTTGCAATTTTTCAGGTTGATAAAGTCGTAGCGGTTTTCGACCGGCAACACTCCATTGAAATTTTCGGACAACGAAGCCGCATTGACTTGTACAGGCGACCAGACCTGTTTTACGGTAAAAAAGCTACCCTCTTTTTCGTGATGCGGTCCCACGATACCATCGGGAGCATAACTACCGGCATTGTCAATTTTACCGTTCTGGTCGGTACGCACCACTCCTTCATCGGCAAATACCCAGAGGAAGCCGCCCGCACTGCGCGGATGTTTGCGCATCATCTCCCAGTAATCGTACAGGCCGGCACCGTGGCCGCCATCATACAAACCATGCAAAAATTCGGTCGGCATAAAGATCTCCGGTTTGCGCATATACTCCTGGCTTTCACCATACGAACGGTAGTGCATAGTTTCGAAGCCACCAAAATTTGCCTGAGGATGCAATACCGGACGCTTTTGCGGATCGAGAGGAGCAAACTCTCCGTCAAGATCAAAGTTAAAGCCCCCCTCGTTGCCATTCGACCACCAGGTAACACTTGGGTGGTTCAGGTCGCGGGTTACCATTTCGTTTACCAATTTTTTCCCCACGGTGGTATCGTATTTTCCGTGCCATCCGCAGAGTTCCACCATCACGTAGAGCCCCAGTTCGTCGCAGGCATCCAGAAATTCGGGGATCGGAAGGATAGTGCGACAGGCGTACGGCATTCATATTCATCTCCTTGATGAGTTTTACATCATCGTAATTGTCTTTTTTACTGAGCGTACGACCGGTTTCAGGACGGAAACTATGTCGGTTTACCCCTTTTACGAGAACCTTTTGTCCGTTAATATACAAACCGTCGCTCGGACGGACTTCGATGGTGCGAAAGCCGAAACGTTCTTTCACAGTATGGCAGACTATGTTGCCCTGTATCAACGAAAAGGTCACATTATAGAGATTCGGCGTTTCGGGCGACCAGGTTTTGATGCCTGAAAATGCGCCTTCCACTTTCACGCGATCGGAACCACCGCGCACCGGCACTTCGATAGCTTTGTCCACATTCTTACCCTCTTTGTCGGTCAACTGAGCCACCACTTTGAAATCGGAACCCTGACCCGAACCGAGATAGACATCGGCAGCAAACGAACCGTCGGCTTTGGCATCAATGGCGGTGCGGTCGATATTCTGAGCCGGAAGCGCCTCCACAAATACCGGACGGATGATTCCTCCGAAATTCCAGAAATCGGCGCGGCGTTCGGCAAGATTCACACTCGGATTGGAGGACTCTTTACTGACTGTCACCTCCAACAGGTTCTCCTTATCTCCAAAAAAGATGCGGTCGCTCACATCGGCCTTGAAACGATAGAACGACCCCTGATGGAGTCCCACACATTTACGACCGTTGATTTGTGCTTCGCAGTCGGTCATCACACCGTCAAAGACGATGCGCACCACTCGACCCGCCCACTCTTTCGGCAGTTTGAACTTGTACTTATACTTGCCCTGCTCCTTGGCAATGCCCGGAGGATCGGCCTTACCATAAAACGGCATTCCGTACTGATAGGTGCCGAAGCCCTGCAATTCCCAGCAAGAAGGCACTTTAATTTTCGACCATTTGCCACTGTTGTTACCGTCGGTACAATAAAAATCCCAATCGACAGCATCGTCCGAACCATGCCCCGAAAGGTACTGAATCGCCGTTTCGGTCGACGCGGCAACCGCCGGACTTTTCTTTTGCGCCTGCACATTCAGGACACTCACAAACGCTGCAACAAGCAGCAGGATAAAGGTTTGTTTTTTCATACAGTTGTAAATCGATTTTTTATCTTAGCACACAGAGGACACGGACTTAACGGAAAATCTTTCTCTATTCACCAGTTTGAATCCAAACGTATTTTTTTCCATCCCAATAAATCATGCCACCTCCGGTTTCTCCATCTTCAACATTGATCGCTGGCCTTGCCAAAAGCTTCTTTTTTCCTCCAATTATATCACCAGACTCTTTATTGAACTGTGTTTCCATTACACTCTTATGGGTATAAATATTCCACTTGACCAGCCACTTGAAATCATCAGATCCACTGCCAAAATTCTTTCCCGCACCAAAAATGAAATATTCAAAAGTCTTTACATGGATCAACAAAACACCTTTTTTCTTTGTCATTTTATCAACGACTAATGCCGCACAATCGGCCATGTTATCTCCATTAAAATCTCCGATCAAAAAAGAGGGCTGAATAAATGGTTCCAATTTGTATTTTGACGACAATCCTTTTTTATTCATTGCATTGAGAAACCATTCCGGATACACTTTCGATTGTGCCTGTAAACTCAGAACACTTACTAACGCTGCAACAAGCAGCAAGATAAATAGTTTTGTTTTCATAATCAAATTATTAACCCCACCAACCTCCCCTCAAGGGGAGGCTTTCAATCTGCATTTACCCAAGCCGATTCACTTCCCCTCTTGTGGAGGGATTAGGGGAGGCTCCGTATCTCAAATTCCAACTTATATTCCTTCTTTTCGATAGCATATTTTTTCAACACGCCGGGGCCGCAACTGCTGTTTCCGAGTCCAAGCATGGCCGCGTCGAGCGACAACACCGTTTCGGGACGAGCTGTCAGTTTGTAGGCATGATCGGCTTTGTAGAGGTCATCTGCCGCAAAGTGAATCGCGGTTGCCGACATATTTTCCTGTAAAGCTTTAATCTCGATTCCCTTGCCCGATTTGTCGGTCAGTGTCAGCCAACGGACACCTTCGTGATTGCCCGTCTCCTGCGGATGGTCGTAAGCCACGTACTGTTCCGTCACCGTACTTTTGTACAGCCCGACGGGAGTGCTCTCCCTGCGATCGATATAGTTTTCGTACGGTCCGTGACCATACCAGGTGTATTGCTCCAATGCTTTGTTCAGCGACATCACCACGCCCAACCTTGGCAACTCGGGCAGCTTTCCCTGCGGGACAAACGAATTGTCCGCTTCGATAGCACCATCGGCATAGACCGTCCATAAAGTGCGATGCACAAACGACCCCTCTTTTGCTGCACTGTGAGCTACCGTCAAAATCTTTACAAAGTTATCCGCTTTTACGATGATTGCACAACTGTCGGCTTTTCGATCCAGTTTGTCAAGACCGGTGTTTGCCCAATCTTTTGCCAACCAGTTGCCAAAACCGCGGTCGTTATCAGTCGGGGCACGAAAACCCTGAAAAACAGGAGCTGCCACCAACATCTCAGTCCTGTTGTATTTCAACGACACGAGCGTTGCGTTTCCACGGTCGAACTGAGCCACGAAATTTTTCCCTGCCAACGTAATCGTTTTAGAATCGTCGGTAACCGTGAACTTCCCGGTATGTTTTTCAGCCCGTAATGCCGGAACGGGAATATCCATTTTCAGTTGTTCAAACGCAATCTCAAATCCTTTCTTCGCCCAGAGTTGATCACTTTTCAGGCGGTAATCGATGCGCAATTGATAATCGCCACCGGCCACCGGATTCTTAATTGCCTTTACCGGAACGGGCACCTCGCGCTTTTCACCTGCCGGAATATCGGTGGGTGCTAACGCGCCGGATTGAATCGTTTTTCCGTTACAATACAATGTCCACGAAGCGTCAAATTCGTTCAGATTCAGGAAGTGATTCCGGTTGGTAATTTGTACGGTTGTATTACCGGTTACCATCTTGCCCGGTTCGATCAGTATCGGCTGGTACACTTTCTTTACTTCGTAATATTTCGGCCAGGGCTGACGTTCGGAAGAGACCAATCCCTTCAGACAAAATGTTTTCAAATTAGGAATATCGCCGAAATCACCACCATAGGCAATGAAACGCTTGCCATCGGCCGTGGTTTTGTACAAACCCTCGTCGCCCCACTCCCAGATAAATCCACCCAACATTCGGGGATTGGAATAAATTTCGTCCCAGTACTCTTTCAGGTTGCCGATGGCATTCCCCATGGCATGGGCATATTCGCTGGTCAGCACCGGACGGTTATCGGCCTTGTTACGGGCAATATCGAGCAAACGTTCCCAACGTGCATTCTCGGGTCGCTCCTTGTCGCTACCCTCGGCAATGCCCGGATTGAGGTATTCATCCTGCACCCGGGGATAAAAACGGCTGATCACATCTACCGTCGAAGGATCGGTGGGAGTGCCCTGCGCCCCTTCGTAATGGATAAAGCGCGTCGGATCAAACTCCTTCAACCAGGCCGACATGGCCGCGAAATTAGGACCATAACCCGCCTCGTTGCCCAGCGACCAGCAAATCACGCTGGGATGATTTTTGTCGCGTTGCGCCAGACGAACAGCCCGGTCGAGGAAGGCAGCACCCCACTCGGGCGCACTGGCCAATGTCCCGCGCAGACCGTGTTCTTCAAGATCGGCCTCGTCCATCACGTAAAGACCGTATTTGTCGCATAACTCGTACCACTGCGTATTGTTCGGATAGTGACAGGTCCGCACGGCATTGATGTTGCACTGCTTCATCAGACGAATGTCCTGTTCCATCCGCTCGACGGAGATGGTTTTGCCAGTTGCCGGATCGTGCTCGTGACGGTTGACGCCCCGTAAACGCACCGGTTTGCCGTTGACCAACACCTGCCCGTTTTTCACCTCGACGGAGCGAAATCCAACCTGACAACTCTCCGTTTCTACGGTTTGATTTTCGTTGTTTACCAAACTCAACACCAGCGTGTAAAGGTTCGGCGTTTCGGCCGTCCACTTGGCAGGGTTCTCCACCTTTGCCTCCAACCAGGCAAACTTAGCATGACCGCGCTGCGGCACACGGTCGTTCATCACGGCTGCTTTGTAGGCAATATTGAGAATCGGTTCCGCATCCTGACGCAACGGCTTTTCGAATACTGCCTTGCCATTCTTGTCGTATAACTGTGCCTGTACCGACCATCCGCGCAAAGTATCGCCCTGATAAGAGGCCAGTTTCGGAGCAATCTGCAAGGTTGCGTCTTTGTAATCTTTGTCCAATTCGGTGCGTACGGCAAAGTCGGAGATCCGCACCTGACCGGTCGAAAAGAGATAGACTTCACGCTGGATACCGCCCATGCGCCACATATCCTGATCCTCGATGTAGCTACCATCGTTGTATTTGTACACCTCCACGGCCAACTGGTTCTCTCCCGGTTTCACATAACCGGTGATGTCGAACTCGGCCGGCTCCATGCTGCCCTTGCTGAAACCCACCTTCTGGCCGTTGAACCAGAGATAGAAGAAACTCTGCACACCGGCAAAATGGATAAAGACCTTGCGCCCTTTCCATGTTTCGGGCAAGAGGAAATAGTGGCGATACGATCCCACCGGATTGCGCTCCTTGTAGGCCGTGTAGTTCTTCGGCGGTTCGGTCGTCACCCGCGGCGGATCGATTTTGAACGAGTAACCCGAACTAACATAGAGCGGTGTGCCGTAGCCCTGCATCTCCCAGTTGGAAGGCACGGGAATGGTTTTCCAATCCACATCGTCGAAGTCGGTCCGGTAAAAATCCTGCGGACGCTCCTCCGGACAAGGCACCCAGTGGAATTTCCATACGCCGTTGAGCGACAGGTACCACGGCGACTGTTCACGTACACGCTGCAAAGCCTGCGCTTCAGTCTGGTACGGGATAAAATCGGCACGCGCCGGTTCGCGGTTGCTTTCCAGCACCGAAATATTTTCCCAGTCGTGCTTCTGCGCAAAAGCCGAAGCAACAAGGAAAAGGGATATGATAAAAAAGAATACTCTCTTCATATATAATTTAGTTCAACACAAAGACTCAAAGACACAAATTTTTTTTAGAGTCTTCGTGACTTCGTGTTTAAAACACACATTTACTGCATTACTAACGATTCAAAAGCCAATCCATTCAGTTTATCGCCACTGATAATTACTTTATAATGACCGGCATTGATATACGAACCGGTGGAGGTTCCCAACACGCGCCATTTTTCGGGCGTAGCCGGGAAACGGATGGCATCGTCGCGAACAACGTTACCGGCCTGGTCGGTTATTCTGATGCGTGCATCTATCGGCGATTGAGTCAGATTCAGATAGTTGAAACGCAAAGCATATACATTGGCCACACCGGGCGCTACGGACCAGGTAATGCTGTGTGTCCCGTCTGTAGTAACCTTTTCTCCGGCTTTTTTCTTCAATGTTATTTTCTGCCAACCACTGCCCTGCAACTGTGCCGTTTCGGCTTCAAAAGTCAGTTCGGGGCGCAGGTTGGGTTCTACGGCCCACTTCACCACCGGCACCACGGCTGCACGACTTCCTTTTTTGAGGGTCACCGCCTCGCCTTTGCGGTAGGTCGTTTTTACATAACCGGTATCCTGACGCAGATAAACGTCAGCATCGGCCGTGAGCGTAAAACTGATCTGCGCTGCATTCGCCTTCGAATCGGAAGCAAGCCATTCGGCACCGTACATCTCTGGTTTCAGGCTGGGAAAGTCGGCATTGGGTTCGAGCCAGGTGCCGGTCACCGCCCCTTTCACGTTGGCAAAAACCGATTCGGACTGCGGAGCCGGTTGTATCGATTTGTCTGTCGAAGCAACGGCAATGGCCGAAATAATCGCCTGTCCGGCCTTTACGCCCGGGAAGCTGATTTCCAGCACTCCGTTTTCGGCTCTGGCCGTCACCGTTTTTTTCATCACACGGTCGTGACCAACCTCTTTCCAGATATCGAGATCGTGTAGCAACACTTTACCGTTGGCTGCCACATCGAACACGCGATAACCTTCGCAATTCGTACCACCACCCGTTCCGTACCACGGCTCCACAAAGTAGAGCTCCACACGGTAATCGCCATCGGGCAAAGGAAAGCGATAACGCAAGCGGTCGCGACCGTAGCGGAAAGTCTGGAACAGCGTCCAGTCGGATGTGCCGGCAATCGGATCTTTGGTATAACGTTGTGAAGCCAGGAACGGCGGCAGATTGCCGTAATCGTCCGTCCACGAGAGTGAGCCCCAACTATCTTTTCCGCTCAAACGACGATCGGCCAACCATCTATTCTTATTGATATCGGTATAATCGGCACCACCGCAATTGACACGGTAAATATAGTTGTAACCGGCTTCCGGTTTGGTACTGTTTTCTTTATCAATCAATTGATTGAAGTGTGGAGCACGAGGAAGATTGTTCAACACAATCGCGTCTTTCGCCACGGCTTTTCCGTTGACATAACCCACTGCATAAAGTACATTGTATCTCAGGTCGACATTATCCCATTGAAAATGAGCACCCATGCCGTTTTTCGTGCGTTTGCCCAACGACAACGATTTTACATCGTTGAAAAGTTCCACCTCATCGCAATTGGAGCAAATTGTCAGGCCGCTCTTCACGCCCGGTTTATCCCAACGATCGGGCCAGGTATGCGACACGATATAAACCATCGGTTCCTTCTCTTTCGGTGCATAATTGGAACGGTAAAGATAGAAAGCATCCACCGGTTCGCCCCACGAAGTGAGTAGTCCTTTGTAATTGAACGGTCCGATGCGATCAATTTCGCGCAAGCCTTCCTCATTCTGCACACGACCGGGATTGTCGTGTGAATTGTAGGTCCAGAGGAACTGACCGCAGGTGCTGTCCTTCACCTGATCGAGTTGACGGATTTTCATTTCCAGCAACTGATTCATGCGGTCTTCGCTCAGTTTTCCGTTTTGATCGAAAGCCCCTTCGGTATGCAGATCGAGGCTTCGCCAGGCTCCATATTCGCCGTTAAGCAGTTCTTTTTTCAGCACATCGGGATAATTCTTCGGATCACCGCTGTTGATGTAGGTACCCGACCAGTTCTGTATCACGTTCCAGTCGGTACCACTGCCAAAATTGCAGGTAGTCACCAGCCGTTGCGACGGCGAAGTTGGGTCGAGTTGACGGACCAGTTCGGTACATTCACGGGCAAAATCTTCGGGCAAAGCACTTTCGTTCTGCAATCCCCACATTATGACCGACGGAGAGTTGCGACGTTCTTTGACCCACTCGATCAGATTGTTTTTAAAATTCTTTCGAAATTCGGGCGTATCGTACCAGATATGTGCCGAGAGTTGCGACCAGAAGAGCAATCCGTTTTTGTCGATCAAATCTTTGTAGTAGAGATTGTGCGGCTGATGCGCATCGCGGAAAGCATTGAAACCGGCCGCCTTTATCTGGCTGATACGAGCTTCAATTTCGACACTATCGAGCGCCTGACTGTTGCCAAGTTGATGTTCGTACTCACCTATACCATTGATAAGCAAAGGTTTTCCGTTCAGATAGAAACGTTTATCATTATTGCTTCGGCTTTGCGGCCAGCTGATCCAGCGCAGACCGTAAGGGGTATACTCCTCGTCCACCGTTTTGCCATTTTCGCGCACCATGGTCACCACCTTGTAAAGGAACGGATTCTCGGGACTCCAGAGGATCGGGTTTTTCACGGCAGGGGAAGTTTGTCTCACAATTCTCGTTTCGCCGGGTTTCAGCTCGATAGTATCACCTACCCGTACCTGCTGAATATTCTCTTTATTCAACAATTTGTTTACCAATACAAAACGACGGGTACGATCACTGTAGTTTTTTACCTCCGTTTCAAAATGAAGCGCCAATGACGGATTTTTTTCATCTTTCGGGGTATCGTTCCAGACATGTACACCAAAAGGCTCTACACGCAACGAATTGCTTACCACCAGCGTTACCGGACGAAAAATGCCGAGCGGTTGCGAACCTTCGGAGAAACCGATTTCGGACGAACAACCGCCACACACCCACGGCAAATCGGTAATCATGGCCGGATGATCGGCTTTGACAGACAGTTCGTTGGGTGCATCAAAACGGATAGCGTCCGTCACGTCGAGCGTAAAGGTGGTGCGCCCGCCTGCATGATCGCCCACCTGTTTGTCGTTGAGCCAAACGGTAGCGTAGGAACCGACCCCTTCGAAATAGAGAAAATAGCGCTTATCGGCGCCAAAGTTCTGGACCGTGAAACTCTTTTTGTACCAGGCATATCCGTGTTTGTTGCCATGCTTCAGGCGACGGGCGCCATCGTAGGTGTCCCAGTTGTGCGGCACGTCCACCTGCTTCCATCCTGCTGTGTTGTATCCGGCTTTTTCAAAACCGGAGCAGGCCGTACGGTTCGAATCATTTTCTGCGGTTAACCATCCTTTATTCAACGAAATCTCCTTGCGGAAAGTCACCTTTTCGGGCTTCGGGAAAACGAACGATGCTTTTGCCCATATCTTTGGAAACGGCCACGGCGATTCCCCGTTGATTATCGTTATTCACAGCGCAATAGAAATGATACACCACGCCGTTCCATTTTACCACGTAGGATTTATGCGCAAAAAGATTGTCGTATTTCTCGCCCGGAATGACCAGATCGGCACCCGTCCAATCAGTCCAGTGCACCAAATCGTAAGAGCAGGCAAACGTGTTGAAAGCCTTGTAGGGACGATTTTTCCGAAACGCGCTGAAGTAGAACATCACATACACATCGCCGATTTGCTGAATCACTGCATCGCCGGTAATTCCTTCCTCGTGATTGACAATGGGATTACCTTTGTAACGTTGCCAGTGAATCATATCGTCGGAAAGAGCGATGCTGATACGCTCGGCCTTCACCTTGTTGGCCGGATTGATACCACCTGCATTGTAATACATCACGAACGGATGACCGAGTTTTTTCGATTTGTCCCAGATGACGGAGGATTTGTATTGCGTAAGGCTCTCCCACCAACCCGCATCGGGATCATTAGGCGTCAGAACCGGTTTCTCAAGGGTTTTCCACTCATGTGCTTTGGCGATGTCGCCGTCGGTGTGGGCAATACCCTCCTTGAGAATACCCATTTCGTAGCCGGTGACATTGCCCCCAAAATAAGACAGCCAATGTTTCCCGTTAAATTCCTGCGCTTTATAGCTTCCACCCCACTGCATGTCGATGAGCGAAATGTAACCGGCACGCTGGTTTTTATCCCATTCATCACCCTTTGGATAGGAAAGAATGCGCCCAAGCGTCTGCCAATGCAACAGGTCGTCGCTGGTGGCCAACCAGGTTTCGTAGCCACGTCCGTCCTGTCCCTCTTTACCATTGTAAACGATGTAACTCATGTACCATTTTCCCTTTTCGCGGAAAACGGTAGGACAGTCAATCTTGTGGTAATTGTCGGCTGGTGCCACCACCAAACCGTATTTGTAAGGCGTTTTCACCTCCTCGTAAACACGCTTCATCACCTCCTGCGGCACAGTAGTCGGCGCAGCAGACAAAACAGCATAAAAACCAAGCAATAAGCAGAAAACTATAAAACTCTTTCTCACGTTTATAAATTTAACTGCACACGGAAAACACGGATTTTACAGAAAATACCGTTGAATCAGTGTATTCCGTGTGCGATATATCTTAATTAAACAGCCAGTCCACGTTACCAGCATCGCCTTCGCCGCCCAATCCGGCATTGCGGGGCGTGATCTTTTCAGAAGCATCGGTAAAGCCGAGTATCATCAAAGCTCCTTTACCAAGGGTCAGCTTGTTTTTGCCGGCCGGAAAAGTATAGCTGTGTACATTTACAGCTGCACGTCCGGGAATTTCCACTGCATTGAAAATTTTCACGTCGGCCTGCCCAAAATCGTTGGCACTGGCATCAATTTCCAGTTTGGGAGCCCGGGCATAATCTCCTTTGGGTGTGTTGAAATAGCCGACCAACACGTTTACTGGCTTCTTGTTTTCAAAAGCAACAGTAGTTCCTTCTGTCGCTTGTTTATCCATATCGAAACGGATACCTTTCAACTGTTTCAACTCATCGGATACAGCATTGATCAGGTAATCTTTGTCGCCAAACACCTTTTCGCCTTTGATCAACGGATAAAACTGTTGCGACTTATCGAGCAAAGTCACCTCGACCGGTTTCAACGGTTGAACAGTGCGAACGGCATTCGCTCCGTTTTGTTTCACAAAAGCGATATTTTTATGGAACGTAGCCAACTCTTCTTCAAAATGAGGCAAGAGTTCGGCCCAGGTTTTATTTTTACCTCCTGCGCTGCTGATGGGGATCTTGCGCTGACCGGTCTGCATACTATTGGCATACAGGTAGGTATCTTTTGTCAAATCGACCAGGCGACGATAGTAAACCAGACTCTTATCCAAAAGGGCAGCCGCACTATCGAGGTCAGCAATACGACCGGAATGACCGTACTCCATGGCCAACATAGCCGCTTTTACTTTCAGTGCAAAGAAATTGGCAAATGCATCATAACAGTGTACATCATTGCGCAAGCGTTTCGAACTCGGCACGGTTTTTCGTCACATGCAAAGCCGCCAGTTCGATGGCTTTCACCCCAGCAGCACCGTGCGCCACAGCTGTAGCTATCATCTGCGGAGGAATCTCACCCACATGCGGTTGGTGATTCCACTCTTTGGTCATGTACTCGCTGAGCAATTCCCCTTCCGGGCCACAGGATGCAAAAAACTCGGGATATGTTGTCCATTTTTTAGGATTAACCAACTGACTCATAAACATACCCAACAAGAAAGTCTGTCGATTACCTTCAGTAATGCCGAACTTGCGTTAGCAGTTGCGTAGAGATTTCTCCGTCTTCTTCATAGGCTACCAGAATGTTTTTCGCCACGTCCGTACCGCATTGATACATCGAATCCAAACGTGCGCTCCAGTAATTGACCTCATCCGAACGATTGCGATCGGCTTTCCACGCATAGCGCGACCAAGCGGCATACCAAATCCAGTCGCGATCCATTTCCAACAGGCGCTTGTCGGCCCTTATCTGCCGTATAGGGCCAATCCCAGTATGATGCCTGCGGGTAGATATGAATTGCATTGGCACCGTGCACGCCGTGCATTGCTTTTACACTTTTCTGAATAAAATCGGGAGAGCCGTAACGAAAAGGCTCCAGATTTGGCCAAAATATGCACATTCTCAATATGAATGGATCCCAGCTCACTCAGTCCTTTATGCGCAGCAGCCCAAGGCCCTCGGGGCTCGTAAGTAGGTAAGCGATTCTCCGTTGTATTTGTTCCTCGTAGTAAAGATTCTTATACAACGGTAATGCCGCAGTAATCACCATTTTGGCATCCGTGTCGTGGTTGCGCAACACAATTGGAGGTTCGTCGGTACGCCCCAACGCCTTCAGACCATCATTCACTCCCGGGATAATCGTTTTGGTAAACCATTCACGGTCGTCCTCGTAGGTATCCATCGCTTCTCCAAGACATACGAGCAGACCTACGTTGGGGTATTTCTCAATAAAAGCAGCAATCGATTTGCGGGTATAGTCGGCAATTACCGGCGTGATGGGACGACTGCGTTCTTGTGTTTTGATGCCATAATGTTCGGCAAACGGTTTGGATACCAAAATATTGTAAAACATCTGAATGACCCAGATACCCCGTTTATTAGCCTCTTTGGTCAGAAACGCAAAGAGCTCTTCGTTCTTTTTGAAATCCTCGTCTGACACTTCCACTGCAAAAGGATAATCTTTCAGTTTGACCAGCGAAGCAAACGGATGGCCGTTCCAAAGATAAACCGAATTCATCTTGTTGTCCACCAACATGTCCAGATACTTAACCCACATGGCTTTGTCGTAAAGCCATGGAAAAACTTCGGGCGTGTAGGGATATTCATAGACTGTACGTCCCGGCAAATAATAAGGCTTCTGAACGCCGATACAAGTACCGCGCAACACCATCTCCGGATGATCGGAATAATTCAGATCGGCAGGCAACGCTTTTTTATCGTTCAACTTGGCAATCAAGTCAATACATCCGTATAATGCACCTGTGGCATCTTTCCCTTTGAGTGGCGATACTTTTCCCTGCGGTTTTCACCGAATAGCCCTCTTTTGCAATGGTCTGTGTGGTATCGATGGCCACGGAAATCTTCCAATCTTTCTTCGATGCTTTGGCTTTGGCCGAGACATCCACAAGGTAACCCTGTTTTTCTAGAGCCATTTTTACACGATCGATACCGTACTCTACCCTTGCATTGCCGGGAGATGAATTAATCACTACCACTTTTTCGGCAGCGAACGCCATGATGGATAATAAAAAAAGGAGAAAAGCCCCTCCAAACCTCCCCATAAGGGAGGCTTTTAAATCTGTATTCATATATTTTTAAACATTTCGAATTCTTATTCTATCTATGTTTCTTACGCCCATCTGCTAAGGCAGGATCATAAGTTCCCCTGTGGAGGAATCGAAGATCAGCGTCAGCTATTTAGGGGGCTTCTACCTCTTTTGTTCTGAAAAGTGACGTAAAGAGTGTAAAACGAGGGAATCAATCCGACTCCATTCGCCAACATCATCGGCATATCTTCTATGAGCACTCCATAGGTGAACCACAAAATGACGCCTATGGTCATTGTGAGATACATTCCCAACGAGATACTATGCGTATCCTTTGTTTTTGAACACTTTGTAGGCTTGTGGAAACTGGCAAATTGCCGAGCAGACACCGGCAGTATAACCGACTATAGTAACATTAAATTCCATCATCTATTTACAATTTTCCGATAGCTATCGGGATTACAATTTACGATTAACATCTGCATTTTCAGCAGACATTGGGTCAAGCGGTTTCCTAACCGCTTGATATTATATCCTTAAGCGACAAGGAAGTCGCTTATCCCTTCAGTCCAAATTTACCTACACATCTCATGCACCAACTTATACGCTTCTTCCTGTTCGGCTGGTGTGGCACAATAAGTTACAACGACATTTTCATCCCTTTCGTCCAAAGACGGGAAAGCTGTTCGCGAATAGTCGCTACATCGCCCACAATACGGGCATTGAGTGCTACACCGGTATTGGCAAAACGCTGGAAGGCCTCCAGATTGTCGGTCGCTCCCGGGTCGGTTTGCGGCGAAAAGGCACCATCGGCCATTTTGATCCTTTGGTTGCCAATACAGCATCGATCCAACCCGACCAATCGCCGCACGAATGAAACACCGGACCACCCAACGGAGTACATATTTTTTCCACGTATGGCACTGCCATTTCAGTATATTGTTCAGGAGCAATCATGATGGCATTGTCGTCGCTCATGCCCAGCCCACTCCATTTAACGGAAGAGGCGAAACCATGTCCCGGTAACGCCAGCGCATCACCAATCAGAGCCTTTTGTTTTTCGTCGAAACGAATGGTCAGGTCGGACAGCAAATCGAACAACGCCTGTACCTTTTCGGAGCCATCCATCAGATCCATAAAGAAGCTGT
>CAXXPB010000004.1:0-72495 GCA_963678825.2 uncultured Microbacter sp. | reverse complement strand
ACCTCTGGCAGCATCAAAGGTCCGTGGGTACACGAGAAAGAGGCATTTAAGGGAGATAATTCCGGGCATGGAATGCTGTTCACCACCTTTGAAGGAAAGCGATTGTTTATCATTCATCATGCCGAAGGTAACGGTTCGCGTAAACCTCAAATATGGGAGGTCGACGACTCGGGCGATAAACTTGTGCTTGGAAACAGATACCTTTAATTTGTTTCTATATAGAACTTTAATAACTTATAATCATGAGGAAAATCACATTTTTGATGGCTGCATTGGTTATGTGTGCCATCGCATCGGCTCAGTTTGCCGGTATTCAGCAACGTGGTCCGCAGGAAGAGCAATTACCTGTAGGATTCAAACCGAGTTCTACCAACATCTTTTTGGCTCAGTATCCGGCCGTCAATGCCGCAACACGCCAGGTAATGTTTCGTGTAGCCGCTCCTACGGCACAAAAGGTACAGATCGATTTGTGCAACAAAAAATACGACATGGTGAAAGACGAAAAAGGTATGTGGACCTGTACCTCCGATCCGCAAGTCGTAGGCTTTCATTACTATGCCGTACTCATTGACGGCGTTCCGGTGATGGACCGCAACACCGATGCCTATTTCGGAAGCAACTGGAAATCTTCGGGTGTTGAGATTCCCGAAGGATCGGAAGGAGACTATTACCGTTTCAATAAAAACATTCCTCACGGACAGATCCGTTCGTTGTACTACTGGTCGGAGCTCAACGGACTGGAACGTCACGTGAACGTGTATGTACCGGCCGAATACGAACAGAATCCGACAAAAAAATATCCGGTTCTGTATCTGCTTCATGGTTGGGGTGAAGATGAAAATGGATGGTCGAATCAAGGTCACATGGGCAACATTATGGATGGGCTGATAGCTGCTAAGAAAGCTGTTCCGATGATTGTGGTAATGGAAAGTGGCGATATCAAAACCAACCCGGATGTGCGCAAAGCCGCCACCAATGATGTTACTCAAATCTATGTGAAAGACCTGATGCCGTTTATCGAAAAGACATTCCGTACCCAGGCTGACCGTGATCATCGCGCTATGGCAGGTTTGTCGAGAGGCGGAGGACAGACAACTTCTACGGTATTTCCCAACATGGATAAATTTGCCTGGATGGGTACTTTTAGCGGTTTCTTTATGGGCATGAGAATGGGCGGCAACAATGCAGCTCCGGCTCCCGATATGAAAACGCAGGTTGAAACTTCGTTCAACGGCGTGTTTAAAGATGCTAAGGCTTTCAACAACAAAATGCACCTCCTCTTTATCAGTACCGGAACCGCAGAAAACAGTCCGAAAGCTGCTGTAGAAGCACTCAAAGAACACGGTATCAAAGTCGTTTTTCACGAATCGCAGGGAACTGCCCACGAATGGCTGACATGGAGACGTGCTCTCAACGAATTTGCTCCCAGATTGTTTAAATAAGTAATACTACCAAAAAGAGGAATAAGTTGAATGACGATGAGGGTTTATCTCAATCAGCTTATTCCATTTACAAACATGCCGTCGGCTTTATGCGATGACAATACTAATCTAATGCCAAAACAATGGTAAAACATTATATTTCTCTCTTTTCGGTTGCTTTCCTAAGCATCCTCTTTTCACTCCCCGGTTTTGCACAAGAAAAAACTTCTGTTCCGCAGACCGGAATTGTTATTGTCCCCAAGGCTCAAAAGCCATTAAAACAGAAAAAGTTCAACGAGAAAGATCTGGCAGGTTACCTGCTGGTTTATTTCAAAGATCAGGATCAGTCGGCCTACATGGCCATCAGCCCTGACGGATACACATTTACAGATGTCAATGGGGGTAAGCCTGTATTTATCGGCTCCCAACTGGCCGAACAAAAGGGCGTACGCGATCCGCATATCACCCGTGGCCCCGACGGAGCCTTTTATCTGGCTATGACCGACTTGCATATTTTTGGCAAGCGCGCCGGTTTTCGCGATACCGAATTTGAACGTCCTGCCGAGAAATACGGATGGGGTAATAACCGGGCATTGGTGCTTATGAAATCGTACGACCTGATCCATTGGTCACATTCTGATTTTCGCGTCGACAAAGCGTTTCCCGAACTGGGAGACATCGACTGCTCTTGGGCTCCCGAAACCGTTTACGATCCGGTAGCCAAAAAGATGATGGTCTATTTCACGATTCGTTATAACAACAAATCCTGCCATATCTACTATTCCTATGCCAATTCCGATTTTACTAAGCTCGAAACAAAACCCGAACAAATTACCGGAATCGACGGTTTGGATGGAGATATAACCAAGGTAGGAAACAATTACCAGCACTTTTATGTAAACGATGCCCAAGTGCGACACGCCGTTTCCGATAAGATCAACGGCGATTATAAAATTGAAGGTGGCCGTATCGATCCCGAAAAGGTGGCGACCGAAGCTCCCAACCTTTTTCGCAGACTTGGAACGGACACGTACGTATTGATGTACGATGTGTATGGTGCCCGCCCAAGCAACATGGGATTCAGTGAAACTACCGATTTTGTTCATTTCAAAAATATCGGTCATTTCAACGAAGGCGAGATGAAAACGACCAATTTCAAGAGTCCCAAACACGGTGCCATCACTTACCTCACAAAAGCAGAACTGAAAGCCGTGGTTGACCATTGGAAAATAGCTCTCGATCTTAAATAAGTAGGGTAGCAGAACGTATTGCACAACCAATTTAATACCATTATCCCATGTATAACACAAGCCATAAACTCAAGAAAATTCTGCATGTTGTGGTAGCTGTGACACTGTCAACAGCTTTTGGTTATAGCCAGCAGAGTGCTTTTCAATTGAACGATTTGGGCGTATTCAAAAAACGGGGCGTTGATCTGATGATTTACAACGATTCGTACAATGCGGGCGGATTTTTTGATGAGAAGGTCAATGGAATAGAGATGATACAGCACGGAGTGCGTACTGTAACCGGGGGGGCTGTCCGTCTCAGCCCTACGCCTGAACAGTGGGATTTGGTTCCAACAGCGACTAACCGAACCGTTGACGCCAAAGGCAATTCGGTCTCGATCACGCTCTACTACAAAGAATATGATTTTACCAGTAAGATAAAGGTGGAAGGGAAGGGGAACGGATGTCTTATTACCGTTACGCTCGACAAACCATTACCTAAAAAACTGGAGGGAAAGGCTGGTATGAACATCGAATTCTTGCCGGCTACCTATTTCAAAAAGACCTATCTGATGGATCAGAAAACCGGCATTTGTCCCGTAGTGGCTGCTGGTCCAACGCTAGCCGATGCCTTCTCCGAAAAGATTCCTCAGTTCAACAACCTGCTGACCAATGAACGATTCGGAGATACCTATGCAAAGGTAGCTCCGCTTGCATCGGGTAAAAAACTGACCCTGTCGCCCGACGATCCTAAATCGCTGGTTTCGGTTGAATCGCTCACCGGACAAATAAGCCTGCAAGATGGGCGCAACCTCGCTCCTAACGGATGGTATGTGGTTCGCGAACTTATTCCTGCCGGCAAAACCGGCACCGTAGTGCAATGGATGTTTACTCCCAACAGTATTGACAACTGGGTGAAAGAGCCGGTAATCTCGCATTCGCAGGTGGGGTATTATCCCGATCAGCAGAAAGTTGCTGTTATTGAAATCGACCCCAACGACAAAGCGCTTGCTACGGCCTTATTGTACCGCATGAACGAGAACGGCATGCAGGAAAAAGTTTTGGATGGTAACCTGAAAAACTGGGGTAAATTTATGCGTTACAATTACCTCCGTTTCGATTTTTCTTCCGTTAAAGAAACGGGTATTTATCAGATCAAATACGGCAACATCAGTTCCGATCCTTTCCCCATCGGCAAAGATGTGTATGCCAACATTTGGCACCCCACGCTCGATACCTGGTTGCCGGTGCAAATGGATCACATGTTTGTGAAAGAGGCTTACCGTGTATGGCATGGCAATCCGCATCAGGATGATGCGCTGCAGGCACCTACCGACACGCTCATTCACGACGGTTACCGGATGGGACACTCCACCGGAACCAAATACAAACCTTACGAACATATTCCGGGGTTGAATATCGGAGGATGGTTCGATGCCGGAGATTTCGATATTCAGACAGGATCGCACAACACCGTGATAGGATATTTGGTAAGCGCATGGGAAGATCTGAGATTGACTCACGACGAAACCATGGTCAACAAAGAACGCAAATATGTGGCCATTCACCATCCCGATGGTGTGCCCGATTTGTTGCAACAGATCGAACACGGAACGCTGGCTCTGATGGCTCAGTTCCGTGCATTCGGCCACTCTATCCGTGGTATTGTACAACCCCACTTGTGGCAATATGACATGATTGGCGATGCCGGAAATCTTACGGATGGTTTGGTATATAATCCAAACCTGAAACCTTTCCAGAAAGACGGTTTCACCTCCGGAACGATGGACGACCGTTGGGCATTTACCAGTCACAGTCCGATGGGTGATGTCGGTTCGGCCACTGCATTGGCTGCTGCCAGCCGTGCCTTGAAATCGTATAACGACAGTCTCTCTGCCGAATGTTTGGCTACTGCTCAGAAAGTATGGAACGACAATGTTTTGAACAAGCAGGAAACGCCCGTCGAAAGCGATATGCCTGATTTTTCTCCGGCTTTTATGAGATCGATGTCTGTTGGTCAGGAAGCCACTTTGACGATAGAATTATTGTTAGCGACCAAAGATAAAAAATATTCCGATTTTCTTGCCAAAATATGGCCGGAAGTAAAAAAGAGTCTTGGCGGAGGATCTCAGCGAATGTCCTTCGGTTCAAGCTCTCTCCGGACTTTGTTGAAGGCCATTCCTTTCATGGGTGAAGAGTACAAAAACGATTTGAGGGCGATTGCTCAGAATACAAAAAAAGAGTTAGATGCTTTGATTGGAAAGAATCCTTATGGAGTACCTCTGGGACAAGGGGGATTTTATTCTCCCGGCAGCAATTTCTCCATCGTCGACTGGTCGCTGAATAATGCAAAGCTGTACCAGTACTTCCCTGATGTTATCAGTAAAGAATATGCTATCCGCGGACTGAACTACGTGCTCGGTTGCCATCCAGCTTCCAGCATTTCGTTTGTTTCCGGTGTGGGCGTCAATTCCAAGCGGATCACTTACGGTAACAATCGAGCCGACTTCACCTCTATTCCCGGCGGAATGGTTCCAGGAAACTATCTTATCAAGCCCGACTTCTATGAAAACAAAGAGGACTGGCCGTTTATCTGGTACGAAAATGAAGTGGTAGTTGATGGTTGTGCCGGTTACATCTACCTTGCTGCTTTGGTAGATCATCTGCTGCAGCAATAAATGTATTTGAGTGAGAACGATAGCGTAAAGTAGTTCTTCTGTCGTTCTCATTGTATAGACACAAATAGAAACAAAATGAAATTAAAATTATTAATTTTATCCGTACTATTAGCTTCAGTATCCGCTTATGGAGATGTAAAGTTGCCAAAACTGATTAGCGACGGGATGGTATTGCAACGAAATGCCAAGGTGAATATCTGGGGTTGGGCTTCCGGAGGCGAAAAAATAACGTTGAATTTTATCGGAGCCACCTATCAAACAGTCGCAAATGCGCAGGGTGAATGGAGCATCACGCTTTCCGATCTTAAAGTTGGCGGTCCCTACACCATGCAAATAGGCGGAGATAATTCTATAACGGTGAAGGATATTGCTGTTGGTGATGTCTGGGTATGCTCCGGTCAATCCAATATGGGATTCTCTATGGGGGCTTTATACACGATCTATCCTGACGATATTGCACAGTCCGAAAATCCGTTCATACGGCAGTTTTTTGTCCCGTCGGGCTTCCGGTTCGATGGGCGCGATACCGACTACAAGTCCGGACAATGGAAAAGCGCTTCACCTCAAAACCTGCGCATGTTTACGGCTGCCGGATATTATTTTGCTTTGAATTTATACCGGATTTACAAAGTACCTATCGGATTGATCAATGCTTCGCTTGGAGGATCTTCGGCAGAAGCATGGATCAGCGAAGAGGCTATCAAAGCGTTTCCGAAATACTACGAGGATGCGTTGCGATTTAAAGATCCGGAGTGGATGAAAAAGATCAACCGTCAGGACAATGAGCGGGTTTCAAACTGGAATCGCGCGCTACGCCACAATGATGAAGGGTATAAAAATGAACAAGCATGGACAGATCCGAAACTGAATACTTCCGACTGGTCTACCATGCACGTTCCGGGTTATTGGGCGGAAGGTAAATTCGGTGCCGAGAACGGTGTGTTCTGGTTTAGGCGGGATATTCAAGTGCCGGCTTCTATGGCCGGTAAAGCCGCAAATATCCGGTTGGGTCGAATAGTGGATGCCGATTCCGTCTTTATCAACGGACGTTTAATCGGAGGCATCGGATCACAATATGCCGAACGAAACTACAAGATACCCGAGGGGGTTCTGCATGAAGGCAGCAATGCAATCGTTGTCAGAATAATCAATTATATACGTCACGGAGGGTTTGTGCCGGGTAAAAAATACGAATTGACCGCCGACGGACAAATCATCAATTTGGAAGGCGACTGGAAATATAAAGCCGGTTTCGTGGCCGATCCGCTGGAAGACCGCTTGTTTACAGGGAAAATTCCGACCGCACTTTTCAAAAACATGATTGCCCCTATGCTGAACTACCGTATCAAAGGCGTTCTTTGGTATCAGGGAGAGTCGAATACCAGCAAGGCTTTCGAGCATTTTTCGTTGTTCAAAACGCTGATAACCGACTGGAGAAATCAGTGGCAGCAGGGAGATTTTCCCTTTATTTATGCGCAATTGCCCAATTTTGTCGAAGTAAATGTCGAGAGTACAAAATATGACTGGGCATACCTGCGCGAAACACAGCTCAAAACGCTTTTCACCGTTCCGAATACCGGTATGGCTGTCAGTATTGACATTGGTGAATGGAACGATATTCATCCGTTGAATAAGAAAGAGCTGGGATATCGCCTGGCATTAGCGGCCCGAAAAGTAGCTTACGGAGAGAATAAAATCGTATATTTGGGACCGATTTACCGTGGGCTGAAGATTGCAAATAATCAGGTGATCCTGAGCTTTACTAATACGGGAAGCGGTATGGTTGTAAAGAACGGAGAAACGTTGCATTGCTTTGAAGTTTGCGGAAAAGATGGCAACTATTTTCCTGCCGAAGCACATATTGTGGGCAATACAATTATTGTCAGCTGCAATAAAGTCATACAGCCGGTAGCGGTACGGTATGCCTGGGCAAATAATCCCGAAGGTGCTAACCTGTACAACAAAGAGGGACTTCCGGCTTCTCCGTTCCGGACAAGCGAACTGTATTGAAAGCGGTTTCTGATGGAGATGGAAGTTCGCGCAGAAAGAGGTTACGCCATTCTGTTCAACTGTTGAAAATTATTCAAAATCGAAACTGAATTACTCAAAATAAAAAGTCAGAACCATTATTTTATGGCATTTTTGTAGTCTTTGAGTATTTTGCCTGTTTCCTTTTATTTCGGATGCGTTGAGTGGAGTTGAATGTTCTGGCCTTGTTAAAGATACAGAGCATTCCTGAATATGTCTCCCCGAGACTTACAGGTAGAAATTGTACAGCTTTTATCGGTTGGAGGTAAAGGTTCTTTGTCAAAGCAACGAAAGCGATAAATGAAGCAAGCTGGTTGATATTGACATCAGAAATCGGGTTTAACAAACTGGCCAGTGTACGTGTACGCATGTTAGCAGAACAATTTTAGAGAGGAAATAATATTCATTTAGTGTTGAACAAAAAACTATAATACAAATAATTAATTTAATATCATGAATTTGAAATCACAAAAAGTTTCAGTTTTCGAAAAGGTTGGATACAGTCTCGGAGATTTGGCCGCCAATCTGGTTTTCCAAACTTTGATTACCTATTTAGCGTATTTTTATACTGATATTTATGGTCTGAAAAACACCGATGCGTCAATCATTATGCTTGCTGTAGGCTTGGTTGCCGCATTTATCTTCAATCCAATTATTGGAGCTCTCGCCGACAGGACAAACTCCAGATGGGGTAAATTCAGACCGTGGATTCTGTACACGGCTATACCTCTGGGAGTAGTGGCATTTTTGGCATTTTCAACTCCTCACTTTTCTTACAAAGGAAAACTTATTTATGCAGCTGTTACCTATACGTTCCTGTTGTTGTTTTATGCATCCAGCAACTTGCCTTATTCGGCATTGAGCGGTGTGTTAACCGGTGAAATGAGCGAACGAAACAGTATTTCTTCTTACCGTTTTATTGCCGTAATGTTTGCTCAGTTCTTTGTTCAGGTATTTATGTTGCCCATTATCGAATATGCCGGCCATGGAGACAAAGCGGTCGGGATTGAAGCGGTAATGACCTGGTTGGCGGTTGTGGGTTCAATTATGTTGCTTATAACTTTCTTTACAACCAGAGAACGTATTGTTCCTACAGCAGAGCAAAAATCCTCTCTCAAAGAAGACCTTTCTGACCTGACAAAGAACAAACCCTGGTTGATCATGCTCGCGTTGACCATTTTGATTTTTGTTACTCTTGCCATGAAGGGTGGATCTTACGTCTATTATTTTAATAATTATGTAGATAAAACAGCTCTGATAAACTTTATCAGTCCTATATTGGCTCTGTTAAGTCATTTGGGAATTAATATTTCGGGTTCCGATCCTGTGGCAACAGGTTTTGGTCTGTTCAACGGTGGTGGTATCGTATTCCAGTTGATTGGTATTGGTTTGTCGAAAAAGCTGGCTGATAAATATGGTAAACGTGATGTCTATAGAGTAGGTTTATTTGTGTCAACCATCTTTATTCTGATTTTTTACTTCTTTGCCCCAACCAGCGTGGCATTAATGTTCTGTTCTCAAATTTTGCATGGTTTCTTCTATGGAATCACAGTTCCCGTTCTTTGGGCTATGATTGCCGATGTGGCCGACTTCTCCGAATGGAAAACAAACCGCAGGGCAACCGCAATTATTTTCTCCGCAATGATGGTCGGCCTAAAAGCCGGGCTTTCTATTGGAGGTTCTTTAGTTACCTGGATCCTGCATCTTTATGGATATATTCCTAACGAAAGTGGCGCTGCCGGTCATGCAATTCAACCGGAAGCGGTAGCAACTGGTGCAAGAATGCTGGTTAGTGTGTATCCTTCGATCCCCTTCCTGATTGGGGTTGGTTTGCTTTTCTTCTATGCAATCGACAAAAAAATGGAGACTAATATTGAAGCTGACCTGAAAGCTCGTCGCGCAGAAAAATAATAGCGCATTACAACTCATATCGGTCTATTTAATAGAATGTATTAATCACGAATTTCGACCTTTTTTGAGGTCTGGAATTCGTGATTGACATAACATACAACGCCTTAACGATAACCAAAAACAACTGATAACAATGAAAACAAGAACGATTTCCGCGATTATTGCGATGATTATTCTGGCATCAATCAACGTGTCTGCCAGAGAAACTTTAGCCAAAGCTACCAAAGGAAAATTCCTGATGGGTGTTGCAATTAATATGCAACAAGTGAATGGTGTTAATCCTGTTGAATCTGATTTGATCGCGAACGAATTTAGCGCAGTAGTCGCAGAAAATTGCATGAAGCCACAACCTACTCATCCTCAGGAAAACAAATATGTTTGGGATGATGCAGATAAGTTTGTCGCTTTTGGAGAAAAGAACAAGCAGACAGTTACGGGGCACTGCCTCATCTGGCATTCGCAAATCGGACGGTGGATGTTTGTGAATGATAGTGGCAAAGACGTTTCTCCCGAAGTATTGAAAGAACGGATGCGTCAGCACATTTATGCTGTTGTTGGCAGATATAAAGGCCGTGTAAAAGGATGGGATGTTGTGAATGAGGCATTTGAAGATAACGGTACATACCGCAAAAGTAAGTTTTACCAAATTCTGGGTAAAGACTTTATCAAATACGCTTTCCAGTTTGCACACGAAGCCGATCCTAACGCCGAATTATATTACAACGATTATAATGTTGAAACTCCGGCTAAATGCGACGCTATTGTTCAATTGGTAAAAGAGTTGAAAGCTGCTGGTTGTCGTATCGATGCAGTAGGTTCGCAATCGCATATGCACATGGTAAATCCTACTTTGGACGCCACAGAAACAAGCTTTAAGAAACTAAAAGCTGCAGGTGTACATATTTTGATTACCGAATGGGATGTTTCCATTCTTCCAAGTCCTTATGACGGCGCAAATATCTCCGCCAGTTTCAAGTATTCAAAAGAAATGGATCCTTACCGTGATGGAGTTCCTGCTGATGCTCAGCAAAAATGGAACAAACGCGTACTGGACATGTTCGGTTTATTCTTAAAATACAGTGATGTTGTAGATCGTGTAACTGTATGGGGATTGACCGATGCCGGAACGTGGCTCAATGGCTTCCCTATTCGTGGCCGTATGGATTATCCGGTACTATTCGATCGTAAAAATCAACGCAAGAGTGTAGTGGACGAAATGATTAAAATGGCTCAAAAGGCCAAAGTTAAAAAATAAGATAAGCAGATCGTTTTGTAATACCCAAAAGAATTGTGCAGGTTTTCAGCAATATGAAGTTTCATCTTCATTTGTTTGAAAATAAAGATTGCCTGTTGTTTTACGAGATGGCTTGAAAAGCCCTAATTACATAACCGCAGGTCTGTGACCTGCGGAGTGAAATGGAATCTTCGATTTATATGACCTGAAAGGTCGGACGGGGTTTTACATGAATCCTTTCAAACCGTGTAAAACACAATTAGGCGATAATCGCATATTTTAAATAAATTATAAACAAATGAAACAACCGAAATACTTAGTCGAGAATGATTTTATGGCCGATCCGGCAGTGCATGTCTTTGAGGGTAAACTCTATATTTATCCGTCACACGACCGTGAGTCGGGCATTCCGGAGAATGACAACGGCGATCATTTCGATATGAATGATTATCATGTTTTCTCAACCTCCGATATTGAAAACGAACCTGTGACTGACCATGGTGTAGTGTTGAAAGTAAGCGACATTTCATGGGCTGGCCGCCAGTTGTGGGATTGTGATGTGGCCTGCAAAAACGGGAAATATTATATGTATTTTCCACTGAAAGACCAAAATGATATCTTCCGTCTGGGTGTGGCTATTGCAGATAAACCAGAAGGTCCGTTTGTTCCACAGCCCGATCCAATCAGAGGAAGTTATAGTATCGACCCCGCTGTATTTGAAGATACAGATGGCATTCACTACATGTATTTCGGAGGCTTGTGGGGCGGTCAATTACAGCGCTACAAAGACAACAAGGCACTCGAAAGTGCTTATTTGCCCGAAGGTGATGAACTGGCTTTACCTTCCAGAATTGTCCGTTTAACGGATGATATGCTCGGTTTTGCAGAAGAACCGCGTCCTGTCATTATTCTTAATCAGGATGGAACACCTATGAAAGCCGGCCAAACCGAAAGCCGCTTTTTTGAGGCTTCATGGGTGCACCGTTACAATGGCAAATATTATTTTTCGTATTCTACCGGTGATACCCATTTGTTGTGTTATGCTATCGGAGATAATCCTTACGGTCCGTTTACCTATCAGGGTGTTATTCTGACTCCGGTAGTAGGTTGGACTACTCATCATGCCGTTGCCGAATTCAAAGGGAAATGGTACTTGTTTCACCATGACAGCGTTCCATCCGGAGGTCGTACCTGGTTGCGTAGCCTGAAAGTACGAGAGCTGGAATACGACGCTGATGGGAAAATAATTACCCTTGACGGATTGGCGTAAAAGGGACGGATCCTTTATTATAAATACAACTGGCAAATGGCGAATTCTATCGCTGTTTGCCGGTTTTTTTGTGGTGTTGGACCATCTAATTGGTTTATAATTGGCTCACAAATGGCTTAATAAAGGCTCAAATGCTAATACAAAGTCTACTTTCTGCGATTTAAATTGAATCAGATCTATTCAATTAAATCAATCTTCAGGAAAAAAATATTGGATGTGGGGAAAATATTGAAACAAAAAATCCTAACTGATAAAAAATCAATTAGGATTTTATTTTGCTGGTACCCAGGATGAGATTCGAACTCACACAAGATTGCTCTCACTACCCCCTCAAAGTAGCGTGTCTACCAATTCCACCACCTGGGTATTTACTGATGGTGCCCAGAACAGGACTCGAACCTGCACAGCCTTACGACCACTAGTCCCTGAAACTAGCGCGTCTACCAATTTCGCCATCTGGGCTTCAGTTAAGAAAAAAAAGGCGGAAAAACCGCCAAATTTTTTTGAGCGAAAGACGGGACTCGAACCCGCGACCCCGACCTTGGCAAGGTCGTGCTCTACCAACTGAGCTACTTTCGCGTTTGCGGATGCAAATATACGCTCTTTTTTTAAACTGACAAATTTTTCCTGTGAAAAACTTGCTTTGTTTTATAAAGTACAGTAATACAGTAGAGTGTGTGTTGTTGGTAAGCCTCGCTTGTTATGACAACCGGCTCTTGAAGTCCTCGTAACCGAACTTTTTTATCAGTTTGAACTCGTTTTCTTTCGTCCAAATGCCGATTGATGGGTGTGAAACACCGTTGAAAGTGGTTGTTTTTACCATTGTGTAGTGAATCATATCCATAAAGATGATACGATCGCCAATCTTCAGTTCGTTGTCAAAGCTCCAGTCGCCGAAATAATCGCCCGAAAGGCAGCTGTTGCCTCCCATGCGGTAGGTCGGTTTGCCTTCCTGAGGGTCGATTGCGCTCAGAATAGTTGGTTTGTACGGCATCTCCAGACAATCGGGCATGTGACAGGCAAACGAGACGTTAAGCATGGCTGTTTTAATGCCCTTGTTTTCGACAATATCTACCACGGATGATATCAGTTCTCCTGTTTGCCACGCAAAGGCGCTACCGGGCTCTAAAATGAGTTGCAGGTGCGGGTATTTGGTATTGAAATTACGGAGCAGTGCGATCAGATGTTCGGTGTCGTACTCTTTGTTGGTCATCAGGTGACCGCCGCCCATGTTGAGCCATTTGATTTGTGCAAAATACTTACCGAATTTTTCCTCCACCACAGCCAGCGTCTTCTCCAGATCGGTAGAACGCGATTCGCACAACGTGTGGAAGTGGAGGCCTTCGATACCTTCCGGCAACTTTTCTCCCAATCTGTCGGCCACCACTCCCAGTCGAGAGCCCGGTGCGCAGGGGTTGTAGAGATCGGTCTCTACGTCCGAGAATTCAGGGTTGATGCGCAATCCGCACGAAACCGGATGTCCGGCTCGTTTAGTGGTTGGATACAAGCGCTCGAACTGACTCAGTGAATTGAACGTTACGTGACTGCTGTATTTTGCTATTGTCGGAAATTCTTCGTTGGTGTATGCCGGGGCATAGGTGTGGGCAAGGCTTCCCATTTCCTCGAAAGCCAATTGCGCTTCGGATAGCGAGCTAGCGGTGGAGTAGGGAATGTATTCGCGCACAATCGGGAAGGCGCTCCACATGGAAAATGCCTTGAAAGCGAGGATGATCTCCACGCCGGCACGTTCTTTTACCGAACAGATCAGTTCGAGGTTTTTGCGCAGCCGTACTTCGTCGAGCACGAAACAGGGGGAAGGTATTTTGTTGTAATCCATTTTGCTGATTGATAGTTGTTTTATTCGGGCTGCAAAGATAATGAATTATATCGTGAGCGGGAATGGGCTAAATTAGAATAGAGGTTACTCTTTGGAGCGTGAATTCCAAATATTACGTTTTGGATATTGTAAATGCAAAGATTCTGAGGCACGAAGAGAATTTTGCGGTTTAATGTCCGTTTTTATTATTTGACAGGGTTTGTATCTCTATGTATTTTCTGAACTTAAATGGGAAGGTGTATTTTACACGAACTTTTTCACCTTGTTTTTCTCCAGGAGTCCAAGGAGGCATATTCTTTAATACGCTCAAAGCAACTTTATCGACTCCAGGGTCAAGTTCCCGAACAATAATGATATTCGAAAGTGTACCGTTCTTTTCAACAATAAATTGAATAATAGTTTTTCCCATCAAGCAACTTTCTATGGCGGCTTCTGAAAAAACGGCATGGTGAGCAATATACGTATCCAGAGAATCCGATCCTCCCGGGAACTCCGGCATTTTGTCAACTACTGTATAAGCCGTGGTGTCCGATTGAAGAATCTCATTCTTATTTTGGCTAAGAACCATAATAGGAAGCGAAAAAAAGAATATTGCCAGCAAAATATGTTTCATCTTGTAGAAAATTTAGATCGCAAATATAACTCACAATAAGGGGGTAATAAAAATGTGCCAATAAATACTGCATTTGCAGATTCATTGGCACATTAGCATATTGCCGAATTTTCAAATTGAAATTACAGTTCCAAATTTATGTCTGTCAGCTCTACCCAGGGAAGACCCTGTTTGCCGAGTTGTTCGAGGAAAGGATCGGGATTGAACTCTTCCACGTTGAATACGCCCGGCTGACGCCATTGTCCGGTCATGAACATCAAAGCTCCGATGGTGGCCGGTACGCCGGTGGTGTAGCTTACGCCCTGTGTTCCGGTTTCGGTGAATGCTGCTTCGTGGCTACAATTGTTGTAAATGTAGTAGGTCTTCGGTTTGCCATCCTTGATGCCTGAGATACGACAACCGATGGAAGTCCATCCGGTGTAGTTTTCGCCCAGATCGCCAGGGTTGGGCAATACGGCTTTCAGGAACTGGATCGGCACGATTTTCACGCCGTTGTATTCCACTTCGTCGATGCGGGCCATACCGATGTTTTGAATTACGCGCAGGTGTGTAAGGTATTCCTGACCGAAGGTCATCCAGAAACGGGCGCGTTTCAATGTCGGGAAGTTTTTTACCAGTGACTCCAGCTCTTCGTGATAAATCACGTACGACTCTTTCGGCCCGATTGCCGGATAGTTTAACGGTTTGTGGATTTCGTGCGGTTCGGTTTCTATCCATTGTCCGTTTTCCCAGTATTTTCCCCGTTGGGTTACTTCGCGGATGTTGATTTCCGGGTTGAAATTGGTGGCAAACGCCTTGTGGTGATCACCGGCATTACAGTCGACAATATCGAGGTAATGAATTTCGTCGAAGTGGTGCTTGGCAGCATATGCGGTAAATACACTGGTTACGCCCGGGTCGAAGCCGCATCCGAGAATGGCGGTCAACCCGGCATCCTTGAAGCGTTGCTGGTATGCCCACTGCCAGCTGTATTCGAAGTGAGCCTCGTCTTTTGGCTCGTAGTTGGCCGTGTCGAGGTAGTTAACACCGGTAGCCAGACAGGCATCCATGATGGTCAGATCCTGGTATGGAAGCGCCACGTTGATAACCAGTTCCGGTTTATAATCGTTGAAAAGAGTAATCAGTTCGTTTACATTGTCGGCATCTACCTGAGCGGTAGCTACATTTACTCCGTAACGTTGTTTTACATCGGCGGCAATAGCGTCGCACTTCGATTTCGTACGGCTTGCCAGCATGATTTCGGTAAATACCGCGTGGTTTTGAGCCACTTTGTGCACAACAACGGTGCCCACACCGCCTGCGCCAATAATCAATACTTTTCCCATTTTTTATTATCTGTTCTTATTTGGATTTTTTCAAAGCTTCTGTGATTTTTGCATCCAGTTCGGCTGCCAGTTCAGGGTTGTCTTTGATGACATTTTTGGCAGCATCACGTCCCTGTCCGATTTTGGTGTCGCCGTAGCTGTACCACGAGCCGCTCTTTTTAACAATGCCATATTCCACACCAAGATCAACGATTTCGCCGTTGCGCGAAATGCCTTCGCCGAACATGATGTCGAATTCAGCTTTACGAAAAGGAGGTGCCACCTTGTTTTTTACCACTTTTACGCGGGTTTGATTGCCGACAACCTCTTCGCCATCTTTGATTTGTCCGATACGACGGATGTCCAAACGCACGGAAGCATAAAATTTGAGGGCGTTACCACCAGTCGTGGTTTCCGGGTTGCCAAACATCACGCCGATTTTTTCGCGTAACTGGTTGATGAAAATGCAGCAGGTATTTGTTTTATTGATATTGGCCGTGAGTTTACGTAAAGCCTGTGACATCAGGCGAGCCTGAAGTCCCATTTTGGAATCGCCCATGTCGCCTTCCAATTCGGCTTTTGGGGTCAGCGCGGCAACGGAGTCAATCACAACCAAATCGACGGCTGAAGAACGGATCAGCTGATCGGCCACTTCGAGAGCTTGTTCTCCACTGTCCGGTTGTGAAATGAGGAGGTTGGAAATGTCAACACCCAGCTTTTCGGCATAAAAGCGATCGAAAGCATGTTCGGCATCGATGATGGCTGCAATGCCACCTGCTTTTTGAGCTTCGGCAATAGCGTGAATGGCTAGTGTCGTTTTTCCGGACGATTCCGGTCCGTAAATTTCGATCACGCGGCCACGGGGAAGTCCTCCTACACCCAACGCATTGTTTAACCCTATGGAGCCGGTAGAAATTACAGGAACTTCTTCTACTTTGTTGTCTCCCATTTTCATGATGGTACCTTTGCCATGATCTTTTTCTATTTTATCCATGGCCAATTGTAGGGCTTTTAGCTTTTCAATGGAGGGCTGTTTGAGGTCTTTTTCTGCCATAATTATTTGATATTAATTTATTTGTTTATTCTGAAGGAATGATTTTTACCCTGCTTGCAGTTGAGTTTGTCGATGAAAAATAATACAGAGTTCAGGGTGAAGCACAATATACCAATTTGTAGTTCAAAGATAGATTATTTTTTTAGAACGGCATATGAACCGCAATATATTTTTGTGAACATTTGGAGTAGTGTTTTAAAGATTTTATATTTGTATATAAAATATGGAAGTATGTTGTTCTATCCCAATATGTCACAGGAACGCCGTCGCTTTTTGCATGCATTGGTCTTTCCGATCCTGCTTTCATTGCTGCTTGTCCTGATTTATATCGTTCAATGGGGGCTTCAGTTGAATGTGGATACATGGGGTGTCGTTCCCAGAACGATTCCCGGATTAAAGGGGGTTTTATTACACCCTTTTGCTCATGCCGGACTATCTCATCTTTTCAATAATGCTTCTACTTTCCTGATTTTGTCCACTGCCTTGTATTATTTCTATCGTGATGTTGCCGGTAAAGTGCTTTTGTTGTTGTGGCCAATGACGGGAATTTTGTTGTGGATTATAGGTCGTGATAGTATTCATATCGGAGCGAGTGGCATCATTTACGGACTGGCATTTTTTATCTTTTGGGGAGGTTTGCTGATGCGCAATATCTCTTTGCTGGCTATTTCCCTCGCGGTAGTTTTCTGGTACGGAAGTATGGTTTGGGATATGTTGCCTTTTTTACCCAATGAATCCATTTCGTGGGAAGGTCATCTGTCGGGTGCCGTTTCCGGGTCGATATTGGCTTTTGTCTTTCGTAAAACAGGATGGCAACCACAGGAAAGTGATTCGGAAGAGGATGCTGATAATGACGAATTAGAAGAAATTGCGATGAAGTATGAAAAAGAGGGAGAGTTGATGGAAAAAGAAGAAAATAATCAAGCAGACCAACAATGAGACGATTTGCCCATAGAATTCCCTTTTTTCGTTTGTTTCTTGCATTGGCTGCCGGAATATTTACGGGAAGTATGTGTGAAATTTCCGTGTGGTTTTATGTGCTGCTTTTGAGTTTTGCTGCTGCTTCTATCGTTGTTTCCGCGATAATTAAAAATGTATCTCTTCAGTTTCGGTTTCGGTGGTTGTTTGGTAGCGGAGTTCTGCTGTCTTTCTATGTTTTGGGGGTATGGTCGTTTCAACAAGCGCAAACCAAGGTCAGCTTTGCATTGGATGGGGTTAAGGGTGTGTTTGAGGTCGAAGTAAAAGAAGCACCTATCGAAAAAGCAAAATCGACTTTGTATAAAGTGAATATTCTTCACAGTTTGAAAGCGAATGAGGTTGTTGACGTAGACAGGGTTGCTTTATTGTATCTTCCAAAAGACACTTCTGGAAATCGGTTTGATTTTGGTGACCAGTTGATGGTTTACACTTCTTTTTCAATTCCAAAAGGAAATGGGAATCCGGAAGAGTTTCAGTTTGGTCGTTATCTTCAAATGCACGGTGTTTCAGCTACGGCTTTCACTTTCCGCAGTAGTTATCGGAAGATTGGGCATTCGCCAGCATTCTCCTTGAAGGCCATGTCGTCGCATATCCGGCAAAAATTACTTGAAGTTTACAAACGTTATCGCATTGAAGGTGATGAATTTGCCGTTGTGGGAGCCCTGATGTTGGGTTATAATGATGCTTTAACCCGTGAATTGCTTGATAGTTATAGTATTACCGGTGCGATGCACGTATTGTCTGTCTCAGGATTGCATGTTGCGATTGTTTGTGCGGTTTTCTATTTCCTGCTCGGGTTTATGGATAAACGGCGGTGGTCGTTTGTTCTCAAGCATCTCATCGTCATTGTGTTGCTATGGGCTTTTGCCTTTTTGACCGGTCTTGCGCCTGCAGTGGTTCGTTCGGCTCTGATGTTTTCTTTGATTGCTTTGGGCTACGTGGTTTCGCGCAAACCACAAATCTACAATACTATCTTCTTCTCTGCCTTCGTTATGTTGCTCTACGATCCGTGCTATCTCTTTGATGTCGGATTTCAATTGAGCTATCTGGCGGTGTTAAGCATTGTCTATTTTGAACCGAAATTCAAAAAGCTGATCGATGTCAAATTCAAACCTTTGAAATGGCTCTGGGAATTGACCTGTGTGTCGATGGCTGCACAGCTCGGCACGGCGGCTTTGGGAGTGTTTTATTTTCACCGGTTTTCCAACTTCTTTTGGTTGAGTAATATGGTAGTGGTGCCGCTTTCGGGATTTATCATGTACGCGGCTATGGCTTTACTGTTGGTTTCTTCGTTTCCTGTAATTGCCGGTTGGGTGGCGCTTGCCTTGAAGTGCATGTTGATTGGAATGAACAGTGCAATCCAGTGGATTGAGCATCTGCCATGTGCGGCATATAATATGTGGGTTGACCAGTGGCAGCTTGTTGTAGCATTGTTGTGTGTCTTGTTCGCATCTGCGTATTTTGGCACTCGTAAATATCTGATGTTACTGCTTGCTCTGGCTTGTGTGGTCTTGTTTTTGGTGGATGATTTGGTAAGGATGCATCAATCGGAGCAAATGAAAGAATTGATAGTTTGGGCGGATAATAAAAATACGCATGTTCAATTTACTGCAGGAAACCAAAGTTTTGCGGTCTCGTCCGACTCATTGAAATTGAAGCAAATGTCGTCAGGTTATCGTATAAAGCAAGGGGTTGATGCACAACGGTTTTGTAATCAAAAAGCAGTCGCGTTTTGCGGCAAACATTTCCTGATTACCAACGATTCCTTGTTCCGTAGAAAATATTCTGCATCCAAAATGCCGGTAGATTATCTTATTGTCGGGAACAAGACACGCATTACCATGGACAAATTGTTACGGTTTGTAGAGCCGAAACAGGTCATTGTCGATAATTCCATTTCAAAATGGTACAGTAATCGATTGAAACAACAGTGTGATTCGCTCGGAATTGCATTTGTCGATACGAAGATTTCCGGGGCTTTCCGGTTACGGATGGAGTGATTTTTTAAACTGACAGCAGTTTGTCGTAAGCCTGCTCTACTTTGTCAAAGTTGAATTGCCCTACAATTTCGTTTTTGTAAGCCGCAATTTCGTCGTTGCAGAGATTTCCAATGCTTCCTTCGTGCGTGTGGTGGATGTTTTTGTCCGGATGAAAATTTCCGGCTTCAATGTCCAGTCCTACTTTCTTGTAGGCATCGCGGAACGGCATTCCTTCGCGGGCAAGCTGGTTTACAGTCTCTACGCTGAAAATAAGGTCGTAGCGATTGTCATCGAGGATGTGGTCGTTGATGGTAACTTTGTCCATCATTGTAGTAGTCATGTCAAGGCAATCGTTCAATTCTTCAAAAGTAGGAACGAAACACTCCTTGGTAATTTGCAAGTCGCGGAAATAACCTGATGGCAGGTTGTTCACGATCATTGTAATTTGCTGGGGAATTGCCTGGATTTTATTGCATTTGGCGCGCGTTAACTCAAAAACGTCCGGGTTTTTCTTGTGAGGCATAATGCTCGAACCAGTTGTAAACGCATCGGGCAGTTTGATGAATCCGAAATTTTGGCTCGAGAACATGCAGGCGTCAAAAGCCAGTTTGGATAGTGTTGCGGCCACTGAAGCAAGTGCAGTGGTTACTACACGTTCCATTTTGCCACGTCCCATCTGAGCATACACCACGTTGTAATTCATGGTTTCAAAACCCAACAGGTCTGTAGTCATCTGGCGGTTGAGCGGGAATGATGAGCCGTATCCGGCAGCCGATCCCAGCGGGTTGCGGTTGGCAATTTTGTAGGCCGAGAGCAAAAGTTGCAGGTCATCGGCAAGACTTTCAGCGTAAGCGGCAAACCAAAGGCCGAACGAAGATGGCATGGCGATTTGCAGGTGAGTGTAACCCGGCATCAATACATTTTTGTACCGGTTGCTCTGAGCTATCAATACGTTGAAGAGGTCACACACTTTGGTGACTGTTTCTTCTATTTCGGCACGGGCAAAGAGCTTCAAATCGAGCAGAGCCTGATCGTTGCGCGAACGACCGCTGTGGATCTTTTTCCCCATTTCGCCCAAAGCGCGGGTGAGCATCAGTTCTACCTGTGAGTGTACATCTTCGATGCCTTCTTCAATTACGAAATCACCCTTTTGGACGATTTCGTAAATATTTTTCAATTCCTTCAGAAGTTGCTGAAGCTCATCTTTTTCGAGGAGTTCGATGCTTTCAAGCATCGTGATATGAGCCATTGAACCTAAAACGTCGTATTTCGCGAGATAGAGATCCATCTCCTGATCACGACCGATAGTAAACCGTTCAATCTCCTGATCGGTTTTAACTCCTTTGTCCCAAAGTTTCTGAGCCATTATTCTTCTTTCGGAATTTATTGCTTGTTATTTATAATTGATGCCGGCCAAAGCTTCGGCAAACTGATCGACGAATTGCTGCATGCGTCCACCAAACATCATTTTTACCATCGGCGGAATATCGGCATGGGCATTGACATGCAGATTGGTCTGATTGTCTGATGCTTTGTTCAGGTGAATGTTGACGTGAAAATCGATTGGCGCATTGTCAGCTCCCAGTTTAATTAGCTTGTAAGGCTGTTTGTCAATAATAGACAAGTCGATTTTTCCGATTGGGTTCACTGTGAAGTGGCATTTATCTTCGTAAAACTCAATGTCCTGAATGGTATTGCCGGGAACCATGTGTTTCGACTGTTCCAGGTTTCTCAGGTCGGACAGAGTGCCATAAACTTGTTCTTCGTTTGAAGTGATGGTTTTTACTGTGCTTTCGAATGTTGCCATCTGTATTATTTATGAGAGGGTTGCCATTTTGCAGGATCATGGCGCCACTCTTGTAGTGTTTTAATTTCAGCTTCGTCAATATAGTCGGTTGCAAGAGCCACATCCAAAATAGCATCGTAATTGCTTAATGTCATGCAATTAACGTTTGCATCTTTGAATTGTTTTTCTGCCACAGGGAAGCCATATGAAAATATCGCCAGCATACCGATTACCTCGCTACCGTCGTTGCGGATCGCTTCTACGGCTTTCAGACTGCTACCGCCTGTAGAAATCAGGTCTTCGATAACAAGTACTTTGCTTCCGGGGCGCAAATCGCCTTCAATCAGGTTTTCAAGTCCGTGATCTTTCGGTTTTGAACGAACGTAAACAAAAGGCAATCCGAGTTCTTCTGCAACCATAGCTCCCTGAGCGATGGCTCCTGTGGCAACGCCAGCAATAGCTGTAGCTTCGCCAAAATGTTCGCAAACTAAGCGTGCCAGTTCTATTTTGATGAAATTTCTGATTTCCGGATAAGAAAGGGTTTTACGATTGTCGCAATAGATAGGCGACTTCCAACCCGAGGCCCACGTAAAAGGATTGTTCGGCTGTAATTTTACAGCTTTTACCTTCAATAGTTTTTCTGCAACAATTTGTTCTAAAAGTTTCATGAGAAGTGTAAGTGTAATATGGTGAAATCAAGAGAAATTGATCTTTGATTCAAATGCCTGATTAATAGTGGTTTTGTTTTTGTTTGTCAGGGGTGCGTTTCGCTTGCATTCCAATTCACAAAAACTAGTGCAAAGATACTGATTTCATGGGCAAGTTTTATGTTCTGAAGATAAAAAAATATAGAACTAATTATTAACAACCTTAATCTGCCGGTTTCTTGGAATTATTATGGTTAATTTTGTGAGCTAAACTCGTTTTTTTATGCAAGAAATTCAATTTCAACTGACAGAGGACGGCTCGCATACACTTTATTTGCCTGAAATGGATGAACATTACCATTCTGTTCACGGTGCTGTTCAGGAATCCCGTCACGTGTTTATTAGTGCGGGATTTGAAGCATGTCTTTCTCAATCGCCCCGTATTTTTGAGGTGGGTTTCGGAACCGGATTAAATGCCCTTCTTACAGCCATTGAAGCGGAAAAATCACAACGCAGGGTGGCTTATACTTCGGTCGAACTTTATCCTCTGTCACCGGATCAGGCAGGGCAACTCAACTATGGCACGATGTTGGATGCGGATTCTCTTTTTTTCGCTTTGCACGATGCGGCATGGAACGAATGGTGTTCGATTTCACCCTGCTTTGATCTGAAAAAAGTTGAAACTGATTTTTCTGTCATGCAACTGTCCGAAAATGAATATGATTTGATCTACTTTGACGCATTTGCACCAAACAAGCAGGAGGATTTGTGGCAACCCGAAATTTTTGACCGTCTTTTTCATAGTCTTAAATCTGGGGGCATTTTTGTAACTTATTGTGCGAAAGGCATTGTGCGGAGAATGTTGCAGTCTTCCGGATTTCTGGTGGAACGTTTACCGGGACCTCCGGGAAAACATGAAATGTTGCGTGGAAAGAAGTCCTGATTTTGGGTCTTTTTTGCTATTTTTGTAGGTTGGTTTTGCCCAAAAACAGTTTGGCGTAATCTTTGATTTGTTAAGGATTTAATGTTTTGATAAACAGTGCTTATGGTTTGTTTTGAGGCTTATTTGTCCCAAACGGTACGTAGAAAAGAAATTGACTTTTTGGTAGAGGTGGCCGCTTCTGACCCTAAGCGATTACACGAACTTATTTGTCTCATCGAGCACGAGAATCAGCAAATTGGATGGCATGCGGCCTGGTGTCTGGAAAAACTGTTTGAAAAATATCCCGAATTATTCACTTCCACAATGCTGGACAGGATTACGGGAATTACCATCGAAACAAAACGAGAAGGCACCCGGCGTCTTATGTTGAGTATTCTGAGAACTGCTGAGTTGCCTGTCGTTTTGCCAGTTGAGCTTATTAATAAAGCTTTCGAATGGATATTGTCCGAAGTTGCGGCTATAGCGGTAAAGGCTTTGAGCATCCACTATTTGTTGAGGGTTTGTAAGCGGGAACCTGACTTGCTCCCCGAACTTCAATTGTGTGTGTCGCAACTGCTTGATAATACAGACTCTCCGGGTATTCGATCGGTCGCGAAAAAGGTGATGAAAGCCAACATCTTAAACTGTAAATAATTATTGTAAATGCAACAAGATATAGAAGAAAATGAGTTGATTGAGGTGTATGGAGCCCGGGTACATAACCTGAAAAATATTGATGTAACCATACCCCGCAATAAACTGACGGTGATTACCGGCTTGAGCGGTAGCGGCAAATCATCGCTGGCTTTTGATACTATTTTTGCCGAAGGCCAGCGTCGTTATATCGAGACGTTTTCTGCTTATGCCCGCAATTTCCTGGGAAATCTGGAACGTCCCGATGTGGATAATATCACCGGATTGAGTCCGGTAATTTCTATCGAACAAAAGACTACCAACAAGAATCCCCGTTCTACAGTAGGTACAACAACCGAAATATACGATTTCTTCCGTCTGCTTTTTGCCCGTGCCGGAGAAGCTTATTCTTATGTAAGCGGCGAAAAGATGGTGAAATATACCGACGAAGAGATTCTTAAACTCATCTTTAAACACTATGACGGAAAGAAAACCTACATTCTGGCGCCTTTGGTTCGAAACCGCAAAGGTCATTATAAAGAACTGTTTGAGCAAGTGCGAAAAAAAGGATACCTGCATGTGAGAATTGATGGGCAGATAAAAGAAATTATGCCGGGAATGCGGGTTGATAGATATAAGAATCATGATATTGAGTTGGTGATTGATAAATTGGTAATTGCCGAGCAGGATGACCGCCGACTCAAAGCATCTATAGGAACAGGGATGCATCAGGGCAATGGGACTATCATGCTGTTGGATCATGCCAGCGGAGATGTTCGACATTTTAGCCGTCAACTGATGTGTCCGACTTCCGGGATTTCTTACAGCGAACCGGCGCCTCACAATTTCTCGTTTAACTCTCCTCAGGGTGCCTGTCCTAAATGTAAGGGACTAAGTTATGTCAATCAGATTGATATCGATAAAATTATACCGGATCGTACACTGAGTATTGCGCAAGGGGGCATCGTTCCTCTTGGGAAACATAAAAATTCGCTCATTTTTTGGCAGATAGATGCTATCGGTGCGAAATATGGCTTCAATGAAAAAACACCTATCTCAGGCATTCCCGAAGAGGCTCTCGACGAAATTCTGAACGGAACCAACGAACCGCTCAATATCAAGAACGGCTCACTCGGCGCTTCCAATTATTTCGCGTCATACGAAGGCGTCATTAAGTACATTGCTTTGCAAAACGATAGCGATGCTTCTGCTACCGAGCAGAAATGGGCTTCTCAGTTTGTAAAGACCACTGTTTGTCCGGAGTGTAAAGGTACACGGTTAAATGTGGAAGCGCGTCATTTCCGTATCCATGATAAGACAATCTCTGAGCTGGCGAACATGGATATTACCGACTTGTATGAATGGTGTGGTACGGTAGAGCAATTCCTGTCAGACAAACAAAAAGCTATTGCTGTAGAGGTTCTGAAAGAAATTCGTTCGCGTTTGCAATTCCTGCTGGATGTGGGGTTAGGTTATTTGTCTCTCAACCGTAACTCAATGTCGCTTTCGGGGGGCGAAAGCCAGCGAATCCGTTTAGCGACACAGATCGGCTCGCAATTAGTGAATGTTTTATACATTCTTGATGAGCCAAGTATCGGGTTGCACCAGCGTGATAACGAGCGGTTGATCGATTCGTTGAAAAAGTTAAGGGATACAGGCAACTCTGTAATAGTGGTAGAGCACGACCGTGATATGATGCTGGCTTCCGATTACGTTATTGATCTTGGACCACGCGCAGGTCGTCATGGCGGCGAATTGGTTTTTGCAGGAACTCCGGCCGAAATGTTGAAATGCAGCACTCTGACATCAGATTACTTAAACGGCAAACGCAAAATAGAATTACCGGCTCAACGTCGTAAAGGCAGCGGCACTTTCCTTACATTGAAAGGAGCAACCGGCAATAACCTGAAAGGAGTGGATGTCTCATTTCCATTGGGAACCCTTATTTGTGTGACAGGAGTTTCAGGAAGCGGAAAGTCTACATTGGTGAATGACACCTTACATCCGATACTGAGCCAGAAGTTTTACCATTCATTGCAGGATCCTCTTCCTTACGAGAGTCTTGAAGGTTTGGAGCATGTGGATAAGGTGATTGATGTGGATCAGTCTCCGATCGGGCGAACCCCGCGATCGAATCCGGCGACTTACACTGGTATCTTCTCTGATATCCGTAACTTGTTCGTAACCCTGCCGGAGGCCAAAATCCGGGGATATAAACCCGGACGTTTTTCGTTCAATATCGCAGGTGGTCGTTGCGAAACTTGTGGCGGCAATGGTTACAAGACAATCGAAATGAATTTTTTGCCGGATGTGCTTGTGCCGTGCGAAGAATGTCACGGAAAACGCTACAACAGGGAGACGCTGGAAGTTCGCTATAAAAGCAAGTCAATTGCAGATGTGCTGGATATGACTATCAATCAGGCCGTCGAATTTTTTGAGGCACTTCCTTCGATTTCTCACAAACTGAAAGTGCTGCAGGATGTTGGTCTGGGTTATATA
Source organism: uncultured Microbacter sp. (assembly GCA_963678825.2). GTDB lineage: Bacteria > Bacteroidota > Bacteroidia > Bacteroidales > Paludibacteraceae > Microbacter. The sequence continues at coordinate 46,472 of CAXXPB010000004.1, read as the reverse complement.
AAGGTAGGACAACCGTCTTCCACTCTGTCGGGTGGAGAAAGCCAGCGGATTAAGCTGGCAGCCGAATTGGCTAAAAAAGATACGGGAAATACTGTATATATATTAGATGAACCAACAACCGGGTTGCATTTTGAAGACATCCGTGTACTATTAAGTGTTCTCAATCGTTTAGTAAATAAGGGAAACACGGTTATTGTGATTGAACATAATTCGGATGTGATTAAATCTGCCGATTATATTATCGATCTTGGGCCTGATGGAGGGAAAGCCGGAGGGCGAATTATGGACACCGGAACTCCCGAAGAAATAGTTCGAAAATCAAAGAGTTGTACAGCGGTTTTTCTAAAAAACGAACTAATTTAAGAAAAAAGCGACACGAAAATGGCACAAATCATATATTTGTGTGTTGCTTTTGAGGTCGAAATGTTAAAATAGAGGGTGAAAATTAACACAAATTCGTGCTTTTAACTATAAGGCAGGTTAAAAAGTTAAATCCAAGCCCTCATTTTCTGAAATGTTAAAATCTAGGCGCGTTAAATCTTGTTAAGTAAAAATCAATCCTTCTCTTTTACATTAAATTTGTCAGGTATAATATTGATGAAAAAATGTTGATTGAAGGAGAAAAAGAGGATTTATGAAGAAAATAGTGATTTGGATTCTTCTTGCTACAATGAGCATTACTTTTGTCGGATTAGTGTTCTTTCAGTTTCGTTATCTTTTGCAGGTGTCTGCATTAATGGAGGAACAGTTTGACTCCAATGTAAAGAGAAGTCTTTACCAGGTAGCTCTTGATCTTGAAGAATCAGAGGCTTCAAAATATCTGAATCAGGAGCTGGGAGCGGCAGAGATTGCAAAACTGGGAAAACTTACAACGTCGGCGCTGATGGACTCAAATCAGGTGGCCAGCGGAGTAAATATTGACACCACGTCATTTGGATCAAAGCCAACGGTTTCAATTTCGAATCCGGCATCGTCTATTCAGGCGACATCCAAATACAGGCAGACTCTTTTAGCACAAGCATTTACTCATTCACGTAAATTGGTTGAGACGGTGGCTTGGCGAAGAATGAAAGAAGCAGCAGCTAAAGCGTTAGCTCAGCGCGTAAACATAAATGAATTGACAGCATTACTGCAGGAAGAATTAGCGAATAACGAAGTAATAACTCCTTATTATTTTCGTTTAATAGACAAAAAAGGGGATGAGGTCTATAATAGCTCGGCGGATAGTGTTTCAGTGGTGCATAAAAATGAGTACACCCAGAAATTATTTCCGAATGATCTTGTGACCGGCAAATCGGCTTATCTGGCAGTAGGCTTTCCAGTCAAGAAAAACATGTTTCGTAGCTCTTTGACGTTATTATTACCGTGGGCTATATTGTCTTTTATATTGCTGATTTCGTGCATGGCTTCCATCTGGTTGATTTTTAGGCAAAGAAGATTGAATGAAATAAAGAATGATTTTGTAAGCAATATGACCCATGAACTGAAAACTCCGGTTTCGACTATTTCATTGGCTGCTCAGATGCTTGCAGATCCGGCTGTGTCAAAAACGACGGACACGCTAAAGTATTACACACGGGTAATCGTCGATGAAACAAAACGATTGAGCTTTCACATTGAGAAAGTCCTTCAGATGTCGACATTTGAACGGGGCAATGGGAACCTGAAAATGACCGAGCGGGATATTAATGATCTTCTGAATATGATCCTTGAAAATTTCTGGGTCAAGGTACATGCAAAACACGGACAGTTGATTGCAGACCTGGAGGCAGAAGAATCTTACGCTTTGGTTGATGAGACCCATTTTACGAATGTATTATACAATTTAATGGATAATGCTGTGAAATATACACCAAGCAACCTGGTGCTCACAGTGAAAACATGGAATGAAAAAGGGAATCTGATGATTTCCATTCAAGATAACGGAGTAGGAATTAAAAAGGAGTATCAAAAGCATATTTTTGATAAATTTTTCCGTGTGCCGACGGGGAATGTTCACAACGTGAAGGGGTTTGGTCTGGGTCTGGCTTATGTCAAACAGATTGTAGATGCCCATCATGGATTTATTAAAGTAGAAAGCGAACCAAATATTGGCACTAAATTTATTATCACACTACCAACTCTAAAACAAAATTAACTATGGACGAAAAGACCAAGATCTTGCTTTGCGAAGACGATGAAAATCTGAGCATGTTGTTACGGGAATATTTGCAGGCAAAGGGTTATGCAACTGATTTGGCTCCCGATGGTGAAGCTGGTTATAAGGCTTTTACTAAAGAAAAATATGATATCTGCGTTCTTGACGTTATGATGCCTAAAAAGGACGGTATCGAATTAGCAAAAGATATTCGTAATTTGCAATCCGATGTGCCTATTATCTTCTTGACTGCTAAAACAATGAAAGAAGATATTCTTGAAGGTTTCAAGGCCGGCGCAGATGATTATATTTCCAAGCCTTTCAGCATGGAAGAACTTATCTTCCGTATCGAAGCTATTACCCGCCGTACAAAAGGTAAAAAGGTAAAAGAAAAAGATACCTATATCCTTGGTAAATATACCTTCGACACACAACGTCAGATTCTTGCTTTTGACGATTCGCAAATCAAGCTGACAACAAAAGAAACAGAATTGCTTACTTTGTTGGCTGCCAACGTGAACGAAATGGTAGAACGTAACTTTGCATTACGTACTATTTGGATTGACGACAATTACTTCAATGCACGTAGCATGGATGTTTACATCACAAAACTGCGTAAGCTTCTGAAAGAAGATCCTGAAGTTGGGATTATCAATATCCACGGTAAAGGTTACAAACTGATTGCTCCGAAAGCAGAAGAATAATTGGTTTCCTGAAAATACAAAAACGGCTGTCCGGTTTGATCCGCGACAGCCGTTTTGTGTTTTAATAGGCTACTTTCCTAGTAGAAATATAGTCGGCCTTTTTTGTATGTCAGGTAACTGGCGCTTCCATGCGGCAACCGTTTTGGTAACGATATACTCGGATTCGAGCGTAATGTCGGCGGCGATGCACATCTTGGTTTGCGGAGAGCAATTGCGGATGATCTCTTCCACCAGTTTTATGTTTCGGTATGGAGTTTCAATGAAAATCTGGGTTTGATTTTCAGAATAAACTTTCTTTTCCAGAATTTTTAGCGCCTTACCTCTTTCTTGAGGTTCGATGGGCAAATAGCCCACAAAAGCAAAATTTTGCCCGTTGAAGCCGGAACCCATCAAAGACAGCAAAATAGACGACGGACCCACTAAAGGCACTACTTTGATGCTTTTCTCCTGCGCCAATCGTACTACGTCAGCTCCGGGATCAGCAATAGCGGGACAACCTGCTTCGGAGATTACGCCTACATCTTTCCCCTCAAGTAGCGGTTTCAGTAAATCACCAAACTCCGTGGCGCGTGTTTGTTCGTTGAGCGTGGTAAAGGTCAGCGAGTCGATATCTATTTCGCGGTTCACCTTTTTGAGGAAGCGGCGTGCCGTGCGGATGTCTTCGACAATGAAGTGCTTCAACGAATTTACTATCGCTGCGTTATGAGAAGGGAGAACGCGGTTTAGATCGCATTCTCCCATGGTTGTTGGTATAAGGTAAAGAGTTCCGTACATTTAAATGTTTAATTGTTAGTGATTAGTGGTTAGTTTACTTTCCGTTGTTAATCCTTTTGAGCAAAAGATGATAGCGTTGATGTGTCACTAATAATTAACCATTAATCATTGATCATTAAAAAGTTATCCTACCGAACCTTCCAATGATATTTGTAATAACTTTTGAGCTTCCACGGCAAATTCCATTGGCAATTTGTTGAGAACGTCTTTTGCATATCCGTTCACAATCAGTCCGATAGCATCTTCGGTAGAGATTCCTCGCTGGTTGCAGTAGAAAATCTGATCTTCGCCGATTTTTGACGTGGTAGCTTCATGTTCGATCTGTGCCGTATCATTGTTCACTTCCATGTAAGGAAAGGTGTGAGCTCCGCATTCGCTTCCCAACAGCAGGCTGTCGCATTGCGAATAGTTGCGGGCATTTTCGGCTTTCTGCGACACACGAACTAATCCGCGATAGCTGTTCTGGCTTTTACCTGCCGAAATTCCTTTGGAAACGATATGACTTTTGGTGTTTTTGCCAAGGTGAATCATCTTGGTTCCGGTGTCGGCCTGCTGATAGTTATTGGTAACGGCAACAGAATAAAATTCGCCGGAAGAATTATCTCCGGCCAGAATGCAACTGGGATATTTCCAGGTGATGGCTGAGCCTGTTTCTACCTGTGTCCACGATACTTTAGAGGCAACACCCTTGCAAAGAGCACGCTTGGTTACGAAATTATAGATACCGCCTTTGCCGTTTTTGTCGCCGGGATACCAGTTCTGAACAGTAGAATATTTTACTTCGGCGCGGTCGTGTATGTAAATCTCAACGATAGCCGCGTGGAGCTGGTTTTCGTCGCGCATCGGAGCCGTACAGCCTTCGAGATAGGAAACGTAGCTGTCGTCTTCGACCACGATCAGTGTACGTTCAAACTGTCCGGTATTTTTGGCATTGATACGGAAGTAGGTCGATAATTCCATCGGGCAGCGAACTCCTCTTGGAATATAAACGAACGAACCGTCACTAAAAACAGCCGAGTTGAGCGCAGCAAAATAGTTATCGCGGTAATAAACTACCGATCCGAGGTATTTTTTTACCAGGTCGGGATAATCTTTCACCGCTTCGCTGAATGAGCAGAAGATAATGCCGAGTTCGGCCAGTGTTTCACGAAAAGTAGTTTTCACCGAAACACTGTCCATTACCGCATCCACGGCAATGCCCGAAAGTTGTTTTTGTTCGTTCAACGAAATTCCGAGTTTGTCAAAAGTCTTCAACAGTTCCGGATCTACCTCGTCAAGCGATTTTGGAGCATTCTTCTTGGGCGCTGCAAAATAAACGATATCCTGATAGTTGATTTCAGGGATCCTGAGATGAGGCCAGTGTGGCATTTCCATCGTCAACCAATGGTTGTATGCGTCAAGACGGAATTGTAGTAACCATTCCGGTTCATCTTTCTTTTGAGAAATCAGGCGAATGACATCTTCATTCAATCCTTTAGGGATAACGTCTGTCTCTATGTCGGTGACAAAGCCGTATTTATACTCTTTGTCCGTTAAGTCTGTGATGTTTTGAATGTTATCTGACATAATGTAAAATTCAGGTTCAAAATTTCTAATACCAATGATTCCGGTTAAACGTTCGCTTGATTTTTATAGTCCTGCTGTGTGTAGAGACTATATGTATATGCCCATTGTCAGTACATAGCTACTGGTAACCTCAAAATATATTGTAAACTCCTTTTGGTCAGTAGTATGACTTTCAGAAGCTTTTAGTTTTTTGTCTTCTAATTCAAACGGTTGGATTAAAATTTCCTTTTCAAAATCTACTCCTCCTCTCGAAAGAAGTTTGTAAACGGTCTCTTTTGCCGACCAATGGAGCAAAGATACAACAGGACCACTGGTCTTGTCAAGCGCTTCACGTTCTTTAATATTCATGAAGCGATGATTTATCTTGTGAGCCCGATTGCTAATTGCTTCTATGTCAATTCCAACGATCTTGTTCTTGTGAAGAGCAACCACCGCGTATCCTTTTGTGTGTGAAATGCTAATGTTAAACGATCGGTCGAGCAGAGCCGGTTTGCCGGAAGGCATATAAACGATTCTTTTTTCTTCTCCTGTCAGAAATTTGAAAAGAGCTCTTACTGCAAATTTTTCGCATCTTTTAGTCGGGTTGGAAACTTCTTTTAGCTCATCTAAAAGAGGAACCGTTTCTTCAAACAGCTGCAAAAATTGTTCTTCCGTTTCTTCAATTTCCCAGATGCCGATCAACGTACCGTCCGCGATTGTCTTTTTTTCAAGCAACATAATTGACAGCAGTTTATTTCCATCTGGTTGTTTCAATCAGACGAATAATATCTTTGCGAACATAATTAAGTACCGGAGCAATGGAGTCTTTGTTTGGAACTGCATCGAAATAGAGCGCACCTCTTAATACATGATGCGTACTGTCAGTTAGCATAAACTGGATTGGCGAAGCGGCATCACCTTTGATTTCATAAAGAATTCCATAAACTTTACGATCCGGGTTTTCATACGGTTGCTCAGTAATAGCCTCTGCTTTTACAGTGTGTTTATAAACAAATTTCCGGCAATCTTCGGCAATGGTTCTGAAGTTATTCCGGACGGGCATATAGCTGCAATAGATGCATCCTTTGAGTGCCGGGTATTCAATGTTAAGCCAATATTCGCCCTGTTCATGTTTTACCGCAGAATCGACGGCAAATGTTGAAATGTCAAATGAATAAGGATAGTTTTTGTCGAAGACACGGTAGTCGTTTGCCGGCAGTGCTATCCGAAAATATCCATAAGGCTTGGGTGTCGGGTGTGAACACGAAACCGTTATCAGCAGAACGAAAAAAAGTAATGGAGCTAAATATTTGAATTTCATGCTGTTTTAATTATTCTGATGCCGGTTGATCCGACAGTGTTAGCCGTACTTTTATAATGCGGCGTTCGTCTACTTCAAGAATGTCGAAGGTGTATCTTCCGAACACAATTTGATCATTTTGATGAGGTAATTCTCCTGTTAATTCGAGAATCAGGCCAGCAAGGCTATCTACTTCCCCGATTATATTATCAAAATCGGTTTCTTCAACTTTGACAACCTTGAAAAAGTCGGTAAGAGAAATCTTTGCGTCAAAGTCTATCGTGTGTTCATTTATTATTGTGTATGGAAGCTCTGTGTCATCATATTCGTCGTCAATTTCGCCGACAACTTCTTCCAAAATATCTTCAAGCGTTACTATGCCCGATGTTCCTCCATATTCATCGACCACAACGGCCAGATGATTTTTATTTGCCTGAAATTCTCTAAGCAAATCATCGATTTTCTTCTGTTCCGGCACGAAATAGGGTAGACGCAACAATACCTGCCATTTGAATGAATCGCTTTTGTCAAGATGGGGCAGCAAATCTTTACTATAAAGTATTCCTTTTATACTGTCAATGTTGCCCTGATAAACAGGAATGCGTGAATATCCCGACTCGATGACATGTCGCTTTACTTCAGAAAAAGCAGATTTTATATCGATGGCGGCAATGTCAAGACGGGCAGTCATTATTTCTTCTACGCTTTTGCTGCCAAACTTGATGATGCCTTCGAGTATCTGTTTGTCGTCATCGTCATTTTTAGTAGTCAGTTCTAATGCCTGCGATAATTCGTCAATAGAAAGATTCTGTGTGTTGTGGCGCGCCAACCGTTTATCGACCAAGCCGGATGATTTAACTAGTAGCAAAGCAAATGGCTTAAGTGCTTTTGCTAAAAATCGTAGCATAGACGCAGAAGATCGGGAGAAACGTAAAGCATTTTGACGGGCATAAATTTTAGGACCTATCTCTCCGATTAACAGAAGTAAAAATGTGATAACAACCGTTTGTACCAGAAATCCTATCCATGGCGCGGAAGAAAAATCGAACAGGTGGTTCACTAATAGCGTGGAAAGGATTACAACGGCAACATTGATCGTGTTGTTGGCTATCAGAATCGTTGCCAAAAGACGTTCCGGTTGCTCTTTGAGGGACAATAGAATGCCATCAGAAGCGAACGTTTTTTTGTTAAGCTCGTTAATGTCGTGAGGATTGAGGGCAAAAAAAGCAACTTCAGAAGCCGCAATAAACCCTGTGATGATTAATAATAACACCATCAGGAGTATTATTCCGGCCGTTTCGATAGTAAACGGATGAACTATTATCTCTGAAAAAATAGTGGCTATATTCAATTAATTGATAATTAGGTAAAAACAAATAAAGGACAGGCTAATGCCTGTCCTTGCAAAATTAATAAAAAATGTCCACTGTGACACTGTTTATTGCAGAGCTATAATGCTTTTTGAGAGTTAGAAAGGAAGGTCGTCTGCAGAATCATCTGATGCAGGAGCTTCAAATGAATTTTGAGCAGCAGGAGTTGCCTGGCTGTTCGAAACCGTTCCGTTATCTTGTCCTGAGTCAGCACGTTTTCCGAGCATTTGCATAACATCGGCTACAATTTCCGTTGTATAGCGCTTTACTCCGTCTTTTTCCCATGAACGGGTTTGAAGTTTTCCTTCAATATAGAGCTGGCTGCCTTTTTTTACATATTTTTCTGCAGTTTCTGCCAGTCCGCGCCACAGTACAATATTATGCCACTCAGTTCTTTCCGGCACTTCTATTCCAGTGGTTGTTTTGTACCCTCTTTCTGTGGTAGCCAAAGGGAAATTAGCAACTGCGACATTTCTGTCAAGATATTTTACCTCGGGATCTTTTCCTACATTGCCTACTAAAATTACTTTGTTAACCGACATATTAATCTATTTTAAATGTTAATTTGCTGTAAAGATATATTTGTTTTTTGAATAAGACAAATTTTCGCTAAACTTTTTTGAGGAATTTTTCAGTTAGTCTCGAAACAGGGTATTTATTTAGATGTTCGATCTTTACGGGTATAAAGTGCGGCAGTTTTAATGTCGTGCTTTCTGTATTTATAACGAAAAAAACGGCATGGATTATTTGATGGCTCAATACGTGTTTTATCTCTTTCGACTGATAGCTTACATGTATAGAATTTAACTTCACTATTTCACTAAGCCAGTTTTTCTCCATGAGAATTTCCTCAAAGCTGCACAATTTTGTGCTTTCGTAGAGAGGAAATTCATATAAATTTTGCCAGATGTCTTTGTCTGACCTCTTGCTCAACAGCGTTTCTTCACCGCAAATGAAAACTAAATGGTGAAAATAACGGTGTGTTACTCGTGTTTTCTTCTCCTTGACAGGGAGGTATGATATTTTGTCTTGTTCTTTTGCAAAACAACTGGTTTCAAGCGGGCAATTCATGCAGTCAGGTCCGGTAGGAGTGCATTGCAGAGCTCCGAATTCCATAATTGCCTGGTTGTGCAGGTCTGGTTGTTGTTTGTTCAGCAATGCATTAGCTAGTTCGGTAAACTGTTTTTTGCCTGCCCCGGAGTCAATCGGGGAGTCTATTCCGAAATAACGGGATAAAAAACGAAAAACATTGCCATCGACAACGGCGTAAGGTTGTTGGAACGCAAACGAAGATATGGCAGCGGCAGTGTACTCTCCAATGCCTTTTAATGCTAAAATGTCATCGTAAGCGGACGGAAATTTACCGTTGTGTAGCGTCATTATTTGTTTAGCCGCGGCCTGCAGATTGCGCGCACGGCTGTAATAACCTAAGCCTTGCCAGCATTTTAGAACATCATCTTCGGGTGCGGTGGCAAGCGATTGGACATCAGGAAATTGTTGCGTAAACTTCAGATAATAGTCATACCCCTGGGCTACTCGTGTTTGTTGCAGGATGATCTCCGAAATCCATATCCGGTAGGGATCGTGGATGTTCCTCCACGGTAAGTCCCGTTTGTTCTTTTTGTACCAATCGGTCAAAACGGAAGATATATGCTGTAGATCGTCGTATTCAATCATCGTAATCATTTTTGAGAGTCGCTATACCCACATCCAAAAAATGGGTTTGCAAAGGTAAAACGGAAGTTTAGAAAAAAATATGGGGTCGAGGAAAAAAAAGAAAAAAAGATTTTGTCGTTGAAAATTAATGCAATATCTTTGCAAGTCCATAAGCCAACAATATTTTTACACATTTAATGTATAACCCTTTTAATTATTTCAACAATGACAAAAGCAGAAATTGTTAATGAAATTGCGAAAGAAACCGGTCTTGATAAGGTTTCTATCTTGAAGACTGTTGAGTCTTTCATGGAAAACGTAAAATCGTCTCTAGAAAAAGGAGATAACGTTTACTTGAGAGGTTTCGGTAGTTTCATTGTAAAACAAAGAGCTCAGAAAACTGCTCGTAATATTTCCAAGAACACAACTATTGTGATTCCTGCTCACAAAATCCCGGCTTTCAAACCAGCTAAGACATTTTTTGAATCTGTAAAATAATACAACCATGCCAAGCGGAAAAAAAAGAAAAAGACATAAGATGGCTACGCACAAGCGTAAAAAAAGACTCAGAAAGAATCGCCATAAGAAGAAATAAAGTAAGCGGTCTTTATTAAGAACATACAAGAGCAAACCGGCGGCCTGAGACTGGCAGTAGGTTTGTTCTTTGTTTATTATAAGTATACTAAAACCAACAAAGTGTGAATAGTGAATTAGTCGTTGACGTACAACAACAAGAGATTACGATCGCGCTGCTGGAGGATAAAAATCTGGTGGAACTCAATAAAGAGGGGCGTTCGTTATCATTTATGGTTGGCGATATTTATGTGGGCAGGGTTAAAAAACTGATGCCCGGACTGAATGCCGCCTTCGTGGATGTTGGTTATGGCAAAGAGGCTTTTCTTCACTATCAGGATTTAGGTCCACAATTTCTTTCACAAACCGAATTTTTTAAACAAACCCAGGCAGACCGCAAACGCACGCCTTCTATTCTAAAATCCAAATCGTTGCCCGATATCCCAAAGGAAGGCACTATTTCGGATGTATTGAAGGTGGGTCAAGAGCTGTGGGTACAAATTGCCAAAGAGCCTATCTCTACAAAAGGGCCGCGACTGTCGGCCGAATTGTCGATCGCGGGTAGGTATTTGGTATTGATCCCGTTTGCCGACAAAGTTTCTGTTTCTCAGAAAATTAAATCGTCGGAAGAACGAATGAGACTCAAGCAACTGATTCAAAGCATTAAACCCCGCCGATTTGGCGTGATTGTGCGGACTGTTGCGCAAGAAAAACGGGTAGCCGAACTCGATAACGAGTTACGGATTTTGGTAAAACGATGGGAAGAATCGGTTGCCAAGACACAAAAAGCAAAAGGTATAGCACCTGTCCTTGAAGAGATCGGACGCACCATCGGAATTATACGGGATATTTTTAATCCCGATTTCGAGAGTATTCATATCAATGACGAGGCGGTGTGCGCGGAAGTTCGCGATTATGTAGAACTGATAGCGCCTGATAAGAAAAATATTATCAAACTGTATGCTGGTAATTTGCCTATATTTGACAATTTTGGAATTACTAAGCAGATAAAAGCTCTTTTTGGTAAGACTGTCACTTTTAAGCGCGGCGCTTACCTCATTATAGAACAAACCGAAGCTATGCACGTGATCGACGTGAATAGCGGTAACCGTTCGAAAGCCACCAACAATCAGGAGGATAATGCCCTGGAGGTGAATATGGCCGCTGCGAATGAAATAGTCCGCCAGATGCGTTTACGCGATCTGGGAGGTATTATCGCCATCGATTTTATCGACATGTTAAGGAGTGAACACCGTCAACAGTTGTTCGACCATGTGGAAAAATTGATGGAAAATGACCGGGCAAAACATCACGTGTTGCCATTAAGCAAGTTCGGTGTCATGCAGATAACCCGGCAACGGGTACGTCCGGCAATGTTTGTCGATACGGAAGAAACCTGCCCAACCTGTTTTGGAAGCGGCAAGATTAAAGCATCGATTTTGTTTACCGATACCCTCGAAGGAAAGCTGGATTATCTGGTAAATACACTTAACGTCAAACAGTTTGTTCTAAAAGTGCATCCTTACGTGGCTGCCTATATCAATTCGGGATTTTATTCCTTGAAATGGAAATGGAAATTCCGGTACGGCTTTGGCCACAAAATAGTACCTTCACAAGAATTCGGTCTGCTTCAATATGCGTTTATTGATGCAGCAGGAAATGAACTAGACCTGAAAGAAGAAATAGAAACTCGTCAGTAACCTGACTTTTAATAAAAAAGCCGTTTCGGATTCCGAAACGGCTTTTTTGTGTCTGTTTGTGTCGATTACAGCACAATATTTACAATCTTCTTCGGCACTACGATTACCTTTTTAGGGGTCTTGCCTTCCATCCATTTTTGCGACTGTCCCTCTTTCATTACAATGGCTTCTACTTCGGCAGCAGGCATATCGGCGGGCAGCTGCAACTGATAGCGCACCTTCCCGTTGAAAGAGATGGCATAAGTGGCCGTATTTTCCACTAAATATTTTTCGTTGGCTTCTACCCATTGGGCATCGCAAACGGTAGTGGTGTGTCCCAGCGTGTGCCACAACTCTTCTGCAACGTGAGGTGCAAACGGAGCCAGTGTTACCACCAACGGTTCCAAAATAGCTCTTTTGCTGCATTTGAGCGACGTAAGTTCGTTGATGCAGATCATAAAGGCACTGATCGATGTGTTGTACGAGAAGTTCTCGATGTCGGCTTTTACCTTCTTCAGCAGTTTGTGCAGCGCCTTCAACTCGTCGGCTGTCGGTTCGGCATCGGTAACAAGCAACGATTCTTCTTTCCAGAAGAGGCTCCAGAGTTTTTTCAGGAAGCGGTGAACGCCATCGATGCCGTTGGTGTCCCAGGGTTTCGACTGTTCGAGCGGGCCGAGGAACATTTCGTACAAGCGCAGCGTATCGGCACCATAGCGTTCCACAATGTCATCGGGATTCACCACGTTGAACATCGATTTCGACATCTTTTCTACCGCCCAGCCACAAACGTATTTGCCATCTTCGAGGATGAATTCGGCAGTTTTGTATTCCGGATTCCAGCTTTTGAAAGCTTCCGTGTCGAGAATATCGTTGGAAACAATATTTACATCGACGTGAATAGGAGTGACATCGTATTGGTTCTTCAGGTTCAGCGAAACAAATGTGTTGGTGTCTTTGATACGATACACAAAATTGCTTCGTCCCTGAATCATTCCTTGATTGATAAGTTTTTTGAACGGTTCTTCTTCGCAAACGATGCCGAGGTCGAACAAAAATTTGTTCCAGAAGCGGCTGTATATCAGGTGACCGGTGGCATGTTCCGTTCCTCCGATATAGAGGTCTACATTGCGCCAGTACTGATTGACATCCTGGGAAATCAAAGCATTGTCGTTGTGCGGATCCATGTAGCGCAGGTAGTAGGCAGAAGAGCCAGCAAAGCCCGGCATGGTATTCAGTTCGAGGGGGTAACCCTCTTCTGTTTGCCAGTTTTGAGCACGTCCGAGCGGTGGCTCGCCTTTTTCGGTGGGTAGATATTTGTCCACTTCAGGTAATTCGAGCGGCAGTTTGCTTTCGTCGAGCATGTAGGGTTGACCCCCTTTGTAATAAACAGGGAATGGTTCGCCCCAGTAACGCTGGCGGCTGAAGATAGCATCGCGCAGGCGGAAGTTCACCTTCACGCGACCCAAACCTTTTTCGGCAATATATAGTTTTGTTTTGGCAATGGCTTCTTTCACGGTCAGTCCGTTCAACACAAGACCGCCTTTCCTCTCTTTCCCGGGAGCCGGTGAGTTGGTGACGATCCCTTCTTTCGCATCGAAACTCTCTTCGCTCACGTCGCAACCCTCGATCAGCGGAACGATGGGCAAGTCGAAATGTTTAGCAAAAGCGTAGTCGCGCGAGTCGTGTGCCGGAACCGCCATGATGGCGCCCGTTCCGTAGCCAGCCAGCACGTAGTCGCTGATCCAAACCGGGATGGCATCGCCGGTGAGCGGATTGATGGCATACGAACCCGAAAAGACACCGCTGACACGTTTGTCGGCAATACGTTCGCGTTCGGTACGTTTTTTAGTGGCAATTAAATAATCAGCTACAGCTTGTTTTTGTTCGGGAGTAGTAAGTTGATCCACTAGTGAGCTTTCGGGAGCAAGTACCATAAATGTTACGCCAAAAACGGTATCCGCTCTTGTTGTAAAGATGGTGAATTCGATATCGGAATCCTTTACCTTGAAGTTCATTTCAGCACCTTCGCTTCTGCCGATCCAATTCTTTTGAGTTTCCTTCAGCGAGTCGGTCCAGTCAATGGTGTCGAGACCGTCGAGCAGGCGTTGTGCGTAAGCCGAAACGCGCAGGCTCCACTGGCTCATCACTTTTTGTTCTACCGGATGGCCACCACGAACAGAAACACCTTCGCTTACCTCGTCGTTGGCAAGAACTGTTCCCAGCGCAGGACACCAGTTTACCATCGTATCGGCTTTGTAGGCGATGCGGTAGTTCATCAGGATGTCGCGTTGTTCTTTTTCGCTTTTGGTATTCCATTCGGCAGCAGTAAACGACATTTCGTTGGTGCAGGCAATCTCTAATCCTTCGGTACCGCTTTGGCTGAATACTTCTACAAGTTCGCTGATGGGACGCGCCTGTTTGGCCTGATTGCAATAATAGCTGTTAAACATCTGGATAAATGCCCACTGTGTCCATTTATAAAAGTCGGGGTTGCAGGTGCGCACTTCGCGGCTCCAATCGTAGCAGAAGCCAATCTTGTCGAGCTGTTCGCGGTAGCGGGTAATATTTTTTTCGGTAGTAACGGCCGGATGCTGACCTGTTTGTATAGCATACTGTTCGGCAGGAAGTCCGTAGGCATCGTAGCCCATGGGGTGCAGCACGTTGAAGCCCTGCAAGCGTTTGAAACGACTGTAAATATCGGAAGCAATGTAACCCAGCGGATGGCCTACATGCAGTCCGGCTCCCGAAGGATAGGGGAACATGTCGAGCACATAAAACTTCGGCTTGTCATTAATATCTACCTTGTAGGTTTGGTCTTTTTTCCAAGCGGCTTGCCACTTTTTCTCTATTTCCCTGAAATTGTATTCCATATCGACGTTAAAAAGTTAAGAGTGGAATAGGTAATATCTTTACATCCAACTCTTTTTGTGGTTTCTTCTTTCGGAGTGCAAATTTACGGAAAGTTTGGCGAAAAAACAGAATGATAACAGTATGAGAGCGATAAATAATCAGCTCGGGAAATCTTTATTGCAGATCCTGTTTAAGGTGTAAATATTGCAGGTATGTGTCGTGCAATTGAATAGGTTTTCTGCTTCCCTACTTTTTGCGTACCTTTGAAAGGTATTAGAAAATTAAAAACTTAATGAAGTTTACAGAACTAAATTTGAACGAGAGCCTGCTCGATGCCATCTCTTATATGGGATTTGATGAGGCTACTCCGATACAAGAATTTGCGATTCCTAAAATACTGGACAATAAAGATATTATTGCCTGTGCGCAAACAGGTACCGGTAAAACTGCGGCGTTTGTCCTTCCTATTTTGCACAAACTGATAGAAAAGCCTGCGCATGGTACAAACACGTTGATTATTGTTCCCACGCGCGAGCTGGCGATTCAGATTAATCAGGAAATTCAGGGCTTTTCTTACTTTGCATCCATCGGATCTGCAGCCGTGTATGGCGGTGGCGACGGTGGTGATTATTCACAACAGGAAAATGCGCTAAAAGGCGGAGCCGATATTATTGTGGCAACGCCCGGTCGTTTGATTTCTCACCTTGCCATGGGCAACGGTAATTTTAAGCATTTGGAACATCTGGTTCTTGACGAAGCCGATAAGATGCTGGATATGGGATTTATGGACGATATTGAAAAAATTATTACCTATATACCCAAACAGCGCGAAACGTTGATGTTTAGCGCTACGATGCCACCGAAGATTCGGTCGCTGGCAAAGAAAATTCTGGTGGATCCGGCCGAAATCTCATTGGCGATTTCGAAACCAGCCGAGAAAGTGGTACAGCATGTTTGTCTGGCGCATGATGCCCAGAAAAATGCAGCGCTGAAACTGATTATTGACCGTCATTCCGATTATTCCAGCATCCTGATTTTTACCTCCGCCAAAAGTAAGGTACACGAAATTGTGCGCGATCTGCGTAAAAACGGTTATGCTTCCCGTGGTATTTCTTCTGATTTGGACCAGGAACAACGTGAAGAAGTTTTGATGGGTTTTCGTTCCAAGCGTACCCGTATTTTGGTGGCTACCGACGTGATCAGTCGCGGAATTGACATAAAAGAGATCAATATGGTGATTAACTTTGATGTGCCTCACGATGCTGAAGATTATGTTCACCGCATCGGACGTACCGCCCGGGCCAATACCGAAGGAGAAGCTTACACGTTGGTCAATGAAAAGGATATGCAGAAGATGCACCGCATCGAACAACTGATAGAAGCAGAACTGCCCAGGTTGCAATTGCCCGAAGAGTTCGGACCAACACCCGAATGGAGGGTGGGCGATCCTTCACGCGGAAGAAGGCCTTTCCGTCGCAATCCGGACGGAGATAAAAAAGGAGGTGTCAGACCGAATGGGAAGCGTCGTTTCAATAATAACAAAAAGCCAAAAGCACCGCCCGCTTCGTAGTATACGAGACACAATTTGAAATATAAAAAAACACCGGTTTGGATACATTGTAATTCCAAATCGGTGTTTTTCTGTTTATTCTGCGTGCTCTGTGTGCAAGGCTCAGAACTCAATGTCGTAGAGATGAGCGCCGTCTTTCTCAAACCAGTCGAGACTCATGTCAGTCATCGGGTGGCTGCGGAGGCGTTCCAGAATTTCGTGACCGACAGTCGCGGCGTGACTACCCACCATGCTCACGCGGTGCACCTGGTCGACCGTCTTAAAGCTGGCGGCAAGCACTTTTGTGTCCAGTTTGAATTTCTCGATATTTTCAACGATGTGCTTTACCACTTCGATGCCGTGCGACGAGATATTGTCGAGACGGTTTACGTAGGGTGCAACCCAGTCGGCTCCGGCTCTTGCAGCAACCAAAGCCTGTTGTTGTGTGAAAATAGCCGTTGCCGTAACGTTGATGCCGGCATCTTTCAACATTGGCATGGCGCGGTAACCTTCGGCCGATACCGGAATCTTCGCATAATAATTGTCTCCAAGACCAAATTTGGCTTTGTATGTTTTGGCTTCGCGAACCATGTCTTCTGCCTTGCGACTGATCATTTGTACGTGTATCATTTTTTTGTCGCCAATGAGTTCGATGATTTCCGGCAGAATAACCGAAAGAGGCTTGTTTTCAGCTCCGATAATTGTCGGGTTGGTGGTAACACCCGCCAGCGGAAAGTAATGAAGCAAACTTTTTATTTCTTCAATGTTCGCTGTGTCAGCTAGATAGATCATAATATAATAGATTTGATTTCTGACTGCAAATTTACGCTAAAACATTTGGAATGAGATGTTTTGAGGGAATAAGTTTTTGTAAAGTCTGAAAATATTTTATTATCAGCGTTGGGCGGCTGCTTCTCTGAATCTCAATAAGAACGTAACTATTTTGGAACAAAATTTTATTCTCTTTGTGGTAAATAAATTTCAAATGGAAGAACAAAAGATTGCAGCAATAGATATAGGGTCAAATGCTGTGCGCTTGCTCATCTCTGTGGTGAATGAGGATGATGGCGGTATCTCATTTAAGAAGCTGATGTTGCTTCGGGTGCCGTTGCGTCTGGGAGAAGATACCTATTCGATAGGAAAAATCAGTGATAAACGGATGCGCAAGCTAATTAAATTGATGAAAGCATTCCGCCATCTGATGTCTGTCTACGAGGTAGAATCGTATCGGGTCTGTGCTACGGCAGCCATGCGCGAAGCCCGCAATGCGGCTAAAGTGGTAGCGGCCGTGAAGGAAAAAGCAGAACTTGATATCGAAATTATTGACGGCTCGGAAGAGGCGCGCACCATTTACGAAAGCCATGTGGAAGATCGTCTCGATCGAAATGGAAACTATTTGTATGTCGACGTGGGTGGCGGGAGCACCGAACTTTCTGTTATCTCCAGAGGCAAATTAGTCGAATCGGCATCTTTCAATATCGGTACCATCCGTATGTTGCGCAATAAAGTGGTAAATGAAGAGTTGGTCCGGATGAACGATTTCTTGCAGTCGGTCAAGCGCCAATACTCAATTACAGAAATTATCGGCTCGGGAGGTAATATCAACAAGCTGCATAAATTGGCGAAATTGAAAAAGGGAGATGTGCTCGATATTGATAAGTTACAGGATATTTATCAGGATATGAAGCAATTGAGTGTTGAAGAACGCATGACGCGCTTCGAATTAAACCCCGACCGGGCGGATGTTATCATTCCGGCTTCGGAGATCTTTCTGCACATTGCCGACCTTACCGGTATCCAGCAAATTTATGTGCCGACTTTCGGTCTGGTAGATGGGCTTCTGCATACTATTTATAAGGCAGAAAAGCAAAACAAAAGCGCAGAATAAAAGCCGATTTTTAAAATAAAAACGGAGTTACAAGGATTGTTCCGAATAACTCCGTTTTGCTTTTATGTCCGTTTATTGTCAGACGTTCCGTATTCCTTTGAAAAACTCCCAGATCACGATTCCGGCGGTAACCGACACATTCAGTGAATGTTTTGTGCCGTATTGTGGTAGCTCGATGCAGCCGTCACTGGCATTGACCACCTCCTGTTGTACGCCTTTTACCTCGTGGCCGAGAATCACGGCGTATTTGCCATTTGGTTCCAGTTGTAGATCGGTGAGCATGGTGCTCCCCTGGGCTTGTTCGATGGAGAAAACCGTGTAGCCGTCGGTTTTGAGTTGTGTCACAGCGTCAAGAGTATGCTCGAAATATTTCCAGTCGACGGAAAATTCGGCTCCCAGCGCCGACTTATGTATTTCGGCATGGGGTGGGGTGGAGGTGATGCCACAAAGGTAAACGGCTTCTACCAAATAAGCATCCGATGTGCGGAACACCGATCCGACGTTGTGCAGGCTGCGCACATTGTCAAGCACTACTACCAGCGGTAGTTTATCGGCCTGCTTGAACTCGTCGGTCGAGAGGCGGTTCAGTTCGTCTATTTTGAGTTTGCGCATAATTTCAAATACAAATACACATAGATCTGAATTGGATAGATTAGATTCCAGAATCCAATATTCCAGCTATCTGCTAATTGTGCAATATCAGGAAGACTTACCCCCTCCTTGGGAGGGGGCAGGGGGAGGTCTCTTTTATTTTACTTCAACACCGTTGGTTACTTTCATTCTCGGTTGGATCAATACTAATTTGCCATCGGCATCTTCGGCCGAGAGAATCATTCCTTCGCTCATGATGCCGCGCAATTTGCGGGGCTCGAAGTTGGCAATAAAGCAAACCTGCGTGCCAATCAGCTCTTCGGGATTGGGATAATATTTGGCAATGCCCGAGAGGATGGTGCGTTCTTCCAAGCCGTCGGCGATGCGGAACTGCAGCAGTTTATCGGCCTTGGGCACTTTCTGACAATCGAGTACGGTCCCCACGCGGATATCCATCTTCATAAAATCTTCGAAAGCCACGTTCTCTTTCACGGGGTTTGCCTTGTAAGCGGCTGCTTCGTTGGCTTTTTTCGTATCGAGCAACTTTTGTACCTGGGCTTCGATGACGCTGTCTTCAATTTTTTCGAACAACAGAGCTGGTTCGTTCAGTTGATGACCCTCTTCCAACAAGTTGAAATGGCCGAGGTGCGCCCAGTTACATTCCGGCATACCGATCATTTCGCGTAGTTTTTGTGCCGAGAAAGGCAGGAACGGTTCGAAAGCAATGGCTAAGTTAGCCGTAATTTGCAGGCTGAGGTTCATAATGGCAGCCACGCGGGTCATATCGGTTTTAGCCAGCTTCCACGGTTCCATATCGGCAAGGTATTTGTTGCCGATGCGGGCCAGGTTCATCGCCTCTTTTTGTGCATCGCGGAAACGGTACACTTCGAGCAATCGTTCCATCTCAGCCTGTACCGACTTGAACTCTTCCAATGTCTTACGGTCGTAGTCGGTCGGTTCGCCTGCGGCAGGCACTTTGCCGTCAAAATATTTGTGGGTCAATACCAGCGCGCGGTTCACAAAATTGCCGAAGATGGCCACTAATTCGTTGTTGTTGCGTGCCTGAAAATCTTTCCAGGTGAAATCGTTATCTTTAGTCTCCGGGGCATTGGCGGTAAGCACGTAGCGCAGCACATCCTGTTTGCCAGGGAAATCGTGCAAGTATTCGTGCAACCAAACCGCCCAGTTGCGGGAGGTCGATATTTTATCTCCTTCGAGGTTCAAAAACTCGTTGGCAGGAACATTCTCCGGTAAAATGTAACTTCCGTCCGCTTTCAGCATCGACGGAAAGACGATGCAGTGGAACACGATATTGTCTTTGCCGATAAAGTGTACCAGCTTGGTTTCGGGGTCTTTCCACCATTTCTCCCAGTTGCCGTATTTCTTCGGTTCTTTCTCGCACATCTCGATGGTGTTGGAGATGTAGCCGATGGGCGCATCGAACCACACGTAGAGCACCTTGCCTTCAGCGCCTTCCACCGGAACGGGAACGCCCCAATTGAGGTCGCGACTCACGGCGCGGGGTTGCAAACCCATGTCCAACCACGATTTGCACTGTCCGTAAACATTAGCTTTCCACTCCTTGTGGTTTTCGAGAATCCACTCGCGCAGCCAAGGCTCGTGCTTATCAAGTGGCAGGTACCAGTGCTTGGTCTCTTTCAATACCGGAGCGCTTCCACTAATGGCCGATTTGGGTTCAATCAGGTCGAGCGGACTGAGCGAGGTGCCACACGCTTCGCACTGGTCGCCATAGGCACGCTCGTTGCCACAATGGGGGCATTTTCCGGTGATGTAGCGGTCGGCCAAAAACTGTTTGGCTTCCTCGTCGTAGTACTGCTCCGATGTTTTTTCAATAAATTCTCCCTTGTCGTACAGAATTTTGAAAAAGTCGGAAGCCGTTTTATTGTGAATTTTCGAGGAGGTACGCGAATAGACATCGAAGGTAATTCCGAACTCCTTGAATGAATCTTTAATAATGGTGTGGTAACGATCGACCACTTCCTGCGGAGTGATGCCCTCGTTGCGCGCCTTGATGGTGATGGGCACCCCGTGTTCGTCCGAACCGCCAATCATGACTACCTCTTCCTCTTTGAGCCGCATATAACGTGCGTAAATATCGGCTGGTACATAAACTCCGGCTAAGTGGCCGATGTGGACGGGCCCGTTTGCATAGGGCAACGCGGTGGTAATCAATGTTCTTTTGAAGTTCTTTGACATATCTCTTTGTTTAATCGTGTAATCGTTGAAGTGTGTAGCCTCAGAAAGTCTGCCGGCTACTAAATTTCGGACTGCAAAGATACAAAATCTATGAGATAGATAGAAGAATGATTGTGAGGGATGTTTTAAATAAGATTCAAAGCTAACTTATCTATCGAATCAATGGATTGTTTGTTTTGAATTTACTATTTTGTGCAAAGAATCGATTTTGATTGAGTCTGTTTTGTGTAACTTATCGAAGTCTTTGATTATGGTTTTATATTCAGATATTTCTGTTTTTTTATCGCTGTCAGAATAATGTTCTCCAGCTTTGAATATAATTCCCCCAATTAAAACTATGCAGCTAAGTATTCCACTGATAATTTCTTTGTTATTGAAATTTGATAGAAAATTCTTTTTCGAATAATCTTTGTAGATGCCATTTGTTTCAATATGTTTAATCGCACTTTGGATGAGATCTCTAAAATCTTGCTTTGCGGTTTCATCATAATTATGATCGTATTTCTTTTCAAAGACATCTGCATCTGGAATAGGATTGCTTTAGTAAAGTAAAGCTGAGAAAGTCTATCAGAAAGAGCAGATTCCTTTCCTAAATAGAGATTGAATGTGGCTCTTACGGATGCTTTCCATGTGTTGCCTTGCTTTGTGTTGCTAACAACTTCTAAATTTTCTATGTGGTGAGTTAAAGCGTTGATAGCTTGTTTAGTTCGTTTTTTCATGTAATTGATAATTTAAGATCGTATTATTATGCAAACTTACTGATTTTCATATTTAAAACAAAACACGGGATGACCATACGATCATCCGTGAAGTGTTTTTGTTGGATTACCGATAATTATTTATAGGCTTCGTTTTGCTGGTCTTTCAGTGCCGGATTGGCATTGATTTCGCTCTGAGCAATGGGTAAAACGATTTTACCAAAGGTACGATCGATACTTTTGGTGCGGGTGCTTACCGGCACACTTTGAAAATCATCGTTATAAGTGATGGTTTTATGTTTGCGAATCAGGTCGAAGAAACGTGCCCTTCACCGAATAGCTCTTTGCTGCGTTCGTTCAAAATCATGTCGTCGGAAATGGTCGAGGCTGTTGCCGGCGTGAGATTAGGTGCCCGTTTGCGAATCTGGTTGAGGTAGCTGGCTGCAGCTGCTGCGTCGGAAGTTGATGCGTGGAGGGCGGCTTCAGCGGCAATCAGGTAGACTTCCGACAGGCGAATGATTTTGATGTTGACCGCCGATGGGGTTGCTTTGCCATCGCCGGGGAAGACCCCTCCGGTGATTACGCTTCCCATGTATTTGTAACAAGCCCCTTTGCGCGACGTTTTTGTCATGTACCAGTATTCGTCGTTGTCCATAATGCCCCAGCGGACATCACCGGCATCTTCCGAAAGGCGGTTCAGGTAGTAGTCGCTCGCCAGAAAATAACCCATGGCTCCGGTTATCTGGCCGTAGCGCATCAGGTAGTAGCCGAGTGAGGATGTCCCCAGATCCGATTCGTTGGGATAGATGCCCAACTCGAAGATCGATTCGCTGCCGAATTGTGTCTTCCACGAACTTGTCCAAGCAGAAGGGTCGTAGAGTGAATATTTTTTGTCGTTGATAATTTCCTGCGCATCGGCCAGCGCGCCGTCATAATTTTCCATATACAATTTTACCCGTGCGTCGATGGCTACATTGGCATAGTAGCCGATGTATCCTTTCTGTACCGATTTGTCGGTGGCAAGTAACGCTTTTCCGGCAGTCAAATCGGTGAGGATTTGTTTGTAGGTATCATCTACCGAAGCGCGGCCCAACTGAGCATTGCTGTCAAGGGTCTTGAGGGCAAGCGGAATCCCGTAAGATGCTTTGTTGAGGTTGTAAGGCATCCCGTAAAGGCGCACAAGGTCGAAATAGATTAGAGCCCGCAAGGTGAGTGCCTGTCCTTTGTAAAAACTGAAACCGGTGCTTCCGGCTGCTTCCAATTTGGCAATGTTTTCCAACAAATTGTTGATTTGGAGGATGCCGTAATAACCGGTAGTCCAGAAGCCCGAATAGCTGCCGCTGGTGGCCGAGTGGTTGAACGAATAGAGGTTGTCGAGTCCCCGGCCGGCCGAATAGATGGTCAGGTCGCCTCCTTTTGCGTCGCCATACATAAAGAAATTGCGACCGTAATAGTTGGACGATGTCATGGAACTCATAATGCCGTTAATCACTACTTTTGCATCGGCAGGCGTGGCGATGGCATTTTTCGCATTGCCCGAATCGCTGGGCTGCATATCGAGAAAAGAGTTGCATGACGAAAATAGCAAAGCGCTGAGCAGTAAGAGAGTTATTGAGTTGATTATATGTTTCATTGTTGTTCCTCCTGATTAAAATTTAACTTCGATACCGAACACGAATGTCTTTCCGATAGGAGTTTCCCAGCCTCTGGTTCCGTACTGGTTAACTTCCGGATCGGCTTCCTTGTACTTGGAAGCGGTCCACAGGTTGCTCGCGTTGAAGAAAAGTCGCGATTCGCTTATCATGGCTTTCTGAAGCCATTTCTTTGGTATGGAGTAACCCAGAGACAGGCTCTTGAGACGTAAAAAACTTGCATTGAAGATGTGGCGTGAGCTATATTGCATGGCATCCGTCAGGTCGTTGCCATCGAGTTTCGGTTGTGTCCCGTTCGGATTGTTGACCGTCCACATGTTTTCGTAATAGCTTTTGGCGTGGATGCGCTCCCAGTAATAACCGTCATCGGCCACATCCTTGTAGGCTCCGTCGTAGAGTTTGCCTCCTATTTTGTAAATAAAATTCAATCCAAGATCGATACCTTTGAATGAGACATTCGTGTTGAATCCTCCGCTAACGGTTGGAACCGCATCACCGAGAATCGTGTAATTGGCTTTTTTATAATCGTACGTCGCACCCCGTCCGTTGTATTGAAAATCGCCGGATGATGCGTCTCCTGTTTTATTGACATAATAGACGCTCTTGCCGTTCGTTTTATCGACTCCGCCCCATTCGTACCCGTAGAATGCCAGTGTTGATGCGCCTTCGTGGTAGATATATTGAGCGCGGGTATCTCCACCTGTAGGGTCGTACCAGATGATATCGGCTCCGTTATACAGTTTGGTTACCTTCGATTTGATGAAAGAGGCATTTCCTCCAGCACTCCAGTTCCAACCGTGATAGTTTCGGAGAATATCGCCCGTGAG
The DNA here is from genome assembly GCA_963678825.2 of uncultured Microbacter sp. Lineage (GTDB taxonomy): Bacteria > Bacteroidota > Bacteroidia > Bacteroidales > Paludibacteraceae > Microbacter. The sequence goes on along the minus strand of CAXXPB010000004.1, from coordinate 22,462 downwards.
TTCTACTTCTATTCCTTTGTTGTTTATTTCGCCGAAATTACGAAGCGTCGTGCTGAACCCCGTTACGGTTGAAATGGGAACGTCCTGCAGCAAATCTTTTGAATCGCGGTTGAAAAACTCTACCGAGCCTCTTATGCGTTGGTTTAATAATCCGAAGTCGAGCCCGATGTTATAGGTGTAGCTGGTTTCCCATGAAAGATTCCCGTCGGATACCGTGTTGATGGTTCCACCCGGGTTGCTCATGTATTTGGAGGTGTACCCCATAAGGCTCATGTAGCCGTAATTGTTGGTAGGTAGCGTTCCATTCACTCCGTAAGAAGTCCGCAGTCGCAGATCGCTGATGATCGCATTGTCTTTAAGGAAGGCTTCGTTTGAAACCCTCCAGGAGCCTGCCACCGACCAGAAATTACCCCAACGAGAGCTTTCGTCCAATTTGGATGATCCGTCACGGCGGAACGATGCGGAGGCATAATACTTCTGATCGTAGTTGTAATCGAGTTTGGAGAGGAGCGAAACCATGGAGTTGCCCCAGTTGTAGGCAGTCGATGTTTGTGTGCCGGCCGTGGCTACGGTGTGCAATGTGCTTGTAGGGAGGTTGTTTCCGGTGGATCGTGTGTAGTCCGTAGTATTTTTCTCAGTTTCAAAACCGGCCAGTATACCGAACGAATGAGCTCCCCACGAGTTGTTGTAGTTGGCTGTTGTAGACGAAACGGTCTTTTCGTAAATGGTTCGCATCTCGTTTACAGCGCCGTTGCTTGCCGACCCGTTGAAATGGTTGGCACTGTAGTAGATGTGGTCTTTTACGGTGGTGTTGTCGTATGAAAAAATAGAACGAAGATCGAGTCCGGGCAGCAGGTGTAATGTCGCTGTTTCAGTAGCAGTTAACTTGTTGTTGACGGATTGATTTTCCCATTGAGTGTTGTAGTACAATCCGTTGTACGCATAGCTGCCATAGCGGGTTGTCCAGTCGCTTCCTGTTTTGTAGTCGGTGGGCCAGTAAAGTCCCCACAAAAGGTTACGGGTTTGAAGAAAATAGTTGCCTCCGGTATTGCGCGAATCGTTGTATCCTTCCTGTTTGGTACGGGCAATATTCACGTTGGAGCCTATCTCAAATATTTTTCCTACTTTCTGTGTAAGGTTAACCCTGCCCGATATGCGGTCGAAACTGTTCACTTTAAGCCGTCCTTCGTCTTTCGTATAAGAGAGCGAGGTGTAATAATTGGTGGTGGACGAACCTCCGCTTACTCCGAGGTCGTATGTTTGAAAAACGGCAGTCCGGAAATACGCCTTGTCCCAGTCGTAATATTTCCCGGCACGCCCCGAGTTGTCATAATCGGCAATGTTTACATTGTCATAAAGTCCGGTTCCGGTGGTGCTGAACGCATAGCCGTGTTTGTTGAATTTCTTATTGAGTTGGCTTAAAGCATATGTGTTGGCTACAGCCTCGGTAGATCCATTGGATTTTTTGTAATCATACAATACCATGTAAAGCATGTTCACTTGCTCCTGAGTTCCGGCAGTTTCATAGTTGTCAGTAGCCCACGAAGGTGTGAATCCCAGTGAAGCTTTTAGGCTAACGACAGGTTTTCCGTCTTTACCCTTTTTGGTAGTAATCAGGATGACACCGTTTGCTGCACGCGAACCGTAGAGAGAGGATGCTGCGGCATCTTTCAATACGGAGATCGATTCTATGTCATCAGAATTAAGCGTGTTCATTACGTTGTTGGTTGTGGCAGTATAATCTCCCATTTGTCCGACATTGCCCGATGTAACAGGAACTCCGTCGATGACATACAACGGTTCGTTGCTGGCATTCATCGATCCGTTTCCCCGAATGCGGATGCTGGGGGCCGATCCGGCCTGTCCGGTGGAAGTCGATATTTGCAGGCCTGCCACTTTCCCGTTCAGCGCATTTTGAAAACTTGTTGTCGGTAAATCTTTGATGGCATCTGCCTTTACAAGAGATGCCGATCCCGAATAACTACTCTTTTTGGCAGTTCCATAAGCCACAACCATCACTTCGTCCATTACTTTGGAGTCCGATTTCATTACAATCTTCATGTTGGGCTTGAGGGGAACCTCTGTGGTTTTCATCCCCACATAAGTTACTTTGAGTGTTGTTGCCGATCCCGGCACATTTGTGATAGTAAAATTTCCATCAACATTGGTCACGGAGCCTAATGAAGTCCCTTTTATCTGTACTGATGCCCCAATGACGGGCAAATTATCGTCTTCGGAGAGTACGCTTCCCGAAAGAGTCGACGTTTGGGCCATGACGGTACTCATACTAACTAAAAGGCAAATGATCCATAGTAAGAATTTTTCTTTCATACGCTTTTTGCTTTAATTTTAGGATTCAAAAGTGAATGTTAATACTTTGAAAACTCAAAGATATGTATTTATTTCCAAAAGATAGTAATATTGCATAAAAATAGTTCTAAATGTTATGTTAGTGTTTGTAATCTGTATCAAAAAGTGCATAAAACAAGTATTTAAATAACAAAAAGATTTTTTCTTTAAGCGGATAATGATCATGAAAGAGATTGAAAATTCAGCGGTCGGAATAGTTTAAAAACAAAGCACGGGATGACCTTGCGATCATCCCGTGCTTGTTTTTTAAGAGAGCGTATCCTCTTATTTTATGCCGATTTTCTTGCGAATTTCTTTTGGAATAGCATCTTTGTGAACAGAGAAGTCAATTGTTTTGTATTTTACAAAAGCTTCAGAAATATACCAGATGCCTTTGTATTTATTTTCGGTGCCCCATGAGTTTTTAACCATGTAGAATTTGTTGCCTTTCTGGTCTTTTGCAATACCGAAAATCTGCATCCCGTGGTCGTCGGTAGTTTCGTAATTGTCAAAGCCTTTTTGGCGTAAATCCTGCGTAATTTCTTTTTCCTTCACCGGTCCTGTTACTTTATACAACATGTCTTCTTTTTCTTTCGTGCTCAAGCCTATCCATTTAGCTTCATCGGTTCCGGCGGGAGCTTTGTTCGGATCTACATCGGGAATAACGCCGATTCCCTGACGGGTAAATCCTTTTTCGCTAACATCGGCTCCCCATGCTACGGTGTAACCGTTGTTGAGGGCGTTGTCGATAACCGCCATCATTTCGTCCATAGGTACATTGTACGACTCTTCCCAACGCCAGTTGTCTTCAATTTCGACGGCAAATTTGGTGTAAAAAGGATGATGCGTGAAAGAGGTAATTGAAATGTAATCGTCTGTATTTAAGCCTAAAGATGCGGCAAACGATTTTGGAGTATATTTTTTGCCGTTGTAGGTGAACTCTTCCGGTATCGTGCCCAGGTATGCATTGAGAATTCCCTTGAGTCCATCAAACCAGGCGGTAGACAAATGTTGTTTGTTCGGGTTTTTAATAATCGCATCCACATAAGCGGAAGTGACGGCATCCAGTTCTCCATGACGGTGTTTTTCTTCTCCGTAATTAAGCCCGCGCATTGCCGTATCAGGTACAATCCCGTATTCTTTGAAAGCATCTAATACGTCAGCAAACGAACCACCGGCTGCAAAGTTGATTTTGCCATGCATGCGCACATATTTTTGTGCTTTTTCCTGATAATTGTGGTGTACAATAAACATTTCCGACAGATCATATTCGGGTTTTCCCATACGCAGCAATTCCGATTCGAGGAACCCGATTCCGGAAAAGCTCCAGCAGGTACCCGAACTGGCCTGATTCTTCACGGAAGTAATTTTGTTGACTTTCACTGTGGTGAACACAAAACCAACACTGTCTTTTTTTTCTTTGGCTGCTTCCTGGGCAAAGGCAAACGTATACCCGAGGCAAAGAGCCATGAGCAGAGTCATCTTCTTCATTTCAGTCTCAATTATTTAGTTTAATGTGATTTTCTAAATCGCTTCGTTCGTTTTGGATAAACGATGCAGAAATTATTCGGTTGGAGTGCAAAGTTAGGCAAACTTTTCATTCATACAATAAATAGAGGGTTTTGGTGTGAATATGGTCGCTATAAGGCTGTTTGAGGCTACAAGTTTAATAGATCAAAGGGTTAATGTTAGCAGTTTGCGTGATAAATCATTTAATTGTAATGGTTTTGAAATGAGTTTGTTAGTCAAAGGAGAAATATGTTTGGAAAATTTGTAAAATTTAGCACTCGGACAAGAAAAAACTGACTGAGTTTTTAGGCGGTATATAATTATTCCAGTAACTTTGCACGTCGAAAAATTAAATAAAGAAATTTTTCTATAAATCAAATCAAACTTAACTATATCAATTATGCAACCTTCACACATTGAACACATTGGGATTGCCGTTAAGAGCCTCGATGCTGTTATTCCTTACTACGAAAAAATGTTAGGCACCAAATGCTATTCTATCGAAGAAGTTCCCGAACAGAAAGTTAGAACTGCTTTCTTCAAAATCGGTCAAACAAAAATTGAATTGCTAGAATCGACAGATCCGGAAGGTCCTATCGGTAAATATATCGAAAAAAGAGGAGAAGGCGTTCAACATATTGCTTTTGCAGTTGAAGGTTTGCAGGATCAGCTCAATACATTGGCTGAAGATGGCATTCAACTGATCGACAAACAACCCCGTAAAGGTGCTGAAGGTTTGAATATCGCATTTCTTCACCCGAAATCTACTTTCGGTGTTCTGACTGAACTTTGCGAAAATCCGAATAAATAAAATTCTTTATTCCAAAAGTTTAAATTCCAAAATTCCATTGCCGAATGACAACTATTGCAAAATTTGAAGATTTGGCTATTTGGCAAAATGCAAGAGAATTTTGCAAGCATATTTTTGATTTGACTCAGAATTCTGATTTTGCTACAGCATACAAGTTTAAGGATCAGATCAGAGCCTCTTCGGGATCAATAATGGATAATATTGCAGAGGGATTTGAACGGGATGGAAATAAAGAGTTTATTCAATTTCTGTTTATAGCGAAAGCATCATGTGGCGAAACCCGGTCGCAGCTTTATCGGGCACTTGATAATCGTTATATCTCGCAAGAAGAATTTTCAAATATGTACGAGAAAGCGATTTCTTTATCCAGATCGATTTATAATTTTATCAGTTATTTGAAAAAATCTGACATGAAAGGCAACAAGCATAAAGATGCCTAACCCTTTTGGAATTTTGAAATCTGGAATTTTGGAACGCTTCACAAATAACATGAATTCTAATATTTTTTAATTATGAGCAATCAACTCACTAAAGTGCAAGAACTTATTGACTTGCGTGCACAAGCTCGTCTTGGCGGTGGTCAAAAACGTATTGATTCGCAACACAAAAAGGGAAAATACACAGCTCGCGAGCGTATCGACATGCTGTTAGACAAAGGTAGTTTCGAAGAATTCGACATGTTCGTAAAACACCGTTGTACCAACTTCGGTATCGATAAAGAAACATACCTCGGCGATGGTGTGGTAACTGGGTCAGGTACCATCAATGGTCGTTTGGTTTACGTTTTTGCTCAGGATTTCACCGTATTCGGTGGTTCTTTGTCAGAAACTCTTGCTTTGAAGATATGTAAAGTTATGGATCAGGCTATGAAAATGGGTGCTCCTGTTATCGGTATCAACGATTCGGGTGGAGCTCGTATTCAGGAAGGTATCAACGCTTTGGCAGGTTATGCTGAAATTTTCCAACGTAACATTCTTGCTTCAGGTGTTGTTCCTCAGATTTCAGCCATCTTTGGTCCTTGTGCCGGTGGTGCTGTATATTCTCCGGCTCTTACCGACTTCAACATCATGGCAAAAGGTAGCAGCTACATGTTCCTTACCGGACCGAAAGTAGTAAAAACTGTTACCGGGGAAGATGTTACACAAGAACAACTTGGTGGTGCAAGCGTTCACGCGTCTAAATCAGGTGTTGCTCATTTTGCTGTTGACACAGAAGAAGAAGGTGTTGAGCTGATTCGTCATCTGGTAAGCTTCCTTCCTCAAAACAATATGGAAGAAGCTCCTGTTGTTCCATGTACCGATCCTATCGATCGTTTGGAAGATTTGTTGAACGAAATCATTCCTGATAATCCCAACAAACCTTATGATATGTACGAAGTTATCGGTGCTATCATCGATAATGGCGAATTCCTCGAAATTCACCGTGACTTCGCCCGCAATATCATTGTAGGTTTTGCTCGTTTCAACGGCCAGTCTGTTGGTATTGTAGCTAACCAACCGAAAGTGTTGGCCGGTGTACTGGATAGCAATGCTTCTCGTAAAGCAGGCCGTTTCGTTCGTTTCTGCGATGCTTTCAATATTCCTTTGGTTACTCTGGTTGACGTTCCGGGTTTCTTGCCGGGTACAGGCCAGGAATATGCCGGTGTAATTCTCCACGGTGCTAAATTACTTTACGCTTACGGCGAAGCTACAGTGCCTAAAGTTACTGTTACCCTGCGTAAATCTTATGGTGGTTCACACATCGTAATGAGCTGTAAACAACTTCGTGGTGACCTTAACTACGCTTGGCCTTCTGCCGAAATCGCAGTAATGGGTGCTGACGGTGCTGTTGAAGTATTGTACAGCAAAGAAATCAAAGCTGTTGAAGATCCGGCTGCACAGAAAGCAATTGCAGAAGAAAAGAAGAAAGAATACAACGATTTGTTTCTTAATCCTTATGCTGCGGCTAAATATGGCTATATCGAAGATGTAATCGAGCCGCGTAACACCCGTTTCCGCATCATCCGTGCGTTGTCACAGTTGGCTACCAAGAAGGTGACCAATCCTGCGAAAAAACACGGTAATATTCCACTTTAATTTTCATTTAAAACCTATTCAAAATGAAAAAGAAAGTAACAATTGACGAAGCGGTTTATGCTGCCATCGGTTTGGCATTACACGAACTGGCCGACGAAGTACATGACGTGGAAAGCAACGTTTTGACCATCAAACACGAAACTTTCAGCTACTCACCATGGAGCTCCAAAGCTTTTTCAATGCGCCAACCTTACAACGTAAAGAAATAGTCATCACACAGAAAAATTATTCATCATGAAAGAATATAAATATAAAATAGCTGGTAAGGACTACAAAGTTGTTATCAACAAAGTGGAAGACTTCGTTGCAGAAGTTGAAGTAAACGGCGAGGCTTATCAGGTTGAAATGGAGAAAGTTGAGAAAGCTGCTCCTGTTATTGTTCGTCCTGTAGTAGCTGCCGCTGCTCCTGTAGCTAGCCCTAAAGCTGCTGCCGGTGTTGCTGGTGCAATCAAATCTCCGCTACCAGGTATTATCTTGGAAATCAACGTAAATGTTGGTGATGTAGTGAAAGTTGGTCAGAAAGTGGCTATGCTCGAAGCTATGAAAATGGAAAATGCCATCAATGCAGACCACGAAGGTAAAGTAGTTGCCATCAATGTAAACAAAGGCGACTCTGTTTTGGAAGGTGCCGATTTGATCGTTCTTGAATAATACCGACCATGTATTTTGAAGACTTAAATTGAAAATGTCTTTATATAAAAGGGAGCAGAAATGCTCCCTTTTTTCTTATCTTTGTGCGAATTAATAATAATCAAATCAAAGTATTGGCTTTATGTATTTACCAGAACCACTCGTAGAGTGGGATAAACATTTATTACTATTTATTAATCAGCACAATAGTTCATGGCTTGATAGCTTTTACTGGACTCTTTCAGGCTCTCTTTTCCCAATCGTGTTTGGAGTTGTTCTTTTATTTTTACTTGTGAAAGACAACGGAGTGAAGACCGTTTGGTATCTGATCTTTCTGGGGCTTACTATCTTGCTGGCAGATAATATTTCATCGGCGATCATTAAACCTGTCGTTGCACGTTTACGGCCTTCGCATGATCCTTCCATCATGAATCTTTTGCATATTGTGCACGATTACAGAGGAGGTATGTATGGTTTCGTTTCATCTCATGCTGCCAATACTTTTGGTGTAGCACTTTTCCTGAGCCTTTTATTGCGAAACCATTTATTGAGTGGCGCTTTCTTTTTGTGGGCTGTTTTGACGTCCTATTCGCGGATGTATCTTGGAGTGCACTATCCGGTTGATATTATTGGAGGAATGGTTGTTGGCTTGCTTTCCGGAGCGTGCTGCTTCTTGTTGATGGAGATGTTAGCTCCAAAGGTTTTGAAGAGTCAGAATCTTGATACTCCTCCTTATCTTCCGGCCAGAGAGCGAAGTTATTTTTTAATTGTGTACGGAGTGACGTTTTTGATTATAGCATTTAAGAGTCTCTTTTAAGAGTCTGGTGAATGTACCTGAATAAGAAACGGGAGCTATTTGATAACAAATAGCTCCCGTTTTTCTTTATTGAAGTGTCTTCAATTATGCTTTACCGAGTTGGTTGAACTCATCCAGAGAAACTGTTTTTGTATTCAGCTTAACGGCCGATTTTACAATTTCAGTCACTTTGTTTTCCAGTACGTGTTCAAAGTATTTTTCAGCAGTACCTTCTTTTTTCAACGATTCTTTAGCGTATTCGGCCAATAAATCATCAGGGAAATTGGTGATGCCGTATTGAGCATATTGAGCTTTCAGCACTTTCTGAGCGTAAGCTTCGATATCTTCCATCTCAACTTTTACTTCGTTGGCAGTTGCAATTTTGTTGCGAATCAATTGCCATTTCAAAGCATCAAGCATTTGAGAGAATTCAGCTTCAACCTGTTCTGCTGTTACCTTTTCGTTGGTAGCCAAAACCCAGCGTTTCAAGAATGTTTCAGGGAACGCAACTCCGTCAAGTTTATTGATTAAAGCAACGCGGGCATCGTCAGAGAAACGGTAAAAACTGTTTTCATTCAGAATTTCTTTGATTTCGCCAGATACTTTGGCACGGAACTCTTCTTCCGATTTAACTTCGTCTTTGCCATAAAGCTGATCGAACAGTTCCTGGTCGAGTGCGTGTTCTTCGAAGCGTGAAATTTCAGTGATTGTGAATGTGAAATCACTGGTGATTTCTTTTGCTGCTTCTTTAGAAATCTTCAAAAGAGAAGCAATTTCAGCTTCGCTGGTGTATGCTTTTGATGGGTTAAATGTAACCACATCGCCCACTTTTTTGCCAATGAAAGCAGCTTGTTGAGCTTCGTCTTTAATATATGAAGGCATGATTACAGCGTTTTCTACTTTAATAGCAGTTTCGCTGTCAGATACTTCAGCAACAGTACCTTTTACCATATCTTTTTCGGCAACTTCGTCAACCTGGACTTGTTTGCCCATGCGACCCTGGTGATTTTTAACCTGATCTTCGATCATTTTATCGTCAACCTGAATGTCGTAGTAGTCAACTTTGTCTTTTTGTGAAAGTGTAACATCAAATTCAGGAGCCACAGCCATGTCGAACATGAACTCAAATTCTTCCTGTGTATCAAAATCGATTGGTTTTTGATCTGTTTCGTTAGGAAGCAATTCTCCTAAAATATTGACATTATTTTCTTTTAAGTAATTGTTTAATGCATCGCTCATTACCTTGTTTACTTCTTCTGCAAGAATAGCTTTGCCATACATTTTCTTCAACAAACCTACAGGTACCATGCCCGGACGAAATCCCGGGATGTTGGCTTTGCGTTTGTACTCTTTCAGGTTTTTTTCCACCTTCTCGGCGTAATCAGCCTTGCTGACCTGTACGGTCACTGTTGCATTTACTGCATCAATATCATTTCTAACGATATTCATATGAAACTAATGTTGAATTATTTTTTTGAGCGAATGAGAGGCCAATGGCACTCGTTTTATGATTCTTTACTGTCGTAAGCCCATATAATATAGGCTGCGCCCCAGCAAAAGCCGGCTCCGAATGTGGTCAAAACAATTTTATCACCTTTTTTGAGTTTAGGTTCCCACTCGTTGAGACACAGTGGCAAAGTCGCAGACGTAGTGTTGCCATATTTTTCAATATTCACCATCACTTTGTCTTTATCTACACCCATACGGTTAGCAACTGCATCGATGATGCGGAGGTTAGCCTGATGTGGTACAACCCATGCAATATCGTCGTGGTTCAGATTATTGCGTTCCATAATTTCTACGGAAACGTCAGCCATTTTGCTAACAGCATGTTTGAAAACAACCTGGCCTTCCTGGTATATGTAGTGTTCTTTGTTATCAATGGTTTCGTGAGAAGGAGGAATTGCAGATCCTCCGGCTTTCAGGTGAAGATGAGGATAACCAATGCCATCAGAATACAGTTTGCTATCGATAAACCCAATTTCTTCTTCAGTCGGCTCAAGTAATACAGCACCTGCTCCATCACCGAAAATAGGAGCTGTTGCGCGGTCGGTGTAGTCTACAAATGAAGACATTTTGTCAGCACCTACCAATATTATTTTTTTATATCTTCCTGATTCAACAAGTGCGGCTGCAGTAGTCAACCCGAATGTAAAGCTTGAACAAGCGGCATTCAAGTCAAATGTATAAGCGTTTTTAATACCAGCCAACTCGGCTGTTAAGACTGCTGTGCAGGGGAACATGTGGTCGGGGGTAACCGTAGCACATATCAATGCATCAATTTCTTCCGGTTTTGTATTGGTCTTTTTTAGCAATTGTTTAACGGCTTTACCTGCCATGTATGAAGTGCCTAATCCTTCTTCTTTAAGAATATGACGTTCTTTCACACCTATGCGGGTCATTATCCATTCATCGTTGGTATCCATCATTTGGGATAGCTCATCGTTTGTCAGGATATAGTCGGGAACGTAAGCTCCCATGCCGGTTATTTTTGCATGTAATTTTTTCATTTGGTTTTGGTGTTAGTTAAAAAAATTCGCCCTAAAAACAACTTGTTTTAGGGCAAATTCTTTTTTGTCTGCACAATTGACAAACGACAAATTAAACGGTTGCAAGTTTCTCAATAGCTAATTTACCGCGATAATAACCGCATGCGCCGCACACTGTGTGATAAATGTGCATAGCACCACAGTTTGAGCAAACTGCTAATGTCGGAGCAACGGCTTTGTCGTGAGTACGTCTTTTTGCTGTGCGTTGTTTCGAATGTTTTCTTTTAGGATGTGCCATTTTAAAATATTTTAATCGTTATCGAATATATCTTTCAACTTGTCCCAGCGGGGATCATTGCCGCTTTCTTCGTTGTCAGTTAAATCTTCATTCTCTTCTTCGAGATTTTCATCATCGTCTTCATTCGTATTGCGAGCCCGGTGTTTGCGAAGCTTCGTCGACATTGCTTTATTGCATTTGCCCGGGGCATGTACATGTTTTATCGGTATCGAAAGCGCAATGAATTCGTACAGAAACCAAGCAATGTTTATTTCTCCTTCGTCTTCCGGAACAATCACTACTTCATCTTCATCGGAGAAATCCTTGCCGAATTTTACGCAAACTTTCTCTTTGCACGAAATCGGTTGCTCCATGTCGTCAAGGCAACGGTCACAAGGGAGTATTGCAATGCCATCCAAATTGAATGTAATTTCAAATGTATCCCCTGTTTTCTTTACGTTAATGGCCGCTTTTATATTGCCTTTACGGACTTCAGGACTGTCGATTTTTGTAAAATAGTCATTATCGAGCTGGTATTCAAAGCTATGATTACCGGCACTTAAGGACTTTAACGGAATGATATAAGTATCAAATTTTCCCACTTTGGACTCGACATTAAAAACCGTGCAAAGGTACGAAAAAATAATTGTGATGCAATCGCCTCTCTTCTTTTTTTGTTTTTGGCTCTCTCTTTTAACGAATTGGGTAATTGTGGAAACTAATTTTTAGAGTTTGCTCTTGTTTGTAAGTGTGTTTTTACGATCAGATTTTTCTGTTTTCTGCGAAATTTCAATAGACATTATATCGATTAAGTGTATATAAATCTCAATTGCAGATCTCTCCTCCCAACCGCCTTTCCCAAGGGGAGGAGGAGCAAGACAGTGAAATATTTAGAATTCAATTCATTTTGCAGATTCTTCCCCTCTCTTCGGGAGAGGGGCTAGGGGAGAGGTCAAATGTGAAAATTAAGAAATGAATTAACCGGTATAATGTCTAATGTGAATTGAAGCGTGTTGAGTGTTATTGGATTGAATGTATTCTTGTTTCTTTATGAAAGTAAGATTAAAATAAGTTAATATGCGGATCTCGTGGTTGATATTTGTAAAAAGTAGCATATCTTTGCAGTGTATTAATGAAATAGTACACCAAAACAGGAATTCTGTTTATGAATAAAAATAAGTGGTTGAATGATTAGGGTAGGGATCGTTTAAACGGTCATATTAATTAGGTGGTTCTAATCCAAATCATGAGGTGATAATGTCAAACGGATATGAGTTGTTTTGTTGTGCAGAGAAATGTTAGGGCGCTAAAGAGGTAAATCAATTAATTTAATAGGTATGGAGAATAAGCGTTTTTTCTTATCGTTATCTGTGTTGATAACTATTTGTGTAATATCAGTGTCGGCAAAAAGTGCAGCTGATATTTCGGCAACGGTAAAGGATAGTCAGACTAAGCAGCCAATTGAGTTTGCTACAGTAGAATTGTTGTCAGCGAAAGATAGTTTGCTGATAGGGTGTATAACTGATTCAAAAGGATACTTTGAAATTACCCCACCGGTAAAAACTGGAAAAATCCGAATTCGCTATCTTGGATATAAAAATCTAGAGATGGCATTCAAGGATCGTGATCTTGGAACTCTTTTGATGGAAGAAGATTCTAAACAGCTAAATGAGATTGCTATAAAAGGCAGCGCAAGGCAAAATAAGATCGATCGTGATATTTTTACTATTACAAAGGAATTGAAGGCGGGAACTGCAACCTCTCAGGAGCTGCTGGGTAAGTTGAACGGGGTGAACTATAACCGGTACGACAAGTCGATCAGTGTAAATGGAAGTACAAAGGTGCTGATTTTGATAGATGGAGTTGAAAAGGATCAACAAATGGCCAAAACCCTTTCGCCCGACAGGATCGAACGTGTTGAGGTGATAAAGGATCCGGTAGGTAAATACGCAACCGACGGTTACACGGCTGTTATTAATATCGTGCTCAAAAAAGATTATTCGGGGGTTGATTTCTATGTTGGAAATACTACCTTTTTCGATTGGGCAGGCAGTAACGGATCTCAGCGGTTTGTTCAGGATTATGGTAATATGAATCTTACCTATACGTATAAAAAATATAATATTTACATGTCGGGGTGGGGGTATGGAAATAATTTTTCTTTGCCGTTCGATAATATTAAGAAGTATGGCAGCATAACCACGGCTTCAGATCCGTTTGATTTCGATAATCCTAATGGCAGGATAAAAGATGCCAGTGGAAGTGCTAGTGTGGGTGGAGATTATATGTTTAGTAAAACCCAGACAATATCGGCTGAAATAAACTGGAGTGGAGATAAGCAGAACGAATCATTTCTTAGTAATCTGACCAATTCAAATAATGGTGTCTTTCTTAGCCGAAGTGCGTCGGAGTCTCTGCAGAAAGGGCATAATAATTCACTTTCCACAACAATTACCTATAACGGAAAATTCGGAGAAAAGAGCTCTGTAACATCGGATTTGCGTTATGGATTCGGAAATGGGGTGTCGGATAATACATACGAACAGGATAACTTTTTGTCTGCGAGCTATATTAATAAATCCAGTAACTATATTCGTTTTAATGCAGGCTACACTTATCAGTTTAATCCGTTGTTGTCAATGGAGCTTGGATATGGTCTCAAAAGTCAGAGCAATACGAATAAATTATCGGGAGCCTCGTTCTCGTATGATGAGTTAAAAAACAGATTCTCGTTGTATGTGAGTTACCAGCCATTAAAAAAATGGAGGATGAAAGGCGGCGGAGTGTTAGAAACCTACCATCAGAATTATTTGGGTGAATCAAGAACTGTAAGCGCTTTTCTTCCCTATTTTAACTTGCAGTTTACGGCAAGCCCTAAATTTAATGTTGTGGCAAAATACCATACTTTTGCCGATTATCCGTCAATGGATCAGTTGACTCCATTTAAGACAGCGTCAGACTCTTTGACATGGAATGTCGGTAATCCGGATTTGAAAACAGCTATTTATCAAAAGCTTGGACTGGAATTTCATATAATGAATTTTATTACAATTGAACCATATTACCATTTCGATAACCGGAGGATTGCTTCTTTTGTCTCTAATGTCGGGAAGTATTATTATATAAGTAATGTAAATGCAGATTTGTATCAACGTTACGGTGTGCAGCTCAATTTTACTCTTCCATTGAGCAAGACAATTTTTTGGCAGAACTGGATGGATTTTTATAAGAATCACATCGAATTCAATGGTGTGGGTACGACCGTTAGAAACTCGCTGATTAATTCGACGTTGGTTTATGTAAATCCGAAAATTGGACTTACAGCCGGAGCCGTGTTGCAAAAGCAGTTGTGTAGAGATGCCGCTATTCAGGGATATACGTCGAACAATAATGATTTGATAGTATTGTTCATTAATAAATCACTAATGAAACAAAAGCTGAACATAACACTCATGTATATGCCTCCTGTAAAAATGGGGCTGAAATATGAACAAACCAATGTTACTGAAGCTGGGGGGTATTACCAGATGTCTCGGGCAAGCTTGAATTTGATAAAGAACCTGACTTTTGTCGAAGTAAATTATCATTTTAATGCCGGGAAACAGGTTAAGAAAAGAGAGCCTGTGCCAGATGGTGATGCAGCTAAGAAAAAGTCAGGAGGAATCGGATTGTAACGTGTTGAAAAACAATTTGCATGATAGAATTGCAGAAGTAGAGATACGGAATTAATCAGTTTCTGTAAAAATATTCTGCAAAAATATTGCGAAATCAAAAACCTTTCTCTACCTTTGCAGCCCGAAATAATCAGAAATAATATAAACACAATTCACTAGAAAAATGATTGTAGTTCCAGTAAAAGAAGGCGAAAACATCGAAAAAGCCTTGAAGAAATTCAAAAGAAAATTCGAAAAAACAGGTGTGGTAAAAGAATTGAGAAGACGTCAGGCTTTTTCAAAACCGTCAGTTGTTCGTCGTGAAGAACTGGTCCATGCTGCCTACGTTCAACAATTACATCAGAGCCAAGAATAATCCGCTTCTTTTTTGCGGTTTTAGGTTATCTTTGCATCAAATCCCCTTTGTTGCATGATCGACCTGTTCATAGAATATTTACGGTATGAGAAGAATTCTTCTTCTCATACCGTTTTGTCGTATCATAGCGATATAAAACAATTTGCCCGGTTTTTAGATTCGGAATCAGCCAGTTTTGATCCGCAACGGGTGACTTCCACCTCCATTCGCGAATGGATTATTAGTTTGATGGAAACTGGCGATAGTGCCAGAACTGTCAATAGAAAACTATCCGCTCTCAAATCATTCTATCGCTTTCTCGCTTATAAAGGTCTGTGTACGAATAATCCAACAAAAAAACTTATTTCTCCTAAAATAAAAAAGCCATTACCTTTGGTTTTTCGGGAAAATGAAGTTAATTTTGTCTCAGAAAACATTATCGAGAATGATTTTGAGCATTTGAGAGATAAGTTAATTGTCGAACTCTTTTATCAGACAGGAATAAGGAGGGCAGAGCTTATCGGCTTAAAAGACGGTGATGTTGATCTGAATAAATGTGTGCTCAGAGTGCTGGGGAAACGAAATAAAGAACGCATCGTTCCTTTCGGACAATTACTGGCAGATTTGATTGCCAGATATATTCAAGAGAGAGATGTTTTTTTAGAAGAGAATATTGCGGAGCGGCTTATAGTCCTTAATAATGGAGTCGAAGTTTATCCGAAATTCATATATAATAAGGTGCGAAATGCTTTTACTGGGGTTACTCCTGTAAAAAAGAGAAGTCCTCATGTGTTAAGGCATACGTTTGCAACAACCTTATTGAATAATGGGGCAGAACTGAATGCAGTAAAAGAGCTGTTGGGGCATAGTAATCTGTCGGCGACGGAGATATATACTCATACAACGTTTGATCAGTTGCATTCCATCTATCAACAAGCCCATCCAAGGGCAAAAAAAGGAGGTAACCATGACCATTAGAATTCAAGCCATCAAATTTGAGGCTAGCCAAAAATTAGAAGAGCACATTACGAAGAAAGTATCTAAGCTCGACAAGTTCTTTGACGAAATACTGAGTGCGGAAGTCGTTTTGAAAGTGGTAAAGCCGGAAGCAGTTGCCAACAAGGAAGCCTTGGTTAAAATTAACATCCCCGGAAACGAAATTTTCGCGTCAAAAGTATGTGATACTTTCGAAGAAGCAGTAGATACTGCTGTAGATGCGATCGAGAAACAAGTGATCCGACACAAAGAAAAAATCAAACAACCCACAAATTAATAAAAGAATAAGATTGGGGATGTAGAATAGCTCTCTGATTTTTAATTAATTGAGAGAGCTGTTTTGAAGAATAAAATTTTTTGAAAGAAAAGCCACGGAAGATTTGGTACTTCTGAAAAAAACATCTACATTTGCAAGCCGTTTTAACGAAGTAGTTAAGACGGCTTTTGATTGAAAAATCGAGCCGCCTCTTTAGCTCAGTTGGCCAGAGCACGTGATTTGTAATCTCGGGGTCGTTGGTTCGAATCCGACAAGAGGCTCAAGCTAATTATGAATAATAATAGTGATCTTTTACATGTTTGATATGAAATCTTCGACGGAAGAGGTTCATTATTCAGGTTTAATTTTGAATTAAATTTCGGGCAGTTACCAGAGTGGCCAAATGGGGCAGACTGTAAATCTGCTAGCTTACGCTTACGGTGGTTCGAATCCATCACTGCCCACAAAACAATTTGAAAATGAGTTGATATGTCAATTAAAGTTGCATATCCTATGGTTTTTGAATTAATCGCGGGAATAGCTCAGTTGATAGAGCATCAGCCTTCCAAGCTGAGGGTCGCGGGTTTGAGTCCCGTTTCCCGCTCCAGTTTTACTAAAAGATGCTCCGGTTTAGCCGGAGCAATCTGTCAATAGGAAGGAGTAAAGCGATTTGCTGTTGTAGCTCAGGGGTAGAGCACTTCCTTGGTAAGGAAGAGGTCATGGGTTCAATTCCCATCAACAGCTCAAACAGTACGATGGTAACCACATCTATTTATTAATAATAATATTTTCTGAGTTATGGCAAAAGAACATTTTAACAGGACGAAACCGCACGTTAACATCGGTACCATCGGTCACGTAGACCACGGTAAGACAACGTTGACAGCTGCGATCACGACTGTATTAGCAAAAAAAGGCTTTTCTGAAGTGCGCTCATTCGATTCTATCGACAACGCTCCGGAAGAAAAAGAACGCGGTATTACTATTAACACCGCTCACGTTGAATACGAAACCGCTAACCGTCACTATGCTCACGTTGACTGTCCGGGTCACGCCGACTATGTAAAAAACATGGTTACTGGTGCTGCTCAGATGGACGGTGCTATCATTGTAGTTGCTGCTACTGATGGTCCTATGCCTCAAACACGTGAACACATCCTTTTGGCTCGTCAGGTAAACGTACCTAAATTGGTTGTTTTCATGAACAAATGTGATATGGTTGACGACCCTGAAATGCTCGACCTCGTAGAAATGGAAATGCGCGAATTGCTTTCTTTCTATGAATTCGATGGCGATAACACTCCTATCATCCGTGGTTCTGCTTTGGGTGGTTTGAATGGTGTTGCTGAATGGGAAGAAAAAATTATGGAACTGATGGAAGCTGTTGATACATGGATTCCACTGCCTCCGCGTGATACTGATAAACCTTTCTTGATGCCGGTTGAAGACGTGTTCTCTATCACAGGTCGTGGTACTGTAGCAACAGGTCGTATCGAAACAGGTATTATCAAAACAGGTGAAGAAGTTCAAATCATCGGTCTTGGTTCAGAAGGTAAAAAATCTGTTGTTACCGGTGTTGAAATGTTCCGTAAGATTTTGGACGATGGTCAGGCTGGTGACAACGTAGGTTTGTTGCTTCGTGGTATCGACAAAGAAGAAATCAAACGTGGTATGGTAATTACTCACCCGGGTAAAGTTAAACCTCACACTAAAATCAAAGCTCAGGTTTATATCCTGAAAAAAGAAGAAGGTGGTCGTCACACTCCATTCCATAACAAATATCGTCCTCAGTTCTACATCCGTACATTGGACGTAACTGGTGAAATCACTTTGCCAGAAGGAACTGAAATGGTTATGCCTGGTGACAACTTGACAATTACTGTAGAATTGATCTATCCGGTAGCTTGCGACTTAGGTTTGCGTTTCGCTATCCGCGAAGGTGGTCGTACAGTAGGTGCAGGTCAGATCACCGAACTGCTTGACTAATAAAGCAACTCAGAGTTTTTGAATCCATGGCGTTGAGCTATTGACAAAAATGCTGATTACAAATAAATCCTGACAGGAATTTTCCTGTCAGGATTATTATCCAACTCTTCAGAAAAAGGAGAAATTAAAAAATACACGGGTGTAGCTCAGTTGGTAGAGCATCGGTCTCCAAAACCGAGTGTCGTGCGTTCGAGTCGTACCTCCCGTGCTAAAAAAAAACACTTCGCTATGAAAAGATTTTTCAATTATTGTAAAGAAGCTTACACCGAGCTCGTGCATAAGGTTTCATGGCCATCGTACAAAGAACTTACTAACAGTGCAGTCGTAGTTTTAGTTGCTTCCCTTGTTATTGCAGTGGTAGTATGGGTCATGGACTTAGGGTTCGAAAATGTCATGAAGTTTATTTACAAACAGATTATCTAGGAGGTTGAAAATGGCTGAGTCTGCAAAGAAATGGTACGTACTACGTGCTATTAGCGGCAAAGAGAACAAGGTAAAGGAGTATGTTGAGGCAGAACTCAAAAACACCAATCTTGGTCAGTATGTGTCTCAAGTCTTGATTCCAACCGAAAAGGTAGTTCAAGTACGTAACGGAAAGCGGATCACGAAAGAGAGAAGCTATCTTCCCGGTTACGTTCTCGTCGAAGCTAACATCGTGGGCGACGTTGCTCACCGTCTCAGACAAATGCCTAATGTTTTAGGCTTTTTAGGCGGTACAAATGACCAACCCACTCCCCTTCGTTCTTCGGAAGTAAATCGTATTCTTGGAACAATGGACGAATTACAAGAGGCAGGTGAGAATATCACACTCGAGTATTCGATAGGAGAAAGTGTCAAAGTAACATTTGGCCCTTTCAGTGGTTTTAGCGGAGTTATCGAAGAGGTAAATAACGAAAAGAAGAAGCTCAAAGTTATGGTGAAGATCTTTGGGCGTAAGACTCCTTTAGAATTAGGTTTCATGCAAGTGGAAAAAGAGTAGTGGTTGTTACGAACCTCACTCTGGTAGTAATTATTTTAATTTAATCAAATCATGGCAAAAGAAGTTGCTGGACTTATCAAATTACAGATAAAAGGCGGGGCTGCAAACCCATCGCCTCCCGTTGGACCTGCACTGGGTTCCAAAGGGATCAACATCATGGAGTTTTGTAAGCAATTTAATGCCAGAACCCAAGACAAAGCAGGTAAAATTTTACCTGTTGTTATTACTTATTACTCCGACAAGTCATTCGAATTTGTAGTAAAGACCCCTCCGGTAGCTATTCAGTTGCTGGAAGCTTCTAAACTAAAAAGCGGATCAGCAGAGCCAAATCGTAAGAAAGTGGCAGAAATTACTTGGGAACAAGTACAGACTATCGCTCAAGACAAAATGGTTGACTTGAACTGTTTCACAGTTGAAGCAGCAATCACAATGGTTGCAGGAACAGCTCGTAGTATGGGTATAACAGTCAAAGGAGACGTTCCCGGTAAATAATTAAAAATTAAATTCAACAATGAGTAAACTGACGAAAAATCAAAAGTTGGCAAACAGCAAGGTTGAACCCGGGAAAGCCTATTCGCTTAAGGAAGCAGCACAATTGGTAAAAGAAATTTCAACGACCAAATTTGATGCTTCTGTTGACGTTGACGTGCGTTTGGGAATTGACCCGCGTAAATCGAACCAGATGGTTCGCGGTGTAGTTTCTCTTCCTCACGGAACCGGCAAGCAAATAAGGGTTCTTGCTTTATGCTCACCTGATGCAGAAGCCGATGCGAAAGCAGCAGGCGCTGATTATGTTGGTCTTGACGAATATATCGAAAAGATTAAAGGAGGTTGGACTGATATCGATGTTATCATTACACAACCTGCGATCATGGGTAAAATTGGTGCTTTAGGTCGTGTGCTGGGTCCTCGTGGCCTTATGCCTAACCCTAAAAGTGGTACCGTTACCAATGAAGTAGGTAAAGCAGTACAAGAAGTCAAACAAGGAAAGATTGACTTTAAAGTTGATAAAAGCGGTATTGTTCATACATCCATTGGTAAAGTGTCGTTCGATGCTTCAAAAATTGCTGATAATGCTAAGGAATTTATCCATACGCTTATCAAATTGAAGCCTTCTACGGCTAAAGGTACTTATGTGAAGAGCATTTATCTTTCAAGTACAATGAGTCTTGGTATTAAGATTGACCCCAAATCGGTTGAAGAAAACTAAAAAAGTTGTAGTGTATGAAAAAGGAAGATAAAAGTGTCATCATAGAGCAAATCAAAGAAACAATCGGATCATACAGCCATTTTTATGTAACAAACAGCGAAGGACTTAACGCTGAAGATACAAGTAAGCTGCGTAAGGCTTGTTTTAGCAAAGAGATCAAATTGATGGTCGTTAAAAACAAGTTATTTATTAAAGCTCTTGAATCGACAGGAACAGATTTCAGCCCGTTGTTTGATTCATTAAAAGGTTCATCTGCATTGTTACTTTCTAACACTGGAAATGCACCTGCTAAATTGATCAAAGAATTTAGCAAAACTAATAAGCTGGAAAAACCTGCTTTGAAGGCAGCTTATGTAGAAGAAAGTTTCTATGTTGGAGCCGATCAGCTCGAAGCCTTGATTAACATCAAGAGCAAAAACGAACTTATTGCAGATGTTATTGCCTTGTTGCAATCGCCTGCTAAGAACGTGGTATCTGCACTCCAATCAGGAGGAAACACTCTTCACGGCGTATTACAAACGTTGTCAGAACGATAAAAAACAAAACAAAAATCAATCCAAATTTTTAAAAATATCTCATCATGGCAGATTTGAAAGCATTTGCAGAACAATTGGTTAACTTGACCGTTAAAGAAGTAAACGAGTTGGCCGAAATTTTGAAAAACGAATACGGTATCGAACCCGCAGCTGCTGCTGTTGCTGTTGCTGCTCCTGCTGCAGGCGCTGCTGCTGCTGAAGAAGAAAAAACATCTTTTGATGTTATCTTGAAAGCAGCTGGCGCAAACAAGTTGGCTATCGTTAAGCTTGTAAAAGAACTTACCGGCCTTGGTTTGAAAGAAGCAAAAGACTTAGTTGACGGTGCTCCTAGCGCAATCAAAGAAGGTGTTGCTAAAGACGAAGCAGAAGCTTTGAAGAAACAACTTACTGAAGGCGGAGCTGAAGTTGAGCTTAAATAACACACCCTGATATACAGGCATTTGGTTTAGAATCTCATGTAGATGAGATTCTAAACCTTTTTGCGTATAATGTTATTCATTTCGGCATAATTGCCGGATTGCTTATTGCAAGCAATGTTGAATATACATTTGTGCTATTAATTCAACAACTCGCTACGAAATTTGAACTTCAGTTTGTCTTTTATTCCTTCTTTTTATCTTGTATTTAATAGACTACAGTACTGAATTAATTTCTTAGCAGAGTATCGGCTAATTAAGTTCAATCAAACTTTCCTTCCCAATGATGTCCAATACAGCAAACCCAAGAATAAACTTTGCCTCAATTAAAAGTCCGTTAGATTATCCGGATTTTCTTGAGGTTCAACTAAAATCATTTCAGGACTTTTTCCAACTGGACGCTCCTCCCGAAAAAAGGAAGAATGAAGGCCTGTTTAACGTTTTTGCAGAAAACTTTCCTATTTCTGATACGCGAAACAACTTTGTCCTTGAGTTTTTAGACTACTTTGTAGATCCTCCGCGTTACTCTATCCCCGAATGTATTGAACGAGGCTTGACTCATAGCGTACCCTTAAAGGCTAAACTGAAGCTTTATTGTACAGACCCTGAACACGAAGATTTTGATACTGTTATTCAGGATGTATATTTAGGTACTATTCCTTATATGACAGAAAAAGGCACGTTTGTTATAAACGGTGCCGAACGTGTTGTTGTTTCACAGCTTCACCGTTCTCCCGGTGTGTTCTTCGGCCAGAGTGTTCATACCAATGGAACAAAATTATATTCCGCAAGAATTATTCCGTTTAGAGGTGCCTGGATTGAATTTGCAACGGACATCAATAACGTGATGTATGCTTACATCGATCGTAAAAAGAAATTACCTGTAACAACTTTGCTTCGTGCTATCGGCTACGAAAGTGATAGAGATATTCTTGAAATCTTTAATCTTGCAGAAGAAGTTAAGGTTAACAAAAGCAGCCTGAAAAAGGTTGTTGGACGCAAGCTTGCTGCTCGCGTTTTGAAATCATGGAACGAAGACTTCGTGGATGAAGATACCGGTGAAGTTGTTTCAATTGAACGTAACGAGGTTGTGATTGACCGTGAGGTTATTTTGGAAAACAGCCATATCGATGCGATCA
>CAXXPB010000003.1:0-144749 GCA_963678825.2 uncultured Microbacter sp. | reverse complement strand
AATAGATGGAACAATTATAATACAGTTGTGATTTTCCTTCCAACCGTTGCCAATAACAGGGAAGGTGACTCTTCCGTCGCTTTGGGTTGTCATAGAAATCCCTTTATACAATGGGTGTCCACTTTGATTATGTTTTTGACCTATGTTGACACCAATTCCCCATACATCTGGATTTAGTCCCCCAGGGCCTTTATCGAAACTTAAATTAATATTGCTCGGCATCCGACCCATTTTCCACAAATATTGAATTGCATAGGTGCTCAGTAGTAAATTGCCACCATTTTATGATAAGCTGTTAGCGCGGCAACAACAGTAAGGATCGACAGAATTGCAGGAAGATCGAAGTACCGTTATCAATGTCATAGTTCCACCAAAGAACCCGGTATTTACTCAAGTCATATCCATTTTTAATCATATTGAATGAAATATAAACGGCTTTGGGGTATGTACTGAAGAACCATTTTGCACCGGCAGCTTCATCATCATCTGCAGCTGTAACCATCGAAAGTGAGTCGACAGCATTGCCAATATAAGCTAAATAAGTAGCGCCAACTTTCAAGTCAAGATATATGTTTTGTGAAACCTGACCTCTACTATTCGTAGTGTACAAATCAAAATGATACAATCCCAAATCGGCATTTGTAATAGTGTAACCAGTTGCAGAAGGGCTGATTTGGATTGTTTGGCTCACATTTTTCTGATCTTTGTATTTCAGTACAATTCCTGTAATAGCTGAATCTGGAGGCAGCCCAGGTGAACACAATATTATTATCAATCTGAGTAGCCACTACATTTTTGATTGGAGATGCTCCTGAACGAGTAAGCTTTACGGTTTGTCCCAATGAAGTATTTCCTTTACTATCGCTTGTTTTGACAGTAAACATAAGCGGTTTATTCACTTCAACAATTCCATAAGTGTAAGACGTTGAATTGGGTTTCAATGCAATCGGAGTTCCTGTTGCATTTGGAATAACAATTACACTCAAGGGATCACTGCTTGTCGGTAATGTCCATGTTAACTAACACTGTCACCATTTAACGTATATTGTAAGTTGCTGACTGATGCTAAGTTTGGATTTACAGTAAAATCTTCTTTATTCAGACAACTTACGATGATAAGAGGCAGAATAAGTAACGATAAATATAATGTTATATGCTTTTTCATGTTTGTTAATTTTAGGTGATGTAGATATTAATAGCCAGGATTTTGTGTATAAAGACCACCAGAATAATTAATCGATTTTGCGGGATCGGGAAATATTCATCACGCCCTGTTACAAAATGTGCATTTTGCAGGAACTGTGCATGTTTTTTCTTTCGCAAAATATCTGTATTAATACCTGACTGGCAATTCCCCAACGAACCAAGTCGAAGAAGCGTTCACCTTCCATTGCTAATTCCAATTTACGCTCGAAACGTAATGCTTTACGGGCATAATCTTGTGTCCAAGTACAGTTTACACCATCCCGATAGGTGCTTATTTTCGTAATTTGCAGCATAGTCGGTTGAACTGGTGTTATTCCAGGCCAGCACATATTGTACTGTTTTTGGTACGATTTCTTACTGCATTTATCAATGGCAAAGCTTCTGCCGGACGATTCAATTCTATTAGCGCCTCCGCTTTCCATAACAATACATCAGCATATCGGATAATTTGATAGTTCAGAGAAGAACCCTCCCCATGGCCAGCCTTTTACCAGATATGGCGAGTTTGTTGATACCAGAAACTTTTTAGTTGAATAAGTTCCATAAGTGGCCGGTTCGCGAGCCCAGTTAATATCATAAGGAGCAGAGTAATCTTTCCAACGTACACCGATACGACCAACAGTAAAATCAAGACGGGGATCCACATTGGCTGCTAATCCGTCTGCAACTGTAGTTAAATCTTTCGAATTATAAGTGTCAAGCAAAGGAATTCCATTCGCATCTGTTTGATATGAATTTACTAAATTCTGACTTGGTTGAAAGAAACCATCACCACTGTACGCCGGACCTTTTGGTACATTCAACAGGTTACTCCAGTTGATGCGGCCATTGGTAGTTCCATCATTAATGGAATATTCAATTGCAAACACAGACTCTGGGCCGTGTTCATTTTCCACTTCTGCCAGCTGTTGGAAATCAGGCAACAAACCGTATCCACCTAAAGAAACAGAATCGCATAAAGTGACGACGTGATTTAACAGTGTAGTGTTTACGCTTCCGGTAAAAGTGTTTTTGGCATCCTGAGGATAAGCTCTGTACAACAATGCTTTAGCTTCATAAGCAAGAGCAGCATATTTTGTAGCGCGAACCTTGTTCCGGTTGCTTTACCGGTAATAATTTAGCGGCGGGTAGAAAACTCATTGGAGATCATGTCTAAAATCTGATCACGTGTATATTGCGTGTTTGAAATTTTTACATAATCGGTAATTGCAACATTTTCATCAAAATATGGTATTTTATTGAATAAACGGCTTAGCTCAAAATAGTAATGAGCGCGAAGAAATCTCATTTCCCCCAAACGCACGTTTCTCAATGGCATCTCAGCGGTTGTTATTGCATTAAGCTGTTTAATAGCGCTATTGCAGCGTTGAACACTGACATACATGTTGAACCATTTCCGATCTAACAAGCCATTATTTGCATAAACACCAGTAAAAGTCTCCATGGCGTTGAACTCCCAAAGGTCGGTAATGCCACCACCGCCTTTATAGGCGTTTTCAGAACGGACTTCGCCGTAAATCCAATTGTTTGTTGGCGATAAGAATGCCTGGGCATCACCTTCCGGACCTGCCAATGCAGAGTATGCTGCAGTACAAAGGTCTTCAATCCCTGGAGCCGTATTTAATACTCCATCACTTAGCTTCCCCTTAGGAATGCTATTCATAAAGTCGTTGCCGCAGGATGTGAAAATCACTGTAATTCCTGCAAGAATCAAATATTTGAATTTCATAATGTTAATTTTTAAGAGTTAAAATCCCAAGTTTAAACCAGCTGTAACTGTTTCGTGGAATAGGATATGGATATCCAAGCCCTTCTGGATCAGCTCCTTTATATTTGGTTATAGTAAACAGGTCTTGTGCTTGAAAATACACCCGCAAATTTCTTATCTTCAATTTGTCTGTCAATTTCTTGGGGATCGTGTATCCTAACACTACATTCTTCAATTTCAAATAAGAACCGTCTTCAATATAATATTCAGATAATCTTCCTTCGTCATTCAAGTTAACGGCAGTTAAAGCCGGTACCGATGAATTTGGATTTTGTGGAGACCATGCGTTTAACAAGTTGGTTGAATGATTTCCTGTCCAAAGTTGAAAAAAGTCAGTGTAGAATTTTGAGTTATTATAAGCGTTTCTTACCATTCCCATAACCAATAATGACAAATCAAACGATTTATAAGTTAGAGAGACATTTACACTGCCCGTAAATTTGGGTTGATCTGATCCCAACCATGTTTGATCTTTAGAGTCAATTGCGCCATCGCCATTCACATCTACATAGCGAATACGTCCCAATCCTTTCCCTGGTTGTATTGGACTATTTGCAACTTCTTCAGCTGTTTTAAAGAGTCCGTTGGTTTTGTATCCGAACCATGATCCGTAAGGTTGGCCTACGATACTTTTATCCAAACCATTTCCACCCCACATTGTGTAATATATATCGGTTGGCAGATAAGTAATTCTATTCTTATTAACCGAACCTGTGAATGTGACATCATAACCTAAGTCTTTACCAAACTTATCGCGCCAATTAATAACAGTTTCAAAACCTTTATTAGTCATTGAAGCTCCGTTGCTTGGCATATTACCCCCTTCACCAATAACCCCAATATAAGGTTTTGTGATCAACATGTCTTTAGTATCTTTTTGGTAATAATCAAACGTGAACGCCAAACGGTTTTCAAACATTGACAAATCGACACCTATATTTTTTTGCGTAGTTACCTCCCAGCGAATATTTGGATTTCCGGTTTGTATCTTATATATACCATTGTTAATAACGCCCTGATTAGCTCCTGTGATATCGTATCCGGCTAAGATTGTACTTGTTTGATATTTTGTATATGTGGCCTCATTATCAATCTGGTCATTACCATTCTGTCCCCAGCTTAATCTCAATTTTAAATCAGAAATTGGAGTGATTTTTTTCATAAAACTTTCCTGACTAATTCTCCAGGCTGCAGAAACAGCAGGAAAAACAGCTGAGTTGTTGTTAGTGCCAAAACGAGAAGAAGCATCCTGACGAACAGTTCCAGAGAGCAGGTACCGGTCATTAAACGAATAATTTAGTTTTCCGAAATATGATATCCAACTGGTACGGGAAGCACCACCTCCGTTAGTTTGTTTACCATCACCTGAATCTAAATATCGATAGTCTAAATTTTCCACAAGAAAGTTTTCTCTGGTTCCATTGAGGTATTCACTGGTTAGTTCTTTTGCTTCAGTACCAGCAAGAAGGTTGATAGAATGCTCTTTTACCTTAAGATTATAAGCAATAGTGTTTGACCAAATCCAATTTCTGCCATAATCATTAGCGGTTGTCAAGCTATTTTTATCCACTACACGATCGCCTTCCGACCATTTCGGTTGAAAATTAGACTGGAAGTTATTTACATAATTTAACCCAAAGTTGGATCTCAATACTAAATTCTTAATAGGTTCAACTTCAGCATACATATTTCCGAATATACGCCAACTGAAATTGCGGTTATTCTTTTGCTGATCAAGCAGTCGTACCGGATTTGGTTTGTCACCCAAACCCTGAGTCGGGCCTGCATAGCCTCCATTAATGTCATATACCGGAATTAAAGGGTGTTGAGCAATGGTAAGTTCTTCAATACCACTCGATTTTAGAATTTGGCTCCAGTTACTCACATTTACATTTTCGCCAATTCGCAATCTGTTGTTTAGAAGTCTGTAATCCGAATTTAACCGGGCATTATAACGTGTAAAATTGGTATACTTAACCAAGCCATTTTGATTAAAATAATTGAACGAAAAAGTTGAAGATCCATTCTCAGTCCCTTTTGACAAAGTCATGTTGTAATTCTGTTGGGTGGCTGTGTGATAGACTTGTTTTGCCCAATCGGTATCACCTGCAGGTATCAAATTCTTAGGAGCATCAATAAAAGCCGGAATTACCGGAGTTGATCCACTACCATATTGATCATGAACGGGTTTAACTCCATCATTCGTGTAGGCTGTCCAGTATGTATCACCCCATTGTTGAGCATTCAGCATCTTAATGTTTGAATGATACATCTGAGCCGTAAATTGAGCATCAAGTTCAACTTTGATCTGATTCTTATCTGCTCTTTTGGTAGTAATGATAATCACACCATTAGCACCTTGTACTCCATATATTGAGGCAGATGCCGCATCTTTTAGCACTTGAATTGATTCAATATCACTTGAATTTAATAAAGTAGAGATATTATCACGAGTTTGTACCCCATCAATAACATAAAGTGGAGAACCATTATTGGGCGAATTTATAGAACCTCTAATAGCGGTACCTGTATTTACTCCCCCCGGAGTACCATCGGTTGATACAGTTACACCAGGTATACGTCCTTGCAAACTAGACATTACATTCCCGGTAGGAACACTCGCAATATCTTTCATTTTTACCACAGAAACAGATCCGGTAATGTCCTTTTTCTTTTCTGTCGCATAACCTGTTACTACTACTTCATTCATGATTTTTGAGTCGGAATTTAATACTACATTTAAAACCGAACTATTTCCCGGCTTCAGCTCTTCTTTTTTCATTCCGATCATCGAAAACACTAATACGTCATCTTTTCCTTTGAGACTAATAGTGTATTTGCCATCTATGTCAGTAACTGTTCCTGTTGTTGTGCCTTTTATCAACACTGTTACGCCTATCAATGGTTGCTCATCATCAGAAGATTTTACAACTCCTGAAATTGTTTTTGTTTGTGCGAATAATGCGAAACTAAATACGCAAAGAAGAGTTAATAGACTCAGCTTCCGCCAAACATCGTTTGCAAAATTTGTGTTTTTGTTCATACTATTAAAGATTATTGTTAATTAAAATATGCTCTTGCTCTTTATTTCGTCAATGCTATATTCCGGATTGGCTCCTTTAAAAGTAGCCACATGAGCTCCTAAGGCACACGCATCACTTACAATTTTGTCGGGTGCGTCATTATTAAATATGCCCGAAACAAATGAGGCTAGAAAAGCATCACCAGAACCAATTGTATTTTCAACTTGTACCTGAAAGCCGGGATGTTCTGTGAAATTGCCCTGATGCAGCATCGCCGCCCCATTTTCGGCTCTGGTCACACAAACTGTTGCACAGGCGAACGTTTCTCCCAGCCAACGCATTTGTGTTTCTAAATTTTTCCCTTGTTCGCCATGCCACGAAGCTATGATTTCCATCTCTTCGTGGTTCAGCTTGATTATGTCGGCAAAAAGCATCAGGTCTTCCACCAGGTCTTTAGAGTAATGAGGCGCGCGAAGATTCACATCAAATATTTTTGTTGCTTTTGTTTTCAGCAAGTAACATAGCGTGTTGCGTGAAATTTCATGACGGGCAGCCAAACTGCCATAAACGATTGCATCAACTTCCTGCACTTTTTTTATCAGCTTTTCATCCAGCTGAATGAAATCCCAGGCAGAAGGGAATGCGATGTCGTAGGTGGCATTTTGCTTTTCATCCAGTAATACATTTACCACGCCGGTTGGAATAGAAGGATCAACCTGAATGTAATCGGCTGTTAATCCTGCAGGTTCAATAAACTTAAGTAGGTCAGTGCCATCTTCATCATCGCCTATACGACTGACTACATAGACTTCATGTCCGTGCTTCTGAAGGTGAAAACCTACATTCATTGGAGCGCCACCAGGCCTTTTGTCTGTTGCGGAGATCTTGTCCCACAACATTTCTCCAAAACATAAGATTTTTTTCTTGTTCATTGTTTTCAATTGGTAAGGTTATTTTAATGTCTAAAAATTTCTTTTTCAATTTGTTCCAGCGATTTTCCTTTAGTTTCGGGAATCCATATTTTGACAAAGACAAAAGCGATGATGCTAAAAATCCCGAAAATGCCAAACAAATAGTGTAAGCCTAATGTGCCATGTATAATTGGAGCAAAATAAACTGTCAAAAATGTGCATAGCCAGCTGACGGCAGTGGAAAACGACATAGCGACTCCTTTGATGCGGTTTGGATAGATTTCAGAAATGATTACCCACATAACCGGAGCAAACGAAGCAGCAAAAAATGAGATGTATACCAGTAGGGCAATCAATACCCCGGTGCCATTCTGAACCGGTTTTGAAAATTCGAGAGTCAAATATGCCAGCGAAACAATCATACCTACGGCTCCCCATAGCAATAATGTTTTACGTCCTTTTTTATCGACCAGCCATAATGCTACAATTGTCATCAAGAAGTTTACCATACCCACAATCATAGCTTGCATCATAGAATCGCTTTTGGCTGAACCTGCAGCATGAAAAATATCAGGGGCAAACATGATTACGGCATTAATACCTGTAATTTGCTGTAAAGCAGCAATTAGAGTTCCAATTAATACGATTTTGCCTGTTTTGCCTTTGAATAATTCATTTACAGACATTTTTTCTTTTTTCTGTTCAGCAAGCAGCATTCTTTCCATTTCAGGCAGTTCCTGATCAACAAGAGTTTTGCCACCGATACTGTTCAGCACTTTGATAGCTTCTTCTTGTTGCCCGTGAGCCAGCAACCAACGTGGACTTTCGGGAAAGCGTGTCAACAAAAATATCAGGTACAAAACGCCAAAAACAGCCGGAACAATCAACATATAACGCCATGCATTCTCGCCAAGTCCGATTAGCAGGTAATCGAAAATATAGGCTAATACGATACCGATAGTGATGGCAAACTGATTGAATGAAACCAAGCGCCCCCGGTTTTTAGCCGGAGAGATTTCGGAAATATACATTGGAGCGACAACCGAGGTGGCGCCTACAGCAAGACCAGATAAAACACGGAAAACAATGAGCATGGTTGCTGATTCTGCCAGTGCGCAACCCAATGCTGAAATGATATAAAGCACAGCAGTGGTAATCATTACTTTTTTGCGTCCGAATTTTTCGGTGAAATTGCCCGTAAATAAAGCTCCCACCAAACAGCCGAAGGTTAATAGCGCAGCTACAGTTCCTAAGCCGCTATCTGTAAGAGAAAATTGACCTTTTATCATGTCCACGGCTCCCGATATTCCGGCCATGTTGAGGCCAAAAAGCAAACCTCCATTGATGGCGACAAAGGTTGTCCAATATAAAAATTTGTTGTTCATAAGTTGGTTTTGATTTGAAGATGGTATTTGAATTGTTTTGTTTCTGCAATCTGAATAAGAGGAATTAAGCTGTTGGGCTTATTACACGTACTAACATGTTCTGCTAATACCCTCAATAGAATTCAAGGGGTTATTTTGCAATATTTAAAAATGCAATACGATTTGTATGGGGTAGCTGTCGGAGTAGGGACAGACTTCTTGTGAGGAAGTGATTTTATCATGATGTTTCAACTTTAAGATTAAATTATCGGTGGACTTTATCCAGTGCAAAAATCGTATGATAAATGACGAAACCCTGTAAAATTTGTTTCAAATGCGTGTAATTTTGTATCACATTGCTGTAAAATTTAAGGACGCTTATTAAATTTTAAGCCATGTGTAAGTGATTAATTAGTTGATATGTTGGTTGGTATGTTTTGTGGTGAAGTGTCGTTGAAAATTGTATGTTTGTGTTAAAACAAAAAAAGGATGGCCATCGGCCATCCTTTTTTTGTTGATGTAATATGTAGGTTTATTTCATGTCCATTGCATGATCGGCCGGGAAGTTTTCTCCGTTCCATATTTTTACTGAGCTCCATGCCTCGGCAGGTGCCGTCCAGAATTCGTCCGTTTCGGGTAATCCCAATGGCAGGAAAATAGTTGTTGCCAGATAACAGCTTCCTGTGTTGATGTAAAAATCGGCCAAATCGGGCTGGTTGCCACAGAGTCCGATGGTGAGGTAGCCTTTGTCTGTAAAAGTGTTCGGAGCGTCCAATACCCTGTGCATTACAGCTGTCAATCCATCGCGAACCTGAGCTGGGGAGAGTTGTGCGGGTAACTGTTTACGCAATGCCATGTCAGCCAGATGATGAAAAGTTCCGGTACGGTAAACGATAGAGCGCCCGTAAACCGGAAAGCTACCGTCGGTATTAATCATTCGTTCCTGAATAACGGCATAACGTTTGGCGATTTTGTCCAGTTTTCCGCGAAACCAGTCGAATGATTTTGTTTTGGACGTAACTGCATCCATTATATTCGACAAATACGGCTGAATAACGTAGCTGTTATAATAGTCGAAATGAAAATCCATGCCGTCGGAAAACATGCCGTCGCCGGTGTACCAGTGTTGCGAAAACTCACGGATGCCATATTCCAGTCGAACCGGATCGTATTCCATGCCGTATTTGCAGAAAAAGGCCTCGATCATGCCCGAAAAAAGGATCCAGTTGGAATAGACCGGAATGGTCTGCCGGGTTTGAATCAGTGCGTTTACAACTTGTTTCTGTACTTTGCTGTCCAAATGATCCCACAGCCAGGGAGAACGAATAAGCGCTAATGAGAAAAAAGCGGCATCAACCAAAGGCTGACCACCTTTCCATTGCATGTAGTCCTTTGCAGAAGGATCCACTGCGTTGGCAACAGCTTGCAATGCCCAATCGCGATACTGATTGCGTAATTTTACTTCTGCGCTATCGCCTCCTTCCAGATTGAGCCAGGGGGATATGCCGCAAAGTGTCCGGGCGAAGGCTTCCAGATAGGCCACTTTTGTCCGATTTTCGGGGTTGTCTATTGTTTTGGATAATACCATTGGCATCGATTCTTTCAACCGATTATCGGCCAACGGTTCAATTACCGGACGTGCAATTTTGTCCATGTACAGCAACCATACCTGACGGGTTGATATTGGCGGTCCTTTTTTCTCTCGGGCATAAAATGGCAGAGAGAGCAGTAATAATAAAAGTAGTAATACTTTTTTCATCCTATTTTTCACGATTAGTGTTGAGAAAACCCTTCCCGTTTTCTGTTACAAAGATAAACGGAAAGGGTTGCTTGTAAGTGTTCGTGTTTCGTTTTTATTTTACAGGCAGAATGGAGAATCCATAGCTGTATTCTTTGGCTTTCAGCAGATATTGTTCGTGCGGATAAGCACCCCAACTGTTGTCGCCGCCGACTCCGCGCTGAGCAAGGTCTACACTCAGCACAACTTCTTTACGTGGCGTGATGTCGTTGGTGTGACGGTATTTTTTTGTCAATCCGGGATCGAAATCTTCCGGATAGTTATTGAGTGCGCTCACACAAAGTGGTTGTAAGCCTTCGATTCGGATGCCTGCTCCGTTTTCATCCGTTAAAGTCATCCAGCGGATGTCTGTTTTGTAGCCATTCTCCTGTGGACGGGTATAAGGTACGTACTGTTCGGCAACTTTGCTGCTGTAAATCCCGATATGCGAGGCTGTGTTGCGGTCACTGTAGTTCTCCCACGGGCCACGTCCGTAGAAGGTGAAGTTATCCAGCGATTTGTTCAATGTCATAATCATACCAAAACGCGGCATTTCAGGTAATTGAACCACCCCAGCCTTATAATTCACTTTTACGGTCAAACGTCCGTCACCGTTTACAGTGTAAATCAGTTGATAATCGGCTGCAACGTCTTTGAGGAATAAATCGGCAGTGATAACAGTCTGTCCGTTTTCTTCTTTTACGTCAATATTTTTCAGCGAACGATTTTCACCGGCAGCACGCCAGATATTGCATTTCGCAGGCATTCCGTTACCGAAATCATTGTCAGTCGGTGCTCGCCAGAAATTAGGTGTCGGTTTTTCGTCGAAATACCATTTGTCGCCTGCTTTATAGGATGCCAGTAATCCTGTGGTTTTGTTGATGGCAATTTCCACATCTCCGGCAGTAACTACGATACGATTGTCGTTAGTGCTTACTTTCGGAGCATTGCCACTGGTTTGTTTTGCAGTAAAAAAAGAGCCTGAACCGATGGCAAACTGTTCGCGGGCCATTTCGTGTCCCTGCGGAATGATTTCGTTGCCGGTGCGTGTATAAGCGTAAACATTCAGGAAATATTCGCTGCCTGCTTCCTGAGGCATTTCTGGCATTGCCAACTGAACCTGTTTCTGTGATTCGGGAGCTGCGTTGACATCAAAATTTTCACTCTTGATCACTTCTCCATTTTTGATTACATCGTATTTGAAGGTGTAATTTTGCAGGTTGGTATATTTTAGTTCGTTGACAATGTTTATCATACCTTTTTCGGGATTTACACCCTTGATTTGAATATCCTGATAGTATTTCTTCACCTCTATCAAGCCCGGATGTGGAGTGCGATCGGGCCATACCAAACCGTTGTGGTTAAAGTTTTCGTCGTTGGTGTAATTCTGGCTGCCCATATCGCCACCGTAAGCCCAATACTCACGACCCACTTCATCCTTCACCAGAATGCCCTGGTCTACCCAGTCCCAAATAAAACCGCCCTGCAGGTTCTTGCTGCCGCGGATAATGTCCCAGTATTCTTTGAAATTGCCGGAGCTGTTACCCATGGCATGGGCATATTCGCACATGATGTAAGGACGGGTGACGTGTTCGCGAGCCGCGTATTCTTTCATATTAGCAATGCTCGGATACATCGGGCAGATGATGTCTGTATTCTCTTTTTCGCGAGCCTGCTCAAACTGAACCGGGCGGGTTTTGTCGCGTTCTTTAATCCATTTGTAAGTCTTCATAAACGCGTCACCGTTGCTGGCTTCATTGCCCAATGACCAGATAATTACCGAAGGAGCATTCTTGTCGCGTTCTACCAGACTGATGGTGCGGTCGAGATGAGCTGCATCCCAAGCAGGATCAAAGGCCATGTTTTCTTTTCCGTAACCCATTCCGTGCGATTCGATATTGGCCTCGTCTACCAGATAGATGCCATATTGATTGCAAAGTTTCACCCATTCCACGTTTTCGGGATAGTGACTGCAACGCACGGCATTGATGTTGTTTTGTTTCATCACACGGATATCCTTCATCATCATCTCTTTATCCTGATAATGTCCGTTGACAGGATGATGTTCGTGGATGTTCACACCATGTACGTAGATGCGTTTGCCATTCACCAACAGACTGCCGTTTTTAATCTCGACTTTGCGGAAACCGATCTTGGATCCTACATTTTCGATTTGTTTTCCGGATTCATCTTTCAGCGACAAAACCAATGTGTAGAGATATGGCGTTTCGCAACTCCAGATATGAGGAGAACTTACTTTGCCTGCGAATGTGATATTTTCTTTGCTTTCGGCTGCAACACTGGTTTTTTGCGTCTGACGAAGGATTTCCTTGCCGGAGGCATCCAGTAAACGGGCTTCGAGACTCACGTTGCCACCTGTTTTGTTGAAGTTACGAAGCGTTACATCCAAAGCCAGTGAGCCGTTTTTGTAGGCTGCATCCAGATCGGGGCGTGCAAAGAAGTCTGCCACGCGGATGTTATCGGTGCTGTAGAGATAGACGTTGCGGTCGATACCCGACAAACGCCAGAAGTCCTGATCTTCAAGATACGAGCCGTCGCTCCAGCGGTATGACTCTACGGCCACCAGATTCCGTCCGGGTTTCACGTAAGCCGTCACATCAAATTCGGCCGGACTTTTTGTATTTTCAGTGTAACCAACTTTTTGTCCGTTGATCCAGATATACATGGCTGCCGTTCCGGCTTCAAAATGGAGATAAACGCGACGGTTGTTCCAATTGGTAGGCAGTTCGAAATAGCGACGATACGAACCAACCGGATTGTCGGAATGGTCGATGTAGGGTGGATTCTTCGGAAAAGGGTAGGTGATATTGGTGTAGATAGGTATGCCATATCCCTGAAGTTCCCAGTTAGATGGCACCTTTATCTCTTTCCAGTTTTCTGTGTTGAAGTCCGTTTTGTAAAAATCTTTCGGTCGTTGATCGGGAGTGG
The DNA here is from genome assembly GCA_963678825.2 of uncultured Microbacter sp. GTDB lineage: Bacteria > Bacteroidota > Bacteroidia > Bacteroidales > Paludibacteraceae > Microbacter. Next base: position 131,751 of record CAXXPB010000003.1, on the reverse strand, counting down.
GCGACCATTGGAATTTCCAGCTGCCGTTCAATGACATGTACCAGGGCGAACTGGTATATTCGTCGGTCACTACAGAACCGGCATCCGCATAGGGCATGAAAGTTGCCCGGGCAGGTTCACGGTTGATCTGAAATACGGCCGGGTTTTCCCAGTCGTTCACCTGAGCGTTGGCCGTTATGAATAGCCATGCTATTAATCCGGTGAAGATCCATTTTAGTTTCATGTGTTATGGGTTTTAGAATAATTAAGTTCCGTTTTTGTATTGGACAAAGTGCTCAATGAAGTCGTCTTGACTCTTTTGGGTTCTGTAATTTATAGTTTATTTTTACTCATCGACCCCTTCTAACCTCCCCAAATGGGGAGGAACTCGTCCTTAAAACGAGTAAATGTTATGCATTTTGCAAATGTTACAGCCCCCATTTTGGGGGTTGGGGGTCAAAAATAAAAAGTCAAGACGACTTCAATTCTAAGACAGAAAAAGAGTGATGTCGGGTAGTTATAGCTGAGGCAAATTACTTATTGGGGTTTGCCTGACTGATTATTCTACCTTTTGCTACATCAGGTGAGCAGCTTTCACACCAGGTCATTTCCATTGTAGTGTCATTTTTAAATGTCAAAGGTAGAAAAATATACTTCGAATTAAAGTAATGTTTTCCATCCCAGCGATCGCCAACGTAGAGATAGGACGTGCTTTTTTTACCGATGATTGGCAAAATATAGGTCGACTGCGAATGAAAGGTGGTGGCATCGCCAATATTGGTTAGCTCCGACCACGGTCCACGGATAGACTTTGCAACGGCATATTTAGCCTGATTGGGAGCCCAGCCGGTGCATCCGGAAGTTATCATGAAATAGTAGCCGTTGCGTTTTACAATTGCTGGAGCCTCCCGATGCCCTCCGGGCCATAGCGTGGCAACCTGCTCTTTTACGTCCAGAAAATCATCTGTTAGCTTGTACATCATCATGTCGTAATTCTCTCGTGCGGAAGAAAAGAAATAAGCCGATCCGTCATCGTCAAGGAACAGCGTGCAGTCGCGCGACATGTTATTGAACGGACGAAAACTTCTCTGGTAGGTAAACGGTTTTTCAATGTCCGAGGAAACGGCTACGGCAGCTCTTGCCAGACCGTAATCACTTCGCTTTTCGTAATGCATCCACATCACAAACTGTTTGGTTTTGACGTTATACAGCACTTTCGGTCGTTCGATATTCGCATCAGTCAGCTCAGGATTTGACTGGCGGGTAAGCAGATCGCCCCTGAATTCCCAGTTCAGCAGGTCGGTGGAGCGGTAACACGATACCAAAACGTTGTCGTGACGGTTTTCTCCGATCCAGTAGAAATAGTTGCCTACTTTCAGAAACCCGCCTCCATGCGCATTGATAATTTTGCCCTGAGTATCCGTTAGATCCTCCCCGTTTACAATAGCGCTTCTTTTTGTAGGTTTTGTCACCTGAGCTTCCGTAGTGCACACGAAAGAGGTAGCAAGGACAAGTAAGAATATGATTTTACTCCACTTCATATTTGATGAATTATTCTATTTTGAATGACTTTTCCTGTAGGTAGAAACGGTAATCTTTTACTTTGCCCGCATCGCTTTTATCTGTTCTTGGCAACATGCGGAATCCTTTTACTTTTACGGCAGAAGTCATATCAATCACGATCTGGTGAGGATAATTAGGCTTGTCTCCTATTTTTGTTTGCCAGATAATCGATTCCTGTAAATCGAACAGTTTGTCGGCGCCATTGGCCGCTTTTACTGTTTCTTCGCTATCCACAAATACCACTTTCCAATTAATAGAGGAGATTGCTTTCCCGTCTTCGCCGATTATTTCAAATTCGGCTATCGAGGCACTGCGATCGTCCGGATTTTGCGCGTTTAGAGCTTCGAAGCAGAAATAGCGTCCGGTGGTCGGTTCGTTCAGTACAACGTTTTTCCATCCGTTTTCGGCAGTAAAAGAACCGGCAGCTACAGGGTTGGCTCCATTCAGGTTCAGGCTCTTTTTTGCTTTGCCTTCTTTGCTTGCATCTTTCACAATGCGGTCGAGGATGGGGTGATCCAGACCGGTGACCATGGTTTTTGAAGGCCTGTCGATGTCGAGTACAATAATTTCGTTCTTGCCTTTTTTGAGATAACATCCCGGAATGCAAAGGGTTTGTGTGGGGCCAATCTTCCAGAAACGGCCGAGATTGTAGCCGTTCACCCAAACCATACCTTTGCCCCACGAACTCATATCGAGATAAGTGTAGCCGGTCTCTTTCAACTCAAACGAAGCTTTATACCAGGCTGGTCCGTTTGCAGTTTTTTGTACAAACTTTGCTTTGGCCTGAAACTCGTAATCGACGGGCAGGTTGTATATTTTCCAGTTTTTCAGTTCCGTACCGTCAAGTGTTGCCTTGTTGGTAATTCCTTTTCGGTCGATAATGGCCTCTCCGTAGTTGACACGTCCCATTCCTTCCACCAAAATATCGAGGCGGGATGCGGCTTTTAACGCGGGCAGTTCGATGCTGTTTTCGCCTTTTCTGCGATCAAGAGAACCGATCGCTTTGCCGTTGATATAAATAGTTGCCCAGTCGTGCATCTCTTTTAGAACCAGCTGTTGCGTATGATTGCAGGCTGGTATGGTCTTCCGGTAAAGGATAGAGCCCCAGCCCTGATCGAAGTTCTCCATCGACTGAACCTTTTCGCTCTGTTTTGCAATCGGTAAATTATCGAATACGTTGGCTGTCAAAGCAAATGAAATGGTGGGAATTGTAATGGTTTTCTCTGTATTTTGCGGAATTTCCGGCAACGTTTCGCCTTCTTGTAGGTAATTCTTCAGCAAGTCGCGGATAGCATAAAATTTATCGGTCGGGTTGCCGGCCTCGTCAATCGGAGCGTTGTAGTCGTACGACGAGGTAGTCGGGGCATAGGCCGGAGCATTGGCGCCAGCCCACTGACCGAACGAGGTTCCTCCGTGAGCCATATAGAGGCTGAAGGAGATTTTGCGATCCATCATGTCTTTGAGGCTGCCGATAAAGCTATTGATTTCGCGGGTTTCGTGAGGGCGACCCCACTGGTCGAACCATCCTGTCCAGTATTCGCCACACATCAATGGTGCCGTCGGATGCATCTCTTTGAACTTGCTGAACTGCTCTTCGATATTTGAACCTGCTCCGAAGTTGAGAGCCTGTGCTACTCCGTCAAGATTGTATTTGAAAAAGTTCGATGCCCAGTCACAACGCAACAGTTGTACCTTGTCGAATCCGGCCTGACGAATATTCTCGCGCATGGTTTCCATGTATTTTTGATCGTCGCCCCAGGTGCCGTATTCGTTTTCCACCTGCACCATGATGATTGGTCCTCCATTTTGAATTTGCAGTGGAGCTAGTTGTTGGCCGGCTTCTTTCAGGTAGGTTTTTACCCTTTCCATAAAGAAGTTATCCGACATGCGACGCACCTTTAGATCCTGTTTTTTTAGCAACCACCAGGGCAGTCCGCCCATATCCCATTCGGCGCATACATACGGACCGGGACGCAGGATGCAATACATGCCGTTTTTCTGAATCAGACGGACGAATTCGGCCACATCTTTCTGGCCTGTAAAATCAAAAACGCCTTGTTGCTGTTCGTGGAAATTCCAGAAGAGATAAATACAGATGGTATTCATTCCCATGGCTTTGCATAGTTTGATGCGTTGGTCCCAGTAAGCTTTTGGAATGCGTGCGTAATGCAGCTCTCCTGCTCTTACCACAAATGGTTTGCCATTGAGCAGGAAGGTGTTTTGACCGGAGGTAAATGTGCCATTGGAGGCCTTGATATTTGTAAACGGAGCAAAACTAAAAAAAACAAGAAAGATTAGAGTAAAAAGGGACGCTTTTTTCATCGTTTAGAAGGTTTTGATTTTTGGAGCAAATGGTTTATATCTGAGATCAAATAGTGTCTGTGGGCAAATTAATTTGTCGCCACATTAATTAAGACAAATGACAGGAAAGTCGGGTAGTCTGAATGTGTTAAAAGACACGAAAGTGGAAATAGAAATTAGACTTTATATCGAATAAATTCTTTCGAAATTGATTAATACTATTTTATTTAGACCACTCCTCCTAGCCTCCTCTCCCAAGGCGAGGAGGAACATGACAGTGGCAATGTGAGATAAAACTCATTGAATACAGATGCAAAGCCCCTCTCTTCGGGAGAGGGGTTGGGGGAGAGGTCAAATGCTGAAATTAAGAAATAAATTAAACGGTATAATTTCTGTTGATAGCCTTTGATCTGTAAATAACAAAAGTCCGTTTTTTGTATAACAGACTTTCTTGCTTTGCTCCTGTGTAATTTGGTTTACTTGCCAAATTTCACCATTTCCGAAGCAGCCAAGAGAAAAGCGCCGACGCCAAAGTTGGCTGTGGAATTCTCGTTTAGGACCTGTCCTGCAATCGCTTTGTCGCCGATAGGCTGTATGTATCCGATTTTACCTGACGGTTGAAGTGCAACCCTGGTCAGGTAGTTCCATCCTTTTAAGGCCGATGCAGTATATTTTTTGTCCTTCAGGTAACCATTGTTGATACCCCAAAGCAGTCCATAGGTAAAAAAGGCGGTGCCGCTGGTTTCATACCCGGGAGCTTGCTGCGGATCGAGCAGACTGCGGGTCCAAAAGCCTTCTTTTTGCTGACAATTGATAATGGATTGAGCCAGTTGTTTGTAACGGCTAACGAAAAAGCCTTTGTATTTGTAGTTTTTGGGCAGATCATTGATGATTCTTGCCAGACCGGCAAATACCCAGCCATCGCCACGCGCCCAGAAATCTTTCTTGTCATTGATTGTTTTATGCATAGGAAACACATAGCGGGCATCACGATAATACAACTTTGCTTGCGGATCAAACATTACGCTGTCAGCGAACAAGAAGTAATCATGCATCTTGTCGAGGTAAAGGGGGTTGTGTGTGATTGTATACAATTTTGTCATAACCGGCATTACCATATACAGGCCATCCACCCACCACCAGTAATCCTTATTCGAAGTGCTCATCTGATATTCCATCACCTGACGGGCACGGGCAATTTTATTCTTGTCGGGAGCTAACTTGTACAGGTCGCAATAGACCTGAAAGCAGACTTGCCAGTCGCCAAACAGTACATAATCATCCGTCTCTCCGTAGGTATATTTCCACTTTGAAACATCGTCCGACTTTGCACCTTTCCATTGGTTATGCGCGGCCCACTCTTCGGAGTATTTTTTGTACGTCTCCGTGCCGGTAGCTTTGTACGCTTCCATATTGCCGGTATGGTAAGCAGCTTCGTCCCATGAAGCGCTGGCCGGTTGCGGATGAGCGTTTTGCCAGTAATTGTTTACTTTTTTGATGATGTTAATAACTTCTTTTTTTGATACGGACTGTTGCTGGGCAGAAGCAACAGCTACAAGGCTTATGAAAAAAAGAAGAATGCTGATGGGTCTGTTCAATATCATTGTCTAAATATAGTTCTGTGGTTGAGCTTTTTTCTGCAAATCAATCACTATGAAGGGAGCGGAACATGGCATGCATTCCCGCCGTCTAAAATCAGTTCGCATATAAAAATGCGAATAAACACAATCTTTTTTGCTAATACTAATACTTTATATAAAATTTTGTTTTCCAAAAGAGTGATTACCCGGTTACTTTTAAGTACCGGATAATCACTCAATGATACTTAGTTTGCCTTATTCTCGTCTGCCACAGCTTCTTCCCAGGTTGCCCATTTGGGGGTGCTGGCATCATAACCATCATAGCCGAAATTTTGGCTAAGTTTGGCGCCAATATTGGCTGTAATAGCAGCATTAGGAATAGGCCAGAAGAGATTGTGTTTGTCAACCTGATAGTTCAAATTAACCTTGGACAGGATCGTGCCATGGTTGAAAATGCTATAGCGGGTGAGGCGCTTAAACCAATAGCTACCACCGCTGAGGTCGGTACCGCTTTGCTTATCCCAGGTGTTAACGTCGTAAGTGTTGCCCCATTCGTCGGCCTTGCCACTTTTTGCAAGACACCATGAGATACGGGTCAATTCGGGCTGACGCCATTCTTCCATATAGAGTTCGCGTGCGCGTTCATCGCATATATCACCGATGGTAACGGTCGAAAACATCTTCTTGGCATTGGCACGACTACGAACAACATTCACATCCTGAGCCGCACCTGTTGGATTTTCCTGATAGAACTTGGCTTCAGCACGGAGTAAATAAGTTTCAGCGAGGCGGAAGAGGTACATATTGCCATTGGAGCAATAAGTGCCTTTAGTTGCTCCGTTGAATTGGTTGGCACCCTTGTTTTCCTCAGCAGCTACGTCGAGAATGTACATTTTATACAGAGGTATGGGGAACCAGCTACGAATAGTGTCTTTACACAAAAGAGTACCCTTTGCAACAATCACTTTGCCGCTTCCATCCTTGTAATCCTCAGTTGCATAGAGCTGCATATTCTTGCCATTGAAGCTTGAGTTAGGGCGGTTGTATTTAATGTCTTCCATTTCCACCCAGTTGCCCATGGAGCGGTTGTGACGCAGATCCTGATTGTCAACTTCTCCATCATATTTCCAAATCGTCTTGTTGTAGTGATAAGAGGTGCGGAAGCATCCGATACCACGACCCAGTACACGCAACCAGTCAAGCTGAGGATTGTATTCGGCTTGTGTGCGAGCCCAGTTGTATGTAGGAGAGCCTATACCACTTGGATCCATAATGTCACCGTTAGACCAGTGAACGCCTAAAGCACGCATGGTCAGATACTGCGTAAAGTTCTGGTCATTGTAGTTCAGGATAGGAAGAATGGTTTCTTTGTTAGCTGCTGCGGCAATATTGTCTCCGCGATGCAAATCCCAAAGCACATTGCGTTGTACTGCCCAGGTGGTTGGGTTGCCCGAAGGTACATTCGTGCCGAAAGGTGCAGTCATAAGAGCAAGTCCATGATTATCAATCAGGTCGGTAGCCATGTCTTCGGCTTTCTTGAAATCACCGTTAACCAGGTAACATTTAATCAGAAGCTGCATACAAGCCTCTTGATTCACAGCACCGAGATAAGGCATTTTCTTTTGAGAAGGAACGTGAGCTACTGCAAATTCCAGGTCGTGAATCAACATCTTAAAGATGGCTTCTTTGCTGGTTGATTTATAATTCTGCTTGGGTACTTCAATAATCTTTGTGACCAATGGTATATCACCGAACAGAAGTGCCTGATGATAGTATTTGTAGGCACGATGGAAGTAAGCGCGCCCTTTGTAGGCATCACGCGTAGCATCGTCAAGTCCCTGAACCTGGTCTACGTAAGAAAGAACAGTGTTGGCATACTTGATTCCGTTCCATGCTTCATCCCAAAAACGGATCATGGCGTTGGAGTCACCACCACTGGCCATGCCTGACGTTGGAGTAATCTTGTTGGCAAAGTCATCCATGATACCACCCCCCGCATCTGTTTTTGCATAAAGACCTACGTCGCTCATTATGTAAACGGAAGCAATGGGAAGCACATTCCCGTTACCATCCATAAGCATGGTTTTATAATGCAAGTCGCACATTGCAAGAGCTGCCTGTAGCCCGCCTTCGGTAGCATACGTCGTCTTGGGTTCATAGAACGATAGTGGATCTTGCTTAAGGAAGCTGTCTGAACAGCTTACCAGCATGGTTAATGAAGCAAACACCATGCAACCCTTGAACAATTTATTTATATTCTTTTTCATTTTGAATTTCTTTATATTGTTTTTCATCTTGAATTTCAGAACTTAAAGAGTGATGTTTAAACCAACATTGAATGTGCGGGTTGCCAAGCCACCAGTTTCAGGATCGCCATATTCCCAATTTGAGAAAGTGCATATATTGTGGCAACTGGCAGTTACACGAATCTTATCGATCTGATATTTACGGGTCAACTTTTGAGGTAGGGTGTAACCTACAGAGATGTCATCAAGGCGGGCGAAGTTGCGATTGTAAAGTTTGTTTACACCACCCGATAAGCCGGTATTAGGACCAACAGCATTCAAACGCGCATATTTATTGGTAGGATTGTTAGGAGTCCAATATTCTTTTTCCGGAACATTACATGCATTAGTAACTTGTGATCCGCCATTGTCCTGATTCAACCAGTTGCCAGATAAGCTCTTATGTCCCATATAAGAATAGAGCGAGAATGAGAATGTAAAATCTTTCCAAAGGGTAAAGTCGTTACGTATATTCCAATAGATGGGAGGCGCTGTTGTACCAAGATAAGCTTTGTCTTTGTCATTGTAAACAGGAACATGGGTTCCGTCTGCAAGGATTTTGTCATCCGCTGTATAAAGATTCTTAACTTTAATATCGCCTGGTCTCTGCCCTACGAGTGCTGCGGCAGCAATGTCATTTGCATTGTTTTGCCAGATACCATCTGTTTGATAATCCCAGATTTCGCCGACCGGCTTACCAATATACCATTTATTCGAGGTATCATCCAGTTCTTTACCATTCGCATCATAGGTATAATAGATATGATTAATGCGGTTCTTGTTCAACGAGAAACCGGCAGAAGTACTCCATGTGAAGTCTTTCATTTGAATATTGTTCGATGTCAAAGAGAGTTCAAAACCTTGATTCTGGACTTCACCGAGGTTGGTTGTAATAGAGCTAAATCCGGTGAAACTGGGCAGACGCTGAGACATAATCATGCCCTTTGTCTTTTTAAAGTAGTAGTCGAGCGAACCAGATAAACGATGATTAAATATAGAGAAGTCCAAACCGACGTTGTAAGCGTTGGTCTTTTCCCATTCAAGATTGGGAGCTGCCAGACGATCCATATTCAAAGAGTTAACCACAGTAGAGGTTCCATTATTGTAATAAACCATTGGATTGCCTAAAGTAAGGTTCGCAAGAGTTTTATATACGTCGCCGAACTCACGGTTACCATTGGTACCCCATGAAAGGCGCAACTTACCCATGTCTAACCATTTGCTGGTTGATTCCAGGAATTTCTCGTTGGTGAAAGTCCATCCAAGTCCGACAGATCCAAAGTTACCCCACGGATTGTTGACACCGAAGCCTGAATAACCATCCCGGCGGAAAGTTCCCGTGAACATGTAGCGGTCGTTATAACTGTAGAAGACGCGTCCCAGATACGAAGCTGCGGTGTAGTGACTGTCATAGGTAGAAAACGAGCTTTGCTGCTTGTTGGCACTTGCTGTGTAGTGGTAACCGAGAACATCGGTCGGAGCAAGATTGCGGGCATATATGTAATCGCTCCATGTTTTGTGGTCTTCAGCCTCCTGAACTGCAGTCACGGTGAAGTGATGCACATCATTGAATGTTCTATCCCAAATAAGAGTGTTGTTCAGATTCAAATCGAAATTCTTGTTATTTCCACGGTTAACACCACGAGATGAAGCCGAAGCGTTTGGAAGCTGAGCCGACATAAAGTAGCGATCGTAGAACCATTGATAACGCGGCGTGATATTGAACTGATAGGTGAATCCTAAAGGCAATGTGACTTTGGCATTAAAGATGGTATTCAATACCGTGTAACCCTTGTCAAGTTCATAATATTGACGGTCGAAATAATAATTGTAACCACCATTGGTTGCCTGACCGGTCATAGGATATTGTTGGTAGCCCCCTGTTGCGGTGCGCATCGAAGCATACGGTGAGTTCCGGAGCATGTTGTTGTCCCAATAATTACTGCCAAGCGATACTTCGACGTCACCGTCGGAACGATCCTGGAAGTTAACATTAGCTCCCAATTCAAGCCAGTTGGTAACTTTGGCGTTCACTTTAAGGTTGGAGCGGAAAGCATGATAGTCGTTTCCTTGCACTGCACCTTGGTTGTTCATGTAACCAAACGACATATAATAGTTCACGCGATCGTTTGCTCCGGAAATACTTGCATTGTAATCCTGGTTAAAACCAGTGCGGAACGTAGCGTCATTCCAATCATAAGTGTTGCCGGCCAGGAAGTTGTCATATACGAGCTTGGCATTGTTCAACTCCAAACGACGAGCATATAAACTCAAATATGATTCGCCTGTTGAAGGACCGAAACCACTCTTGCCTGTAGTAGTGGCCCATGTTGCCTGGTCAGTTGTGCTAAGATTACTTGGGTTGTTGAAATAACCTGCAGGATAAGCCAACAGACCTGTCTTAGAATCAACGGCTTGATAATAACCGTAAAGTCCGTCGGCGCCTTTGCCATAAGTATAGTTCATCATATACCAGTCTTCGCGATAACGCATATAATCGCTTGCGTTAAAATAGTCACGATAAGCCGATTTGGAGTTGACAGCAAGATTGGCGCTTACATTAATAACAGGTTTTCCTACTTTACCTTTTTTTGTGGTAATGATGATAACACCAGCTGCTGCCTTTGCACCATAAATGGCTGCAGAGGAAGCATCTTTTAAAACGTCGATCTGAGCAATGTCATCGGGATTGATCTCAGAAAGCTCGCCATAAAATGCCATACCGTCAAGTACGATAAGAGGGCTGGCGCTTGTGCCTAGTGAGTTCTGTCCACGTAGCAGAATCGATGCATCGCTACCCTTGGCCGATGCGTCGTAGCCAATTTGCAGACCGGGAGTTCCACGAAGAATATCCTGAACAGATCCCGGGTTTTGGTCGGCAATCTTGCTGGGGTTGATTTGTACAACAGAACCAGTCAGGTCTTTCTTGCGCATGGTGCCGTAACCAACAACTACTACTTCGTTCATGCCGACAGCAGATTCCTGTAATGTGACGTTGATTGTTTTTTTATTGTCAAGAGCAATTTCCTGACTCGTCATACCTATATAAGATACAACCAATGTTGCGGTAGGGTGAATGTTTGAGAGGTTGAAATTTCCATTTACATCAGTAATGGTTCCGATTGACGTTCCTTTTACTCTGACGCTTGCCCCGATTACAGGTTCTCCTTTCGAATCCTTAACTATTCCAGTAATAGTGCCGGTTTTTTGTTGAGAGGTCTGAGCTGAAACACCATTGTCAATGGCTTTAAATGATGGTAAGCAAAAGGTCATTAAAGCCAAAATGAAGAAGAATTTTCTTTTTACATTCATGGTTTAGTTTTTTTTATTAGGTTTTTTTGTTTAGATGAACAACTGATCATCGTTGATGATTCATTAATTGGAAATTGAAGGCTCTAACTTGAAATGAAGTTCATTAATTATGGTTTTAAGAATGAATAATTGCAAAAATCGACAATGCAAATATAAATAGGTCTAAATTTTTTCAGGTCAATTATCCGTTCAAAAAGGTCAAATAGGCATTCAACTCTTAATGAATGCTATTTTTGGTTTATTTGACTTACATTTGTGAACATATTTTAGACCTGTGCATGTATATTCTTTGTTAATATTGAATGTCCAAATTTGAACACATGAAATACCACTTAACCAAGATTCTAATCATTTTTTGCGTGTGTTTTGCGTCCTATTCTTATGGTCGTACCACAAGTCTTAGTTTCCAACACTTCCATTACATAGACCAATTACCCTCCAACTCTATCAATCGACTTTATAACGATAAAGAAGGTTATATGTGGTTTGGAAGTAAAGATGGACTATGCCGTTTCGATGGCTATAGCATCAAAGTATTCCGGTCGAGTTCTACAAATCCCAACAGGCTTACCAATAACAGTATCCAATATATAACTGAGGATGATAAAAACAGAATCTGGATCGGAACCATGGAGGGTGTCAATATTCTTGATAAAAGAGATTATTCTATCAAACCTCTCGACAATAAGTTTGTGGGGAAAGATCGTATTAATTCCATCTTAAAAGACCGTAAAGGCTGCATGTGGATAGCAACCAGTAATGGCGGGCTGGTGAAAATTTACCCTGACGGAAAATCCATGCGTTTCGGTAATTCACGGAATAAGAAATATTACCTGAAAAGCAATAATGTTCGTTGTGTTTACGAAGATTCGAAAGGGCGAATATGGGCAATGCTTCAAAATGAGGGGCTTGCACTTTACGATGAACGCTCCAGTTTATTTTATTCATTGCCTTCGCTGGGAGAAACTAACAATCCATTCCGTATGATAGAAGATTCTCCCGACCACTTTCTGATCTGCACCTGGGGAGATGGCATGTACTCAATGGATTTGAAAGCACTGCCCGGAAATCCATTTAAAAAACTGAATATCCTGAAAAATGGGAAACCGGCTCAGGTGAGCGATATCAGTTATAGTATAGTAAAAGACAATAAGGTGGGTTATGTTTGGGTGGTTACATTTACCGGTCTGTTGGTAATGGAGCGGATAGATGCGAATACCTATAACCTGATAGAATCGGAAAGTATGTTTCCCGAACCTTATTATAAGCTTTTCCACGAAATCATACAGGATCGGAAAGGTAATTTGTGGCTGGGTTCTGTCGGTGATGGAATTTTTAGTCTGAATTTTAATAATACATCCATACAAACCAATGCTTTGGGTAAGTTGAAAGCTGCTATGGGTTTTCCTCCTATTGTGGTCGGTTTTTGCGAAACTGCTGACGGAATGGTTTATGTTAATATCAATCGCAAAGGTCTTTATGTGTTGAACCCTAAAACAGGAGACATATCTCCTGTATCACAATCTTCTATACGATCAATTCAAAGTGTGAGCGCCATCAGACGTATGGAACGATTGCACGCAATTTGGTTAAGTCAGGAAGGAACACCGTTTGTTTATGTTCTCAACGATCAATCGGCTACCAGCCCTGAAATAAAACGATACACGATGCCTGGTTCGGGTCCGATGAACGTTACGAGTTTTTGTGAAGATCGTCAGGGAAATGTGTGGATAGGTGCCGACAACGGATTGTATCGTAAGCGTACTGATAGCGATGTGATAGAGTTGTTTAATCGTAATATTACCAATGTTACGGTTATTCGGGAAGATACTAAAGGGAACATTTGGGTTGGAAGTGATAAACTGGGCGCGATCAAACTGCAACGAAAGGGTAAAGTGCCTTTCTTGGTGGCCGTTAGTTTCAGTAAAAAGAATGGAAATCTCCAAAGCAACTCCATTCAGTCGATTTGTTGTCGAAAAAATGGAGATGTGTGTATAGGAACCCGTGTGGGTAGTATCTATTTTTACGACGAACACACGAATACGATGCAGGATGTGAGCCGTTTGTATGGCATTACCGAAGAGTCGGTTCTTGATATGCTCGAGGATGGAGTTGGAAATCTGTGGATTTCAACAATCAAGAAGATTATTCGCTTTAATCCAGCCACTCACGTTACTACTTATTATACGCAAACGGATGGGATACTGGTGAGTTCGTTTGCAAAAGATGCCTGCATTAAATTGCAAAACGGGACTATGATGTTTGGCGGAAACAAGGGGCTCTGTTCCTTTGCTCCGGGTAATTCTTTTGCGAAAAGCAATTCGCGTCAGCGGGTTGTTATTACGGATATAGAGGTGAAAAACCAATCGATTTTTGATAATGAGAATGACACTCATTACAGGGCAAATGAAAATACGCTTGTGCTCAGGAATACTGACGATGATGTGAGCCTTGAGTTTTCTGCTCTGAACTTTACAGCAGCCGATAAAATACAATATGCTTACCGTTTGAATGGTGTCAGCAAGGAGTGGATTTACCTTGGAAGTAACCGCCATTTTGTGAATTATGCCAACCTGGCTCCCGGCAGGTATACGTTCGAGGTGAAGGCTACCGATGAAAACGGGCAATGGGGTGATCAGATAACTTCTCTCGTAATTATTAAGAAGCCGCCTTTTTATCAGACCTGGTGGGCTTATCTTTTCTATTTGATTATTGCCGGCGGTATAGCCTGGTTTTTATTTAACAGGGTGCGGCTTCGGAACGAATTACGTATCTCCCGCATCGAAAAGGAAAAGTCAGAAGAATTGGCACAGACAAAATTGCGCTATTTCACAAATATATCTCATGATTTGCTGACTCCGTTGACCATTATTTCGTTGCTCACTGACGAGTTGCAGTCCAAATCGCCATCGGATAAAAATCAGATCGAGCTGATACGAAACAATGTGAATCGTTTGCGTCGTTTGATTAAGCAAATTCTGGCATTCCGGAAGATCGATACGGGCAATATGAAACTGAAAGTAAAGAAGGGCGATGTCGTGTCGTTTGTGCGTGAAGTGTGCTATACAAATTTTCAGCCGCTGATAAGGGAAAAGAATATCTCGTTTGCGGTGGAAAGCCCGTTCGATAATTTTGTTGCCTGGTTTGACCCAGATAAACTGGATAAAGTGCTTTATAATTTGTTGTCCAATGCTTTCAAGTTTACGTCTTCGGGAGGAAGCATTATTGTGAAAATGAGTTTCCCGGTGCAGGATGGGCTCACTTTTCTGCATCTTTCGGTAAGCGATACGGGTGAAGGAATTCAGGAAAAGGACTTGCCGCATATTTTCTCTCGTTTCTACATCAGTAACTCATCCGATCAGAGTCAGAGTAATGGCATTGGACTTTCGCTGGTGCGCGATCTGTTACAGATTCACAAGGGAGAGATCAATGTGGGAAGTAAACTGCACGAGGGTACAACGTTTACATTTGAAATTCCGGTATCGGAGGACGCTTTTACGGAAGAAGAATTTGCAACTGAAGATGCCGCAGACCAACAGCAAATTCAGGCTTACGAACAAACTACTGATGCAGGTGAAAATTCTGAAAAAGAAACGCCGGAACGTTCCGCGTACAATATTTTGGTGGTGGAAGATAATAAGGAACTTAACCAGATTATTGTTGATCATTTTTCCGACCGCTTTACAGTTTACAGTGCAACCAATGGCATGCAAGCCCTGAACATTGTCCGGGAGCATCCTGTCGATTTGATTGTTTCGGATGTGATGATGCCGGAGATGGACGGACTTACATTGTGCCGGAAAATTAAATCGGATCTGACTACCAGTCACATTAACATTCTGTTGCTTACGGCTAAAAATTCATCAGACGATCAGGTGGATTACTTTAATGCCGGAGCCGATGCGTATATGCCCAAACCATTCGATTTGAAAGTGCTGGAAGCACGGGTAAATAACCTTGTCAAGGGGAGAAGGCAAACCACGTCGGATTTCAGGAAAAATCAGGAAGTTAATATCTCGGCCATGCATTACGGGTCTCTGGATGAAGAATTCCTGAAAAACGCCGTACTAGCTGTAGAACAGCATATGGCAGATTTTAATTTTGACTTTGATCGTTTTGCTGAGACGATGAACAGTTCCAAATCGACTCTGCATCGCAAGCTCAAAGCTCTTACAGACCTTTCTCCCGGTGAGTTTATCCGGAATGTGAGGCTGAAACATGCCTGCAAAATGCTGGTAACGACTAACGATCCAATATCGGAAATAGCATATGCCCTGGGATTTAATAATCCCAAATACTTTAGCAGTTGTTTCAAAGCGGAATTTGAGATGACTCCGCGCGAGTATAGAGATTCGCATCAGTCAGCAGAGGTCTGAACTTATTTTCTCCCATATTGAAATGATTTCTGCCCTTCATTTCGATGCTTCGGGATAACTTTGGGGTTATAAACTTTTAGAAAATTAATACCATGAGAGTCAATCTGTTTTTTAAGCTCATTGTGTCCGGCTTGCTGTCAGTCTTTATTTGTATATCAACGTTTGCGCAAGGGCAAACGGCGAATACCAATGTTTTTAAAGTGGAGAATCCTGATTTAAAGAAAAGTCCTTATTCGGGAATGATCCGTGAACATTGGAAAGAGGCTGCTCTTTATTTGTTGAAGGGCGCTTTCAGTTATGTAAAAACGCTTGACGATCCGATGTATTTCCCGAAACAGGAGGGCAAAAGTTATCCCCGAAATGATGGACAAATTCCAACGGCGAAGTTGGAAGGGTTGTGCCGTACATTGTTTATGGCTGCTCCCTTGTTGAAAGAGAATCCGCAGCTGGAGATTAACGGAATCCGGGTAGCTGACTATTATCGTCATCAGATTCTCAAGTTACTGGATCCGGCCAGTTCTACCTATATAAAGCCACGTTCTCCCGAAATGGGGCCTCATCAGAATTTGGTGGAATTCGGAGGTTTATCGGTCTCTTTGTTTGCCATTCCCGAAATTTTGTGGAATCCGTTGACGCAGCAACAAAAAGATGCGCTTGAAGCCACAATGGTGAGTTATGGAGATGGCCCTACCATTCCTCAAAACTGGAAGTTCTTCAACATTTTCATCCTGAGTTTTTTCAAAGATCAGGGTTATAAGGTAAACGAGCCTTTGCTCAGCGAGTATCTCCAAAAAGCGCTTGCTCATTACGATGGCGACGGTTGGTATAACGACCGTCCGGCTTATGATTACTACAGCATGTGGGCATTCCAGATGTACGGAATGTTTTGGTCAGAATATTTCGGTAAAAAGAATTATCCGGAGTATGCAGCCAAATTTGCCGAAAACTTCAAACCTATGAAGTCGAACTATCCGTACATGTTTGGCCGTAACGGCGACATGATTATGTGGGGCCGAAGCATTACCTATCGTTTCGGAGCGACAGCGCCGTTCTCTTTTATGGGTTTTGAAAACGACCCTTCTACGAATTACGGCTGGATGCGGCGCATTGCGTCAGGAGCTTTACTTCAGTTTCTTCAGAATCCCGATTTTTTGAAAGATAATGTCCCGACTTTAGGATTTTACGGGCCTTTCGATGCAGCCGTGCAGTCGTACAGCTGCCGGGGAAGCGTTTACTGGTGTGCAAAGGCTTTTCTCGGACTGCTTTTGCCCGAAAGTAATCCATACTGGAGCGCTAAAGAAAACGAAGGGCCATGGGCAACCGGAGAACTGGAGAAAGGAACCGTGGTCAATAAATTTCAGAAAGGTCCGCATATTCTTATTACTGAGTATCCCAATATCGGTGCAGCTGAATTAAGAGCATGGTGTGATGTGAAGATGGACAAAGCATCTGAACCATTCCGCGCAGAGGAATCGTATAACCGCTTGGCATACAATAGTGCTTTCCCATGGCAAACCGACGGTAAAAATGGCGAAGTAGCAATGAACTACATGGTGAAAACAGGCTCGGCAAACCGATGGGAACCATTTCATCTTTATAAGTTTAATCGCTATGAAAATGGCATCTATTATCGTGATGTGGAAATGGAGTTCAATAAAAAACTTGCGTTCCGGTTGGCTGACATCACATTGCCAGACGGGATTTTGAGAGTGGATGTTGTCTCAGGAACAGAAAAAGCCGATATTCGTTTGGGACACTATTCGTTGCCACAAATTGGAGCTCCCGTAAAAGATGAACTCCGTAAAGTTCAAGGCAAAGAGATTCATGTTATCAACAACGGGAAATACCAGTTAGCAATGATTCCTGTCAAAGGGTGGCAGGGTTCTGAAGTGGTGAGAACGAAAGGATTGAATCCGGTCGCAAACGAAAGTGCAGTGATAGATGCTTTTGATCATTTCGATCCGGCCAACGGCACCAAAAAGGTTTATGTTACACTGATGTTGTGGAAAAATGCGAACGAAAAGTGGACTACCCAACAATTAAATCAGGTGACGCGGGTGGACGTAGATCAAAACTGTAAAACAATTAGAGTTTACCTGTCAAATGGCAGAGTAAAAACGGTCGTTTTTAACTAAATCAGTTCGGCTACTGTCGCATTTGCTGCCTTGATCAGATCGGCAGGAGCAAGCTTCAGTTGCAATCCACGCTGCCCGGCACTGATGTAAATAAACGGAAACTCGCTGGCAGATGAATGTAAATAAATAGGGTAGGGCTTTTTCATCCCTAGCGGTGAACACCCTCCCCGGATATAACCTGTAAGCGGAAGTAGTTCCTTCATGGCAACTGTTTCCGCTTTTTTGTTGCCCGAAATAGAAGCTGCCAGTTTTAGATTTACTTCTTCGGCACCAGGCACGATACAAACGAAAACGCCGTTTCGGTCGCCTCTCAGAAGAATAGTTTTGAATACCTGTTCCACGTTTTGGCTGAGTTGCGCGGCAACATGCACTGCACTCAGGTCGCTTTCGTCTACATTGTAAGCAACCAGTTCATATGTAATTCCTATGCGGTCGAGGATTCGTGCCGCGTTTGTTTTTTGATGTTTCATTTTTAGAACAAATAGCAAATAGTAAAGAACAAAGACATGGCAAGTTCAAGTTTAGCTTCGCTGATCTTTGATTCAAAATTTCAATCCTCTTAGGACTGAATGCTGCGTACTATCTCACCACCTCACCGCCTCACATTCTCACCATCTATCAGAAGTCCATTTTCATGCTGGCTCGTATTCCAAAGTCGGAAATGTCAGGATTGTTGAGATAAGTCAGTCGTTTGACGAAATCGATCCGAAAGATACGCAAAATGTTGCCGATACCGGCACTAACCTCTACATAGGGAGTGTTCCCCAGTTTGTGCGTTGAGGCGCTTCCATCGCTGTTTTCGGGAAAGCGAAATAGCTGATCGTTGTATGCCGGATTGTTGCGGGAACCGATATCGCCGTACAGTACCTTGCAGGTAACGGCTTCACGCCAGTTCAGTTTCTTGAATAAAGGTATTTTGTTGAGAAAAAAACCGTTGAAATTGTGGTCGATACTCAGTGAAGCATAACGGTCGCTGACGAATTCGAGAAAATTCATCATGTTGTATTTGGTGTCGTCAAACATGTAGTTTTGTGTCGCCTGATGGATGAATAATAACGGATAGGGTACTGTGCCGAAGAGTTTTGCTCCCTCCAGCGTGACATCCGAATATCCCAATACGGATAATTTGAACCGTTTGAATGCGGATAGTTTGATTTTCTGGTAGTTGTAACTGTTGCCGAAAGCTTTGTTCCCGATGCGGTATTCCAGTTCCAGAATCGGGTAACTTGTCGGCATGGTGAAGCGGCTCATCTGTTCCTGATAAAATTTTTCGTGTGGAGCGTACCGGAGTTTTCCGTATAACTCTGCAATGGGCAGGTATACTTTGTCGTTTGTTTGCAGACTGTAATCCGAGTGGTTAAAATAGAGCATTCCGCGGGGAGCCTCGCGAACATATTGAAAGCCGGCAGTATATGAAAAATGGCTTTTGAATTCATGGAGATATTCTGCCTGAAAAATTCGGTTGTAGAAAAATTTGTTGTAATTACCCCACACCAAAGCCGCTATGAAATTGTAACTCTGACTGAGCGACATCTCGTTACCCGGTGTTTTTGCGTCGTACTGGTAACTTAACTTCAGGTAATGGGCCGGAAAGCGAAAGATGCTTTTCGAATCCATTCCGATGGCTCCCGTAAACGAATATTTCCATGTTTTGTCGTGGAATCCATAGGCTCCGTAGCCTGAAAGATAGACATGTTCGCTGAACTGACTGGTGGTTTTGCCTCCGAATTGTATCCGGTAACCTTCAACGGGGTTGTATCCAACAAAATTGTAGAGCGACCCGATGGCAAATGGCCCAACTGACTTATATCCGTACAACAAAAGGTACACTAAATCCATTGAACGTTTGAAGGTGGGCACCTGTTTGAGGCTGTCGATCATCGTGTAGATGCCACGCTCGGGAAACGAGAGCGGTTGCGGACGGTTGGCAAGCCAGTAACTGTCAGGGTGTAATGCTACGCTGTCGTTTTCAATAGTCGTTTCTTTGTAAAACGCTTCGTCGCGCGGAGTATCGATCTTATAATTGTTGAAGGTTGTTGTACGTTGCCCGTACACGCCCAGCTCAGTTTTAGGTAACCCAAAGTCAATTCCGACATGATCCGATTCCAATAGCCATTCGTTCTTTTGGTTCTTGCTGTAAGTCAGGTTGATATTGGCCTCTTTTACCCAGTTGAGATTAATGTCTCTGTTGACGGTAAAATCGGCTTGTCTGACCGCATAGCAGCTGTCGAGTGTGATATAGAGATCTCCCTGAAAAAGCATGTCGGTTTTGTTGTGGGGCGAAAAATAGAGGCGTACACATCGCACGTTTTCCAATTGCACCGTATCCATAATAAAATATTTATAGAAAGTTGGTGCAGTATTGGCAATAGGACTAACAAACTGGTTGGTAAGGAAGCTGATGTTGTTCTCATACAAGTCGATGGATTCGTAAATGTTTTTCAGATATACGGAAATGCCTTCCATGCTGAAATATTTACCGTAATCCACCGTCTTTGTTGCTTTTATCACCTCTTTTTCGTGTGCAGGTGACTTGCTGAAAAAGTTGTCCGACAATTTTTCCTGAATATACAGCGGGAGCAACTTCTTTCCTTTCATTGAGGAGGTATCGGTATGGTTGAAAAGAAAATGAAAGCTTTTCGGTGTATTGTCCGGACGAAATTTGGAAGTGTAATTGCTCAGTCCGAATATAATTTTTTCATATTTGGTATTTTCCAGATACTGCCAGTTGCCCTGATGATTGTCTTTTTTGTGAGCAATTACTTTTTCAATCAGTTCAACTGCCGGGTTTCCCTTGTTTTTGTACCGTTTTTTTGCCGGTTTTATTACAATTTCCTGGAGTTGTTGAATTTTGGGCTTGAGCTTTATGACAAATGGTGTTGTTCCACCTTTGCGGTAAGGTACGGTGTCTGTTTTGTAGCCGACGCAAGACAACTTGATTTTTCCTGTAGAACGGGTGATTTTGAGGGAAAATTGTCCGTTTTCGTCGGTTATGGTTCCTTCGCCGGAACGGATAGTCATCAATGTGGCATAAGAAACACCCTCGTTGGTTTGTGCATCGACTACACGACCTTCAAGTATGGTTGTCTCCTGTAACTTTTGGGCAGAAAGTGTGTGGTTGATTCCTGTAGAAAAGAGAATCAGAATAAAGAGACGTACAGCCGACAATCTTTTACTCATATAACCACCTATTGCTTTGTGACGGTTAAGCATCGCTTATTTCAGGCGAAATTGATGCTTTTTTGCTGCTGCAAAGATATGAAATAATTCTGACCCTGATTTTAAAGTAAAAATAAAAATAAAAACCGATGTTATGTTTTTATTTCGGCTTCGTCATGTATATGTTCGCTGCTTTTGAAAGCAGATAAAATGAGAAATCAATCATCTAAAACTTAATCACAATGCAATTCAATCCTGTTAAAACTGTCGCAGGGGTACTGTTCTTCCTGTTGATCAACAACAATGTGTTTGCAAAAGACCTGATGTCAAGAGATTTTCCGGTTCGTTCATTCAACGAAGTCGAATTACGGGGCTTGGGAAATATTTTCATTACTCAGGGTGACCGGGAAAGCGTGAGAATTGAAACGGATACCACTACCATGAGTACAGTGGAACTCGAAAATGAAGAAAATAAACTGACGATAAGCTCTACCATTGATTTTAAAATCGCGACTAAGCCGGTAATGAACATTTATATAACTGTTGTCCATTTGCAAAAAGTTCAATTTAAGGATGTGGGTGCCGTGACAAGTACCAACGAATTGAAAACCGATACGCTTAACTTTTCAATGACATCTGCCGGTAAGGTTTCCATCAACTTGCAGTGTAAGCAATTGAATGTCCAGTTTGCCGGTGTTGGAAGTTTTGTGGTTAAAGGTAAGGCTGATAGGTTGGCTCTTGATGCTAAAGGTGTTGGTAATGTTCAAATGAGCGACCTGATTGCGAATGAAGCTGTTGTGAGCTTTAAAGGTGTTGGTAACGTGGATGTGTATGCAACAGAAAAGATAACAGTTAACGCCAGAGGTATCGGCAAAGTCGTTTACAGAGGTCATCCTCGTTTTACCGATATTCATAAAAATGGTATTGGAACAGTAAAAGCGGAATAAAAAAATAAACATCTAAAAAATAAATTGTTATGAAGAAAATTTTGTTGGGAATGATCTGTTTGCTGATCGTTCCGTTTAGCCTTCGGGCAGCTAATGTTATTAAGGAAATTTCGGTTGGTGCATTTTCTGAACTGGATGTTCGAACAGTTGGTAATGTTTACCTGATTCAGGGTAGTAAAGAATCCGTTCGGATTGAGTCAAACAAAGATGTGTCCGACTATATTGTGGTGAAAAATGTTGGTAATAAGCTTACTGTTACAACTAAAGGAATACATAACTGGCACGGAAAACTGGATATTTATATCACAGTTCGTAATCTGACAAACGCTTATTTTAAGGCAGTCGGAAATATTCAAACCAAGAATACACTGCAAGGAAAAATGCTTCAGTTGACGGTCAATGCTGCCGGTAATATAAATTTCGACCTGAATTGTGCGCAATTCAACGCCGACTTTTCAGCGATAGGTAACGTAAATCTGTCTGGAAGTGCCGCTCGTGCCGAAATTCATAATTCAGCCACGGGCAATGTTCGTGCGGGCGATTTCAGAGCGGACGTGTTGGATGTGCACCTCTCCGGAGTAGGCAATGTGACTTTGTTTGCAGGTAAAGAAATCTCAATAGATGCCAGTGGTACAGGCAATATAACCTACAAAGGCAATCCTGTGGTTAAGCATCTGAGTAAGCACGGTACCGGTGTGGTTAAACCCGAATAGTCACTTTTCTTTCCTGTTGGTATGATAATATATTTCTGGATATTTATTATATCTGCTGTTATACAGTGAGATATGAAACGAAAGTAATTGTCGGATTAAATTGAATTCTAAAAAAAATATAACACTCATCCAAACGTATAACCGCGAACGTCTAACTTACAAAAAACAGAATGAAGGAGTAGAAATGGATCCGCTACTCCTTCATGTTATCAAAACGAAACACATAAAAATCAGTAAAATTTTATGGCAACAAAGACTTGTTTGCAACGAATAGCTAGTTTGATGCTTATGGTGATGCTCTGCGTAGGGATCGCAAAAGCAGACGGAACCGTAAAAGGTCGGATCCTTGATCAGAATCATCGCCCGGTTGAATTTGCAACCGCAGCTCTTGTCAATGCAAAAACCAAACTTCCGATAAAAGGCAGTGAAAGTAACAGTACCGGCGACTTCGTTATCGATAAAGTGCACGAAGGAACTTATATTTTGTCGGTGACAATGGTGGGCTATAAGAAGTTTGAAACAGAACAGTTTGCACTTAATGGCAAAAAAGATGTTCAGAAAGATGTGGTTTTAGAAGAAAGTACTCAACTGTTGAAAGAAGCTACAGTGGTGGCTAAGCGCAAGTTTATAGAACAACAGGCAGACAAAATGGTAATCAACCCGGAAGCTTCCATTACAACAGCATCGGAAAACGTGCTGGATATTTTGAAAAAGACTCCGGGCGTAACCGTTGATAACAATAATAATATTAGTTTGAAAGGCAAAGAAGGTGTGAAGGTGATGATCGACGATAAGCCGACGTATGTTTCAGCTGATCAGTTGGCTACGTTGCTGAAAGGTATGCAGGGTAAAGACATCGAACGGATAGAGGTGATTGAAAATCCGTCGTCGCGTTACGATGCAGAAGGAAACTCGGGCATTATCAATATCAAAACAAAGCACAACAAGCGTACTGGTTTTAACGGCAGTTTCTATACCGGTGGAGGATATAGCGGCAAGTTTGGAGAAAATATTGGCCTGGATATGAATATGAATTTCGGAAAACTGAATGTTTATGGTAATTATTCGTTCAATGGATGGAGTGGCTGGAATACGATGGGTGCCGTCCGGAATTATGTTACAGGGCCCTACGTTGGAGCCATTCAACAAATATATAACCGTAGCGACTATAATGGTAACGGACATAATTATAAAATCGGATCCGACTACTATATTGCAAAAAACCAGGTAATCAGTTTTATGGTTCGAGGTTCTGACGGGCACAGTAACGGTAAAACAAACTCGGTAACGTCTTTCTTCAATAACACGATGAAGCTTGATTCTGCGCTTCATACCAAATCGGGCGAAAACGAACACTGGAGCAATATAACTTTCAATGGGAATTACAAATGGGATATTGACAGCACCGGAACTTCATTGACACTCGATGCCGATTATGCCCGCTTTAAATACCATTCTTCTACCGATCAGCATGGAAATTATGTGGATGGAAACGGGAATGATATGAATATCAACTCTACTATACTTGGATATCAGCCACGCATTATCAATATTTTCACGGCAAAAACCGACTACGTACATCCGATCGGAAAAAAAATCTCAATTGAAGGCGGTTTGAAAACCAGCTTTGTGAAAACAAACAGCCAGTCCGAGTTTACGGTAGATGATCCGACCAATGTGGTGTGGAATACCGGACTGAAACCATATGACCAGTTTATTTACACAGAGAATATCAATGCGGCTTACGTCAGCGCCAGAGGGCAATTTGGTAAAACCTCAGTACAACTAGGCTTGCGCGTGGAGAATACCAACTCGAAAGGTGATTCAAAATCGATGAACCGTGTGGATACGAAACATTATACCGATCTGTTTCCGTCTCTGTTTATTAAACGTGACCTGAATGAAAATAATCAGCTGGGATTGACCTATAGTTATCGTATTGGACGTCCTAGTTATCAGATACTTAACCCGTTTATGTGGTTGCTAGATCAATTTACCTATAATCAGGGAAATCCGTTTATTCGTCCGCAGTTTACACACTCTATCGGACTGAATTATACCTACAAGAGTAAATTCATTACTTCTGTCGGTATGAACCGTACCAACGATTTGTTTACCGATGTGATCAAACAAAACGATATTACCAAAGTAATGTATCAGACCAAAGACAACCTGAGCAAGTCGATAGACTTGAATGCTTCGCAGACCGTTCAGCTCGACGTTACCAAATGGTGGCACTTCAATGCTTCAGCAACGGTGATGTACAAATCAGTAACTTCGGGTGACGCAACAGCTGATAAATTCAAACGCTGGAGTTATAATGCCAACACAACTCAAAGCTTTATATTGCCATGTGACATCAGTATGGAACTGGCCGGACGTTATCGCTCAAAACAGCTCTGGGGTAACTTTACCATCTACGAACAATACTCTGTAGATTTTGGAGTACAGAAGAACCTTTTCAATAAAAAAGGAACCTTGAAGGTGTCGGTGGATGATATCTTCAATACGAACAAAGGTGGTGGCTTTGCCAAATACAGTAATGTCGACATGAATGTCTACAACCACTGGGACAGCCGCGGGGTGAATGTGTCATTTACTTATCGTTTCGGGAAAGATTCTTTCAAGACCCGCGCCAACCGTTCTACGGCATCTAGCGAAGAACAAAGTCGTAGCGGTAAATAATAGACATTATATCGATTAAGTGTATATAAATCTCAATTGCAGACCTCTCCTCCCAACCTCCTCCCCCAAGGGGAGGAGGAGCAAGACAGTGAAATAGTTAGAATTCAATTCATTTTGCAGATTTTCCCCCTCTCTTCGGGAGAGGGGCTAGGGGAGAGGTCAAATGCGAAAATTAAGAAATGAATTAACCGGTATAATGTCTAATAAATTAATAAGAATTGGATGTTGAATTAATGGTTTGTGATAATCTCTGAATATTCAAATTCATGCATTAGATTATAGGATTTTAGTTTCACTTGTGATTAAAAGAAAGCCACGGCATTGCGAAATGCTGTGGCTTTTAGTCGTTTTAAATAGTGAAATATTTCTTTGAGCTCTTTTGTCTTTGTATTGAATGCTATAAAATACGGGTAAAAATCACTACCTTTGCACCCCAATTGACAATAGCCCATGACTACATTTAAAGAATTGAATCTCAATACCCCATTGCTCAACGCGCTTGATGATTCTGGTTACGTTCATCCCACAACCATTCAGGAAAAAGCTTTTCCGGTGGCCATGTCGGGACGTGATGTGGTGGGTATTGCCCAAACCGGAACGGGGAAAACAATCGCATTTTTGCTTCCCTGTTTGCGCCAATGGAAATTCACCAAAGAGAAACATCCTCAGATTCTGATTCTTGTTCCTACCCGTGAGCTGGTGCTGCAAGTGGAGGAAGAAGCCAAAAAACTGGCAGCCTACATGAATATCCGCATTGCCGGAGTTTATGGCGGCGTGAATATATCGCGACAGGTACTGCTGGTGAAAGATGGTGTTGATTTGCTGGTGGCTACACCGGGTCGCTTGCTTGATCTTACCCTGAATGGAGTGATCCGTTTGAAATCGGTGAAGCGTTTGATTATTGACGAGGTTGACGAAATTATGGACTTAGGCTTCCGCCCGCAGTTGATACGTGTGTTCGACCTGTTGCCGACTAAACGTCAGAACCTGCTCTTCTCGGCAACCATGACCGAAGAGGTGGAAATGCTGATGTACGACTTTTTTGATGCGCCTGAACGCATCGAAGCGGCACCGATGGGGACTCCTCTGGATCAGATTTCGCAAAGCGCTTATCTGTTGCCCAATTTTAATTCGAAAATCAATATGCTGAAGCTCTTGCTTTCGCATAGCAAACAATACAAACGCGTTCTGGTATTTGCCCTGACCAAAAAACTGGCAGACAATATTTACGAACGCATTTCGGAAGTATTTCCCGACGAGATCGGGGTGATTCACTCTAACAAAGCCCAGAACAATCGTTTTGAAACGGTGAGACGTTTTCAGGAGGGATCGTACCGGGTGCTGATCGCAACCGATTTGATTGCCCGTGGACTCGATATTGCCGATGTGTCGCATGTGATAAACTTCGACATGCCCGAAGAACCCGAGATGTACATTCACCGTATCGGTAGAACGGGGCGTGCCGACAAAGAGGGAATTGCTATTTCACTTACGTCGCCTGCCGAAGAGGCAAGACAGTTGGCTGTGGAAGAGCTGATGCAGTATCAGATTCCGATGCTCGAACTGCCGGAAGAACTCGAACTGTCGGATGTGCTGACTCCCGACGAACTCGAAAAGACAATAACCCGAAATATTCGGTTGAAAATCACCAAACCTTCGCAAGGTGGAGGAGCTTTTCATGAAAAGAGTGATAAAAATAAGAAGGTAAATAATAAGGTGCGTTACTCCGAATTGATGCGAATCAAATACGGCAAACCCAAGAAACGCAGGCCGAAACAATAAAACAATTTGAAGATTTGAGAATTTGAAGATTTGAAAATGAATTGGTTTGAGAGATAGAAAGAATGGCGAGTCAGTTAGCACTTTCG
The DNA here is from genome assembly GCA_963678825.2 of uncultured Microbacter sp. GTDB lineage: Bacteria > Bacteroidota > Bacteroidia > Bacteroidales > Paludibacteraceae > Microbacter. Next base: position 104,848 of record CAXXPB010000003.1, on the reverse strand, counting down.
TTGTTTTATAATCTTCAAATTTCCACATCTCCACATCCCCAAATTATTCGATCTCCAAATCAGCTATAAAAAATATTGCTAATAAGTATAAGCCGTTTGTGGTATGTCGTTCTCTTATGGACACATTTTTATATCGGCACATTCTCAATTTGAATTAATGATTACAGTTTCCAATCTCGCCGTACAATTCGGTAAGCGGGTTTTGTTTCAGGATGTGAACCTGAAATTCTCCGCAGGCAATTGCTACGGTATCATCGGTGCGAACGGTGCCGGTAAATCTACATTTTTACGTGCTATCAGCGGTGACCTTCAGGCAACCAAAGGTAATATAATGATGCAACCCGGCGAACGTTTGTCGGTGTTGAAACAGGATCACCACGAATTTGACGATCTGACCGCTCTCGATACGGTTATTCAGGGTCACAGTACGCTTTACAGTATTATGACCGAGAAAGACGCGTTGTATGCTAAAGTCGATTTCTCTGATGCGGATGGTATTCGCGCTTCGGAGCTCGAAGAAAAGTTTGCCGAACTCGAAGGCTGGAATGCCGAGAGTGATGCAGCCTCTCTCTTGAGCGGACTGGGCATTAAAGAAGATGCTCAGGCTATGAAAATGGGCGACCTGAGCGGAAAGCAAAAGGTGCGTGTGTTGCTTGCCCGCGCGCTGTTCGGAAATCCTGACAACCTGCTGCTCGATGAGCCTACCAATGACCTTGACCTCGACACAGTGATGTGGCTCGAAGATTATTTAGCCAATTACAACAACACCGTACTGGTTGTGTCGCACGACCGTCACTTTCTCGACTCCGTTTGTACACATGTGGTGGATATCGACTTTGGGAAAATAGAAATCTACACCGGTAACTATAGTTTTTGGTACGAATCGAGCCAGTTGGCACTTCGTCAACAGTCGAACCAGAATAAGAAAGCGGAAGAAAAACGAGCCGAGTTGCTCGAATTTATCGCTCGCTTCAGTGCCAACGCATCTAAATCGAAACAGGCAACCAGCCGTAAGAAGATGTTGGAGAAAATCAATGTCGAAGAGATTAAACCCTCTTCGCGTCGTTATCCGGGTATCATCTTTACCCCCGATCGCGAACCGGGAAACGTGATTCTCGAAGTGTCGGGATTATCGAAAGCCATCGAGGGAGAGGTGCTTTTCAATGATGTGAACTTTATGATTGAAAAAGACGACAAAGTGGTCTTCCTGTCGCGCGACCCGCGTGCCATGACTGCTTTCTTTGAAATCTTGGACGGGAAGATGAAGGCCGACAAGGGGCACTTCAACTGGGGTGTCACTATCACACCGGCTTATTTGCCGATGGATAATACCGAATTTTTTGAAACCGACCTGAATTTGATAGACTGGCTATCCGGTTATTCGAACGATACGCACGAGTTATATATAAAAGGATATCTGGGCAAAATGTTGTTTTCGGGCGAAGAGGTGTTGAAGAAAGCTTCCGTGCTCTCGGGAGGTGAAAAGATGCGTTGCATGATTTCTAAGATGATGTTGAAAAACGCCAACTGTCTGGTGCTCGATTCTCCAACCAACCCACCTCGATATGGAGTCGATTCAGGCATTCAACAACTGTTTGCAGAACTTCAAAGGCAATGTGTTGCTTTCGTCACACGACCACCAGTTTGTGCAAACCGTTTGTAATCGCATTATCGAACTGACCCCGTACGGTATTATCGACAAACAGATGGAGTACGACGAATACATTACCCGCGAAGATATTAAAGAGCTCCGCGACAAAAAATACGCCGGAAAGATCTGATAAACATTCAAAAACCGCCTGCATCGAACTCCTCTCCGGAGCAAGGCGCAGGCGGTTTTTCTATTTTAAACGGATTGGAAATTTTTTTGTCCACCCTTTGTTTCGTGCCGACGTCACTCAACCTGTTTTTTGTACTTATTGTTTCAATTCCAGAATGGTTGCTCTTGGGAAAAATCCCAGCTTTTCGTAAAAACCCATCACCGATTCATGGCCATAACTGACTATAAGACGGATGGGTGAACAATTCTGGCTTTCGAGCCAGGCAAGACTTTCGCGCACAAGCGTGTCTCCCACGCCCTTGTTTTGCCATGCTTCGTCCACACAAAGCGAATCTATCTCCCCCTTGCCGTCTTCGGTAGATGTGGCAACACAATATCCTACGACCTCATCGTTTACTTCCCCAACCAGAATCCACACTCTATCGTCGGGCAGTGAAGTCCACGCCATAATCCTCTTTTCGAACGTAAACGAAGAATAGTGATCCTTGAAATGCACTGAATCGCGGAGGTGAATCTCATTGAGCTTCTCCCAAAGCGGCTTGATTTGATACAATTCGTTTTGGGGTAAAATCAGGTAGTTAGGTAGTTGGATCATAAACGGTTAATTAAATATCCTGCTGCTTGTGTCAGAAATACAAGAATTAGCGCCAGACATATTCCCTGAGCTGCTGTTATGAAGAATGATTTTCGGGTTTCGAATTCGTTGTAAAGTTTGGGTAATATCCAATAAACATAAGGTAAATAGAGTATGATAGCTGTGACTACTGCCGGAAAATAACTCCCGAGATATATCATTCCGAGAATGTGCGGAATGAATGTATTGATCAGAAATACGGAGACCAAAGTGGTCAGCAAAAATCTTTTAGGACCGGCCTTTGTTTGAAACGTTGTCCATATAATCGCAATCCAGGCGATTAACGTGATGATAATGATGGCGGTAATCATCTCTCCGGCCGGGGGAATATGATTCAGGACTCCTTCCGGATAACGAAATTGCCGGAATCCGAATGCTTCCTCCGTGTTGTGCAGGGTAAAGATAAGACCCGCAATAAACAGTTGTTTGTTATGATGCAGAGTTGACATGACCGCTACAGTACAGTGTTTCTTTTACAAATGTATTCAATTTTGAGCCGATAAATACCAGTTCTAATTATTTTCCAGAATTTCGTCGGCTAGTCTCACTGCTGTTTGGATATAGTTGAGGCAATGTGTATTGAAAAGATCAAGCTCTTTGATTTTTGCCATCTCACTTGCGTTATTCATGTCCAGACCGTTCATCAGCTTCTTGCAGTTGGTGCAGCCATGTATGCGTGAAAATTCCGTCATTAGTTTTTGGGCAAGTTCGTAAGAGTGTTGTTTGTCATTCTCCGTTCCATTAATCCCTTTTCCGTATTTCAAGCCGATAGCCATCAACGCGCCCGTAACAGCTCCGCATGTTTCCTGCGTTTTGGCGATGCCCGAACCAAAAGGTGATGCTAGTTTAAGCAGTGCATCACGTTCCAGTCCGAAATGGATGGAAAAGGTAGATAATACGGATTGGGCGCAGTTGTACCCACTTTGAAACGTAGCGGTAGCTAATTGTTGTTTCTTTTCAGTAGTGTTCATGACTTGTAGTTATATAAACGATTCGAAATCGGGAGCATACTTCGATGGCGTGAATTTAATGATGTCGTATTGTGCGACCTTGAAGATATAAAACGGATCTTCGGCAATTATCTGTTTCGCCTCTTCTTTGTCTGTTGCGTTGCAAAGGATAATGCCGCCCGTACGGGGAAGCTATGCTCCTGAGCAGATGAACTTGTTGCGAAGGTAATATTTGTTGAGAAATTGCCGGTGTGACGGTATCAGTTCGTCTATCTTTTCGATAGGAGCTACATATTTCAGAATAAGAACAAACATAGTGTGAATGTTTTAAGAGTGTAAAGGACAATAACCGGGTGCGCAACTGATGATGCAAAGTTAGAATTTATTATCACACTCCGTGCAGGTTGTTAATTGATTTACAACGAAAACAGCATGTTTGGTGGGCTGATTTAACACAGATATTGGTTAAAAATAATAAAATTAAATGGTTTTATTTTGTGTTACAAAAAAATAGTTCCACATTTGATACTCTAAATTTACACAGGAAAGGGCTCTCTTTTAGTCCACTTCCGGTCAAATAACCGGTTCCCTGTGTCGCCTGCCTAACCAACTTCTAAAATAATAATCATTACTTTTCGAAAATTGCGGAGTACGGATTGTTGTGCTCAAATAGTATCATATCAGAAATGAACATAAGAGTGGAATTTCCTTACTCGTGGGGATTCCTGTTTGCAGGAAACAAAAAAATTAAATCAAAATATCATGGGATTATTTTCAGCATTAATTGGCAACGCAGGAGCTGTTAGCCAGGAAGAATTGAAGAAAGAGTATGGAAAGCTTCTTGTTGAAGGAGAGGAAATTGAATTGGGATTCAAATTGATTCGTGATCTTTTTATTTTTACAACCAAACGGCTTATTCTTATTGATAAGCAGGGTCTTACGGGTAATAAAATAGAATATAAATCAATTGTGTATAAAAGCATATCCCGATTCAGTATTGAGACGGCAGGCACTTTCGATTTGGATGCGGAGTTGAAAATATGGATTTCGAGCGAACAGTTACCAAGCATTACCAAGCAATTTAACAAGTCGGTTAATGTTTATGATGTTCATAAAGTATTGGCATCACATGTTTTGAACTAAATCATAACGTGCAGGGGAAAATATCCGGATAATAAATTAAATAGACATTATATCGGTTAATCCATTTCTTAATTTTCGCATTTGACCTCTCCCCTAGCCCCTCTCCCGAAGAGAGGGGGAAAATCTGCAAAATGAATTGAATTCTAACTATTTCACTGTCTTGCTCCTCCTCCCCTTGGGGGAGGAGGTTGGGAGGAGAGGTCTGCAATTGAGATTTATATACACTTAATCGATATAATGTCTAATGATTATCGGTTATTATACCTAAGTGGAAAATCAATACACTATATCCGTTTTTCTCAGCGTTCTTTGCGAAAAACTTTGCTCTCTTTGCGGTAAAAAATCTGAGATTAACAGCTAAGAACGCCAAGAATGCGCAAAGTACACAAAGAGTAGGTCTATTCGGTAAATAATCCAATAGTCATATAAATTATGTTCAGCAGAGAAAAGCTGCTTGCCGGTTTAAAATGTAATTTTACAAAAAAACTTAACTGCGGGATGCATAAACCTATGATAAGAGAGAGAATTTATACTATACTACAGACTGTCATGTCCTCCAATGGTTATGTTATTGAAAATGCGACGAATAAAAGAGAGATATTGAATTTTATTGATTCTTTACGGCCGTTCAAAACAAACCATGAATTGATTCGACTGGGAGCAAAAGGCGATGGTGGTTATTTAGTGCCTGATGATCTGAATGGTATTGCGGCTTGTTTTTCTCCAGGTGTCGGAGCGTTTAGTACATTCGAAGAAGCTTGTGCACAAAGAGGAATGCCGGTTTATATGGCTGATTATTCAGTAAAGGCACCTCGAATCGAAAATGAAAATTTTCATTTCATAAAGAAGTATATTGGTCCGGTTTCTAATGACAGGTTTATAAACATTGAAGAATGGATTAGTCAGAGTCTGGAAGATCAGACATCTGATTTGTTGTTGCAAATGGATATTGAAGGTTATGAATATTTGACACTGTTAAGTATTCCGGAAGCTTTGATGAAACGTTTCCGGATAATAGTTGTGGAGTTTCATTATTTGGGAAAGTTGTGGAATAAAGAATTTTATTCAACGGCATTGGCTTCAGTAAATAAATTAAAGCAAAATCATACATGCGTTCATATTCATCCCAATAATTATTGTGGAGTTGAATCAATTCAGGGGGTGAAAATTCCTCGTACCCTTGAGTTTACATTCCTTCGAAATGATAGAATAATGGACAAAAATCCTCAAAGATCCTTCCCGCACAAACTTGATTATGATAATATTAATAATTGTACAATCTCTTTGCCGGAATGTTGGTATAATATGTGGTAACAATAAAAACGATCATACGTTGCTGGCGCGTTTTTGTGAAGTATGTTCCATCTTTTGATTGCAGGAGTATGCTTTAACTTCCTCCATAGTACGCGGGATAAGATACAAACCAATGCTTTTCCGCTTTATTCAGCTCTTTGGTTGCGTGATCTTAATAAAATAAAACATTTATGATATTCGAAGAATGGTTGATTGTAAAAGAGTTTGAAGAACCGATAGCCGGGTTCCCGTTTACTATTAAAGCTCGTGTCCTTCAGCTGAAATCGCGAAATCCGAATAAAGTCTATTATGGATCGGTAAGCCATTTCTGTAAACAGGATGAGCAGTCTACTATATCCCTCAGACCACAGGCAGAAGGGAAAAATGTGGCGGCTATTGAAAGAGAATTGAATACTTACATCAAAAGTTTCACTTCAATAGGGGTAGAGGAAAATGATGATTTTAATCGTCTGCAATATTAATAAATACATCGTTAAAGATTAAAGCCAGAGGAACTTAAAGAAGAGAAAGACTGAAATGAAAAGATGGTGTAAAGCCATATTAATGATTGCTGTGCCGGTAATCATGCTGTCGTCTTGTAATAAAAATGATGAAGTGAATGCCGATTATATAGGAACCTGGAGTGCAGTTGCCACTATATCCGAAAGCGGCAATTCGCTTCAATGTAAAGATAAAATGACCTTTACCCAAAGTGGTTTTAGCGATTTGCTTCAGATTTATGATCCGTCAACCGGGAAATATATTGATTATATGAAACTGAACGGAGCAATGAATTAACCGGTATAATGTCTATTGAAATATTTTAATATTGTAAATAAAACACATTTTAATTTCGTTAAAAAGCAATATCTTTGGCGTAAGATATGGAATAGATTTATCGTATGTGAAACATTGTACATAGCGAATGAATTAGCGAGTTGTAATTGTAAAATTATATAGAGCTATAATCGACAGTCTAAAAGAGAATTGAATTCGGTCAGTTAAATATCAGATAATTGTGGTTGAAAATTGGCATTTGTGCCGTTTCCGGGCAGGCAATGCACGGTGGTTTTGACAAATACCGACATGACAACCGAAGCCGAAAAGATAAACTACTTATGCGATTCCGCAAAATGATCTTATAATTAGAGGGGTCTGAAAGGGAATTTTTGTGTAGATTCAGATTTGTAATCTGAAAGCTATTGACCCGTTATGCTTGTAAATTAATAAGTTATAGAGAAAAATGATTTTTTTTGTTACAGAGGAATAGAATGAAGAACGGACTTTGGATTTGTGTTGGATCTAAATTTAATTTCAATAAGTGTACGTAAAGATGAGAAAAATAAAGTTGTGTTTGTTGTGTAGCCTGTTGATATGGAGTGTGCAGGCGCAAATCACTAAAAAGTTAGAATGTAAGTCCGGGCAATTGTCTCAATTGTTGACGCAGTCGGAGGTGCAAACTGTTAACGAGTTGACGCTAACGGGAACCATAGATGCCAGAGATTTTATTACTATGAAAAAAATGCCGGTTTTATCTGTGGTCGATTTGAAAGATGTGACAATTACCGCTTATTCAGGTTCCGAATGGAGATATACCGATTCGACGAATGCAAATGAAATTCCAGCATTTGCATTTTTTAATGCAAGTAATGGACAGGGAAAGGAAAATCTGGTGAAAATAAGGTTGCCTCGAAGAATACTAGCCTTGGGTGATTATGCTTTTGCTAATTGCGGAAAATTAAAAGATATACAAATTGATAGTGAGATTCCTCCTGAGTTTTCATTGCTGGCGTTTGACGGTGTAGATATTATTAATTGCAGACTGCATGTTTTAAAAAGTCATGCAGATACATATAGGGGTAAGGCGGGTTGGAGCCATTTTAGTATAATTGGAGATTTGTAATGAAGGAGGAATCATAAAATGAAAAAATATATTGTATTCCTTGTTATTTTCTTTTCGCAAAGTCAATTTATCTTTTCTCAGGCACCTTCTACGCAAGGGAAGGAGTTTTGGGTCTCCTTCTTGAAAAATTATGATGGTAATTCCGATCTGAAACTGATTATTTCGGGGAAGAATAATTGTAGCGGAATTATAAAAAATGGTTCTACCAACAGCGTAATTTCAACATTCACAATAACGGCTGGTAAACTGACGAATATATCCATTCCAAATAATTATTCGTCCAGTTTCTCAGAAAAAATAGAGGAGCTTGGGATTATAGTGTCGTCTACAGATACTATCTCTCTTTATGCTTCAAATTACTTACCGTATACATTTGATGTGTCAGATGTTTTGCCGACAAATTCATTGTCGGATACTTATCGGATTCAAACTTATCCGTCGGACATAGCAGGCTCCGAATTTATGGTGTTAGCCACAGAAGATAATACAATCGTTGACATCACTCCAACCGTACCAACGTCTGCAGGAAGACTCTCTGGTCAAGTTTTTTCTATTACATTGAATAAAGGTCAAACCTATCAGGTCTTGAGCCAGAGTTCATCAGGAGATTTTTCTGGTACTTATATTAAATCACGCAATAATAAAAAAATAGCTGTTTTTAATGGTAATGTTTGCGCCAGAGTTCCTTCGGGATGTTCGGCATGTGATCATCTGTTCGAGCAAGCGTTACCTGTTTCATATTGGGGGAAACATTTTGCGGTTACTAATTCTGTCGGACGAGCATATGACCGTGTACGCGTAACAGCATCGAAAGATGGGACAAAAATTTATAAAAACGGGACATTACAATCTACGATTAATAAAGGAGAGACTTATGAATGTGCGGTGTCGTCAAATGAATTATCGTGCTACATAGAGACATCAGAGCCTAGCGCTGTTTATCAATATTTCGTCGGAGTGAATTGTGGTGGTTCTGATATTGGGGATCCTTCTTCAGTCTGGCTTAGCCCCATCGAACAAAAAATTGATGAAATCACATTTGGTACATTTGAGACGCCTACGACTCAATCACACTATGTTAACATTGTAACAGACAAGAAGGGTGTTTCGTCTATGAGGTTAGACGGGAATGATATTTCATCAGATTTTTCAACATTATCAGGAAATGAATTGATGGCATTTGCACGAATTCCTATATCGTACGGTGCACATAATTTAAAAAACAGTTCTGGGTTTACAGCCTTTGTTTATGGATATGGTAATGCTGAATCGTATGGTTATTCGGTTGGCTCTAAAACCGTGAATCTCAATACGCAAATGTTGGTAAACGGAACCCTTAGTGGGCTGATTTCATTGTCGAAAGAGTATTGTGTCAATACTGAGATTAGTTTTAAACCATATGTTAATTACTTATACACAAAAATAACATGGGAGATGGGAGATGGAATAGTATCAATGGCTGATTCTGTTCTTCATACTTATGCTTTGCCCGGAATTCGTACGGTAAAGATGATCGTTTGGCATGCGGATTCAAATGGTGATAATGTGTCAGATACAATTTCTGTAAAGCTGAATGTCGTAAAGAAAAGCGTCATCTATAATGATGAGATTTGTCAAGGCGTAAAATATCTGCAATATGGATTTAACGTCGTGGCAATGAATGATACTACTGTAATGAGGACGATTCCGTCTGTATCTGGTTGTGATAGTACTATTACGGTAAATCTAAAAGTAAAGAAACCAACATATTCCTTGACAAAAGTTGGAATTTGTGATGGCGATTCTTATACTTTTAATGGCGTAAAATATACTAAAATAGGAATATATCAGGTAAAACTGACGAACATGGCTGGTTGTGATAGCGTAGCAACATTACAACTGGCAGTGTATCCTTCCTATCATTTGGAAGATAAAAAAACTTTATGTTCTAGTGAATTGCCCTATGCTTATAGAGATACAGTATTTGATGTTGGAACGTCCAGTGGTAGTTACATTCTCAAACGTAAAACAATCTATGGATGTGATAGTATAACTACATTGCATCTGATAGTTCATCCAGTAAAGACGACTAATTTAAGTGACACCATAGTACAGAACAAAACCTATACAAAATATGGCTATTCACTTCCTTTGCAAACTAAATATGGTGATTTTATCTTCTATCAACATCTGAAAACAATATATGACTGCGATAGTACCGTGGTATTGAATTTGCGAGTCTCTCCGGATTTCTCTGCCAAAATGAGAACATCTCCACGTATATGTGCCGATGAAAAAGATTTTACATTGAGTTATGATATTGATTATGGTAATATTGAACAGCACTCGGTTGTTTTTGATGCAAAAGCTAAAGGAGAGGGTTTTATGGATATTGTAAAACAGACAGCAAACGGTGCGTATATCGATGTGCCTTTGCCTTCTGATGTATTGCCCGATACATACACGGCTTCGGTGGTATTCGATAATGGGCCGGTGATCAAATCGTTACTCATCAGTTTTACGGTCAATTACCCTTCGGCTGTGATCCTTCAAAGATGGAACGATGTTTTGGCTCTCTACAATAGCAGTTATAACGGAGGTTATACGTTTACTGATTATCAGTGGTACAAGAACGGCTCGGTAATTGAGGGCGCAACCAAGTCATACCTGTATCTGACCAATGGAAAGCTGGATACCAGTGCTGAATATAACGTAAAGATTACGCGAACCAGCGATGGAGTGACTCTGTTTACTTGTCCTGTTGTACCAACAGTGCATACGGATGTTGCAGTATATCCGACACTTATATCGAAGGCAAGTCGGGTGATTGTTAAGATAGATGGAACAGGAACTGCCCGATTGCTTAATATTTCAGGGTTGCCTGTTAAAGAACAAAAGCTGCACTCAGGAGAAAATATGCTGGATGCTCCGAATGTTATTGGGACCTATCTGCTTTTGATTATCAACGAAAAGGGAGAGAGCCGGAAACAACTTCTGATAGTGAAATAATGAACAGGAATAATAAGAAACAGTTTTTGCCAATACTGTTGATCATAGTTTTGACTGTGTGGAATATAGAACCTGCAGTATCTCAGCAGGGTCAGAATCAGAATAATTTTTTGTTGTGGGGTTCGGGCGGCTATAGTCGGATTACTAACGATGCACCCGTAACCACCACACATGGGAATGTGGGTATGGCTTTGGGGGCAGGATATGAACTGCATTTTAATAGTTTGCTTGTGCAAACAGGGATTGAGCTGTCGCATTACACTTCGAAGATGAGCCTGAGAGATACTTCGCTGGTAGTATCGATGGTCGATACAGAAGGAACTCCTTTTAATGGACATTTTACTTTTCAGAATACGGAAGATGCACAACAAATTACTAATGTAGGTATTCCCTTGATGCTGGGCTATGAATCTCCAAAAGGATTTTATGTTGCACTGGGAGGTAAGGCTATGCTCAATTTTGCCGGACGAAGCAAGGCTACAACCAATGTTACGTCCACAGCATCATATAGTGATGTAATAGGTGATAATAATGACGGTATTTTAAGCGACATGCCCAATCATTTGTTGACAATGGAACCTCGTACGGTGAAAAGTTCTATACAACTACATGCAATTTTTGCCGGTTCAGTAGAAGCTGGTTATACTTTTGGAAAAAACCCGGAAGATTTTTCGGTAAAGAACAGACCCAAAATTCGTTTGTCGATGTTCTGTGATTATGGCTTTGCTCCTGTTGCAGAGAAAGATAAACCGGGATCCCTCTTTGTTAATACTTCGAATGCGGGAGGATTTACACCCGCTATTAGTGGCTATTTGTTGAATGATATTAGGTCTAACCGGTTGAATATTATGTATGTGGGTCTCAAGGTAACGGTCTTGTTCAGTCCTAAAAAATATGGTTGCAATTGTGCTGCGGATTAATCTTGAAGGTTATTCCGGGCTTTGCGTGAATGTATGAAAATCTTATAACTTAAATTAATTTCCAAAGTTGTAAAACTTGGAAAGATTACTTCTCCGACTTATCAACAAAATAAAACAGATAAATTTTCGTAGTCTCTGGGTATCTTTCTATCTTTGTGGCGAAAGTTACCCTAAATCTAAAAGAGCCAGTATATTGCAATGTTGTTGAAATCTTCGGGTTTGTAAACAATATAACAATTGCAAAAAACACGTCAGGATGCGGGGAGCCGTTAAAATACAAATAAATGGTCAACAAGTATACCGCGGTTATTCTGGCATTGGTGTTAATGCAATGTATTATCGGCGTTTCCAATTGTCTGCAAGCGCAAACAAGTAAGACATTCTGGTTTGTAGCACCTGACCTTTCTTCAGGACATGAACAAAGCCCCATTGTGCTGAGGCTTATTAATGGTAATTCTACTCCGGCTACCGTTACCATCTCTGAACCTGCCAATGCCACAAATTTCAGCCCTATAACGCTCACTATTTCAGCCAATACCTTAAGGTCTTTGGATCTGTCGTCTTTAATTGCTCAGGTGGAAGATCAGCCGGCCAATATTACCAATAAGTATGGAATATTAATATCCTCAGATCAATATATTTCAGCTTATTATGAGGAGAGTGGGGTATATAACCCCGCTATTTATGTGCTGAAAGGTGATAATGCTCTGGGGACTAATTTTTTGATACCCGGACAAAATCTGCTTAACAACGTTTCTTCAGTTACCCCTTTACCCTACAATTCATTTCACATAGTTGCCACCGAGGATAATACAACGGTAACCATTACGCCCAGGAATGCAATTGTCGGACATGCTGCCGGTGTTTCGTTTACAGTTACTTTGAACAAAGGACAGACCTATTCTGCTGTCGCAACATCGCAAATGGCAACCTATCACCTTGGAGGTAGCAGGGTTACTTCCAGTAAGCCTATCGCTATTACCGTTTGTGATGATTCAATGTATGGAGGTGCGCTTGGCGGAACGTGCTATAATCAGGGCGGTGACCAGATCATTCCGTTTAATTTGTTGGGGAAGAGTTATGTTGCGGTACGAGGCTATTTAGGGGTCGGAACTAGTTCTACGGTTGGTGATCAGGTCTTTGCAATGGCAACACAACCCAATACGGATATTTATATTAATAGTGTCAAAGTAGCTACACTTGCCAATGTTGGTGATATATACAACTACAACATGGGGCAAAGTGCCGATGCGTGCTTTATCCAGGGAAGTAAAAATATCAGTGTGGTGCAAATGAGCGGGTTCGGCTGTGAAGCCGATTATGCTGTATTGTCGCAACTTGAATGTACAGGGTCGCGTGCTGTAACCATAGCCCGTTCGGTTTCCGATAGTTATTATCTTACCGTTTTAGTGGAATCGGGAGGAGAAAGTAATTTTACCCTGTCGACATCAGGAGGTTCGGGTGCCACACTTGTAGCTACAGACTTCAGCGTTGTTCCGGGAACCGGCGGAAAATATTTGTACGCCAGAAAAACATTCTCTACCTCGCAAATAGCCGCAGGAGCTACGGTTACGATTACTAATAGTACCAATAAATTTCACGTGGGTATCATACACGGTACACAGTCGACAGGTTGCCGTTTCGGCTATTTCTCGGAATATTCTTCTTCTCAGGCAAAATTCGATCCACCTACTGTGAATGTATGTCTGGGCAATCCGATTAACCTGACTCCTGCTTTTACCGTTTCCCGAACGGTTGATCCGACTACCGTGCTTTATTCCTGGAATGTTCCCGATGGAATGGGAGGCAGAATTGTTACTTCACCGTCCAATACAACACCTTCTTATCAGTTTCCCAATGCTTCACTTGCCCAATCAGGCAAATACATTGTGCATGTAAGTGCCGACGGATGTGATGCTACCGATACCGCCACCGTGAATGTAATCAACTCTCCGTTAAGAGTGAACGATGCGGTAACTGTTTGCTCTAATGAGTTGCCCTACGTTTGGAATGGCAAGCAATACAATGTTGCCGGAAAATATACTGATACTTTGGTTAGTGTTCTGGGAGGATGCGATAGTATCGTTACAAAACAATTAATCATTAATCCTGCCTATTCGTTTAAGGAGAGCCGGACTATTTGCCAAAGTGAATTGCCATACAGCTATCGGGATACTATTTTTAAAGCAGGAACCAGCAGTGGAACCTATGTTTTGAAGAGGAAAACAACCCTTGGTTGCGATAGCGTTTTTCGATTGAATCTGACGGTAAATCCGGTATATAATCTCAAAGATAGCCGATCGCTGTGTGCCAGCGAGTTGCCTTATGCGTATGCCGATACAATCTTCAAAGCCGGGACAGTAAGCGGTAATTATCAGTTTAAGCGAAAGTCGGTGGATGGTTGTGATAGCATTGTTACACTCGCTCTGACGGTTCATTCCTTGGAAAATACAGTGCTGAACGATACCGTTGTGCAGCATAAGATTTACTCAAAATATGGCTTTTCGGTGCCGGCTCAAACCGTATGCAAGACTTATACTTATTCTCAGTACCTTAAAACGGTTTACGGTTGCGACAGTACCGTGGTGTTGAATCTGACGGTATCACCCGATTTTTCTGTCGCAATGAGGGCTTCACCTCAGATCTGTGCCGACGATAAGAATTTTACTCTGAACTACGATATTGTATATGGCAATGTAGAATATCATTCGGTTGTGTTTGACAGTAAAGCCCAACAAGCCGGGTTTGCCGATATTGGAAAACAGGCAGCCAGCGGTTATATTGATGTGTCCTTGCCGTCGGGTGTAACTCCTGATACATATAATGCTTCTGTGGTATTTGATAACGGGCCGGTAACGAAAAAACTGCCGGTAAGTTTTACAGTCAGTTATCCGTCATCGATTATTCGGCAAAAATGGAACGATGTGCTGGCATTGCTCAATAGCAGTTACAATGGAGGGTATGACTTTACCGATTTCCAATGGTATAAAAACGGTCAGGTAATTGACGGAGCGACAGGATCTTATTTCTATATGGAGAATGGTCAGCTGGATACAAGTGCTCAATATCAGGTGAAAGTTACCAGAGCCGTAGATGGCGTGTCGTTATTTACCTGTCTGTTTCAACCTTCTTTGCATACAGATGTATTGGTGTATCCAACCTTGCTGTCGAAAGGGAGTCCGGTAATTATAAAAATGGACGGGAAAGGATCCGGTTTGTTGCTCAATATTTCCGGGTTGAAGATTAAGCAGCAGGCATTGAATCCGGGAGAGAACAGCATGCGTGCTCCCGACAACGCCGGTACGTATGTGCTGGTGCTCACAAATAGCAAGGGCGAGAGCAAGAAACAATTATTGATTGTGAAATAATGATTAAAAGAGAGATCATACGCCTGACGATATTGCCGGTATTAATGATGCTGTTGGTATGTTATGCTGTGACTGTTGCTGCTCAATCCAATGTTAATACGAATAATTTTCTGATTTGGGGCTCGGGCGGATATAGCCGCATCAGTAACGACGCTCCTGCTGCAAATGCCGTTGGAAATGCAGGTGGGGCAGTCGGAGCTGGTTATGAGATTCACTTTAAGAATAATATGTTACTGCAAACCGGGCTGGAGCTATCTTGTCTTACCTCAAAAATGAAGATGAAGGATACCTTGCTGGTAGTGCCAATGATTGACACGGAAAATGATTTGTACGAAGGTCGTTTTGCGTTTCAGAATACACACGACATGCAGAAGATTCTTAATGTGGGAATTCCGTTAATGATTGGTTATGAATCACCTAATGGGCTCTATTTCGCCGTGGGCGGTAAGGCTGTGCTCAATATTGCGGGTCAAAGTCGGACAACAACTACAGTTACGTCAACCGCTTATTACGATAATCTGATAGGGCTTAACAACACGGGGATATTGAGCAATATGATTAATCACGGACTTTTTACCGAAACACGGTCCGTAAACAGCTCGTTGCGGTTGCATACTATCTTTTCATGTTCGGTAGAAGCGGGTTACACGTTCGGGAAAAATGCGGAAGAATTTTCTGTAAAGAACAGACCGAAAATCCGTTTGTCGATGATTTGCGACTATGGCTTTGCTCCGGTAGCTGAAAAGGATAAGCCGGTTTCCCTTTTTGTCAATACCTCGACTACCGGAGGGTTTACTCCCGCCATCAATGGTTATTTGTTGAATGATATCAGCTCTAACCGGTTGAATATTCTTTACGTGGGTCTCAAGGTAACGGTCTTGTTTGGCGTTAAAAAATATGGTTGCAATTGTGCTAAGGAATAGTCTCGAAGGTATTGCGGGCTTTGCATGAAAGTAAGCAAATGTTTTAACGAAAAATAGTTGCAAATCAGACCGATTTATGTGTATCTTTTGCAAAAAAATAAGAGCGTAAACAAAGGAGGAATTGACTATGTCACAGAACATGCCTTTAATCATCACCATCAGCCGTCAGCTCGGGTGCGGAGGAGCTTACATTGGTGAAGCGCTTGCCAGTCATTTCGGTATTTCGTATGCCGACCGTGATATAATTTCTCAGACGGCGCAGAAATTATCTATGCATGAAAGAGATATAGCGCACCGTGACGAAAAAATCATCACAGCCTGGCAGACTTTCCTGCAATCGATAACCCGCACTCCCGACCGAATAGAGCATCAGCCTTTGCCTCCCACCGATAAGGAGTTGTTTTATGCAGAAAAGGAAGTAATCGAGCGTTTGGCAACCGAGCGTTCGGCAGTCATCATGGGGAGGTGTGGCTCGTTTATTCTGCGTAATCATCCTAATCATATAAGCCTATTTCTTCATGCCTGTACACCATTTCGTATTCAACGGCTGTGTGAAGATTGCGGCGTGTCGGAAACACGGGCTCAGAAAATGATTGTGGAAAGCGACAAAAAGAGGTCGGAATATGTACATCAGTTTACCGGCCAGATATGGATGGATGCAACAAAATATGACCTTGCAGTGCGTACGGATATTCTGGGTGTGGAAGAGTGTACTGAAGGAATTATCCGTGTGGTGGAAAAAATTATTGCCAAGAAAACGTGCGAAGTGTGTGAAGAATGAAAAACCTGATTAAATAAATTTTCGCATTAGCAAAATAGTGTCGTACACACCGTCCAGTTTTCTTCCGTTTTCTCTTCTGCCTTCCATTTCAAACCCGAATTTGCGGTACAAAGCTACGGCCGCACTGTTTGATTCGAATACGTCCAACTCGACTTTTTCAAGATGATTGATGTCGCAGGCGTGTTCGATTGTTTTTTGTAGCAACAATGTTCCCAAACCTTTTCCTCTGTATTCCGGCAGAACGCTCATGCCCAATACCCCTACATGACGTAATCCTTCGTAGCTCTTCGGGATAATGTCGCACCAACCCACCACCTGATTGTTGTCGATAGCAAAGTATTGTGCCAGGTTATTTTCAATGATAGTTTTGGCAAAGGAGAACGAAGCATCGAGGGGAAATCCTTCGGTCGCGCCCAGGTATTGTCTTTCACGGGCCACAGCATCAACAGCCCGGCGATAGGATTCGGTATAGGCGAAAGATGTATATTGGATGGTCATAAGCGGTCAGGCTTTCTCCATTACACAGGTCCAGATATTTACCAGCGCATCTCCATCGTATAACGCGCCTTCGCTATAGCAACAGTTACCCCGGCGCACAATCACTTCAAATCCGTTGAATGCGGTGTTTTCTATGACGAATTTCGAATAGATACGGTTGCGGTCGATATTGAATGTGCCCTTTTGCAGGCCTAAGGCAGGATTCTTCGAGACGTATTCGTATAATCGCTCATTGATTTGCGTAATAGTGTAATCGTTCGAAAGTTTCTTCCCGTTAAGATCTATCCAGCTGTTGTTTGTTAGTACGCTGTCTTTAATCGAAATGAGGGTCTCTCCCGCAGCTTTTGAGATTCGGCCGTCTGCATCCGTAAATTCCGATTGTGTCAGCCACTTGCCGGCTTCCGATAAAAGATGTTGGTTCTGTAGGTGCATAAACAGTGTATTTGAAGATTACTTTGTCGATTGAAACACAAATTTATAGATAAGAATCAGAATTTTGAACTCTTCCCTGTTAATAATAGACGATTTTTATAGGGTAACTAATGGATCGACATGGTGCAATGACAGCCCTAATTGTTCGGAAGCAGCACGACAACCACCACGGCATTTATGGAAAATATTGCATGCGGTGCAATAGTCGGGCACGATCTCGCTCCAAGAGTTGATATAAGGAGAGTCGAACAGGATTTCAGCCAGATTTTGTTTGAAAATATTGCCGGCCACGATGGGCGAGTGGTTGCAGGTGCGTACGTTCCCTGTTGCATCGACTGTTAGCGGGCGTGAAAGCGGATCGGGACTGCAGGCTCCGAAAGCAATGTGTGGGTAATCGTCAGGATTGAGTACGCAAAACGGGGTGCAAACATTCGACGATACTTTCAGGCTCAGCTCTTCCGCCACTTTGTCGAGCTTTGAAAAAGTTTGCTGCAGTTCCTCCTTTGTGGGAGAGAGGTGCTGGTCCTGAATACCGGCTCCACCGATATTATACCGGTTCACCATGATGCGGTTCAATCCGTTTTGATGGTAAAAACGCAGAGTCTCTTCTACGTCTGCAATATTGAAACGGGTTAGCACCATCATCGGAACCACGTAAATGCCCAGCTCCATACAGCTTTTGATGGAATTCAGACTCTTTTGCCATGAACCCGGCGTTTGTGTCATAGCATCATGCACTTCGGAACGGGCGGAATGCAGGGGCATCAGAAAAAGGCCGACACCCAGCTCTTTGTACAAATGATAGTTACCCTCTTTTGCTCCATTCCCATTGCTGATAATGGAAACGTTGGAACCTTTCAGTTTCGCCGTTAAGATAAGTTCAGCCACATACTCGTTCAGCAAAGGCTCGCCTCCGGTAATCGACAATTGTTGGATGTCGGCCTGTTTGTACAGCTCTTTCAGGGTTTTTAATGCCTGTTTGTGAGCGTAACGAAACGGAGCCTCGCCACCGGGTCGCTTCCAGGTGTTGTAGCAATAGACGCACCGCAGGTTGCATGCAGAATAAGATTCGAAGGTGATGGCGTAAAGGGAGAGTTTCATTTGGTTTCTTTGGGTAATTTGAACGTTACGGGTAGGATATATTTTACACGGACGGGTTTGTCTCCTTGTTTGCCGGGAATCCATTTAGGCATAGATTGCATGATGCGTACGGCTTCGGTATCCAGTTCCGGATCGACACCTCTCACTACCTGAACATCGCTGATGCATCCGGTAGAATCGATGACAAACTGAGTAATCACCCGGCCTTCAATACCCTTTTCGAACGCATTTTTTGGATAAATCAGGTGTTTGTTGATATAATCATTGACATTCCCGTCTGCAAATTCAGGCATTTCTTCGGCAATAACATAGCAAAGGGTTTCTGTTTGATCAGTTACAAAGCTCTTTTTGGAATGAATTATACTATCGTTGCTGCGTACCGGCCATGCTGTAGTGTCTGTTGTCGTGTCATAGCAAGTTACGAATTGTGTAACAACCTTAGTATGCTCAACTGAAGATGCCGTCCGTTCTTTTGTGACCTTTGAAGACACGGTGTCTCGGTTTATATGACTGCTTGTAGTATTCCTGGAATCCTGACGGTTGGTGCAACTGTTCAATAAATTTATCAATGACAGTAATACAATTCCGATCTTAATTTTCCGTTCGAAAAACCATCTTTGTTTGGTCAGGGCAAACAATAGACCAAGGCTGAACGATTGGCATTTCAGAAAATGAATGCGGGTATGGAGAGTGAACTTTTTCATTTGGTTTATTTGGGTAAAATGAAGTTTACCGGCAATGTATATTTTACACGAACAGGCTGATTGCGTTGTTTTGCGGGTTTCCATTTAGGCATCGATTCTACCACTCTTACCGCTTCATCGTCCAGTTCGGGAGTGAGGCCTCTAGCTACTTTTACCTCTCCGATGGAGCCATCTTTATTAACCCAAAATTGTACAATGACCCTTCCCTGAACTTTATCTTTTAGGGCTTTGGGTGGATAGATAAGGTGTTTTTTGATATATTCGGGAACATCGCCTTCGGGAAAAGAGGGAGCCTCTTCAACAGTACCAATCATTTCTTCTACCCCTTTTCTTTTTGGTCGTTTCTTTGCCTCTGCCAAAGCTTTTTTGCGATCGATTTCAGCCTGAATCCAGATTAACGTCGCAATCTGAGCACTGTCTTGTTTTTCAAGCATGGCTTTATCGATCCAAGCATCCGATTTGTCTGCCGACTTACACCGGAGCAGGACACAGAGTGTATCGGTTTTTTGTGCCTGATATTTTGTTTTGGAAATGCTTTTGGACGTATGCCTGCTTTTCGACGGGTTTTGGGCACAAAGCAGTACAGGTATCAATACCAGTACTGCCAGAATTGCTGTTACAATAAATTGCCAGCCTGAAGGAGTGTGATGTTGTTTCAATTCTTTTTTCATTTTAGCCAGAATGGTATTGGCAATGTATACCTGACATTGACCGGCTGATTTCGCATTCGTCCCGGTTTCCACCGTGGCATATTGCGAACTACGCGAAGTGCTTCCGCGTCCAGTGAAGGATCTACTCCACGAACTACCTGCGGATCGGTTATTTTCCCAAATCGGGTAATAACAAATTGTACGATGACTCTACCCTGAATGCCCTGTTCGATGGCAGCGGCGGGATACCGAATGTGTTGTTTTACATATTCGGAAACATCACCATCCCGAAATTCCGGCATCTCCTCACAAACGATAAAAACATCCGAAACCGGATTGTCGGGCCGGGTAGAAGCAGTAGAATTGACTTTTTGGGTTTGCCCTGCATGATCTGCCGGTGTCTGATTCTCATCCTCATGATGAAAATGAATACAGCTTGTAGAGAGCTGCGCAATCAGAAGGAACCCAATGTATTTTAAAGATAGGTGTTTCATTTTTTCTTTCCCTGTAATCGAAAGTTGATGGGTAGTGTGTAACGCATTCCGATTGCTTTATTACGGGCTTTTCCCGGAATCCATCGGGGCATGAGTCTGACTACCCGTAATGCTTCACTGTCCAGTTCGGCACAAACACCACGTACGACTTTAGGGTTGATAACATATCCCGTCGAATCGATAGTCATTTGAATAATCACTCTCCCTTCGCGCTTTTGTTCAACCGCTTTGGGTGGATAAACAATATTCTTGGCAAGATATTCCGCAATATCGGTTGTCGGAATGGGTACATCGTCTATTATGTAACAAAATACATCAGGATTGCTCTCTTCTTTAAGTGTTGGCTTTGCGACTGGAGGATCGACAGGCGTGGCATCCGGTATAGAATTGTTGCCCGATGGGGAAAATCGCTGAATGGAATCGTTTGTGTTGGCCCTGATTCGTTTCCCGTCTTGTGCCATGCTTTTATCACTAGTCGTTGCCAGATTGATGAATGTCAGCAACAGCACTCCAACGGCTATTTTGCGTTCAAAAAAACATCTCTTTTTTGTTAGGGTAAACAATAGTCCAAGGCAGAACAAATGGCACTTCAGAAAACAGATGCGGATATGGCGGAAAAATCGTTGCATAGAGTGTTGAATGGTACCAGATTAAATTAATGATCAAATGTAATTAAGTTTTTTCATGTTTTTGTTTGTTATAAAAGAAAATTTGATCGTTTTTATTATTTCGAGATTTAGTTAGGGAGTCGTCTTGACTTTTTATTTTTTGACCACCAACCCCCAAAATGGGGGGCTGTAACATTGCAAAATGTACAAATTTTACTCATTTTACGGGTGAGTTCCTCCCCATTTAGGGGAGGTTAGGTGGGGTCGATGAATCAAAATGAATTATTGATTAAATATCTTAGAAAAGTCAAGACGAGTTCAGAGAGTCAAATGTATTGTTATCCAAAGTGATTTTAGTTAAATATCCATGGTGCGTTTCAGTTCAATCTGATAAAATATTGGTTCCTTTTTTAAACCGATTGTCCCATTGGTAGTCTAAACTTTTGTTTTTATTTTCCCTTTTCGAATCTATTATTTGTTAAATTCATATTTCCATGAAGAAACTGACTTCCACGAAGATTCTTCTTTGTTGTTTATCAATGGGAGCAATGTTGTTGCTATGTCCCATTGTTTCTGCTCAGAAAACCAAATTAACACTGGACTTCACGCAGCCCAGCGCCAATGTAAGCCCGATGCTTTACGGCCTGATGACCGAAGAGATCAACCACTCGTACGACGGTGGTTTATATGCCGAACTGATTCGCAACCGCATTTTCAAAGACAACAAAACCAAACCGGAAGGATGGAGTTTGGTTCAACAGGATACAGCTTCTCGAGCCTCCATCAAATTAATCGCTGCCGATCCCGATAATGTTCCTTTTGACGAAAGACGACACTCTATTAATACCGCACTTACCACTTGCTTGCGACTTACTGTTGCCAAAGGGGGTAATCGGGTAGGGGTTGCTAACGAAGGCTACTGGGGTATTCCGGTAAAGCCGTCGACTACCTACAAAGCTTCGTTTTACATGAAAGGTACAGGTAGTCTGCAGTTTCCACGCCGTCCGGGTGGACCGGCAAGACCCCAAAATGCAACTCCTCCTGCTCCCGTTATCGAAAATAATACCGCAGGCCCGATAACCGTTACCATTGAGAGTAACGATGGCAAAACGGTGTACGCAACGGGAACCGTTACGCTTGAAAAAAGCACTTTCTGGAAAAAATACGAGGTGACATTGACTACTGCTGCCAATGTAGAACCTACCGCCGATGCACGTTTTGTGATTTCTACTGATCGCACGGGGCTCTACTACTTCAATTTAGTATCGTTATTTCCTCCTACCTACAATAATCGTCCGAACGGCAACCGCATCGATCTGACACAGATGATGGTGGACATGAAGCCGAAATTCCTGCGTTTCCCCGGTGGTAATTACCTCGAAGGACCCGACTTTGAGAATGCTTTCCCCTGGAAAACGACGTTAGGACCAATCGATAGCCGTCCCGGCCATAAAGGTTCATGGGGTTACCGTCCGACCGACGGGATGGGTCTTTATGAATTCCTGATGTGGTGTGAGGAAATAGGAGCGGAACCTCTTTTGGGTGTGTATGCCGGTTATTCGCTCAATGGCGACCACGTGGATGCAGGACCGCTTCTCAAGCCGTACGTGGAAGATGCGTTGGATGAAATAGAGTATGTTATCGGCGACAAATCGACTTACTGGGGTGCCAAGCGTGTTGCCGACGGACATCCCGAACCATTTAAACTTACCTACGTGGAGATTGGCAACGAAGACTGGTTCGATCGCACCAACAGTTACGACGGACGTTTTAAACAATTCCGCGAAGCTATCGAAAAAAAATATCCGCAACTGACATGTATCTCGACCATTACCGATACGCAGAACCCTGATCTGAAAGTGACCGGGAAAAAGCCGGATGTGATGGATGAGCACTACTATCGCAGTTCGTGGGAGATGTTTGCCAATGCATCTCAATACGATAAATATGACCGTAAAAGTTCAAAGATTTTTGTAGGAGAATGGGCTACACGCGAAGGAGCTCCTACCACCAACCTTCATGCTGCGCTGGGCGATGCAGCCTGGATGACAGGTATGGAGCGAAACTCGGATCTTATTATCATGTCGTGCTATGCTCCGCTTTTTGTCAACGTGAATACGGCTACAGCTACCGCGCCAAAAGCCTGGCAGTGGGATTCCGACCTGATCGGTTACAATGCCTTGAGTGCTTTCGGTTCTCCGTCTTATTACGTTCAGAAAGCATTTAGCGAATATCTGGGCAATAAAATTGTACCGACTACAGCGCTTACTATTCCGACTCAGAATCCTCCGTTGTCTAAAAGAGATAGCATAAACGGAACCAAACCGGCTCCGGTACCTGTTATATTCTACTCGGCTACACAGGACGATAAAACCGGAATGATCTATCTGAAAGTGGTGAATGCTTCGGGTAAGATGCAGCCGGTGGAAATAAGTCTGAAAGGATTGGCTAAAGTGGATAAGAAAGCAACAATGGTGGTGATTAAAGGTTCAAAACCAGAAGATACCAATACCATCACTGATCCACAGAAAATTGTGCCTGCTACATTCGCCATCAAGGGAATCGGTACGACGTTTTCGCAGAAACTGGCTCCTTATTCGGTCAATATTCTGCAACTTAAGATTCAAAAGTAAAAGGGTTATTCGCGTTTGAATATTGTTTTTAACAGGACGGCAAGCAATATGCTGTCTTGGTATAGTCTTTAAAAGACCGCCAAAAATCGATTGTGAAATTGTATATTTGTAATTGATTTAATTTAGATATCTTAGGTGAATAAATAATTAGCGTGTTGATATGGATGTTTGATTATCAATGCGGACGAGCATGATTCGTTTAACTATGTATAGGGATGAAATTTCATCATGCGGTTTTCATCCGGTATTAATCTTAAAAACATGAGAAAAATAGGTAGTATTATTCTTGTATCGTTTCTTTTGGTTGGGAATATGGCTTTTGCACAGAACAAGGCTATTTCCATCACAAAAGCCGATTTGAAAAAAGTCGGCACCTCAATTGCTCCTTCTCAGATAGGAGAACCTGTAGGGTCGGTAAAGCTGTATGAACCACGCTGGATTGAAGCCACTGAAACAACTCCGGCATATGCAGTAGTAGAAGGCTCCATCTTTCCGGTCGATCCGAAAGGCTGGCCGATCAATTTCCGGGTGATCCTTCCGGCCAGTTGGACGCAACATGCCATGCAAGCCGGTGGCGGAGGTATGAACGGTACCATTACCGTAAGAGAAGGGAAGAATCCATTGATCAATAAAGGATTTGCACTTTATGGTAGCGATTCGGGTCATCAGGCCGGAGGCATGGGTTTCGGCGGACCGCAACAAAAATCATTGGCTTCGGGTCCTACTTCGGGCGATGAATGGGCAACGAACGATGAGGCGATCAAAAATATGGGATACATGCAAATGAAAAAGACGCACGATGCCGCCATGGTGATTATGCAGAGATTATACGGAAAACGTCCTGCTTACAACTACTACGTAGGAACTTCGCACGGAGGCCTGGAAGCTCTGACCGTAGCACAACGTTATCCGAAAGATTATAACGGAATTATTGCGAATGTACCTATTCTCAATTTTTCGAGCCTAATGTTGGCTCCCGAATTGATCCGCATTCAGGAAATACCGGCCAAAAACTGGGTTACTCCTGCCAAAGTGAACGCCATCCGCGCCGAATTCCTGCGTCAGTGCGACAAGCTGGACGGACTTGCTGACGGTATTGTCAACAACTACATGGCTGCCCGTGCTATTTTTAACGTAAACGATGGCATCGGCCCGAAAGATCCCTGGGCTGCCCTGCGTGCACCGAACAATACCGATCCCGATCCGTCGGATAAATCGACATCGGCCAAACTTACCGACGGGCAGATTAAAACGATGGAGTTTGTGTACAGTAACTATAAGTTTGCTACTCCTTTGGCTAACGGCGTAAAAAGCTTCGGCATGTGGCTTCCAACGATTGAACCTGATGGTTTTGGTATGATTGACGGCCGTCGTTACAAAGGGCAGGAGGGCGCTGCCGAAAACGCACAGATCCACAATTTTATGGGTACACTGGGTGTAACCGGATTTTTGATGCAGGATATTAAGGCCAACCCGCTCGATTATGTTGAAGGTGGTAAGTGGAATGCCCGTCGCGAACTGCTTTCAGGATGGCTCGATTCTACCAATCCCGATCTTTCGGCTTTCTATAAGAATGGAGGGAAGATGATTCTTACCATCGGTACGATGGACAACATTGCATCGCCGGGTGCTCAGCTCGACTACTACCAGTCGTTGCTCGACAAGATGGGACGTGCTACTATCGACAAGTTTGCTCGTATGTTTGTAGTGCCACAAGCCGGACACGGATTGTCGGGACGCAGCTATAAGATGAATGGAGAAGGCAAACCGGTCGACGTGAAAAATATTCCGTCTCCCAATGGTGATGATAATATGGATATGCTCGTAAACTGGGTCGAAAAGAAGCAAGCACCCTCTAAAACATTGATGGTAGATACGAAAGGCCGGATCAGCCCGAAACAACAAGGTGCAGGTTATTTGTTGTGCTCCTATCCCAACTATCCGAAATACGTTGGCGGACCTGCCGATCAGGTTTCATCGTACGTCAGTGCCGATAAATAACCTTCGCTATGCCGATTCTCTTCCGGTAGCGGAATGAGATTTGGATATAATTGATAATAGAAGCACTTTGCTTTTGTGTGGCTTAATGCCTTAGAAACACAGAAGTAAAGTGCTTTTTTTATTGGTCAGCTATTAAAGTTATCGTATCTTTGAAACCTTCTAACATTTATAACCTTAACCTTTTAGTCATGAAAAATAACGGTCTTACCATCGTGGTTTTTATTTTTCTTGCTCTGCTCTCATTTCAACGTGCCGAAGGTCAGACGCAGGAAGCTGATAGAATAACAGGTAATTACACCATCCCCGATTGTCCCGATTGGGCTAAAAATGCCGTGTTTTACCAAATTTATCCCCAAACATTCTATGATTCCGATGGCGATGGCATTGGCGATCTCAAAGGAATTACCCAAAAGCTGGATTATATCAAAAGTCTTGGTGTGGATGCTATCTGGCTCAATCCTTTTTTTGAATCGCCATTCTGTGATGCAGGATACGACATCTCCGACTACTATAAGGTAGCACCCCGTTACGGCACCAACGACGATGCCAAAACGTTGTTTACTGAAGCTCATAAAAGAGGGCTACATGTCTTGTTCGATTTCGTGGCAAGTTATACGTCGATGGAACATCCGTGGTTTAAGGCCTCCGCTCAGCAGCAGAAAAACCGCTATACAAACTGGTATATCTGGACGGATAATATCTGGACAAATCCTCCGCGCAGGTATCTCGATTCGTTTGTAAAGGGATACGGTACTCGTAACGGTCAGTACATGCGCAATTTCTACTATTGCGAACCGGCTCTCAATTATGGCTTTGCATTGCCCGATACTGCTTGCAAATGGCAGTTGCCGACCGACCATCCAGATGTGATGTCGATGCGCGAAGAGATGAAAAATGTGGTGCGTTTCTGGATGTCGCTTGGAGCCGACGGCTTTCGTGCCGACATGGCGGGTGCACTGGCCAAAACAGCCAATGTTCAGGGCAACCAGCAGTTTTTCAATACGCATGAAGATGCCACCAAAAAGTTCTGGAAAGAGGTGCGTGCTATGCTGAAAAACGAGTACCCGAATGCTTTTACGGTATCCGAATGGTCATATCCGCTCGATGCCCTCGATGGCTGTTTCAATGCTGACTTTTTCCATTGGTTTGATGGCTACAACGATCTATTCCAAAAAGAGGGTTGGCGTATTCTGAACGGTGTTTCCGAAGGTCATAGTTACTTTGATGTGGAAGGAAAGGGCGATATCAAACATTTCCTCGACAATTTTATGGTTCAGTATAACCCTACCAAGGGAAAAGGCTATATCAGCCTTCCTCTGGGCAATCACGATAATGCACGTCTTGGAAACAACCGCAGTGATGATGATCTGGAAATGATTTACGCATTCGGCCTGACCATGCCGGGTGTCCCGTTTATCTATTATGGCAACGAAATAGGCATGAAACAAATGCCATCCGACTGGCCACAGGTGGAAGGTGCTTACCGTCCCCGAAACGGAGCCCGCACGCCAATGCAATGGACATCGGGTAAAAATCTCGGCTTTTCAGCAGCTGCACCCGAAAAGCTTTACCTGCCTGTCGATTCGGCAAAAAATGCACCCAATGTTGCGGACGAAGAGAAGAACCCGAATTCGTTGTTGAACAAAACCCGTAAACTGATTGCTCTGAAACATACCGAACCGGCACTTGCCAATTATGCCGAATTTATCCCTTTTTTCGCACAGTCGAAGACTTATCCGTTTGTATATGCACGCGCCAACAAAAAGGATGTCGTCCTTGTAATTCTGAATCCTTCGGGTAAAGAAGCCACTGCTCGTTTCGACCTCCCGTTGAAATATGCGAAAACATCAGTATTGGCAGGAAAAACGTTGAAGTTACAGAAAAAGGACAACACGGTAACGGTGACAGTTCCGGGACAGACCTATTCCATTATCAAATTGTTGTGAATTTGATTTGCTTTACGTTCTTTAGACGTGATTGTCAATTCAGAATTATATCTTTGACCTATTGATATCCGCAATTGGTCGATTTTGACACAGAAGCAAGAAGATTGAAGCGTAAAATAAAGGCTGTTCTGCAAAAAATAGCAGAACAGCCTTTGTTATCGTATGATGTTTGGGTTCTTATTTGTCGATGCGGAACCAGTCTACATCGGTGTATCCCGAGTCGTTGATGGCTTTCGGACGAATGCAATAAAGACCTACTTTTGCTCCTATCCACATTCCTTCGCGTGCTTTGAACGATTCTCCGAAAGGGATAAATTTCTTTCCGTCCAGACTATAGCAGAACGAGCAGGTGCCTGTCGGTTGCAGAATGCCCTCTTTGTTTTTATTTCGACTCTGTTTGATATCTACCTTCAGAAAAACGGTTGATTGTTTCAAATCAATTGTTGTATGGTTGGTTTCCGTCGCGCCTTTGTCGGCTTTCAGACAAGAGTTTTGGGTTAACACCAACCCGTTCTCTCCGTTTTCGATGCCGATGGTGGCATAATCCATTCCCATCACTACCAGTCCGGTGCGTTCGCCTTTGTACATCGGATTGAATGTCAGTTTGGTGGTGGCGCTGAAGTCTGGTGACGGAAATTTCTGCAATAACAGGTTAGGTGCATCCCAAAGATTTTTCGCTTCGCCTAGCAGTTGCCAGGAGAAGAGGCGCATATAGCCTTTATTGCCGGCGTAGAAAGCCCACAGCGGATTGTAGTTGGCTTGCCATTGCCACTGTTTACCAAGTGTTAGTCCGTCAAATTCATCGCTTTCAACAGGATTCACAACCGGGTATGTTTTGCCTACATCCGGTTTTTTGTAGGAAGACACCGGAGTGCCGCAGCCTTTGCCTTCTTTGTCGATGCCGATTACCGGCCAGTCGTTCACCCATTTCATCGGTTCGAGCAACACGACACGACCATAAGCATAGAGATCCTGAAAGTGGATAAACCAATCCTGTTTGCCGTCGGGAGTATCTACCCAGCCACCCTGATGAGGGCCGTTGATGTCCGATTTCCCCTGCGCCATTACAATGCGTTCTTCGTAGGGACCGTAAACGTTTTTCGAGCGCATGGCCAGTTGCCACCCCGGTTTTACGCCACCTGCAGGACACATAATGTAGTAGTAGCCGTTGCGTTTGTAGAATTTGGCTCCTTCGGTGGTAGAATGATCGGGATGCCCGTCGAAAACAAGACGATCTTCGGAAATAGCTTTGGTTCCTTCTGCATTCATTTCGAAAACGGCCAATACGCTCTTCATGCCGGCACGGCTTCCCGCAAAGGCATGTACCATGTAGGCGCGTCCGTCTTCGTCCCAAAGAGGACAACAATCGATCAGTCCTTTTCCTTCTTTTACCATAGTGAGTGGTTCCCACGGACCGGCAGGATTTTTGGCTTTGGTCATGTACAAGCCAGCATCGGGATCGCCTACATAGATATAGAACTCGTTGTTGTGATATCGGATGCTGGGAGCCCAAATGCCGTTGCCGTGTTGCATCTTGTCGAATCGCTCTGCCGGTGGAACTTTGTCGAGCGCGTAGCCGAGAATATCCCAGTTGACCAGATCCTTTGAATGAAGGATAGGCAGTCCCGGTGTATTGGCGAATGAAGAGGCAACCATATAGTAGTCGTCGCCGACACGGCACACATCCGGATCGGAATAGTCGGCATAAATAATGGGGTTTTTATACATCCCGTTTCCCAGATCGGGTTGCCATACTTTTGATGTATAATTTTGGCTGCTGGCAATGATCGTGATGACGAGAAACCAGACAGAAAATAGAGTTCGCATGTTGAAAATCAATTTATTTTAAATCATTAAACGGTTGGGTGAAGGTTACTTTTACATCCTTTTCGGCACGCAGGTTGTCAGTAAGAGATTTAAGACCCAGCGTTTTAAATCCTTCCACAGCCATTTTTGCCACTTCCATGGCGCCGTCTACTGACATGTGAGTGTCGTCTTCGCGGCCTTTAGGCGCCAGCTTGTATACACCCGGAGCAATATGCAGGAAGAGCTTTTTCGACTCTTCAGGACCTTTGCTTTCGATGAGTGTGCGCGTGCTAACCTGCAAGTCGATAAAGGCAATATTTTCTTCTTTGGCTAGTTGGCGGATCTTGTCGGGATACTGGCCGTGCTGATCGACAAATTTACCGTTAGCATCAAACTTGCGGCGTTCTATCGGGGTGCAGATAATCGGAGTTGCCCCTTTTGCCCGTACATCGGCAACAAACTTTTTGAAGTTGGCTTTGAAGTCGTAGAGTGTAGTGCCTCGGTCGGTGTCCACCTTTTCGTCGTTGTGCCCGAATTCGATGATTACGTAATCACCAGCGCTGACACGGCTCATCAGCGTATCCCAGCGTCCTTCCCTGATGAATGAACGGGTACTGCGGCCGTTGCGGGCATGGTTTTCAACGATTACATTGTCGTTGAAGTAGGAGGGGAGCACCATCCCCCAGCCACGTTCGGGATTTCCCTCTATGGGTTTGTCGGCCATAGTGGAATCGCCGGCCATAAATATTTTGACTGGTTTGGGTTTTGCCGCAACCAGCAAGAATAGTACCGTGACGATAGAAAGTAGTATTGATAATTTCTTCATAATGAGTGATTAGAAAATTGTGCGCGTTTCCAACGACTACACAATTTGTCAGTTATACAGATAGATTTATTTACCAACCCCGCACTTCAACAGAATCTTTTGATGCGTGGTCGCTCCAGTTAATGTTTTTGTAAGTAATTCCGGTCGAACGTTGTATGGAGATATATTGACTGTTCATCCCACTGACATTGATAATGGGTCTGTCAGTGCCAGGGAACAGTATGTTGGCCAGCGTGATGTATTGAGAGTTGTTGATAATCAGATTGGGTGTCGACGGAGTTTTAAGCACCACGTTAGTAAGCGTTACATTGGTCGATTCGCTGATTTTTCCTCCTTCGTTGGCAACAAACATTCCGTTCTCGAGCGAAATGTTTTCGAGGTTCATCTCTGGCAATCCGTTGAAGAAAAGGGCTCGTTTTGCACCATTGCAGTTAATGTTTTTCATGGTAATATCCTTGAAAACAGGAGTTGTTTCGTCTGCTTTTACCTTTTCGTCCTTGTTTTTGCTTCCTCCGTAAAAAAGATCGAACAAGACGGCATCGCCCACGATATCGTTCATGTTGATATTTTCGATGGTAATATTTTCGACAACGCCACCACGTCCGCGGGTACTCTTGAAGCGCAGACCTGCATCTGTGCCCTTGAAGTTACAGTTGGTTACTTTCACGTTTCTTACACCGCCCGACATTTCGCTGCCGACAACAAAACCGCCATGAGCATGATACACTGTGCATCCGTCTACAATAAGGTTTTCGGTTGGAATACCACGTTTGCGGCCAGATTCGTTTTTGCCTGATTTGACACAAATGCCGTCGTCGCCTACGCTGAATGTGCTTTTGAAGAGAACTACGTTTTTGCAGGATTCGATATCGATACCGTCGGTGTTTTGTCCCCATTCGGGATTTTGGATGTTAACGTTGGAAACAATCACATTCTGACACATCAACGGGTGAACGGTCCACGAAGGTGAATTCTGGATGGTAACGCCTTCGATCAGTACATTTTTGCAATTCACCAGATCGACCATGATAGGGCGCAGGTAATCCTTGATTGCTTGCCATCCGGCTTCGTCTTTTACATCGGGAACATTCTGATCGGTAGATAGCTGACTGCCTTTGTAAGCTCCTTCGGAAGGCCACCAGGTAGCTTTGTTTTCGCTAAGTACTCCTCCCAAAGCAATCAAGGTGTTCCATTGAGCTTCACTCACTTTTGATTTTTTTACCGGACGCCATGCCTGTCCCGAACCGTCGAAAGTTCCCTCACCTGTGATGGCGATATTTTCGGATCCATCAGCCGAAATGGGTTGCTTGCAACGATAGGTTTCCAGTCCTTCAAAGTTGGCTTTGATAACAGGGTAAAGGCTTTTGTCGGTAGAGAACAGAACGGTAGCTCCTTTTGCAGTATTGATACGTACGTTGCTTTTCAATACAATAGGGCCGCTAACCCATGTTCCGGTAGGAACTTCTACCGTTCCTCCTCCTTTTGCAACAATGGCATCGATAGCTTTTGCAAAGGCTTGTGTGTTGTCAGTTTTGCCGTCGCTTTTTGCTCCAAAATCGACGATGGATACCGTATTTGCAGGAAAAGCCGGTGCTTTCACCTGTTCCATCTGAAAAGGAAGATTGGCATACAGATAACCGGGGATATTGGTCGCATTTTGTGCGTTGGCGGAAAGAAATATACCTGCACAAAGAGCTAAAAGTGTGTGTTTAAACATAACTAGGATGATTTACGATTAAGAGTTTCAAAATTACTCAATTTTTAGAGCAAGTGGGCTTAGGTTGCAGCAAAACTCATTGAACAAAGTGTATAAGACTCTGTTCAATGAGTTGGGCGAACAATGAGTTTCAAATACATTTATTTTTTCAACGGAGAAAACAGGGTTGAAGTCTTTTCTGAAGAAATAATGGTATTGTTGATGCGTACGTTTTCGAAATTTACGTTTACAGCTCCCTTAATATCGTTCGAGTTGTATTTCACACCACGGAAGTCGCAGTTTTTTAGATTGATGTTGTTTACGCAGTTGGCATCTTCCAGACCGTCGATGCTTACGCCATAGTTGCTTTGTTGGCAGGTAATGTTCTTGAGATTGATATTGCGAACTACCGGCACATAACCGCGTTTGCAAGGTTCGTTCGGTTCGTATTGCAGATCGATTTTAAGAACGGCTTCTTTACACTGGCCCACTTTGACGTTGCGTACAAATACATTTTCAACCACACCGCCGCGGCAGGTATTCGATTTGATACGAATGATGCGGTCGAGTTCGGGACTATCCATCTCGCAGTTTTCTACGTAGAGGTTTTTGTAGCCACCCGAAATTTCACTTCCAACAACCACGCCACCGTGTCCGGCTTTCATTTTACAGTTGCGCACGATGATGTTTTCGCTGGGGATGTTCCAACGGCGACCGTCGTTATTGCGGCCCGATTTGATGGCGATGCAGTCGTCGCCGTCATCGAACGTACAGCCTTCGATCAATACGTTCTTGCACGACTCGGGGTCACAACCGTCACTGTTGGGGCCGAGGCTTTCGATGGTAACGTTGCGAACGGTCAGGTCGTTGGTCAAAAGCGGATGGATAACCCAGAACGGAGAGTTCTGCAATGTCACGCCTTCAATTTTTACGGTATTACATTGTACAAAATTGATAAGTTGAGCGCGGAGGTAATTCCCTTCGCCCATTTGGCGCTTTTCAACCGGGACATTCTCTTCGCTCATTTTCATCAGAGCCGCACGACCGGTAGTTTTTTGCGAAGGTTTCTCCATCTTTGTATCCAAACAGTTTGTTACCGTTCCAGTTCCACCATGCGGTGTTTGGAGCCTTGTCCGTTGATGATCCCTTTGCCGGTAATAGCAATATTGGTTGCTTTGAAAGCATAAATCAACGGGTGGTAGTTGTAGCAGTCGAGCCCTTCCCATCGGGTCAATACAGTGGGAAGATATTCAGCATAGTTGGTGGTGAAACGTAATTCGGCACCTTCTTCGAGACAGAGGTTGACATTGCTTAAAAGAGTAACAGGGCCGATAACGTACACGCCCTTGGGAACGATGACTTTGCCACCTCCCTTTTTGTTACAAGCGATTGATGGCGGCGTTGATTGCCTTTGTGTTCTTAATGCTTGGATTCTTTTCTGATGCTCCGTATTTTACGACGTTGAAATTCTTGTCGGGGAATGAGGTCTGCTTGATGCATTGGGGCAAGCTGTGCCATATCCTCCCAGGGACCTGCATAAGCGCTACAAAAACGATGCGAGAAAAATTATCGCAAATTACTGAAAGAAGTTTCTTTTGCATAATTAAATTAGATTGGTTATTGATGTGTGTAGTGTTTAGAATTCAGTGATGAAAGGTTTGCCATCCATCCAGGCAATCATGTTCAATACCAAGAGATTCCAGTTTTGGAAGCCGGTATTAAGCACAGGTTCTCCGTTTTCAGGCAAATAATATTCGTGTAAAGCTCCGAAACGTTCATAATCGCGACCAAGTAACAGAATGGTCTTTTGAGCCAGCTCACGGGCTTCGTCGGTGTAGTTGTATTTAACCAGTCCGCGGAATGTCAGATAATTGGCAATAATCCATACCGGACCCTGCCACGAAGAAGGATTGCCGCTGGCACGAACGTTGTACATCTTTTCAAGCTTCGATAGCGAACGAATGCCGAGGCAGGAGCATTAAAAGTAGCCGTGTCACGGTAATGAATTACCATCCGTTTTGCCTGATTAGGTGTTGCAATTCCGGCCCACATAGGCAGAAAGCTGCTCCACACATCGAAGCGTTGCAACAGGCAATCGTAGTTCCGGGGTTGCCCCACGTGCAGAATCAGCATGTTCGGTTGAAGCGATTTGATGTCAGGTTTCTCAACCGGTCGAAGATTGAGATCTACGCTATAAAAAGTGCCGTCGCGCGGATCCCAGCAGTTATTTTGGATTGCGTTGTAAAGGTTGTTGCCCTCTTTTTCGTATTGTCGGGCAATTTCGTCAAGATGAAGGCAACCAGCCAGATAAGCCATGGCTTTTACCTCTTTGTACATCATTACGTTGAGGAAGATAGAACCCGAACTTTCATCGGGACGGTAAAATGTGGAGGGATCATTGTCTACACCAATGGCTTCATCGGTCTCCCAGTACATCAATCCCGTAGCTTTGTGCCTGTGAAAGTTGAGGTATTTGTCGACAAAGGCCTGCAGCTGATAGAAATTTTCGCGCAGCCATTCGGCATTATTCTTGTTGTATTTGGTAATGAAAGCCGCATGTTGAGCCAATTGAGGTTTGTGCATGTTACTTTTCCATGGATTGCGTTTTGCCAGCATTTCGGCTCGTGAAGGAGCGTTGCGTTCTATCCAGATGGGGATCCAGCCATCCATGCCGCCATAGCTCAAAAAATTGAGCACGCAGCCCTCTTCGTATTGAAGAGCCTGTTGTTTGTCTTTTTCGGTTCCGTTTTCGAGCAGAATCTGTTTGAGTGCGACATTGCTTAACCATGAATCCCAGTCCCACAGCATATCGAGATATTGGGAACTCCCGGGGGCAAGAAACGGATATTTTAGCGCACCGCCGGGTTCGCGATACATTCCTTTCATCTCTTTGTAAATATGACTTTTACACACCTCTTTATATTTCTGAATATTAGAAGGTGTGTTTTCTGGCATTTGTGCAAAAAGGACAAACGAAAAAATGCAGAGTGGAAGAAATATTATTCGTTTCATATTTTAAATTTGGGGCTTTCTAAAGATGCAGACGGAATTATAAAAACATGAATCTTGCTTTTGACAAGGTGTTGATTATCCATTCTGTAAGAACTAACTCAAAAAGAGTGATTCTGCTTTATTGTTACCTGATTTCAGAAAGAAACTGAGATTAATCGTGTTCGTACACGATTTGCAAATATATTAGATTTTTTTTAGATGAAGAGAATTTCTTCAAAAAAAAATCACTTGCCTTGCTTTAGCTGATTATAGCAACAAAAGCAAAAGCAAGTGATTATAGAAAGGTTTTTAGAAACAATTATTAATAGCCGGGATTTTGTGTGATTTTTACACCGTTAAGAGCAATTGCACTTTGAGGAATCGGACGTAAAATTCTGTACTGGCCATCGTTACCTGTCATGTTTGTGACAGAGGCAATGTCAGGATTATAAGTCGGAGCCAGCGTAATCAGAGCTCCTGTACGTTTCAAATCGTACCAGCGGTGGTATTCGCCAACAAGTTCACGTGCGCGTTCATCCAGCAGATATGCGATGGTGGCGTTGGTAGCGGTGATAGGAGTAGCACCGGCACGGGCACGAACCACGTTGATGTCGTTCATTGCGCGGGTCGAAACACCTTCTCCATCTGCTTTAATTTCAGCTTCTGCACGAATCAGATAGGTTTCAGCCAATCGAGCTAAGAAAACGTCACGGTTACTGGTTCCTTGTCCGAAAGTCGCACTTGGATCAGAGAACTTCATAATGTTTGGAAATCCGTAGTCAAGCACACTTGGCCATGCAGTTGC
This sequence comes from uncultured Microbacter sp., assembly GCA_963678825.2. GTDB lineage: Bacteria > Bacteroidota > Bacteroidia > Bacteroidales > Paludibacteraceae > Microbacter. Next base: position 68,974 of record CAXXPB010000003.1, on the reverse strand, counting down.
GTTTGTTCCGGAATAATGAACAATTGCGTTTGTACGGTTGGCAGGATCAGCTGCAACCCATGCTGCAACATCAGCAGGAGTGGATCCGGGTCTGGGATAGTAGTGGGTTACATTCTTTGTCTGGGGCGCAGCCTTGAAATAAGAATAGTATGAACACTGAGTAGCCGTTTTGCCATAAATGGTTTGCATGAATGTGCTCGAGAAACGGGTATCTGTAGGATCTGACGCTAACAGCATATAAAGGTGTGCTGTCGGTTGCATAACAGTATTAATGGAAGGACATCCGTCAAGTACCGATGCATCAGCACCTCCCAGATAAGCGCCGAAGTAAGCACCCTGAGCGCTACCGCTGGTTGTGCTGGCCAATGAGGCGGCGCTATATTGTACTGCAAAAATGATTTCAGCATTTTTTTCATTACCAGGCCAGAAAACTCCCTGTGCGCTTGGGGTTCCCTGGAAAGGAAGAGTAAGCGCCTGATTGTTGATGGCTGTAGTAGCGTAAGTGATAGCTTGGGTAAAGTCAGCAGACGTTCCTCCTGCGGCAGTGTCCCATCCTCTTGTAAGATATACAAGTGCCAGATAGTGGTTTGCTACTCTTTTGTTCACGCGTCCGTCGGGTGTAGAGCCGGCAGCTGCTAGATTCGGCAGCGCTGCCTCCATTTCCGAAATGATGAACGAATAAACTTCTTTTGAGGTATTACGGGGATAGTCGCTAATAGGTTTATCCAAAAAATCAGTAACCAAGGCTACGCCACCAAATTGTTGAACAAGCTGGAAATAGTAGAAGGCTCTCAGGAAACGGACTTCTGCCAGTCTGGTTGTGCTGTGTCCTGTGCTGTAATGAATAGCGTCATTACAACGTTTAATGGCTGAAAATGCGTTGTTGTAAAACGATTGAACCACACCATCGGCGGTTGACAGGTTTTTGTAGTTTGCCAACCCGTTGTTATTGGACGATAGATTACTCTTGCCAATTTGGAACAGGTCGGTGCCTGCTTCAAATATTTCGCAGTTGCCTCCGAAAACTGTACGGAGTGTTGCATAACAAGAATTGACTAACGATTCGTAACCGGCGTCTGAAGTATAATAGGTATCGGCAGGTGCATTTGATTTGTTATTTTCGTCCAGAAAATCAGCACAACTGACGAGTGATAAGGAAAGTATTCCGGCAATTGCTATTATTAATTTTTTCATGATCGTAATAGTTGTCTGTTAATAATTAGAATTTAAGATTTACGCCAAACTGGCAAGTGATAGTGCTTGGGCCGTTGTCTTTGCCCATAGAAGCGCTGGCCCATTCCGGATCAAAACCTTTGTAGTCGGTAAATACAAATGGATTCAGTAAGTTGCAATATACTCTCAGTTGATTAATACCTAAAATTGTGTTGATTTTCTTAGGTAATGTATAACCCAAAGAAATGTTACGCACCTTTACATACGAAGCGTCAACCCATGCTCCCGGCATGTCTCTTGCACCTTCGGCAGAAGTATGCCAGTATGTTCCCTGACTGTATGGAGTCGGATAGCTTTGGCTGTTATGTGAAGTTGTTAGCTTTGTAAAAAAACCGTCACTACCCAAAACAGACATTCCTGCAGGTATGTAATAGTCAACGTTGAGTTTTTCTGTACCGCGGTCATTGAAGTTGGTGAAAGCTTCCATAAACGGAGAGAACTGGGTCATACCCTGAGCTGTGTAGAGGTTGATATTGAAATCAAAGCCTTTATAAGTAACTGTAGTCCCGAAACCTCCTGTCCAGGTAGGATCGGTATGCCCTTGTACGCGGCGGTCGTTTACATCAATGCCGTTGCCATCAAAATCTTTAACTTTTGCCTGACCTTCTCCTGCAATAACTTTTCCTGCAGAGGTAATAGCACGGGGATCTTTTGCTGCAATAGCGGCTTTCAGGTCATCGGCTGTCCAGATGCCATCAGAAACGTAGCCATAGATTGAATTGATGTTTTGTCCTACGATCCATTTTTGTGTGCTGCTATTGATGTAGGTGTATCCGTTGGTTTCGTTCCCAAACAAGTTTACAATCTTGTTTTTGTTGGTTGCAAATGAAGCATTTGCAGACCAGGTGAAATCTTTTCCTTGCAGAATTACTGCATTTAATGATGCTTCGAATCCACGGTTGCTTACTTTACCAAGGTTTTTAGCCATAGTTCCTGCGCCTGATTCCAACGGCAGAGTGATGGTTTGCAAAAGGCCGGAAGACAAACGATCATAAATATCTACCGAACCGTTGATACGGTTGTTAATGATACCAAAGTCAACACCGAAGTCTAATTCGCGCGTTTTTTCCCATGTCAGTTCTGTACTTGCAGGGGCTCCGATAGCCATGCCGTTTGCAATGGTAGATCCAAAATTGTAATATGTTTTTGAGCTTGCTAATGTTTGAGTTTGGAACGGGCTAATATTACAGTTGGCAGTGTAACCGGTACTTGCGCGCAATTTAAGGTTAGAAAGCCATTTGCGGCTGCTATCCATGAATTTTTCTTCACTGATTCTCCATGCGAGAGCCAAAGCAGGAACAGTTACCCATTTGTGACCATCAGCAAATTTTGAGTTGCCATCGTAACGGATAGAAGCTGTTGCCATGTATTTTCCCTTGTAAGAATAATTAGCGCGAAGAGCATATGACATAAGTTTGCTTTCAGTGTATGAGCTGGTCAATTGAGATTTACCTGCTGAAGTACTGGTTGCAGCTCCAAGGTTGTACCAGTCAAAATCATAGCTGTAACCCAAAGTGTTTGCATAGTAGTTCTCGGTATTATCACTTGAAATACTGTAAAGACCCATCAAATCGAAGCTGTGATCATCTTTCAGTTTGAATTTGTAGTTGATCTGGTTATCCCATGTATAGGAAAAGAAAGTGTTGTTAGTAACGTTGGCAGTAGGCTCTTTTCCGATATTGTCCTGAGCAAATTCACTCATGTAAAGTCCGTTTCTGTATGTAGTGAGATTAGGAGAGAATGTACTTTTTAATTGCAGGTTTTTAAGAGGTGCAAATTGTAAGTAGGCACTTCCCATCACAACAAACTGTCTTGTCTGATTGTTTGTGCTAGTAATATCAATCAAGGGGTTGACTGTTGACGTAGGACCACTTTGACCAATGGAGTTGGCATAAATATAGTTACCGGAAGCATCTTTTACACTTTCGGTCGTTTTACCCGGATACAATACCATATTGCCGATAATTGTATTCAAAGCAGGGTCGAGATTCGTTGCATACGGCGAGAGTATAGGACTCATGGCAAAGGCATTGTTTACAGCTCTGTTACTACCATATTGCTGATTGGAGTAGGCCATGTTTACATTAATGCCGGTCGACCACTTTGCATTCAGATTAGCATTCAGGCTACCTTTGAGGTTATAACGGCTATAATCGGTGTTGACAAATATGTCTTGCTCATTCTGATAGCCCATTCCGATGACATAGTTGATATCTTTTGAGCTTCCGGAAATTCCGATATAGTGGTTTTGTTGCTGTCCTGTTCTTGTAACCAGATCAGCCCAATCAGTACTCTGGTTGCTGAGATAACGGTTGAGCATCCATTGACTTCCGCTGAATGTGCCGTTTGCATAGAGTGGTTGACCTGCTGCGTTGAGTGTGTTGTTTCCACACCATACAGTTTTCAGGTTGGTTGAATTAATTGTCAGGTCACCGGTAGTAGTGCTTGGAGTCGCTGTTTGGTAACACATGGTGCGATATTGCATCCATTGTTGAGAGTCCATAAAGTCCGGCATGCGAGCCTTCACGGTAGTGCCGTAATAGCCATCATACGAAATTTCCGTTCTTGAATTCTGAGCGTTTTGCGAACCTTTCGTCTGGATAATTACCACACCGTTCGCACCTCTTGATCCGTAAATAGCGCTTGAAGATGCGTCTTTCAAAATGTCTACTTTTTCAATATCCTGTGGGTTTAAGAAGTCGATAGAAGAGGTAACCACACCATCTACAACATACAGAGGACTTACATTTCCGGAGATTGAATTTTGTCCACGAACGATGATGTTGAAGCCGGAACCGGCACGTGAGGAATTTTGTTGGATTTGAACACCAGGTACAGCTCCCTGCAAGGTGCTTAATACGGAGGTTCTTCCGGCCTCGGTAATCTTGCTGGAGTTAACGCTGGCAATGGCACCCGTGAGGTCACTTTTCTTTACGCTGCCATAACCGATTGCTACTACTTCATTCAGAGAAATAGAGTTTTCTTTTAGTGTAATTGTCATTGGTTTCCCTGTGATAGGGACTTCGAGGGTTTCCATCCCAATATAGGATACAACTAATGACTTTGCAGAAGCTGGTATGGATAAACTGAAATTTCCGTCTACGTCCGTGATGGTTCCGGTACTGCTGCCTTTTATGACAACACTGGCTCCAATAACGGCTTCTCCTTTCCCGTCTTTCACGGTTCCGCTAACAGCTTTGGTTTGTCCCCAGGCCGAAACAGCCATTATGGACATGACCATAATACACAGAAAATGTGTAAGTTTTCTTTTCTTTTTTGTTTGCATGGTTGTTTAAATTTAAGAAATTGAGGTTATTATAGGCAAATAACTTTCTGACTGGAAATGAGCTTTATTCCGCTCGTTTCGTGTTTCTATGTATCCGTGTTCGCACACGAAATTGCGTGTCCGAACACGAAGGCGCAAATATAAGGGTTTTTTTTAATTCGGCAACAATTACGTTGTCATTTTATTGTATATAAGGTTAAGGATACACAATGAAAATGGTTGCTTTTTATTTCGCAATCATTGCTAGTTGGCAGCACCAAAGAATGAAAGGTCCGATTACTTTCGGGTCGTTATCGCGTTGAGGTTCGTGGATGTAGTAATCGTATGTTCCGCTACGATAGGGAGTTCCTCCAAGTCCTGCAACAGCGCAGGCTTTAGTTATGTTGTAGGAACCATCAGCATCGATACGGGTGGCATTTTTCAGGAAGAGATTAAATGTCTTTTTTGAAATGGCAAAGTAGCTAGGTTCTATATATCCTTTATTTGCCCCTTTAGTGATGGCATACATGAACATGGCAGTAGAAGAGCTTTCCAGGTAATTTCCTTCAGCTCCGGGTTTGTCGGTTACCTGATACCAAAGGCCGGTTGTTTTGTCCTGGTACTTTAACAGGCTTTTAGTCAGGTTGCTGAATATGCGTTTGATTGCAGGACGTTGCGGGTGATTTAGCGGCAGGTAGTCGAGTACATCTACAATTGCCATCATATACCAACCAATGCTGCGACTCCAGAAATTAGGTGAACATCCAGTTGTTTTGTCAGCCCATTCCTGCGTCTTGCTTTCGTCCCAGGCGTGGTAATAAAGCCCTGTTTTGGGGTCGTATGTGTGTTTGGCGATTAAGAGTATCTGTTTGGCTACGTCGTCAAACGTTTCTTTTTCATTGAAGCGTTTTGCATATTCGGCCAAAAAAGGCGATGCCATGTAGATGCCATCCAGCCACATTTGATTGGGGTATATAGCTTTATGCCAGAAACCACCTTCGCTTGTGCGTGGATGGGTCTTGAGTTGTGCACGGAAGGCCTCAATGGCTTTGTAGTATTTTAGTTTTAGCGTTTTGTCGTAGAGCGTGAAAATGAATTTAGCTCCGTTAATGCGGTCGAGGCTGTTTTCGGATGCTTTGTAGGAAAGAACATTTCCATCGTTGTCAACCATGTAGTCTCCGAATTTCAGCACATAATCGTAGTATGTTTTATCTTTTGTGAGTGCATTTAATTTTAATAAAGCAGAGCACATCAGTCCCTGGCAATAATCCCATTTGGGAGTTTTGTTGAAATCGATCATCCAGCCTTCCGGATTGCGTTTTATATCTGATTTAGCCACGTTTGCAGCCCAGTTGAGATACATAGTGCGTGTTTGTGCGAAAACAGAAAAGGTGAAAAGAAAGGATAGTGAAATCAATAAGATTCGTTTCATGGTGTTGTGTGTGAAGAATGTGTATGGTTACAAACTTAAATCTGATGCAAATTTATAAAAATAGACAAAGAATTGTCCTATGTCCTATGATTTAAAGTGGTATTTATCTCGAATTCGCATTGAGACGGATTAAAGCCTTGCCAATATTTGTTGTAAATGTTTGTTTACTACACAGATTTGAAGATTTGGGGATTTGAAAAAGAACGTGTACGTGCACGGAAACTTTCTGCAAGCATAAGTGAATATTTTGATAGAAGGATAATAGACATTATACCGGTTAATTCATTTCTTAATTTTTGCATTTGACCTCTCCCCTAACCCCTCTCCCGAAGAGAGGGGAAGAATCTGCAAAATGAATTGAATTCTAACTATTTCACTGTCTTGCTCCTCCTCCCCTTGGGGGAGGAGGTTGGGAGGAGAGGTCTGCTATTGAGATTTATATACACTTAATCGATATAATGTCTAATATATTGATGAATTTTGCACTCTTATCTTCTATTGTGTTCTGGAGTGTGGAAAAATCAGAGGGAGGAAAAGTCCTGTTCCAATAAACAAAAGAACTCCTGCCGGATATGGAAATCGGGCAGGAGTATCTGTGTCTTTATTTGTCGGAAATGGATGTTATTGGTTGGCCAATGCATCCATTGGGCATTTGTATGTGGAGCAGGGCGGCAACTGTGGCCGAAATGTCAGTCATGTGTGTGGCCTGAGTGGTGAACCCATGTTGTATTTTCCATCCCATAAATATAAGTGGAATGTGTGTGTCGTATGGATTCCAAACACTGTGTGTTGTTCCGGTTTTTGAATAGTAGGGAAGCCATCCGGGTTTGGTAATCATTACTACCGAACCGCTGCGTTGCTGGTTGTAGCCGTTTATCATCATTTCTTTTACAATCGCAGGGATGGAAGTCGTGGAAATCTTGTCCTGGTCGGCAGCGTACTGAATGCCATCCTGATGTTGCAGGAAGTCTACTGTAGAAGCTTTGATCTTGTCAAAATCGAGATTGAGGCTATCGATACGCGCTTTATTAAAATATACCTGAAAGTTATCTACGGCAGTAACTAATTTGTCGTCACCGAATTTTTGTTTTAACATGTCGCCGATAGCGGTATCAAATCCTCTTGAGAGAAATCCTGTTGGCATTTTATTTGATTCCAGAAAACCTTCAGCGTTTGCGGCACCGTGGTCAGCAGTGAGAAATACAAGATAGTTGCCTTTGCCGATTTTTTGATCGAGATAGGAAAAGAAACCGGCAAGGTCGCGGTCGAGGCGGAGATAAACATCTTCGATTTCGATGGCATTTGGACCTACCAAATGACCGCAATAGTCTGTGGACGCGCAATTGATGGTCAGAAAGTCGCAGCTCTTTTCCTGTCCCAGTTTATACCCATCAACTGCAGCACGAGCAAATTGAAGCGTGAGCGTATTGCCGAAAGGCATCTGGCGCAATGTTCCGTGATCTAGTTCATAGGCTTTTTTTGCATCGTAAGGGAATACGGGTTTAGATGCTCCTTTCAGGATTCCTTCCCAAGTAATGTCGTCGGCGGTGCTTTCGGTGTACTCGTTGATTGGTAGCAGGGTGTTCCATCCGTTAGCCAGTAATTTTTCAATGGGTTTTGATGCATTAAAAGTATTCACCCATGCCGGTAATTCCTTCATGTAGTAGGTGCTTGTGATAAAACGCCCGGTAGCATCATCCATCCAGAATGCGCCGGTGGGGTTGTGTCCTGCCGGAATTATAGAAGCCCGGTCTTTAAGAGACACGCCTACTACTTTCGATTGAAAATTGGTAGCCATGCGCAATTCGTCTGTGATGGTGGTGGCTAATAGTTTGCGGGGAGACATTTTGCCGGCCTTGCTTTCGGAACCGACGCTGCTTTCTGTTTGATCGTCTGTGCAATAGATGGATTTTCCTGTTTTGTAGTCAATCCAGTCATTGCCTGCTATACCGTGAATTGATGGAACTGAGCCGGTGAAAATGGTGGTGTGTCCAATAGCTGTTACCGACGGAATATAGTTGAGCATGGTGTTTTGGCAGGCAAAACCTTCGTTTAGCAAGCGTTTAAAGCCTCCATTTTCGTATTTGTTGTAAAACCGGTAGAGATAATCCCAACGCATTTGGTCAACAACAATTCCCACAACCAGTTTAGGGCGTTCTAACTGAGCGGATGTGCTTGTTCCTTTCTGAGCAAACAACACAGCGCAGGTAATCATCAACATCACAGGGAGCGTGAGGCATTTTTTTATCATAACATTGCTTTTTAATGTGTGAAATAAATAAACCCCGGGCTAAGTCTTGTTTAAGTGAGACATCAGCGCAAGGGGGTATTTAAGGTAAGATATATCTGTTTTAAAACGGGAGCTAAGGTAGTGGAAAATCAAATGACGGTCAAGTTTTATTTCTGCTTTTTGGGCTCTTCATAAAATCTTCAAGAAATAATGAGATTGAATCGGCATTAAAAATAGTGATTTTAGTATGTAAAAATGGTTTGTGCGCAATTAAAATGTATGCGTGGTGTTTTGTTGTGTATTATGTAAATAATTGAAAAATAGCAAATAAAATATGTGTTAGTGATATTTAACTATAATAATTAGCATTTTGGTTTGTTTGGTAATTAATTTTGCACAACCAAAATATACGTTTTTATGTCAGAATTCCTCAGGCTCGATAATCAGTTGTGTTTTCCATTATATGTGTTGTCACGACAAATAACCGGCTTTTACCGGCCGTTGCTGGAGAAGCTTGAACTTACCTATCCTCAATATTTGGTTATGATGGTGTTGTGGGAACGGAAATCGTTACCGTAAAACAGCTGGGACAATTGCTTTGGCTGGATAGCGGAACGCTTACTCCTTTGTTGAAACGGATGGAAGCCAACGAACTTATAACCCGTAAACGCTCTGTGATGATGAACGTTCTGTGGATATAGCACTAACAGAAAAGGGTCGTCAGCTGGAGGAAGAGGCGGAAAAAATACCGGCACATATCAAATGTCACATTAAAATGACTGATTACGAGATAGTAACCCTGAGAGAGTATTTGAAGAAAATTTTATCGGCAACGACCGAAAATGAATAGATAAAAGTATTTACTAAACTTTAAACAAGAAACAAATTATGGCAACAGTAACATTACAAGGCGAGTTGAAAATAAATGTAGGAGGAGAACTTCCTGCAGTTGGCAGTGTAGCATCTGATTTTACACTGGTAAAAGGAGATCTTTCAGAAGTATCATTGAAAGATTTTAAGGGTAAAAAAGTATTACTTAATATTTTTCCAAGCATCGATACCGGTGTTTGTGCAGCTTCAGTACGTCAGTTCAATAAAGATGCAGCCGGTCTCGAAAATACAGTGGTACTCGGCGTATCTGTTGATTTGCCTTTTGCAGCAGGTCGTTTTTGTGCAGCCGAAGGTATCGAAAATGTGGTTACAGCTTCAGCGTTTCGTAATCCTGAATTCGCTGCTGATTATGGCGTGTTGATGGTTGATGGTCCATTGAAAGGACTGCTGGCTCGTTCAGTTGTTGTGGTGGATGCAGATGGTAAAGTCGCTTACACCGAACTGGTGCCTGAAGTAACACAGGAACCGAATTACAATGCAGCTTTGGCAGCGTTGAAATAAACGGGTTTAATAAATAGGGTTGTGGATAAAGGTCTTTGGAATTTCCAAAGACCTTTTTTTGTGGGGTAGTGCGACAAACATTCATTTGTAGGCGATATTGTGAAGTGTTTTTTGCAGGAAATGCTAAATAAATTGTAAGTTTGTGAATCGATTTGATTATGAATAATTCGCGAAATATATGTCAGATATCATTAAACGGTCATTAAACTTTAACTGTATAGTGTGTGGATGTATCGGACTGTTTTTATTTGTATCATGCAGTACGTCGAAAAAAATTGAGAAGAGACAGAGCAAAGAAGTGTATGAGGCATTAGGCTTGTATAGAGACAGAAACGATAATGTTGCACTTTACAAAACAGCAGCTTCCTGGTTACATGTTCCGCATGTGGATGGAGGTATGTCGCGTAGCGGGGTGGATTGCTCTTTTTTGGTCTATACAATTTATAAAACTGTTTACGGCAAAACGATAGAACGCAATTCGTTGGCAATGCTTCGTAAAAATTGCGAAAGGATTAACCGCGATAAGCTGAAAGAAGGCGATCTTGCATTTTTTAATACAGGAGGTAAATCGAAGGCATACGTTAACCATGTGGGAATTTATCTGAAGGATAATAAGTTTTTGCATACGTCCACTTCTAAAGGGGTTGTGGTTAGTGATCTGGACGAAGAATATTACCGGAGAACATGGGTGTGTGGCGGTCGTGTGAGATGAATAAGTGTCTGTTGTTCTGCATTTAATTGTTGTGGAATCGAAAAAATGATGTCTTTAATAAAGATGGTTGATGTTTTATGAAAAACAATGTATCTTTAAATGGACGTAATTAAGAGAATTTACAGACCTGAACGATGAAACTTTAAACATGCGTACCATGAAAAAGAATACTATTGAATCATTACAATATCTTTCTATTCCCATAGTTATCCTTACCATCATTGCCCTGATATTCTGCAAGCAATTTGAACGAATCAAATACTTTGAAATTGTTCGGATTTGTTTAATTGTACTCTTGTTTGGTAGTTTGGTGATGGATTTAAGCGGTCTCTTTAAACGAAAATAGTAAAATCAGTCTATAAAAGGAGGGCTGGATTTGAAAATGACGAAAGGAGCAGGTTACGCTCCTTTCTATAGTTGGTCGTAATGACTCAACTACCATCTTTCTCTTTAGATATTTGGGATAATTTCGGCTTTTTGAAAAACCATGAAAACACTTCAAGCTTAACTATGGTTGAGATGAGAAAAACATAGCTTTTAAAGATAGTTTCAAAAGCAACAATTGATTCCTGGGAAAATGCTTTTAACTGAGTAAATTTTCGCATTTAACATTCAGGGAGAAGAGATACGATTGTGGTTGTAATTGCCTTTCTAATAGTGTATAGTATGTTTTATTGCTATTTATGTGGATTGAAATATTATTCTTTATTCCATATTTAGAAATGAATATGCATTGTATGTGGAATGTTAAATCAAAACTCGTGAAATATCATAAGATGAAATTCTTGTTTTGTGTGCTTAGTTGCATTTATTTCTACGTTTGAATTATATATTCGTTTAACCTCTAAAAATAATATCATATACAGATGAAAAAATTATTAGTATGTACAGCCATTTTGCTGTTGTGTAGTATTGCTTTTTTACAAGCAAGTCAGAAAGTTACAAAAGAAGTGCTGGGACAGCATAATGGTAATGAAGTGTGTCTTTATACCCTGGTGAATAAAGCCGGGAATGTGTTGAAACTGACCAATTATGGCGCAAGAATTGTTAGAATTGAAGTGCCGGATAAAAATGGCAATAAAGATAATGTTACTACAGGATCGGAAAAGTTGGAATCTCTTGTGAGAGGCGATGCTTTTGGTGGAGCCAGTATCGGCCGTTTTGCCAACCGAATTTCCAATGCAAAATTTACGCTTGATGGCGTTGAATACAAGTTGGCGCCCAACAATAGTCCGAATACACTACATGGCGGCCGTAATGGCTGGTTCTCCAAAGAGTGGAATTCGGGAGTTGTGAAAGAGAGTAAACAGCCAGCTGTTCGGTTTTCGTATGTTAGTCCTGATATGGAAGAGGGATTTCCTGGAACAATCAATATTTCGGTTACTTACACATGGACTGATAAAAACGAGATTATTATTGATTATGCAGCATCTACCGATAAAAAAACGGTAATCAATGTGACCAATCATGCTTATTTCAATCTTCACGGAGTAGGGAAAGGCTATATTTTTGACCATATTTTAACAATGAAAGCGTCGAAATATACTCCGTCGACTCCGGCTCGGATACCTACCGGTGAAATTCGTCCGGTGAAAGATACTCCGTTCGACTTTACCACACCTCATACTATCGGGTATAAAATTGGAGAGACATTTAATAATGGTGTCTTTCAGGGATACGATGACAACTATGTACTTGATGGTGGAAAAGTTTGTGCAACGGTGTATGATCCTCAAAGCGGACGTGTGATGGAAGTTGTTACCGATCAGCCGGGTCTGCAATTCTATTCGGGTATGGGTGGAATGCAGTGGAAAAAAGCAATCGACAACGGCGAAAAACCAACCAGTAGCCGTTCGGCTTTTGCTCTCGAAACACAACATTTCCCCGATAGTCCTAATCAGCCGGGTTTCCCGACAACCGTGCTTAATCCCGGAGAGAAATTCAAATCGAGAACGATTTATCGTTTTTCTGTGAAATAAATGGGAAGCATAAGCGGGCAATCCTCGGAACTCAGATAGAAAACGAGTCAATCAATTCTCTCATTGAGGTCTTTTGTGCCCGGAATGATCAACTTATATAGAATGAATCCGAAGAGATTATAGTTTCAATAATTTAATAGATTAATAACTAATTGTTTACAAATGAAGACAAAGCTTATTCTTAGTGTTTTGATTTTGATGGTTGTTCAAAGTGTTTTTGGACAGAGCAATGATTATTCGGGAAGTCAGCAGAATAATGAAGTACGCATAAATTTTCTGATGGCTATTGCGGGTATGCCGGAAATCAATTACGAACGTTACGTGAGTGATAATATGGGAGTCGGGATGGCCATGGCCTTTTCAATTGTAAAGGTTGAGGATATGACAGATCGTTTTACAGCTTTGCCGTATTGTCGTATCTATTTTGGTGAAACAAAAAGAGCAGCAGGCTTTTTTATTGAGGGCAATATGGCAGTCATCAATCAAAAGGAAAATATAAGTTTAGACTATTATAACGGGTCTAACTGGATATATTCGAATAGTACTAATACGTCTACCAGTTTCGGTTTCGGAGCTGCGGTAGGCTTTAAACTAGTTACACGGGGAGGTGTCTCCGGTGAGCTGTATCTTGGAGCCGGACGCTTGTTCGGAGATCCTATCACTGCGGCATATCCACGCTGCGGTATTTGTATCGGAAAAAGATTTTAAGAGACATTTGCAGTAATGTCGATCATGATAACGATCAACTAAAATAGCGGATAACTATTTGTGAAATTAAATATATTTATCGATATTTGTGGTAATATTATTTTGTAAATGTATTTTGCGTAAATAATTTTATTTAGAAAAACGATTCGATTTATTTTTCAATTTAACATGACGTATATAATATGAAGAAAATTGCGATTTTTCTTTTAGCCGGAATAATTGGTAGTTCTTTGGAGGTCTGCCAGGCTCAAAAGCAAGTAACACAGACACAACCACAAGTGTCAACGTCTCCTGTAAATCAGGGGAAAATACTGAAACGAAAAGTGGCAATTGCCCGTTTTTCAAATGAGAGTAAATATGCGAAAGGGCTTTTTTATGATAAAGCCAATGATCCTCTTGAAAAACAAGCTATTGATATTCTTTCCTCCAAACTGGCCAATTCGGGTAAATTTATTCTTATTGAGCGTTCGGATATTACCAAGATTATCGGTGAATCTACCAATATTACGGACAGTATGAAAACTCAACTAGGTGCTGATTACCTAATTGTAGGTTCTATTACTGAATATGGGAGGAAAAATGTGGGGCACGACGGAGTTTTTTCAGCTTCAAAATCACAAATTGTACAGGCTGGTGTGAATATTCGTTTGGTGGATGTAACTACCGGACTGATTCTCTATTCTGAAGAAGCTCATGGAGAAGCAGAAACCAAAACCAAAACTACTATGGGTATTGGAAGTAAAGCAGATTACGATTCGGCATTGGACGATCAGGCTATTTCTGCTGCTATCTCCAAATTGGTTGAAAATATAATTAATAACTGCATGGATCGTCCCTGGAAAGGCTATTTTCTTTCTAAAGATGCAGAAAGTATTATTATTTCGGGAGGAAAAAGTCAGGGAATTCAGAAAGGAGACTTTTTCATTGTGAAACAAAAAGGTAAAAAAGTGAAAAATCCACAGACAGGGGTGGTGATTGAGATCCCGGGTAAAACAGTAGGAAAAATCAGAGTCTCAGAAACCGGAGGTGATACTCCCATGACCGAATATTCTTTTGTAGAATTTGTGGAGGGAAATATTGACGGAGCACAAATATCGAATTATTACATAGAGGAGGATAAAAAATGAAAACACAGATCCGATCTTTAGTTTTACCTATATTGCTGGTGTTTCTTTTAGCTGCCTGTAAAGTCGGGATGTATAGCGAATCAAAAGGGAAAGCACAGGAAGCATATATTCAAATTGTTCAGTCACAGACTAAATATCCTGATGGCGTAGTGGTAACCATTGACGAGCAGCCATCTTTTGTCGCGAAGGTGACAAAAGAGAAAAAAATGAATGTGAGAGGAAATCTTTACACTATTCCTACAGGCCGTCATCATGTTAAAATTGTTGCCAATGGACAATTAGTTTTTGATAAAGAAATCTTTACATCTTCTCAGGAAGTAAAACAACTACAAATACCATGAAGAAAACAGCAATTTTAAGTTTGATGTTAATTGCACTTGCCTCTTGTACTACAACAGTTCCATCTCTTTATACCTGGAATAATTATTCAGAGGCGACTTATAATTACATCAAAAGTCGTTCTGATGCCGATAAGGTTGTCCTGATGAAAACGTACGATGTGATGATTAAAAAGCAAATAGGACTTCGTAAGTGTGTGCCCCCGGGTGTCTATGCAGACTATGGTTTCCTTTTGATTCAAGCCGGAGAAACTGATAAGGGACGAGACATGCTAAATAAGGAAATAGAGTTATATCCTGAATCGAAAACACTAATTGCTCACCTTTTAAATTCGACTGCAAAATGAAAATATTGAAAATGATTAGCAGCACTTTAGTATTGTTGCTTGTTTTGAGCGGCTGTTCATCGACTCAGAAAATTTCCCGTAAAGCAGCATATCCTGAAATGTATACAAAGCCGATGGCAACGATTCTGATTATGCCTCCGATTAACAAAACGAATAAGGTAGAAGCAAAAGAGTTTTTCTTTACAACACTAAGTCAGCCTCTTTGTGAAAGAGGATATTATGTAATTCCTCCTTATGTGTCAATGGAAGTCTTTAAGAATGAGAGTGCCTATGATGCCGACCTGATTATTGATCGTCCGCTTGATAAATTTGCATCGTATTTTGGTGCAGATATGGCCTTGTTTACGATTATTCATAAATGGGAAAAGATGGCTCTGGGTGGCTCAGTCAGGGTGGAAGTCGAATATATCGTTAAGTCAACTCAAACCAATGCGGTTGTCTATTCTCGTAGAGGAGATGTTACTTTGGATACTTCTGTCAGCAGCGGAGCCGGTGGGCTGTTTGGCGCTTTGGCTGACTTGGCAGCAACTGCAATTACCACGGCAAGTACTCCTCATGTGAAAGCTGCCCGTGCTTGCAATACCTTTTCATTGTCTGATTTTCCATCGGGTAAATATAACGCCTCATTTATGGCGGATTCCGTTTCTGCGGCAGGGTTAAAAATATTCAGATCGACGGTGCGTGTCAATCAGGTGAAATAATACTTGAAGATCTTATTAATTTGAAGAGGCAGTCTTAATTTTTATTTGAGACTGCCTCTTTTTGCTTGATATACAATCGTTAGCTCTAAAATTTCAGGTGCAAGGTGATAGTGTTTGATACCAGGCCGGTGGTTTGTTTGTAATGACCATAGCGGAGTTCAATCGCCTTGAAGAATCCTCCCTCCAATGGCATCCAGCGTATTCCAACTCCGTAAAAATTGGCAGAAAATGCAGAATAGCTGTAGTTGGAGGTGTAATATTCGTCCGATGTCTGATGCTGAGCAAAAGGTTCAAAATATTTTGAAGCCGTTTGAGTGTAGTACCTGTAAAATGGAGCTACAGAGAGAAAAGGCGATAGTTTGATAGGTGTCTCTATGTAAGCTGTATGTGCCTTGATTCCCCAGCTGTCGGTATAAAATCTGTAATAGGTCCTGAAAATAAAATTATCGCCCAGAAAATAATTCCATCTCATGGCCAACGGAAGTTTCAGTCGTTGACTTGGCAATTTTTCTATCTTACTGCTGTCGGCATCGGCAAAGAAAACCCTGTGAAAAGGTAATCCCAGATAACCAAACTGTCCTGTAAAGTCGGCAAGGAAAGCAACCTGCATGCGAGGATTGATGATCTGATTGTAAGAAAAAGCTGCCGTCAATGTGGTCCTTGGTTTTGTGGCGTAGTCATCTTTGTAGGTTGATGCAGCAGATGTTACAACGTTCTTGTTTGTGCTTGAAGTAACTCCGCTTGCTGACGATACTGCGCTGGTTCGTGTGCCTGAAAATGACAAAACGTCATCTTCATAATTGCCGCTTTTCTGAGGAGTGACGAGAATAGATGCGTTTTTTGCCATAGTCTCTCCGTTAATCATCGTTACCCGGTCAAGCGAAGCACTCATTTTCAATCCGAACTCTCCGTTGTTGGAGTTGGCTTTCGTAAATCCGGAGTTTAGCGTGAGTGATTTGTAGTTGAATTCGCCCGAATATTGCGCTCCAAGGGAATATTCTGTTTTGAGTTTCACATTCTGAAGCGACCATTCCAGAGAGGGATAAATCCGGTCTCCTGCCGTTCGGGAGGCTCCCGTTTTTGACACCCATGCTGCCGAAGCTGCCGTGTGGTGTGCATATCCGAAGCCGGCGGTGAGTGAGTGAATATAATTCGGATTGGTATACCCTACGAACTTGAGGTCGATGGCCGAGGAAATTTCTCTGACCTGTTCGTCACCTCTTCCCCCAAGAGTGGTGGAGTGATCTCCGGTTTGAGAGTAGTACCCTGTTACCAGATTAACTTCGTCCAGTTTCAGGCTTTTTGTTGTATAAGATGCTGTGTCTTTTTTGAAATACTGCGCAAATGCACTGTATACAATGCAGAACAGGAATACTATGATGAATAAGTATTTTTTCATTGCTAGTCGTTCATTATCAATTGTTAATTACTTAGTTGCAGCCGCATCCGCCACCCGATTTTCCGGAATTAGCTCCGGCAGCTCCTTCCTTGATTACCTGAAAGTTAAGTTCTTCCTTCTCTACCTTTCGGTTGCTCAGAATCATCTCCGAGTCGTTTAATCTCGACTTCTGGTATTCTTTTACCGAAACACAGGAGCTTAGAGATAGCACTAACAGTGCAAAAAGTATAATTGTTTTTGAATGCTTCATTTTGATTAATATGTTGTTAGGTGTTACATAATCAGATTGATATTCTTTGATGTGTAGAGTTTATCATCGTCGGTAATGATGATGGCTTCGATGTTTTTGATTTGATTAATCATGTGAAGCCCGGCCTTGACCCCCATAATGGTTACCGGAGTTGCCATGGCATCCGCAATTTCGGCGTTTGACGATATGATAGACACACTTTTGATGCCGTTGATGGGCAGACCCGTTTTCGGGTCGATGGTGTGAGAATAGCGTTTCCCGTCAATCATCACAAATTTTTCATAGTTGCCCGAAGTTGCCACTGCCATATCGGTGATGTTCATGTACGAAAAAATCTCTTGGGCAAGGTTCGGATTGGCAATGCCGATAGTCCAGGGCATGCCGTCAGGTTGGTATCCCCAGGCGGTAAGGTCGCCCGAAGCATTCACCACGCCGCTATCCACTCCCTGGTGTTTCATTACGTTTTTTGCCATCTCGGCAGCGTAACCCTTCCCAATACCACCAAATCCGATACGCATTCCTTTCTCTTTCAAAAATACCGTTGAGTTGGTTGTGTCTATCTCTATATTTTTGTAATTGATTAGGCGTACACTCTTTTTGGCTGTCTTTTTATCCGGAAGCGAGGTCATATGCGTGTCGAAGTTCCAGAGACTTTTATCTACCGAACCGTAAGTGATGTCGAAAGCCCCCTGCGTTACCTCCGAGATTCGTTTCGACCGCTCGATTAACTGTATTATTTTCTGACTGACCACAACGGGGCGGATGCCGGCAAACGCATTGATTTTGTTAGTTTCGCTTTCGTCATTAAAGGTGGTGAGTAGCGCTTCGATACGCTTGATTTCTTTTACTCCGGCATCGATCCGCTGCCTTGCCCAATAAGCATCTGCGGCTACCACCGATATTTCGAAGTGGTTGCCCATCAGTTTCATGCCGCGTTTGTGTACGATTTTTCTGGCCATAGAGATATAGCATTGGCAATATGCCGCATTTTCGGCGTTTCGATGCCTAAGTATTTACAGAGATTTAATTTCAGCAATGAAGTTTTCCACACTTCCCGTGTAAAGTCCGTTCCATTGTTTGAGAACTTTGCCGTTTGAATCTAACAGGACGGTAAAAGGGAAGTGGCCTTCTTTGTTGTATTGATCGGCCAAAGCGTTATTTTGCTTCTCGATCTCTTTGCTGAGTTGATTTTTCTTGTTGCGGGGAAAATCAGCATTGTACATAACCAGATTTTGAGACGCGAAAGTCGTGAATTCATTTGATCCGAAGATATTCTTATGCATGCGCATACAAGGCAGGCACCAGTCGGATCCTGAAAAATTGAGAAGAATGTGTTTGTGTCCTTTTTGAGATTGAGAAGTTGCTTCATTCCAGTTATGCTGCCATTGTTGACCGTACGACGAAGCCAGGGAGATAAACAGAAGTGACAGACTGATAAATAAGCTTTTCTTTACCATGTTATATCGAATTAAGTTGTGGAAATAATGCAGCAAAATATTTGTTGCTTAGATAATTATAAAGAAAAGTAGAGGTGTGTCAGAGGCTTTGTATTTTGGTTAGTGATACAAAAGTAATTTACGGAGACGTGGTTTGCAAATTACAACCATGAATCTTAATGTTCTTTAGAATTTTATATGGCTTGCTAAGATGCTTGGAAAGATATGTGAATGGGTAATAAAACGAGGAGTTTGGATTTTAAAACAAATCCATCTCTATCATTGCTGATAAAGATGGATTGTCTTTGAGTCAGGGTGCTGACTATCGTATAAAGCTGGTCATTATTTTTTTAGCAGGAGAGGGAGCCTGAATAGACTCTTTTGTAGCTTCTCTCATTTTTATTTGCCATGCCATGTTGTTGCCCAACACTTCCATAATCTGAACGCCTTCCGCATCTTCATGAACTTCGCCGG
This sequence comes from uncultured Microbacter sp., assembly GCA_963678825.2. Lineage (GTDB taxonomy): Bacteria > Bacteroidota > Bacteroidia > Bacteroidales > Paludibacteraceae > Microbacter. Next base: position 49,951 of record CAXXPB010000003.1, on the reverse strand, counting down.
GAGTGCGTCCGTGGATGATGTTCCAGTAATTGGAAGAGGCGATCATCATTTCCGAATAGAGCAGGTAATGGTTGAGATTGTCGAAGGTGAATGAACCTCCCGTGCGACGTACGGCAACTACCGAAGCGCCAACTTTATTTCGAAAAAGGCCTCCGTTGCTGCCCGAAACATAAAAAGCCCGGTCAAGAAAACATTTCATAGTGCCGGCAATTCCTGCATAATAAACAGGTGAAGCCAGAATGATTCCATCAGCATTTTTCATCTTCTGGATAGCATCGTTTACGCCATCATCTTTCATGGCGCATTTTTCGTCTTTGTTTTTGAAACACATGCCGCAGGCCGAGCATCCTCTGATGGGTTTGTTGCCGATGTGCACAATCTCCAGTTCAATACCGTTTTGTTCCAGTTGCTTGCCGACCATGGTCAGTGCATGATAGGTGTTGCCTTCTTTGTGAGGACTTCCGTTAATAGCTACAACTCGCATTTTTTTGATCTGTTTAGTGGATTATATTCTTTTTTGTACTTTTGTGCTGCAAATTTCGGTGATTAATGCCGAATGTGCAAGTACTTACTGAAAAGTGGTATAGTTACCAAAAGGAGTAAATTATGGGAAATGAGGGGCGTATAAATAAATATATTTTCAAGGGGAAGGAATATTTCTGTTCTTTGGAGTTGGTAATGGACATGATTGGCGGCAAATGGAAGCCGATTGTGTTATTTCATCTCAAGGATGGAGTGATGCGTTCGGGTGAATTACAACGTAGTTTGACAGGTATTACCAACAAGATGTTTACCCAAACCGTGCGGGAACTCGAAACTTCCGGACTGGTGGAACGTATCGTTTACCCTACCGTTCCTCCCAAAGTTGAATACAAACTTTCCGAAATGGGAGAGTCTGTGTTGCCGGTTCTTGAAACGCTGAACGGGTGGGGCAGAGAGATCAGTGAGAAATACAATCCTTCCAGATAGTTTGCCGGCTTAGCCGATTTCTTTGTTGTCAAACGCTCCTATTCCGAACAATGCAAAATCGTAGCGGATGGGGTCGTGAGGGTCGAACTGACGCAGAATGTCCGTGATTTCTTCCACCGCTTTCCAGTCGTTTTGTTTGCGGGCGAGCAGACCGTAAGCACGTGCCACATCGCCGGTATGCACATCGAGGGGCAGCATCAGCGCCGACATCGGAATCCTCTTCCATAGTCCGAAATCCACCCCAGCTTCGTCTTTTCTTACCATCCATCGCAGGAACATATTCAGTCGCTTGGCACTCGAATTGGCCGCCACGTCCGACAGATGTTTTCTTACTCTTTGCTCATGTGGAGTCGATAAAAATACTTCGCGGAAATATTTCAAGGCTCCGAAAACGGTACCTTCAGCTTGGAATCCTTTTGTGAAAACAGCTTCCAGACCGTTGTGGTTTCGGTAGATGTTTCGCAATGATTCTATAAAAAAGCAGCAGTCGTGCCCGTTGAAGGTTCGGTGCACAAATCGTTCCAGACCAGCCAGATCGTTTTCCGGAGCGTTACACACAAAATTGTATGGTGCATTGTCCATTAACTGCATTAGTCGGTTGGCGTTGTTGATGATGCTTTTGCGTTGACCCCATGCGATGGTGGCGGTGAGAAAGCCTGCAATTTCTATATCTTCTTTCAGACTAAACCGGTGCGGAATCTGGATGGGATCGGTGTTGATAAAATCCAGACAATTGTATTGTGTGGATTTTTGATCGAGTAGTGGCTTTATGTCGTCTATGTGATTGGTCATCTTTAATTTATTCTGATTATCCGCATAATGATCTTACGGTCTCTCTACGCAAAAGGCGTAACCCAAGAATAACGTCCCGATTCATCGGGGTGCAATCGTACAGATAGCAGTACACTCCCAGAACCGCGTAGCGGTATCCCGTTTGCAGGGAAACGCTTACAGCGTTATGTGAAAAATGCGACTTTCCTTCCCGTTGGGATTTATCCCGACGTTATTATTGGAACAACACCTCTGGTGTTTAGCGGTCGCTTTGCGGATAATCATTGTTAATTTATTATTGCCAGTGCATCAATTGTCGCAGATAGTCAGTGAGTTCTTTGGCGATTAACTCCTGTTCTTTCAGATTGGGATGTGCATCGCAACCGCTGTTGTAGCTCCGGCTAAAGAAAAACTTCGAAACCTTCTTCTCTCCGCTTTTGTGTAGTGTGTTCCCTATCGTAGCCAGGTACTCCTTTAGCACCGGAAGCAGTTTTTCGTCGGCCATCGGACTTGTAAGAAGAACGAACCGGGTGCGAGGGTATACTTTCCTCAATGTTTTGATAAAGTCGATATAAGCGGAGCAGAACTTATCTTTGCACTGAATGCCATCGTTTTGGCCCAGACAAATGGTAACCACATCCGGCTGGTAAAGTGCAAAATTCCATGAGAGTTTATTTTCCCGCAGACTGATTTTGTCGTATACCTGCGGCATCACTATATCCATGTTGCAGCAACTGTGAATCAGTCCGATGCCGGAAACAGAGGTGAGATGATATTGCGCATTCAATGCGCGAGCCGTCAGTGCGCCGTAGCTTAGATACGCATTGTGCTGATCCTGCCAGTCACCTTTGCCGCAAGCCACCAGACTCTGGTCACTGCCTGTCCCGCAAGTGATGGAGTTGCCGAAACATTCGATCTTGCGTTTAGGAGGGGCAGGTTGTTTAAGTAATTCACGGCAAGTTACACCGTTGAACTGAATGTAACCGATGTTGGTTTCGGTACACTTGCAAAGCACCACAGTGTGGATGGTATCTTTCAGGTTGTCGCCAACCGATAGTTTATTCTCTGGAGCCGTCAGTTTGAATCTCGAATATTTCCCGTCAACAACGAGGACAATGTAATTCAGGTTTTTATTGTATAAATGCTCGTCGGTAAGGTCGATAGAGCATTCGGTTCCGTTGAACGAAAAAGTCACTTGCGCCGCAGCAGTCCAAAAACGTGGATGATCGGGATTGTTGAAATCACCCCGCCCCATGTAGGAGAAACGTTTGTCGGATGCCTTGTAATACGTGTCATTGTTATTGGCAAATAACGCAAATGCATTTACCAGTAGTAATGTTGCGAGCAAGATATTTTTCATGCGATGCCTGTAATTTATATCCGTCGATTCGATTGTTGTGACTTTATTTGCAGCTGCAAATATAGCCACTTTAGTTTATAAGAATGACCGAATTGTTTTTCCGAATTGTATGCTACATTTGTAACTGTAAATATCCGTATCTTATATGTTATGAAGAAATATCTCCTGATATTATTGGTTGTCTTGCTGGCAGGATGTGTTCAGGAAAATGGATACAATTCTGTGACTCCGACTATCATTGCAAAAGGTAACCTGATGGGTAACGGCAAGGAACAAATCAGCAAACAACTGATAGTTATTTCAGATAGTCTCAGCTGGAATCGGCTTGTTGCCAAAATGAATACTGTCAATAATGCGTCTGCTGGCTTTCTGGAGAAAAAAGTTGATTTTTCGCAATACACAGTACTTGCTCTCTTTGGAGATGTAGAGGGAAGCGGAGGTTATTCTATTGATTTAAATGTATTTGAAGATAAGATGAAAGTATATGTTGAGGCTGTCTATAAAATGCCGTTAGGTAGTGTAGCTTCAATGGTGATAACGCAACCTTACCTTATCGTGAAGATACCCAAAACGGGAAAATCGATTCAGTTTAGTTCATAAATAAACGACGACGCCGGCAATAAATTTATTGCCGGCGTCGTCGTTTATCAGAATAATTATTTCTTAGTTACAGTTAGAATAACATCAATGGTTGACCCTGACATTTGGTAGATAAGCTCTGTTTTGTTGTCCGGAGTTTCATATGTCCAGGATTGCTGTATTTTGCCCATTACAGGATTACCATTTTCATCCACTGCTACTCCCATGTCCTGCGTAGCCGTCGGTGACATTTTCAGCTCTTTGTCGGCAATGCTTTTCAGTACATCTTTTTTTACAATACTTACAGCCGGCCATGTGTACGAAATTTTACTGTTTCCCTGTGCTTTGAGTTGCGATGAAGTCCCGATTTCAGAGGTGAAAGCCGCAATCAGTCGATCGCTGTTTGATGAGCAGGAAGATAACAGGGTAGTAAGCAAAATAGTCAGGAGAATGGAAGTCGTTTTCATAATGATACGGTAAAGGTTTATATGAACAAAGTTACATGATGAAGCGGAAATAAAAAAGCCACCTGCAAAAATAATTGCAAGTGGCTTATAATCATTGAGCGGAAAACGGGACTCGAACCCGCGACCCAGTGTAGGCTGGAGTTGTACGCCTACCTCCAATCTGCTTTATACACAAAGGTGAATGTGGGTAGATATTTTATTGCTGTATTTTTGCCTTCAAATAATTAATGAATGCACTGCATGTTACAAGCATAAATAGAGCATCCTCTTGTTTTAGAGAAGGAACCTCAAGTAAGGCATGTCTAATTCCGCTTGCATCACTTGTATAGCCGTAGAGACTAGCAAATGATTTTTTTAATGCCTCATGGAGATCATGATCTTTTTCTAGGATGTTCAAGGCTTGTCCTAATGTAGCTTTAGGATTATTCGTAATTATTTGAGCATAGGCTTCTATTGCGCTAATAGATTCCTTTATAGAATTTCTATAATCTGGATTCTTGCGATCAGACAATAATTCTAAGGCTCTACTTAAATGGATTTTGACCGTTTCTTGTGTGTCTGGAGATTCTATTGCTGTCTCTATCGCTGTGATTTCGGCATCTGATGTGATCTCAACAATTTTGTTGTTTACAAAACGGTAAGCAGAAAGATGTTTTTCAAGTACAGCATTGACAATGCAGATGAATTCGGCATTATATTGATTTTTTACACTGCGTTCTAAATAAAAATGATTGGGAATAAATTCTAAAATGTCAAATATATCATACCAATACGATCCTAGAATACGATCTTTTATTCCTATTGTTATTATATCGCTAATTGGGAGATCATCTAAACAATTTCCAAAGTATTGAGTCCAAAGAGATTTTATTAGTCCACTATGTTCACTATTAGAGGCCTTGGCATAACTTGGAAAAAAATTGATGTATTTCGAGTACACAACATTCCAAAGATCTGTTCGTAACGCATCATCTGCTGATTCTCTTTGAATCTCAGAGCGAACGGGAGTCAATCCCATCCTTTGAGAAAATGATAACATGGTATTTTATTTTTTGTACGTTTTACTTTGTGAAATTTCTCACTTCAAACTACTTGTAAGCTTGCTAATCAGGTCATTTGGCATAGTTGGGGATGAGTCTTCTTTCAATAATCCGGTGTCGCTTCTGCTGAATAACGATTGTAAGATTAACTTGCGATCTTCATCTTTTACCTCCGTATCTTTCAGTAGAGCTAAGTAGAAGAATGTGAGAGTATGTCGTTCTTCGGCATCACGAGCAAGATGGTAAGAACTCATCATATATTTTGAAATTATACGCAAACTGAATGCGATTAAAGATATAAGGGTTAAAAATAAAACAGACCACCTAATTGCAGATATGACATTTCCGCTGAGTACTTGTTCAAAAATCCATTTTGGAGAGATAAAAATAATTGCGGTGATTACACCAAATGATACACCCGTGATCCATATTAATAATGTCCTTGCGGATTTGGCTTGTTTGATGTAGTTTGTAGATTTAGCTTTCCAATACCGAGCTGGCTTTTCTAGTTTAAGCTTGGTCTCATAAGTTTCTTCTAGCTTTTTTAATGTTTCAAGCTTATCATCATACCATTTATCCCATTGTTCGGTCTTAGTGTTTTCAAACCATTCCGAAAAGGATTTTTCTTTTTCAATTTTGAATGCATCGATCTTTGCTGTATAGTCTTTATAAAGCTTGTTGGCATTTGCTAGATGTTCTATAAGTTGTTGTTCTGATTTTGGAAGATACTGTTGAAATTCACTTCTTAATCTTGAAATAGATTTCTTCTCGGGATCACGTCTTGCTGTTATTTCTGAAAAATTTCTTTGAGAAAATTCAAATGCTAACAACATTCCATTTAATTCGTTCCAGTCGTTGTAATTGATGTTTTGTCTTGTAATAAAGCGGTAACCTCCCAAAAAATAATTTCGATTTGATTTGTATAATTGAATCAGAAAGGTAGCCTCTGGAGTGTCGTATGGGAATCTATAGTAAGATGTGTTTTGAATTTTGTCGCGAATGTTGATCCAATTATTACTTAATGTTTGAACATCCGTTTTTGTGATGAAAATATTAATTAATTGAGTAAGGCTAGCAAAATAATTTAGGCTTTCTTGGAGATGCGGATTTCCTATCCAGGATACCTCTTCCCAATATTTTGTTTGCTGGAAAACATATTCATAAATAGCGGTTATTCCTTTGAAAGGAATACTCAATTCAATATGTGGAAAATTGAATGTGGCTTCAATATCATTCAGCCATTCGACATTGGCTGAATCAGCAACAACTTCTTTTAATTCCTTTGGAGTCATGACGTTAATTTTATAGGCATTCGATTTAAGTTCTAGTGTTTCTGTTGGCAGATTTTATTAAATTGTAAAGTTCGACAACTTCTTTCAAATCAGCAATACAATTCTTAAAAAAGATTTTGGTGATTATGCGAGATTTTTATTCTTTATTGCTGATTCTGCTTTTTGCTTGTTACTTCATATTTCATATTTCATCTTTCAAAGTAGCTGGTTAAAAACAAATATACATTGTTCTGCATAAAGTACAGAAAACAAAAAAGCCACCTGCAAAAATAATGGCAAGTGGCTTAATATATTGAGCGGAAAACGGGACTCGAACCCGCGACCCTCAGCTTGGGAAGCTGTATTGTGATATTTTGTATGATGTTTATATTCAGGTGAATATAAATGATTTATTATTTTATCACTGAACAAACAGTGAACTTCTGTAACTTTTATCGTTTCACGTGATAGTATAGGAAGTAATTCAAACATTCCACAAGCTGCTCCTGTTGTATCTTAATAGGTTTGCCTGTTTTAATATTCTTCCTCTGTCAGTTCTAAATCGTGTGACCTGTCGGTGTTGAAATGGACGATCGCCTTTTTGTGAAGTATTGTACCGTCTTCAGCTTTTACTTCGTAAGCTCCTACTAGCTGTTCTACTGGATTTCTCTTTTCAGGAGATAGACAGTTCAGAATGTTGAAGATGGTACCATCTATAGCCTTAATTACAAGGTCTACGCTTCCAGATGGATTTTGTGTTCTGGAAATAATTGTGATATTTTTCAAAGGTTCCATGGTGTTTATGTTTTATATTTTTGCGTTCCTATTTCACACATCTGAAAATAGATTGGTGCAAATTGTTGATTTGTATCAAAATCTACTCTGAAATGTTTTGTTTTCATGGTTATGATTTGAAGTTAACGTTTTATAGATTCATTTTTACCTTCAAGTAATTAATGAATGCGCTGCATGTCACAAGCATAAATAGAGCATCCTCTTGTTTAAGAGATGGTACATCAAGTAAGGCATGTCTAATTCCGTTCGTATCACTTGTATAGCCATATAAATTTGAAAAAGATCTCTTTAATGCCTCATGGAGGTCATTCTTTCTTTCTAGGATGCTCAAGGCTTGTCCTAATGTAGCTTTAGAATTATTCGTAATTAGTTGAGCATAGGCTTCTATTGCACTAATAGATTCTTTGATAGAATTTCTATAATCTGGATTCTTGCGATCAGACAATAATTCTAAGGCTCTACTTAAATGGATTTTGACCGTTTCTTGTGTGTCTGGAGATTCTATTGCGGTCTCTATCGCTGTGATTTCTACAATTCGATAATTGACAAATCGGTATGCTGAAAGATGTTTCTCAAGCATAGTGTTGATATTTCGTACAAATTCATCGTGATCTCGATTTTTTAGGCTGAGTCCTAAAAAATGTTGAGGGATAAATTCTGAAATATCAAATATTTCATACCAAGGCGATACCAGTATCTGATTTTTTACTTTTTGTATTATGATGTTGTTAAGTGGAAGATCATCTAAACAGTTTTCAAAATATTGGATACAAAGTGAAATCGCCAATCCATCAAGTGGTCTGCTAGGTGAGCTTGCGTAGCTTGAGAAATGCTGGAATTGAATACACTACATTCCATAGCTCATTTAGCAAAGCCATATCGGCTGATTCTCTTTGGATTTCAGTTTTAACAGGTTTCAATCCTATCCTTTGAGAAAATGATAACATGGTATTTTGGCTTTATTTCTTCCTCTTTATATCTTTGCGTTTCTATCTACAATTTTAATAATATTGTAAAGTTCGGAAACTTCTTTCAAATTAACAATAAAATATTCGAAAATTTAATATGTGGAATGACTGTTTAAAAATTATACTGGCAATTAGCATTACAGTCAAATTTTCATCTTATTAGAAAAACCATTACAAATTATTGAGACTCGTTTATTATGACACACCTTAGCTTATGCATTTTGCTCTCTTGCTAATTCAATTTACAAACATAGGAACTAACAGGTTACGGCTATCGCCGAGAAGATGGCATAATCAACGGTCAGCGAAGCCAAAATCAGAGGGGCTTTAACAGCTGAATCGTTGATACAATTTTGTCTGTCTAATTCTTGCAAATGTTTCAAAAACTTGCAAGGGTTAGAATTTATAGATAATTCATAACCTCATTAAAATTATCACCCCTGATATACCCTCTTTTTACTTTATTTAGAGCAATTTCCACTAAGAATCTTTTAGCCATCAAGCCATCAATATCGTTTTTTGCTGTGGTATGAGTGATAGAAAATCTATTCTGTAGCTCTTTGATTGTGAGTATGTCCTGAGGGTTGTTCAACATAATCTTTAGTATTTCTGCCTGTCGCTCATTAATATTCCCGATTTTAAGGAGATTAGATGTGTGTTTTTTCTCGTCAATTTTACGCTTGAGATATATTTGTAAATCTTTAAATGCTAAATCTAAGACTCTCAGATTATATGTAATAAAATATCCCATATCTTTGTCATCGGCCTCTGTATACAAATATGAATTTTCGTATGCGGTTTTTGATTTTGAGATGATTCTAGAAATTGACAAATATTCTGTGAGCCAATAGCCTCTTTTTAACATGTACCAATAAAATAAAGCTCTGGCAGTACGTCCGTTCCCATCAACAAACGGATGCATATAAGCTATCATAAAATGGATGATCATTCCTCTTATGATGGGATGGATAAATGTTCCAGTATCGTTCAGATTAAAAAATACACAAAGGTCTTCAATAAATGAAGGTGTTTCTGTAAAAGAAGGGGGCGTATGTACTATTTCGTGCGTAATGCCATTCTCAACTACCACATCATCATTTGATCTGTATCTGCCAGCATCGTCATTATTCTCCAATGTCTTGGCTGTCATTAACGCGTGAATATGTAATAAAAGTTCTGATGTTAGAGATTCGTTTTTGTGCTCGGTTATGAACCTGATGGTATGATAATTATTAAAAATCATCTGGTCAGATTTGCTTCGAGGGGAACTATTTTTTCGAAGCATTTCCTTTGCTACCTTACGTGTCGTAGACGCCCCTTCCATTTGGCTTGAAGAAATAGCTTCTTCCATTAATGAGCTGACAAGGTATTGCTCTTTATTCTCATTTGGTATGACAGAGCCGGTACCCCAAGACCCACCGAAGTTCATGTCAAATTCATGGCACATTCGTTGCATTTTATTGGTAATACTGACACTGATGCCAAATTTTTTCCAGGTGAAAGCGCGTTGCATTAATCGGGTTAGTTTTATACAACCCCAAAGTTCTTTTGCGGAGATATTTTCCGGTAGCTTTTTGTATTTAACATCCGACCAATATTCGTAATTGGAATTAATCTTTTCTACTAATTCAGAGATATCGTCCCGTTGAATTAATTTAATTGCAGAAAGTAATTCTTTTTGACTTATTCGAGGTGGAATTTCAATCATTGTTCTTATACATTTGTTTGTGCAAATATAGAGAGTTATTTTCCAATTCTTGCAAATGTTTCAAGAATTTGCAAGAATTGGAAAATAAAAGCATCTGCAAAAAGTTGAAATTGTCACGTGAATAGCTTTGTTTTGGTATGGCGATCTTCTCTATAAGTGTATGTAAAATTGTCAATTAAGGGGCGTGCCTTAGAAAAAGGTATGATTGTTCGCATAATAACTTGACGGACTTTTTAAGCCAAAGGCCTAATCCAAAAATGATGCCGGATTTATCCCGATACAAATGCCGTCTTTAGAGATTTGAAGCATTAAAGGATGCTCACCATTGGAAAGGGTTTCGGATTTGTAGCAGACTACAGAAACAGAAGCGTTCATAGTTACGCTTTGGTTTACATCTTGAGAAGTAAAATCATATAAACCGAATGTAAACCAGAGGCTTTAAAAGAAAAAATCAGGCAATCACATCAATGTAACTGTCTGATTTATAAGAGCGGAAAACGGGACTCGAACCCGCGACCCTCAGCTTGGGAAGCTGATGCTCTACCAACTGAGCTACTTCCGCGTTAAAAGCGGTGCAAAGATAATAGTTTTTTTGAAACGGTTGCCCTTGCACCGGCTTTTTTCGTTTATTCGATAATGCCTAATTTACGGGCATTGTTGCTGATCTTTTCTACAGCTTCGTCAATTTGTTCGAAGGTGTGTGTGGCCATCAGTGAGAAACGAATTAATGTGTCTTCTGAAGGTACAGCCGGAGAAACTACCGGATTGACAAATATACCGTCGTCCATCAACATTTTGGTCAACAGGAATGTTTTGTCGTTGTCGCGAACAAAGAGAGGGATGATAGGAGTTGTGGTGTGTCCTGTATCGAAACCTGCTTTTTTGAAGCCGTCGAGGGCACGCTTGGTGTTTGCCCACAACTGTGCTTTGCGCCAGGGTTCGTCGCGCATCACATCGAGAGCTGCCAATACACAACCGGTAGATGCCGGAGTGATACTAGCACTGAAGATTAGTGTGCGTGAGTTATGCTTCAGAAAGTTGATGATGTGGTTATCAGCCGCAACGAAACCACCGATGGTAGCAAGCGATTTGCTGAAAGTTCCCATTATCAAATCCACATCTTTTGAAATACCTAAATCTTCACAAAGACCGGCGCCGGTTTCTCCATAGAAGCCCAGAGAGTGCGCTTCGTCCACGTAGAGAGAAGCATTGTACTTCTTGGCAAGAGCAACCATTTCAACGAGTTTGGCTTCGTCGCCTTCCATGCTGAATACAGCATCGGTAACGATTAGCTTGATTTTGTCGGGAGCGCAACGTTTAAGTTGTCTTTCCAGCGACTCCATGTCGTTGTGTTTGTACTTGATTTGGTTTGCAAACGAAAGACGACGTCCTTCGATGATGGAAGCGTGATCCAGTTCATCGTATAAAAGATAATCGTCTTTCCCGCCGAGGCAAGGAATTACTCCTGAGTTGACAGTAAATCCGGTGGCATAAACTAATGCCCCGTCTTTATGTACTAACTTGGCTAAACGTTCTTCCAATTCAATGTGAATATCGAGCGTGCCGTTCAAAAAACGAGAACCGGCGCATCCGGTTCCATATTTTTCCACCGCTTTGATTGCGCCTTCTTTAATGCGCGGGTGGTTGGTAAGTCCAAGGTAACTATTTGAACCAAACATTAATACTGGTTTTCCATCAATGGTCACCACGGTGTCTTGGTCTGATTCTATCGGACGGAAATACGGATATACCCCTGCTTCCTGATACTTTTGAGGTGCATCAAACAGGGACATTTTGTCGCTAAGTAAACTCACAGTTTTTTGTTTTTGGTTATAGGTTGCAAAGGTAAAAAATTAATTTGGGTTTATGGTGCATTTTTCTCAAAACTGATTATCGGAGCTTCAAAGTATATCCATATTTCAATCTATCAACCGGTTGCAAAACTGCACACTTTTCTTAAAACTCGTAATTTTTTTATTGCGGTATTGCTTTTAGTCGTTATCTTTGTATTTATTTTCTCCAAATAACATCAATTTCTGTTACCGAACACGTATTGTTTTGTACAGGAGTAAATCAACTATCAATCTGTCAGTATCGTATGACTGTAGAATCTATTGCTAGCACTATTTCCGAATCTACAACAGAATCGCCTTCAGACATTATTATTCGCGAAATTAAGAGTTTATTGAACAACGGAAAATTGAAACCCGGCGACAGGCTTCCTGCTGAACGTAAGCTTGCAGAGCAATTTGGCGTAGGCAGGGCTTATGTGAGGGATGCAATAAAAAAGCTTGAATTTTATGGGGTGTTGAAGACGTTGCCTCAGAGTGGTTCGGTTATTGCCGGATTGGAAATTCCTGCTCTTGAGGGTCTGATAACGGATGTTCTTAAACTGGATAATTACGATTTTTATTCGTTGGTGGAAACGCGCCTGATTCTTGAAACCAATGCCGCTCGTCTTTGTGCTTTGCGTCGTACCGATGAAGATTTGATAAGGATTGAAGCGGCTCTCCGTAATTATCTTGATAAGGATCAAACAGGGGGTATGGAAGTTGCTGATGCCGACATGGCGTTTCACCGAAGCATAGCCGAGGGAAGTAAGAATATGGTGATTAAATCGTTGATGATGATTATTACGCCGGATATTCTGAAAAGCTTCAATGAATATAAGGTGTGCCAGGCAGTAGAAACGGTTGCTTCTAATGAGCACCTTAAATTACTGGAGTATATTCGGGCAAAGGATTCGGAAGCTGCGGAAGCAACTATGAGGCTTCACCTGAATAATGTGATGGTGTTTGCTTCGTCATTGAAGAAGTGATAGAAACGATAAAAGAAACAGATTATAATGAAGAGTTCGAAATTTATAATTGAAAAAGAGCTTGTCTGGGAACCAGCCGGCGAAGGCGTGGTGCGCCAGATTCTAGGCTATGATGGCCAGTTGATGCAGGTAAAAGTGGCTTTTAAAACAGGAGCCATTGGGTATTCACACCAACATTTTCATTCACAAAGTAGTATGGTTGTGAGTGGTCGCTTTGAAGTGACGGTAGGTGGAGAATCAAAAATCCTGGTAGGCGGCGATGGCTTTTATGTGGAACCAAATGTTGTTCACGGTGTTCTGTGCCTCGAAGAAGGTATCCTGATTGATGGATTCAGTCCTGCCCGTCTTGACTTTCTCAAAGAAAAATAAAACTTTCCAAAGGCTTTCTGCTGTTTATTGCATGCTCTCTTTTGTAAAGCAAAGCGGCAGAAGGTCTTTGACGCTTTCCACAAAATATACTCCTTTCTTTCCGTAGAGCAAAACCTGTAGCGGTTGCCCGAAACGGCTTTCATTTTCAAGCAAAGCCTGGCGACATGCCCCGCAGGGTGCTATCGGATCTTCTAAATAATCCCCGTGTGTATATGCAGCTATAGCAATGGCTTTAATGGGAACATCAGGGCGCTGTGCATTGGCATAAAACATCGTGGTTCTTTCTGCGCATAATCCTGATGGGTAAGCTGCATTTTCCTGATTGCTTCCTGCAAAAATATCGCCGTTCTCCATCAATACAGCCGCACCTACGGCAAAATGAGAGTAGGGAGAGTATGACTTTCCGGTTTGCTCTTTGGCCAGAGTTACTATCTTCTGATAATCGGGCGCCAGTTCGTCAAACTGATAGAGTTGAACCTGAGTAACGATGGTTTTTGTTTCCATTGAAGCTGTTATAGTTTTTGCTCAATTACGTTTATAATGTCATTTGCAACCTCTTTTTTGTCTTTAAGAGGATATTTCGTTTTGTCGCCGTTTTTGTCGATGATTGTAATTTGATTGGTGTTGTATTGAAATCCGGCCTGCGGAGTGCGCAAAGAGTTCAGTACAATCATGTCAAAATTCTTTCTTTTAAGTTTCGATAAGGCATTTTCTTCTTCGTTGTTTGTCTCCAGTGCGAACCCGACCAATAACTGGTTGTCTCGTTTTATCGTTCCCAGTGATGCGGCTATGTCGCGTGTAGGTTTGAGATTAAGCACTAAATCGTCCTTGCCTCTTTTTAGTTTTTGATCAGCTTTGGTTTCCGGTGTAAAGTCGGCCACTGCTGCACAGAGAATTGCTATGTCGTTGTTGGCGAAATGAGTTGACGCTGCCTGATACATCTCTTCTGCGCTTTCGACGTCGATGCGTTCTATATTGGGATGGTTGATCGTAAGACTTACCGGTCCGGCGATAAGAGTTACCTTTGCTCCTCTTTCGGCGCATGTTTGTGCCAGAGCAAATCCCATTTTGCCAGAAGAATAGTTGCCGATGAAACGTACAGGATCTATTTTTTCATATGTAGGTCCGGCGGTAATCATTACTTTCTTTCCTGAAAGAGAGGCTGTTTCTGAAAAATAGCCGTTTATGTAGCGTACTATATCTTCCGGTTCTGCCATTCTTCCTTTACCTTCCAGTCCACTCGCCAGTTCTCCGGTGCCGGCATCAATAATGTGATTGCCATAGCTAAGCAAAGTACTGAGGTTCTTTTGTGTGGCCGGATGTTGAAACATGTCAAGATCCATTGCCGGTGCAATAAATACCGGACATTTTGCTGAAAAATAAGTGGTCATCAATAGATTGTCCGCAATTCCGTTGGCCATCTTGCCCAGCGTATTGGCGGTCGCCGGTGCAATTACGTATGCGTCGGCCCATAATCCTAAATTGACATGACTGTTCCAGTTGCCGTTTGTCGGGTCAAAAAAATCGACAAGAATCGGATTTTTTGCCAGAGTTGCTAAAGTCAGGGGAGTAATGAACTCTTTTGCCAAAGGTGTCATTACAATTTTGACGATTGCACCTTCTTTTACAAGAAGACGGGTCAACATAGCTGATTTGTATGCAGCAATGCTGCCGGTAATGCCAAGTATAATATTTTTCCCTCGAAGCATGGTGCCGGAATTAAAATGGGTTGAAGGTCGTGAGTTTAAGTACCGTTTAAAGACACTTTTTGCCGATCCGTTTGTGACGAACCGGCAAAATTATAGTTTATCGTTTCAGAAAAACTTACTTAATAGCTTTGCGGTGGAATAGTTTGCTGTCCACGTATTCCTGAGCTGCAATTAAAGTAGGTTTAGGAAGTCTTTCGTAAAAACGCGACAATTCGATTTGTTCGCGATTTTCGAATACTTCTTCCAGACTGTCAGCTACGGAGGTGAATTCTTTCAGTTTTTGATCCAGTTCGTCACGAATCAATATGCTGATTTGGTTTGCTCTTTTGCCAATGACATTGACAGTTTCGTACACATTACCTGTTGGCTCGCACATGCTGTTCATGTCACGGGTAATGGTTGAAAGAGGCGCTTTTGTTTTTCTAAAGTCCATAGTTATTTTTCTTTTACGTAATTCTTTGCTTCTTTGAGGAAGGATTGAGCTTCCTTGATATATTTGCCGTTCGGAAATTCGTTGATGTAGCTGTAACACTCATCAATTACATCACGATAACGCTCTGCTTTCTTTTCTTCAAAACTTTCTACAGCCTGTGCATGTTTTGATTTCATAACAAGAGCTGTGAGATCGTCGCGATATTTAGTCTCGGTGTAGGTTTTTAACGCATTGTTTGCTGTGATCACCGCAGATGCGTAGCAGTTTCTTCCCAGATAATTGCCCAGGTTATAATATGTTTTTGCATTCAGATATGCTTTGTACGCCAGTTTGTCTTTTAATTCCGTCAGGTATTCGTATGCCTGTTTTGCACGCTCGCTTTGCGGATAGCTTTCAACAAAGTTCGAAAAAGCGGTGATGGCGTCATTTGTGCTTGACTGGTCAAGGCGCGCATCCGGTGAATCCAGATAAGATGAATAACCAATCATGAAATAACTTTCTTCTGCATATCTGCCTCTTGGAAAGCTTTTTATGTAACCTTTGAAGTTTTCTCCGGCGCTATAAAAATCTTTTTCTCCTGCGTACGACTTAGCTAAATAATACATCACATCTTCTGACCGGTCTGTGCCTTTGTAATAGGTTGAAATGTCTTCAAACAATTGCACTGCATGATTGTAATCCTTCTTGTCATAAAAAGCTTTTGCTTCATTGTATTTTAACTCGTTGTCGTTGCTTTTTAGTAATTTCTGAAATTGACTGCAAGAAGTTAAAAGTGAGACAGTGATCAGTAGTAAAAGCGATAGTTTTTTCATTGATTGATGTTGTTTCATTTAAAGGGCGAATAGCTCATTTCATGTGTTTGGAACTTTGTTTTTTTAAGGTCACATGGAACTTGCTATAATGTTAATTCCCTGTTTTAGAAAACGTTATTCATAGCTCGTTTCAATTGCCGATTTGTTTCGGTGTGTTCAATGTAAAAACGAATACAGCACAATCCTAAAATGACCTGCAAAGGTAGTGAAATTACGGTAAATAACGAAAAAATAATTTCGATAATTTTTCGGATAATTACTTTGCTAGCTCATTTTCTGTTTTACTTGATAACCTTTGCCTGCAAAGATAGGCGGAAATTGGAATCGGCCAACTATTCAAAATGTTTGCAGTTTTTGATAAATCCCGTGTTGTCGCTGTATGGTGCTGATATACTGAAGTTTGATTCACAAAAAGGGTGCGATGCTGTGTGAGTGAATGATTATTAAAGTTTCTGATAAAAAATTAGCGTACGAAATCTTTCCATTGGGATTGCAAGTGAGGAAGTTCTGTGGGTTGTTGGTTGACGATATAGTTTGTACCTTTGTGCGCCTAATTATAATAGAAGCTATTTAAGTGAAAATTACACTCTTACTGGTGGGAAAAACCACGGAAAGTTACTTGAATCAGGCAGTTGAAGAATATCTTAAACGTCTTAAACGTTACATTTCGTTTGAGGTGGCGGTTATACCGGAACTGAAAAACGCCAAAAATTTATCTTTCGACCAGCAAAAGGATAAAGAAGGAGTGGCGATCTTAAATGCGTTGGATAGCTCGGATGAGGTTATTTTGCTGGATGAAAAAGGATCTCAATACAGCTCGGTGGAATTTGCTTCACTGTTGGAGAAAAAAGGACTTGCTTCTGTCAAGCGCCTTGTTTTTGTTGTGGGTGGTCCTTATGGTTTTTCCGGCGATGTGTATGCGCGCGCAAACGGAAAATTGTCGCTTTCGCGAATGACTTTCTCGCATCAGATGATCCGTCTTTTGTTTGTCGAGCAGGTATACCGGGCAATGACCATTATAAAAGGCGAGCCATACCATCACGAGTAAAATGCCTGACAAAACTGCATTATTCGGAATTTAAGGCTGACAAAATGGAGCTTGAAATGTTTTTGGTAGGCTTTTTGTTGTAAGTAATGATGGAGACATCTGTTTAAAAACGAAAAAATAAATACAATATAAGAACTATGACTCAGGAGAAGAAATCAGAGGAAATTGTAGAAAAAGAAGTTCAGAATCAGGAAAACGAGGCTCGGGAAAATGAAGTTTCCGAAGCAACCTCTGTGGAAAATGAGATTAACGAATGGGAATCGAAATACAATCAGTTGAATGACTCTCATTTGCGACTGATGGCAGAGTTTGATAATTACAGAAAGCGGACTTTGCGCGAAAAATCTGAATTGATAAAATCGGCAGGAGAATCGGTTTTGGTAAACCTGTTGCCTTTGGCTGATGATTTCGAAAGAGGATTGCAGGCTTCGAAAAATAGTACGGATGTGGATGCTGTTCGTCAGGGAATGGAGCTTATTTATTCTAAGTTGGTGGCATTCCTTACTCAAAACGGCGTGAAGGTTATTGAAACTGAAAATGGCGTTTTCGATACAGAATTTCATGAAGCAATCACAACTATACCTGCTCCGTCCGAAGATTTAAAAGGGAAGGTTATTGATTGCGTTCAAAAGGGTTATGTATTGAATGATAAAGTAATACGCTTTGCAAAAGTGGTTGTTGGAGAATAGCCGGATTGCTAATTCAAAAATCAATAGTTCGGAGATTCAACATTTGAAAAATTCAACAGGTATTCCGGAGTGGAGTGAAGTGGCGATTTTTTAATTGTAAATCGTAATTGAATAAATTGTAAATTAAAAATAACGATGTCGAAAAGAGACTATTACGAAGTGCTTGGAGTGTCCAAAAACGCTTCGGATGACGAAATAAAAAAAGCCTATCGCAAAAAGGCGATTCAGTTTCACCCTGATAAGAATCCCGGAAATAAAGAGGCTGAAGAACAGTTCAAAGAGGCTGCTGAAGCTTATGAAGTATTGAGCGATACACAAAAACGTCAGCGTTACGACCAATTCGGTCATGCCGGTATGGGCGGTGCTGCAGGTAGCGGTACACAATGGAGTGGAAATATGGACGATATTTTCTCTCATTTCGGTGATATTTTCGGTGGCCATTTCGGTGGCTTTGGTGGTTTCGGCGGCTTTGGCGGCGGAGGAGGTAACTCGCCTCGTTATAATCGGGGAGCAGATCTGAGAGTGAAAGTTCACTTGAATTTGCAGGAGATTGCCAATGGTGTGGAAAAGAAAATCAAGGTCAATAAATATGTCGCTTGTTCACATTGCGGGGGAAGTGGTGCTGCAGATCCGAGCGGAGTGTCCACCTGTTCTACCTGTCATGGCTCAGGACATGTAACGCGGGTACAACAAACTATTCTTGGCGCGATGCAGACACAATCGGTTTGTCCTTCCTGTAATGGTGATGGTAAAACGATAACAAAAAAATGCCCTCATTGTAATGGAGAAGGAATTGTGCGTCAGGATGAAGTGATCAGTATTAATATTCCGGCCGGCGTTGGAGAGGGTATGCAACTCTCGGTCAGCGGCAAAGGAAATGTTGCCCGACGTGGTGGTATTACAGGGGATCTTCTTGTGTTGATTGAAGAAGAACAACATCCTGAATTGATTCGTGATGAGAATGACCTTGTATATAATCTTCTTTTACCTGTTACAGTTGCTATTCTGGGAGGCACTGTAGAAGTGCCGACAGTGGACGGTCGTGTTAAGGTGAAGGTGGACGCCGGTACCCAGCCTGGTAAGGTGTTGAGATTAAGAGGTAAGGGTTTGCCTAATGTAAACCGTTACGGTCATGGCGATTTATTAGTACATATAGGTGTATACATTCCTGAACATCTTAGCAAAGATGAACAAAAGCTGATTGAAAAGCTGGATGAATCGCCCAATGTAAAACCCAACGTGTCTGCTTCAAAATCATTTTTTCAGAATTTCAGGAGAATGTTTGAATAAACAGGGTAGCGTGTCTGACCTGATTTGTAATTTGTTACAGGGTTACACGCTTGTGTTTATATTGAATTTATACTACCTTTGTTATTCTTCTATGTAAAAACAGAAACGCATGTTTGAATAAAACAGATAAAAGTTTCACAAACAGAATACTTATGAACGATTTTAGAAATTATGCAACCAAACATTTGGGAATGAATGGACTGGCATTAGACCAGTATTCCCGGATAACCGACAATTATATATCTCCGTCAATTTTGGAAGAACGTCAGTTGAATGTAACTCAAATGGATGTTTTTTCACGTTTGATGATGGATCGTATTATCTTTTTGGGAATGCCCATTGATGATTACGTGGCAAATGTGATTCAGGCTCAATTGCTTTATCTCGACTCGGCTGATCCCGGAAAAGATATTGCAATCTACTTAAATAGCCCCGGCGGTTCCGTGTATGCCGGTTTGGGAGTTTACGACACCATGCAGTTCATCAGCAGTAAGGTGGCAACTATTTGTACCGGAATGGCAGCTTCAATGGCGGCTGTTTTGTTGGTTGCCGGTAGTCAGGGAAAACGCTCTGCTCTGAAACACTCACGCATCATGATTCACCAACCGATGGGCGGAGCTCAGGGGCAGGCTTCAGATATAGAAATTACGGCTCGTGAAATTCAGAAACTGAAAAAGGAATTATATATGATCATTGCAGATCATTCAGGCAATGAATACGAGAGAATCGAAAAGGATTCGGACCGTGACTACTGGATGACAGCTGCTGAAGCAAAAGAATACGGAATGGTGGATGAAGTACTGTTCCGCGAAAAGAAATAAGGTGTAATTTATGGCAAAAAAGAATACAACAGGCAGATGCTGCTCGATGTGCGGTAGATCGGAATCGGAAGTGGGCGCTTTAATTACGGGTGTCGACGGTGCGATTTGTTCACAGTGCGTTGAAATGGCCTACGATATCGTTCAGGAATTTTCGAAAAAATCCGGGGCGGAGGATATCAAATTTAAAAATGGTGCTCCTCCAAAACCAATGGAAATTAAACAGTTTCTCGATCAATACGTTATTGGGCAGGATGAAGCCAAGAAGTTTTTATCGGTAGCTGTTTACAATCACTATAAACGACTCACTCAACGGGATCATGGAGATGATGTTGAAATTGAAAAGTCGAACATCATTATGGTTGGCCCGACAGGTACGGGAAAAACGCTTTTGGCACGAACCATCGCCCGTCAATTGCATGTGCCTTTTACCATCGTGGATGCAACGGTATTTACCGAAGCCGGATACGTTGGCGAAGATATAGAAAGCATTCTGACCCGTCTCTTGCAGGTGGCTGATTATGATGTGAAGGCTGCCGAAAGAGGCATTGTCTTTATTGACGAAATTGATAAGATAGCTCGCAAAAGCGATAATCCTTCCATTACGAGAGATGTGAGCGGCGAAGGTGTACAACAGGGCTTGCTGAAGTTATTGGAAGGTTCTGTGGTAAATGTTCCACCACAAGGTGGACGCAAGCATCCGGAACAGCGTATGATTGCTGTAAATACGCAGAATATTCTCTTTATTTGTGGTGGCGCATTTGACGGGATTGAGAAAAAAATTGCGCAACGTTTGAATACACACGTTGTCGGTTATAGCGCCACAAAATCATCGCATGAGATTGATAGAAGTAATTTTCTT
This sequence comes from uncultured Microbacter sp., assembly GCA_963678825.2. Classification (GTDB taxonomy): domain Bacteria; phylum Bacteroidota; class Bacteroidia; order Bacteroidales; family Paludibacteraceae; genus Microbacter. Next base: position 29,175 of record CAXXPB010000003.1, on the reverse strand, counting down.
CAATATATTGCCCCGCAGGATTTGAAGGCTTTCGGCCTTATACCTGAAATTATCGGACGTTTGCCTGTTCTGACTTATCTTAATCCGCTCGAAAGAACTTCGTTGAGAAGAATTCTTACAGAGCCTAAAAATTCTATTATAAAGCAGTATGTTAAGCTTTTTGGAATGGATGACGTTAAGCTGGCTTTTGAAGATGATGCTTTAGAGTATATTGTCGATAAGGCTATCGAATTTAAGTTGGGAGCCCGCGGATTAAGATCCATTGCGGAAACCATAATGATGGATGCTATGTATGAAGTTCCATCAGGAAATCTAAAGGAACTGGTAATAACAGCTGCTTTTGCTAAAGGAAAAATGGACAAATCGGGAAAAATATCGGCCTGATAAGACGCAAGTTGTCTTTTTAAGCTGTTTTTTTTGATAAATGGTGTGGAATCGTATATTGATGATTGCGGTTTTACACCATTTTTTCATGTCCTGACTTAGTATTTGATTGTTTAATATGCACCTATACAGTTGATTATGTAGTTAAACAATAAAGAGAAAAAACTTTTGTGCTTTTATGGGTTTTTTTTTTTCAAAATGTTAGGGTGTTTGGGAAACTTGTTTATAAATTTGTTCTACGAAACATACCTCCTTCAAAGGGGGTGTTTTATTGTTTGGAGAGTACGATCCATGCTTTCGTTGTTCTTATGATGGAAAGCTTTTAAGATAGAGAGTAGCTCCGTTATGGATACAATCAATAAAGAAAACCTCGATTGATATTCCGTAATTAGTATTAACAAAACCAGGTCGGGTTTAGCCTGTTGTGAAAAAATCAACTGAGAGCGCATAAATTTAGTCGTTTGAAAGAATCGTTTATTATAGACATACTTTATATTGACAAACTAACCTTGATCTAACTTTTATATGGCGAATAAGCAATCAGAACTGGCAGAACAATTAAAAAGCTACTTCGGCTTTGATGTCTTCAAAGGCAATCAGGAGGCGATTATCCAGAATGTGCTGGATAAAAAAGACACCTTCGTTTTGATGCCAACAGGAGGCGGAAAGTCCCTGTGCTACCAGTTGCCAGCAATAATGATGCCGGGAACGGCTATCATTATTTCTCCGCTTATAGCTTTGATGAAAAATCAGGTTGATGCCATGCGTAGTTTCAGTATGGAAGACGGAGTGGCTCACTTCCTGAATTCTTCTCTCAATAAAGCAGCTGTAGATGAGGTTAAGAGCGATATTCTCAGTGGTAAGACAAAGTTGCTTTATGTTGCACCCGAATCGCTGACGAAGGAAGACAATGTGGAGTTTCTAAAACAGCTGAATATTTCGTTTTATGCCGTAGATGAAGCGCATTGTATCTCAGAATGGGGACATGATTTCCGCCCGGAATACAGAAGGATTCGTCCCATTGTAAATGAAATAGGAAAAGCACCCATCATAGCGCTTACTGCAAGTGCGACCCCGAAAGTACAACACGATATTTTGAAAAATCTGGTGATGACAGATGCTACTGTCTTCAAGTCGTCATTCAATCGCCCCAATCTTTATTACGAAATACGTCCCAAGACGCATGAGATTGATAAGGAGATTATCAAATATATCAAGTCTCAGCCTAAAAAATCGGGTATTATTTATTGTCTCAGCCGTAAAAAAGTTGAAGATCTTGCGGGGACGTTACAGGTTAACGGTATTGCTGCATTGCCCTATCATGCAGGCATGGATGCTGCGACACGAGCCGAAAATCAGGATAAGTTCCTGATGGAAAAAGCACAGGTGATTGTCGCCACTATTGCTTTTGGTATGGGAATTGATAAATCTGATGTTAGATTTGTAATTCATTACGAAATACCGAAAAGTCTGGAAGGCTATTATCAAGAGACTGGGCGTGCCGGACGTGACGGTGGGGAAGGTGTTTGTGTCGCATTTTATTCTGCAAAAGATTTGCAGAAGATGGAAAAATTTATGCAAGGCAAACCGATTGCTGAGCAGGAGATAGGTAGACAATTGTTATTGGAAACCGCGGCCTACGCGGAAACATCAGTTTGTAGAAGAAAAATTTTATTGCATTATTTTGGAGAAGTGTATATGGAGGAAAATTGTGGAAGTTGTGACAACTGTAGCCATCCGAAAAAACAGGTGGAGGCTCAGGAATTACTGGTACTGATTTTAGAGACCATTTGTGCCCTTAAAGAAAAATTCAAGGCCGAGTATGTGGTTAACGTGCTAAAAGGCGTGGAAACGGAAGATATAAAGTCTTACGGGCATGATGAGCTTGAACAATTTGGTACAGCCCAGGAAGAAGATGAAAACTTCTTGCAGGCAATTATTCGTCAGGCAATGCTGTCTGGTTTCGTTGAAAAGGATATTGAAAACTATGGCTTGCTGAAAATGACAGCCAAAGGAAAAAAATACCTTGCAAAACCAACCTCTTTTATGGTGGTCAAAAATAAGGATTTTGACGAGGAAGAAGAGGAAACACCGTTAAAAGGTGCAGGCACCAGTGCTGTCGATCCGGCGCTTTACGCAATGTTGATTGACCTGCGAAAGAAGATGTCAAAACAATTGGAGTTGCCTCCTTTTGTAATATTCCAGGATCCTTCTATCGAAGCGATGGCCACTACTTATCCGGTTTCCATCGATGAACTCCAGAATGTTCCCGGAGTAGGAGCCGGAAAGGCAAAACGTTATGGCGAAGAGTTTGTTACGTTGATTAAACGGCATGTAATTGAAAATGAGATTGTTCGTCCGGAAGACCTTCGCGTTCGTTCCGTTGCCAATAAATCTAAATTAAAAGTATCTGTTATTCAGTCTATTGATAGAAAGGTAGCTCTGGATGATCTGGCTGAATCTAAAGGTCTTGATTTTAGTGAACTGCTGGATGAAGTGGAAGCGATTGTTTATTCGGGTACTAAAATAAATATCGATTATTTTCTTGAAGATATCATGGATGATGATCACATCGGAATAATAGAGGATTATTTCCGTGAGGCAGAAACCGATGACATTATTGATGCGCTTAAAGGACTTGGAGAGGATGACTTTACCGAAGAAGAGATTCGTTTGGTTCGTATCAAGTTCTTGTCTGAAATGGGGAACTAATATTTATTTGATCGTATACAAAAAAGGCTTTAATCATTTGGATTAAAGCCTTTTTTTGTTGTTAAACAACTCCAATGCCTTGTTCTTGAAGCATCTCAAGTCCTATGTTTTTTAATTTGTATTTCTGGATTTTTCCACTGCCGGTCATTGGAAACTCCTTGACAAAGAAAATATACTTTGGAATTTTAAATCGCGATATTTTCCCCCGGCAGAAATCAACAATATCTTCTTCCAAAAGTATTTGCCCTTCTTTAAGGATGATAAACGCGCCTACCTGTTCTCCGTATTTTTCGGAGGGAATACCTGCCACCTGTACATCTTTGATTTGGGGTAATTTGTAAAGGTATTCTTCAATTTCACGGGGATAAATATTTTCTCCTCCGCGGATAATCATGTCTTTGATACGGCCGGTTATTCGGAAATTCCCGTTTTCGTCCTTAACACCAAGGTCTCCGGAGTGTAAGAAACCGTTTTTGTCGATTACTTCTGCGGTGGCGGCTTCATTTTTATAGTATCCTTTCATTACGTTGAACCCGCGGCAACACATTTCTCCCTGTACTCCCACCGGACATATTTCTCCGGTTTCGGGATCAATTACCTGCACTTCAACGAATGGGTAGTCTCTGCCAACTGTTGTGCAACGTACTTCAAACGGATCGTCAATGCGGGTTTGAGTCATGCCTGGAGATGTTTCGGTAAGACCGTAAACACTGGTGATCTGAAGGTACATTTTGTCGCTTACTTCCCGCATCAGTTCGATAGGACAGAGCGATCCGGCCATAATCCCGGTGCGTAGTGAAGTAAGGTCGAAAATGCTGAACATCGGGTGGTGAAGTTCCGCGATAAACATGGTGGGAACCCCGTACACAGCCGTACATCGTTCTTTGTGAATTGATGCCAATACCACTAGTGGGTCAAATCGCTCTACCATTACCTGAGTACATCCGTGCGTCAGGCAGTTCATGGTGGCTAAAACAACCCCGAAACAATGGAACAACGGAACGCAAACACAGAGCTTATCCTGTTGGGTGAATTTCATATTTTCACCTGTAATGTAACCATTGTTGGCTATGTTGTAGTGCGAAAGCATAACACCTTTCGGGAAACCTGTGGTTCCTGAGGTGTACTGCATATTCGTCACGTCGTGGCAATTCACTTTCTTTTTCGCTTCCAGAAGAGCTGCGTCATCCAGATTTTGCCCCAAAAGTAATAGTTCTGCCGTGTTGTACATGCCCCGGAGCTTTTCCTGTCCAATATAGACTACGTTTCTCATGCCAGGAAATCGTTCGCTTTTCAGATGCCCTCTTTCGCAGTTTTTCAGTTCAGGAAGCATCTCGTACGCCATATTTACATAGTCGCTTTCAAAAGTTCCGTTGGTGATGAAAAGCGTGTGCATATCGGAATTTTCAACCAGATATTCCAGCTCGTGTTGCTTGTAATTGGTGTTGACCGTTACGGTAACAGCTCCTAGTTTGGCGCAGGCATAAAGTATGGTAAGCCAATCAGGAACATTTTGTGCCCAAATGCCAACGTGGTCGCCACCTTTTACGCCAATCGAGAGCATGCTTTTTGCCATACAATCGACCCGGTCGTTGAATTGTTTCCATGTAAAACGAAGATTGCGATCCGAATACACAATGTATTCGTGGTCAGGGGTTTCGGTTGCCCAATGTTCCAACCAGTCTCCTAAAGTTCTGTCAAAAAGCTGCATGGGAGTGTTTGTGTTTTAGTATAATTCTTTGGTAGTTAGTTCTATGAAAAGTTTGCATAACCTGTCGGAAACGACATCTGCATATTGTTTGCCTTTTTCTGCTGTTGCCAATTTAGGATTGCCAATTCCGGTGTCGTTGGTCGCTTTGTTCCAATGCCGGGGAGCCCAGGCAGTCTTGTCGTTCAATGAGTCAATTGAGAAAAGCGTTTCAACGCCTTCGCCGGCTTCTGAAAGGGGTAAAACCAGCTCCGGAAAGTAGTGCATGATGACGGATGTTTCCATTTCGCCGGCATGATCGTCACGATTTTCAAAATACCCTTCCTGCGGGATAATGTCGTACCAATTGGCGATCACTACCGTAAAATCAGGATAATCGACAGCCAGGTCACGAATCATGTTTTTGAAATTGTTGCCTCCATGCCCGTTTATGATTACAAGTTTGAGAAATCCCTGCCTTTGAAGAGATGCAACAATATCGGTCAAAATAGCTTTTTGAGTCTCGTAACGAGCGTGTATGCATAAAGGCATGTCCGTTTGTCCCGGATTTTGGGAGCCTAACGGAATGGCAGGCAAAACCATACAGCGCACCCCTTGCAGAGCTGCTTTTTTTGCTGCATCTACCGAAATTGACGTAGATGCAAGGCAATCGGTTCCGTATGGTAAATGTAAATTATGAGGTTCAGTCGCTCCCCATGGTAGTATGGCCAGATCTATAACGGATTTTTTAATTTCGGTCAGTGATGTGGCTGCAAGTTCATGATGCACCATTTTTGGTAGTTCTTTTACATTGGAGAATAAACCACAGCCAGTATTTTTGCCGGTTTTTCTACAGCTGAACAAACCAGGTGGGCTACTATTGAATCGTAATAAATGCTTTCTCCTTTGTTTAGAATGTATTCTTCTTTTCCGTAATGAATTTTCACGGTGCCTTCGAGTACATATAAAAATTCTTCTCCTTCGTGAGACGAAAGTACAATTTCCTTATTGTCGGCAGGTAGTATATCAATCAGGAACGGTTCCATGTGGCGGCCAGACTTATTTCCTGCAAGAGAGAAAAAGTTGAGGTGCGAATGCGTGTTTGAAACCTGACTTGAAAAGCTGATTGTTCTGTGCGACTCTTCGTTCCGAATAACTACTGGCCACAATCCAAGGTCGTCATCAAGAAAAGTTCCAAGTCTGACACCCAATACACGTGCTATTTTGATAAGTATCGCAAGAGAAGCAATAAGATTTTGTTCTTCAATAGCCTTCAATTGGAATAGAGACATGTTGCAGCGTTCTGCCAATTCCTCTTGTGTTATACTTTTTGAGTCCCGGATGGAGGCAATTTTTTCGCCAACTTTGCTTTCGGATTTCATGAGTAAATGGTTTTGTTTTGGTTGGTTTTTAGCATTAAATGGTTGATACAAGGAGTTTATGTGCAAATCCGTTCTTCTAAATGTAATTGTTTAGGTAGTGATGCACATTCTAATGGACATAAAGCAAAATGTTGTCAATCTGGTAAAATATAGTGCGCTATAAGGCTTTGTAAATTTTATGAATTGATACTTTATACGCCAATTTACTTACGCTTTATCAGGGAAACAAAGATAATAAATAATTGAATAAAATATTCTTACCCGACAACTTTGTATACGTTCCCGGGAAGACAACGCAGATGGCCTTTGAACTCCAGTTCGATAAGCAACGGGAATAGTTTTTCAACAGGCAGCTTTAGTTTGAGAGTGAGTTGGTTGATTTGTAGGGAATCATGTTGGCGAAGGATTGCAATGATGGCCTGTTCTTCTTCCGATAAATCGTAGAAGAGGAGGGGTTGTTTGATGTTTTTACTTTCGTTTGGTTGCCAACCCATAGCTTTTATCAGGTCGGATGCCGATTCGATAAGAGCCGCTTTGTTTTGTCGGATAAGATCGTTGCAGCCGGCAGAGCGGGAATCGCCGACCCGTCCGGGAATGGCATATACCTCCCGATTATACAAATTTGCAGCGTCGGCCGTGAGTAATGATCCACCGCGTATTGCAGATTCTATCACCACGGTTGCGTCGCACATCCCGGCAATAATCCGGTTACGTTGTACAAAATTGGGCTTATCCGGTTCAGTATTGGTCGTGTATTCGGTGACAATGGCTCCTGATGCGGTCATTTTAGATGCAATTGAAGTATGGGCAGCCGGATATAGCCGATCCAGTCCGTGAGCAACCACTCCGATAGTAGGCGTTTGGTGTTTCAATGCGGATTTATGAGCCGTTATGTCAGTGCCGTAGGCAAGTCCGCTAACGATAATGATGTCGGGAATTTGCTGAACAAGATCTTCTATTAGGGTCTCGCAAACATTACGTCCGTAGTCGGTAATATTGCGAGTGCCTACGACGGCTACAAAACGTCCTTTGTTCAGGTCAATTTTGCCGTTTGTGTATAAAACAACCGGAGCGTCGCTGCATTCTTTCAGTCGGTAGGGATAAGTTTTGTCCGTGTAAGCAAAAGCGTTGAAGCCATTTTTTGTGATAAATTCCAGCTCTTTATCTGCTAATGTTAATAGGTCGGTTTTGCCGATAATTGCCTGTGACAATACTCCGCCAATACCCGGAATTTTCTCCAGGTTTTGTTGCTTCTCAGTAAACACGGCTTCTGCATCACCAAGGTACGCGATCAGGTTTCGAGCCAGAATAGGGCCGATACCTTTAATCATCGATAAGGCAATGAGATAGCGCATGACAGAAATAATGGTTATTTTTTTCTTTTAAGCAGAGTCGGTAATATCCATTTCCCTGCAAAAAAGCCTGAAATGGCGCCAAGTGTGTTGGTGAGTTCGTCAAGCCAGTCGCCGGAACGGGTTGATGTAAAGAATTGTTGTATTAATTCCATACTTCCACCCCAAATGACGGGTAATCCGATGATAAGAAAAAAAAGCTTTTTCTGCTGAACAACTGACATGCCAAACCTGTCGAGGAGATCCCATAAGAGAATAAAAGCAAAGCCAAAATACATGAGAAAATGAACCACCTTGTCCTCGTTGGGGAAGCTTGGGATGTGCTCAAACTCCGATCCGGGTGCTGTTGAGAGATACAATATGACACAAGCGGTGCCTATTGTTCTCCAGTATCTTTTGACAAATGTCTTTATGGGGTTCTCGTCGTGAGTCATATTATAATTTTTGACCGAATGCCAGATCTCCGGCGTCGCCTAGTCCCGGAATAATATAAGAATGGCTGTTGAGCTCCGGGTCAATGGCCGCAGTCCACACAGTTACGTTGTCAGCTGTAAGATTGGACTGTATATAGTCGATGGCCGGTTGGCTGGCAATGATAGTGGCTATATGAATGTGAGCCGGTTTTCCTTTGGTTTGCAAAGCACCAACAGCAAGTTCCATCGAACTGCCGGTTGCCAGCATGGGGTCGGTGACAATTAACGTTTTGCCGTCAAGAGACGGTGATGCAATGTACTCAATGAAAATATCGAATTTGAGAGCGTCTTTATATTTGCGATAGGCAGACACAAAAGCATTTTCGGCATGGTCGAAGTAGTTCAAGAAGCCATTGTGGAAAGGCAGGCCGGCTCTAAGTATGGTTCCCAATACGATTTGTTCTGTTGGTAAGTTAATGGGAGCAACACCAAGTTGTGTTTTTACATTTTCGGTTTCATACGTCATTCTTTTACTGATTTCGTATGCCATTATTTCACCAATGCGTTCGATGTTGCGTCTGAAACGTAGGCTATCTTGTTGTATTTCAACATTTCGTACCTCTTTCAGAAACTGATTGAGAAGCGAGTTTTCTTCTGATAAATTGTTAATTTGCATGTCTGTAATATTTATGCAAAACAACAAAAAAAAACGATGTAAAACAAGAGTGGAGGTTCCCTTTTGTGATACCCTTTTTTAATCCTGAAATAAGCGAAGGACGCGTGTCTGATTATTTTTGATGCGTTACGCGAGAAAAGAAAACTGAAATTTTCTATATGTAAAAATAATTAAAATTGACTTTTACTGTTGACTTTTGCATTTGTAAATGCTTACTTTGTGTAAAAATGTAGATGTAGCTATAAAAATGTTAATTCATCTATCCGGGGAAGTTCCTAGCGAATGATACCGTATTGAGAAATTAAAATGATTCTTCTATAGCGCATCAAATAAAGCTCTTTTTAATTACTTTCACAAGGGGATTTATTTACTGCACCCACTCCAAACCTTTTGCCCCTTTTGCATCTGCAGGCGATTTCTTGCCTGATCTGATGTGATTTTTTACTTCCGCAATTCTTTTGCAATACACTACTAAGCTGTAATATGTCTGGCCATTTCTGCGTCCGAACAGAAATGATTGTGTGTCGCTAGTTTGTCGTTATTTTTTTAATGTACTTCTGTCATTGACGAGATTATCATGTTGTAACATGGTGTTGGCTTCGCTGACTGTTATTCCCATATGTGCTTAAACAACAAAATTATTAGCATATGAAAACACAAGTTTACTCTTCATCGCCCAAAAGAAAACTGACGTTGTTGACAAGTTTTCTGGTAATGTTGTTTTGTGCCCTGTGTAGCACAACCCTTTATGCTCAGGATCAGGAAGCGTACGTGGAAACCGATGCACCGGACTATGCTCCGGGATCAACAGTAATTATAGCCGGAGAGTACTGGACCCCCGGCGAAACGGTTTACCTGAAAGTAACACACCTCTCGCCACTGCCGGTACCCGACGTTACAGGCGTGACACCCAATCCTTATGATGCATGGACCGTTATTGCCGATGCAAACGGTGAAGTGCATACCACCTGGTATGTAAACGATTTTGAATTAGGCGCACAACTACAACTGGAAGCGTATACTGCTTCGGGATATGATTATCGAACTTTTTTTACGGATGCAGCAAACAAAATAGCCTCAATTTCGATTAATACTACTCAAGCAGGTTCGCTTACTTATGGCACACCAGCTTCAGTTACTTATAGTATAACTATTACACCTGATGGTGGGGCATCAGCAAGCTCTGCTGACCTTTCTTTAACAGAAACTTCATTGCCAACAGGTGCAACTGCTACATGGTCAATAGGTCCAACAAATATTACACTACCCAAAAAAAGCACCGACCCAATTAATATTACACTTACGATAAAGAGTACAGCTTTGTTATCAGCAGGTACCACTTCTGGTATCACTGTTACAGCTTCTGCCCCAAATATAAAAGTTAGTAATTCTTTTCAATTGGTTGTTGATAAAGCACCTTTATCTGTTACAGCTGCAAATAAGAGCAAAATATATGATGGCGCAATCTACAGTCCGTTTACAGTGGATTATAGTGGATTTGTAAATGGACAAAATGCTTCCATACTTAGTGGAACTCTTTCTTTTAGTGGAACGGCTGTTACAGCCACTCAATGTGGTACGTACACTATAACGCCAAGTGGTTTAATAAGTAATAATTATAATATAACTTTTAATAATGGATCGTTAACCATCGGGCAACGTCCGACCACTATCATAGCCAATGCCAAAAGCAAAATCTACGGTGATGACAATCCGGCATTGACAGCCGTAGTAAGCGGAACTGTCAACGGAGATTTGCTGAGTTATTCTTTGGCTACCACTGCTTTGAAGTTCTCAAGTGTTGGTACTTATCCGATTGCTATTACGTTGGGTTCAAATCCGAACTATAGTATCACCCCGACGAATGCATTATTGACCGTTGGTCAGAAATCCGCAACCGTAGTAGCCAATGCCAAAAGCAAGACCTACGGCGATGCCAATCCTACCCTTGATGCAGTGGTTAGCGGGACAGTCAACGGCGATGCCCTGCACTACACACTGGCAACAACGGCCAGTCAGTTCTCTAATGTCGGAGACTATCCGATCACAATTACATTAGACTCGAATCCAAACTATAGTGTCACCCCGACGAATGCATTATTGACCGTTGGACAGAAAACCGCAACCGTAGTAGCCAATGCCAAAAGCAAGACCTACGGCGATGCCAATCCAACCCTTGATGCAGTGGTTAGCGGGACAGTCAACGGCGATGCCCTGAACTACACTCTGGCAACAACGGCCAGTCAGTTCTCCAATGTCGGAGACTATCCGATCACAATTACATTAGACTCGAATCCAAACTATAGTGTCACCCCGACGAATGCATTATTGACCGTTGGACAGAAAACCGCAACCGTAGTAGCCAATGCCAAAAGCAAGACCTACGGCGATGCCAATCCAACCCTTGATGCAGTGGTTAGCGGGACAGTCAACGGCGATGCCCTGAACTACACTCTGGCAACAACGGCCAGTCAGTTCTCCAATGTCGGAGACTATCCGATCACAATTACATTAGACTCGAATCCAAACTATAGTATCACACCGACCGATGCTTTATTGACTGTTGGTCAGAAAGCAGCAACTGTTGTTGCAGATGCCCAGTCGAAAATCTACGGTGATGACAATCCAACATTGACAGCCGTAGTAAGCGGAACTGTCAACGGAGATTTGCTGAGTTATTCTTTGGCTACCACTGCTTTGAAGTTCTCAAGTGTTGGTACTTATCCGATTGCTATTACGTTGGGTTCAAATCCGAACTATAGTATCACACCGACCGATGCTTTATTGACTGTTGGTCAGAAAGCAGCAACTGTTGTTGCGGATGCCCAGTCGAAAATCTACGGTGATGATAATCCGGCATTGACAGCTGTAGTAAGCGGAACTGTCAACGGAGATTTGCTGAGTTATTCTTTGGCTACCACTGCTTTGAAGTTCTCAAGTGTTGGCACTTATCCGATTGCTATTACGTTGGGTTCAAATCCGAACTATAGTATCACACCGACCGATGCTTTATTGACTGTTGGTCAGAAAGCAGCAACTGTTGTTGCAGATGCCCAGTCGAAAATCTACGGTGATGACAATCCAACATTGACAGCCGTAGTAAGCGGAACTGTCAACGGAAATTTGCTGAGCTATTCTTTGGCTACCACTGCTTTGAAGTTCTCAAGTGTTGGTACTTATCCGATTGCTATTACGTTGGGTTCAAATCCGAACTATAGTATCACCCCGACGAATGCATTATTGACCGTTGGACAGAAAACCGCAACCGTAGTAGCCAATGCCAAAAGCAAGACCTACGGCGATGCCAATCCTACCCTTGATGCAGTGGTTAGCGGGACAGTCAACGGCGATGCCCTGAACTACACCCTGGCAACAACGGCCAGTCAGTTCTCCAATGTCGGAGACTATCCGATCACTATTACATTAGAATCGAATCCAAACTATAGTGTCACCCCGACGAATGCATTATTGACTGTCGGTCAGAAAGCAGCAACTGTTGTTGCGGATGCCCAGTCGAAAATCTACGGCGATGACAATCCGGCATTGACAGCCGTAGTAAGCGGAACTGTCAACGGAGATTTGCTGAGTTATTCTTTGGCTACCACTGCTTTGAAGTTCTCAAGTGTTGGTACTTATCCGATTGCTATTACGTTGGGTTCAAATCCGAACTATAGTATCACACCGACCGATGCTTTATTGACTGTTGGTCAGAAAACTATTACTGTAACTGCGGATGATGGGCAGACCAAGCTTTATGGGAACATTGATCCTATATTTACTTATAAGATTACCTCGGGCAATCTGGTAAATGGCGATGTCTTGAATGGTCAACTTAGCCGCGATAGTGGAGAAAATGTTGGAAGTTATTCCATTAGTATGGGAACTTTAGCAAATAGTAACTACAAAATTACATTTGTGCCGGCAACTTTTGTTATTACACCTTGTCTTGTCACTGTTACTCCAAATTCAGGACAAAGTAAGACTTATGGTACTATTATAGACCCTGTAATAATATATAATACAAATCCTGCATCATTGCCAAACGGCAACACGGTAAGTCTAAATGGATCACTGACGCGTAATGCCGGGGAAAGTGTAGGTAGCTATGCTATTTTACAGAATAATATTGTAACTGCAAATAATCCAAACTATACGATCACATTTGCCGATGGAATCATGTTTGCAATTACCCCATCTTCTGTAACAGCTACGGTTACTATGAATAAAGATTCTGTCCAATATAGCGATGTTGCTGTTTTTACTGCTACGTTAACTGGTGGTGCTCCGTTATTGACCGGTGGCCCTCAGGCAGCAACTTCAGCAACGTTCTATATAGGAACACAGTCTATGGGAACAGCTAATCTGACTGTAAATGGAAATGATCTGGTAGCGACACTGACAGCAACGTTGCTGGAAACAACAGCAGACCAGATGATGCCTGGAAATAAAACTCTGAAGGTGAATTTCAACGGTATTAATAGCAATTATGATGTTCCTGCTTCGAAAACGTCTAATGTGATTATTACTCGTGAAAATGCAATTGCTAGCTATTCTGGAGCTCAGTTTGCTTCAACTTCCGGAATTTCAAGTTCTTCGGCTATAGTAACATTGGCGGCGACTATTCAGGATATTACAGCAACTTATGATACGAGGTACGATGCGTATCCGGGTGATATTCGGAAAGCAAAAGTGAGATTCATGAATATGGATTCCAATACTCCGATTACGGCTTGGTTACCTGTTGCTCTAATAAGTAGTAATGACCTAAAAACAGGGACTGTAATGTATGATTGGACTACAGATATAGGAAATAATGATGCTTTGCAATTTACACTAGGGGTTCAGGTGGATGGCTATTATGTCGGAACGTCTGATAATACTATCGTAACAGTTGCTAAACCGTTGGATAATTTTGTTACCGGTGGTGGTAATGTGCTTTTGACAAATGCAGTCTCAGGAACAAAAGACGGAGATATAGGTTCGAAATTGAACTTTGGATTTAATGTAAAATATGATGCATCGAAGAATGAACTGAAGGGTCATTTTAATGCGATTATTTTTAGAACTGAAGATCAATGGGGGCGTAAATGTATGCCAAATCATGGAATGTTACACCAAATTAAAATTGATGGTGACGATATGATTTCGCTTGCCGTAGTTCCTGCAACAGGGACAACCCCGGCAACGGCTACTTTTACTGGTAAACTTGATGTCAGAGATAATCAACATTCAAACGTTTTGTTTGCAAATGGTGCTACAGTTATGGTTACCATGACTGATTATGGAGAACCGGGTAAAAATGACAGGCTTGGAATTACTATTTGGAATCCTGACGGAAGTTTGTTGTTTTCGTCCAACTGGGCATTGATACGGACGGCTGAACAAAAACTGAATGACGGAAATCTTGAAATTCATAGTAAGGTTGTGTTCAAGACAGGTTCTGTTCTGCCAACCGTAAATTTGGTGGCAACACCTACATCGGGAGTAAAAGGAACTCCTATAACATTCAATGTTGCGGTGAAAGGGAGTAAGTCTGTGCCAACAGGATCTGTTACTTTTAAAGACATCACAACGAATACGGTATTGGCAACAGTCGCACTTAGTAATGGCTCTGCTACATTTACAACTTCGAGTTTAGGGGTCGGTACGCACAATGTAGATGCTTATTATGGAGGTAATAATACATATAAAAGTGGAGATGACGACGTATCGATTGAAATTACTATGCCATCTAACTCTTCGGCTTTCAATTCGGAACATGCTGATTTAATGGATTTAAATGTTTATCCAAACCCATTCGGATCTCATCTATTCTTGAGATTGCAAACGCCGGAAGATACTCGTGCGTTACTTGAAGTCTTTGATATAAGCGGAAGAAAAATAGCAGTAGTAGTCGATCAGGCTATTATTGGTAATCAGCCGTATACCTTTGAATATATTCCTGCAGGCAATGTGGCTCCGGGCATGTTGATTTACCGGTTAACGGTCGGACAGAAAGTGTATATGGGTAAGGTTATTTACCAACCTCGGTAGAGAATAAATAATCAAACTAAGAAGGTTTGGCCTAATCAAACGGTCGAAACCTGACAACTGGGGAGTCTGCATATTGTTATGCGGACTCTCTGCATGTTTGGTTAGGTCTGCTAATCGTTTTTTCTAGTGGAGTTGTGAGGTGTCTTGAGCTCTTCTAAGGTGGTTTTGTTGTCGCTTGCAATCTGATTTTTTCTATATGCGGGAATGGCCGAAGATAATAAAGATTGTAAGTGCGGTTTGGTTGGTCGGGGAAGAAGCTGAGAGTTCAGAGAACTGATTTCTGATCTGTTCTTTTTGTTAGTCTCTGAGCGAGAAACCACGTTTTGAATCTTCTTCTTGACGCTATAAATGCGTAGGACTGTAGTCGTGTTGTATGCTACTATATGAATGAGTAAAGACAGAATATGAGGTATTTACAAAAGAAAAGTCCGGCAAATCATGATTTGCCGGACTTTTTTTGATGATTGGGTTTTGATTGCTATTACCAGTTTTTGAGTTCTTCAGCGGCATTCGATTGGTCTATTACCTTTACATCAAAGGCCATTTCTTTTTCGTATGGAAGCTTCATAATGGCATTGTACATGTTTTCAACGGAATAGTAGCCCATTCCATGAAAATCCTGCTTCATGGTAGCACAGTTCGGATGGTTTTGGATGTATTTCAATAAAGGTTTAGATGTGTCAAAGAAAACGGCAATTCCTCCTTTTTTCATAAAATTCGACAGAGCTGGAATGCTATCAACGCCTCTCAGTGCCGGAAGTCCCCAAATCATCTGGATTGCGTCTATGTTTTTATTTTTCTTTAGGTTCATGGTTAGAAGTTCTTCTCCGTAGCCTTCCATTTCAAAGGTGTAAACTACTGTGTTGATTTTGTCATTGCCCATTTCCATCTGGAATCCGCTAAAACGTTCTTTCATGTTGCTGGCGTTGACTCCTCCGCTTAGTACCAGAATGTGTTGTGGTTTTTTCTTTGCTTTGTCAAAAAGTTCGAACATCGTTTTGCCGCACACTTTACCTGCTTTGATGTTGTTAGAGCCGACATAGAATAAACGGTCACTTTTTGCACAGTCAGAGTCGAAAGTGCCAACCTTAATACCGGCCTTAATGGCCTTGTTGATGGGCTCTCTCAGCATTTCTTCGTCATTGCAACTGATAATAATACCATCTACCTTGTATTTTATCAGATTTTCAATCAACTCTTTTTGTTTTGCCCCATCGTTTGATGTTGGAGCTTCCCATGTGACGGTAATGCCAAGCTTTTTCCCCGCCTGCATGGCGCTCTCTTTTACCTGATTGAAAATTTCATTATCAACTTTGGGAATCACCGCGATAATGATATTTTCTTTCTTTTTCATGCCGTGTGAGCAAGAGTATAATACGCTTGCCAACAGACAAACTACCGGAATTAATAGCCAATACTTTTTCATAACATTCAAATTTAAAAAGTTTGAGAATTGAAAAATATGTCGACAGAATACGTGATCAGCTAATTGATGGTTTGTTCGGTGTACTTGTATGTGATTTTAAAAATGGAGGTGCAGGCTCGCAAAAAGCAAAGCAGTCTTTCGTTTAAAGGTAAAACAGAGAGGTTAAGGAGAGCTCAGAGACAATAAAATTCAATGTCTATTGTACAAAGATAAAGCATAAAATAGCGATGTAAATAAGCAGTGTAAAAAAAGCATAAAATATTTTTGATTGGCCGTGAAGAGGTCAATAACTTAATTGTTTCTGGATAAAAATATGTTTTTTATATTGTTGATATACAGTAAATAAATATCGGAGTTGGGAGCCGAAAATCATTTTTGTTACTTCTGGTCGGAAGAAAGTTTTTGTTTTAATAATTGATAGTTGAGCTTTGGAATTAGTAGTAGAGTGAACAGATATGTTAATTGTCCAATTGCGGAAATATAAAGTGATTTTGTATTGTATTTTTGAAAGTAAATCAACATAAAATTGCTACGTAACGGCTTGGATGAACATTCATCATGCGGATCAACTAACTCTAAATATGATTCCCATTCGACAACTAAAAATATTATAGTATGAAAACAAAAATGACTATTGGAATGTTTGTGGCGTTTGCATTTTTAGCGTCTGTACCGCAGGCGAAAGCACAATCAGTGCAAATTGATTCTGTGAAAACTGTATCAGTAACCGGATCGAACAGTGATCAGCTCGATCAACAGTCAAAGGAACTGAATTCGGGACTGAATGATTTGAACGTCAGAAGAGACGCTTGGAAAGATAAACAAAAGACCCTTGATAATGAGAAGAAAAGGTTGAAACAGGACGTTTCTCAGCTGAAGGATGATAAGAAAATGCTGAAATCGAGAATGTCGTTAGCGAAAGAAGAGCGAAAAAGAATTGCAGCCTCCGAAAAGGTGCTGAAATCGAGGCAGAAGCTCTCTCCCGATATGGAGTTTTACACGGAACAACAAAATATTCGGTCGGATCGGGAAAAGGCAGACGCATTTGAGGAGAAACTGGATGCCGAGAATAAGCGCATTAAAGATGAAGATGCAACTCTGGATGAAAAAGGCCGGAGAGTTGATGAACAGCAAAATGAGTTGAATGTTCAGAAGCGGGATTTGGATCAGCAATTGAATACGCTTAAAGAAAAACTGAAACAAGTCAAGGCTGAACAGAAGCTGTTGAAGCAGAAATAATAGTTTGCGGCAGGAATAAGAACAACAAACCCCATCGATTGATGGGGTTTGTTGTTTCTGAAATTATTTGTTTTCAATCCATTTGCGGGCATTTACAAATGCTTCGATCCATGGAGTGACTTCGTCTGTTGCTTTGCGGTCGAGTGGGTAGTGTGCCCATTGCCATGGGAAGATAGCTCTTTCCAGGTGAGGCATCATTGCCAGGTGGCGACCGTTGTCGGAGCAAATACCGGCTGAAGCAAAGTCGGATCCGTTAGGATTGGCCGGATATTCGCCGTAGTTGTATTTAGCCACAATGTTGTACTTGTTTTCGGCATATGGAAATTTGAACTTGCCTTCTCCATGAGCTACCCAGATACCTAGGCTGCTTCCGGCCATTGAACCGAAAAGAACTGAATCGTTCTTTGGAATGTTCACGCCTACAAAGCAAGATTCGAATTTGTGCGAATCGTTGTGCAACATGTGCGGACGTTCGGCATGATCCGGATGTAGCAGGTTCAATTCCACCATCAACTGGCAGCCATTGCAGATGCCGAGACTCAGCGTGTCGGGACGAGCATAGAAATTGTCGATAGCCGCTTTTGCTTTTTCGTTGAACAGCAAGCCACCGGCCCATCCTTTAGCAGAGCCCAGTACATCGGAGTTGGAGAAACCACCACAGAAAACAACAAAGTTTACATCTTCCAAAGTCTCGCGTCCGGTAGCAAGGTCGGTTGCATGAACGTCTTTTACGTCAAAGCCGGCAAGGTAGAGCGCATACGCCATTTCGCGTTCGCCATTGGTTCCTTTTTCTCGGATAATGGCTGCTTTGATGCCCGACGGTTTACGGTCGGGAGAAATTCCGTACTGGCTCATTTGGCCGCTGAAGCTTTTGTTGAAGCTGAACTGTAGCGGTTGGTTTTTGTAATTGTCGAAACGGGCTTTGGCGCAAGTTTCTCCGCTTTGTCTGCGGTCGAGCAGATACGACGGTTTGTACCAGAGGTAGCGCAGACGATCGATGTCAAATTTGAATTTGAAGTCGTTGTAGCCTACAGAAACATATCGTTCTTCCACCGGCTTGGCAATTGCGGCATAGTAAATGCTGCTTTCGTTCAATACGGCTTCTACAGCTTTGGTGTCTTTTACCTGAACCAATACGGCAGGGTTTTCGGCAAAGAGCAGTTCCAGTTCGCCGATAATTTTTTCGGAAACGTTGTTCAGGTTAACCTGTAAACCACCTTTGGTGTTAGCAAAGCACATTTCGAGCAGAGCGGTGAGAAGACCGCCGGCAGAAATATCGTGTCCGGCCAGCACCAAGCCTTTGTTGATCAGGGTTTGAACGGCGTTGAATGCCCGGCTGAAATAAGCAGCGCTGCTTACATTTGGTGTTGCATCGCCAAGCAAATTCAATGTTTGTGCCAATGCCGAACCGCCCAATTGTAAATCGGTATTCGAGAAATCGATCAGGTAAAGAGTGGTGTCAGGGTCATTAACCAGTACTGGTGAAATCGTTTTGCGGATATCGCTCACTTCGCCGGCAGCAGAGATGATAACTGTACCTGGTGAAAGTACCTTTTCGTCTCCATATTTTTGAGTCATCGAAAGGCTGTCTTTTCCTGTAGGAATGTTGATTCCCAATTCGCAGGCAAAACGGCTGCAAGCTTCAACCGCACGATACAAACGTGAATCTTCGCCCGGGTTTTTGCAAGGCCACATCCAGTTGGCACTGAGAGAAACGCCCTTCAATCCGTCGGTGAGCGGAGCCCACACTAAATTGGTGAGTGATTCGGCAATTGCAAGAACAGAACCGGCTTCCGGGTCAACCAGTGCGGCCATCGAAGCGTGACCGATAGAAGTTGCGATACCGGCTTTGCCTCGGTAGTCGAGAGCAACTACGGCTACGTCATTCAACGGTAATTGAATTTCACCGGCTGTCTGTTGTTTGGCAATTTTTCCGGTTACCGAACGGTCAACTTTGTTTGTGAGCCAGTCTTTACAGGCAACACTTTCAAGTTGCAGTACGTTTTCGATGTATTTGTACACCTGAGTAGCGTCAGCGGCTACCGGTGCATATTTGTCGTCGTTGGTTGTGTCAGTAATGATGGTGCGTGGCGGTTTTCCGATCATGTAGTCCAAACGCAGGTCGATGGGACGTTCACCATCTTTTTGTTCGAATACAAATTGCATATCGCCGGTTGTTTCGCCAACCACGTACATCGGAGCGCGTTCGCGTTCTGCGATTTTGCGGATGTGTTCAATTTCTTTTTCTTCAACCAGCAAGCCCATGCGTTCCTGGCTTTCGTTGCCGATGATTTCTTTGGCCGAAAGGGTAGGGTCGCCTACAGGAAGTTGGCTCATATCTATTTTTCCACCGGTTGCTTCTACCAACTCAGAGAGGCAGTTCAGGTGGCCGCCTGCACCATGGTCGTGAATAGAAACAATCGGGGTTTCGTCGGCTTCGGCCAATGCGCGAATCACGTTGGCAACGCGTTTTTGCATTTCGGGGTTGGCGCGTTGAACGGCGTTTAATTCGATAGAATTGTCATATTGTCCTGTGTCTACAGATGATACAGCGCCGCCGCCCATGCCAATGCGGTAGTTGTCGCCACCCATCACAATTACTTTCTGACCGGGTTGAGGATCGCCTTTAAGGCAATCTTTCTTTTTTGCATAACCTACACCACCAGCTTGCATAATCACTTTGTCGTAGCCATATTCTTTGCCGTTTTCAGTGTGTTCAAAAGTCAGCAAAGATCCACAGATAAGCGGTTGTCCGAATTTATTTCCGAAATCGCTTGCTCCGTTTGAAGCCTTGATCAGAATTTGTTCCGGCGTTTGGTATAGCCATTTGCGGGCTGGAATATTTTGTTCCCAGGTACGGGATGCATCATTGCGAGCATAAGAGGTCATGTAAACTGCGGTACCTGCAATTGGTAAGCTTGCTTTACCACCGCCCAGACGGTCGCGAATTTCACCTCCGGTACCGGTTGCGGCTCCGTTGAAAGGTTCTACGGTGGTTGGGAAGTTATGTGTTTCGGCTTTCAGAGAAATAACCGATTCAAAAGGTTTTGTTTCAAAGAATCCCGGCTTTTCGCTTTCGTTCGGTGCAAATTGTTCAACAATAGGGCCTTCGCTGAAAGCAACGTTGTCTTTGTAGGCTGAAACCAGTTTGTTGGGATTGACTTTAGACGTTTTTTTTATCAATTGGAAAAGCGTAGAAGGCTTTTCTTCTCCGTCGATAATATATTGACCGTTGAATATTTTATGACGACAGTGTTCCGAATTTACCTGAGAGAATCCGAATACTTCGCTGTCTGTTAGTTTGCGGCCTATTTTTTCACTTACGCCGTTAAGGTATTCAATTTCATCGTCATTCAAAGCAAGACCTTCGCTTTTGTTATAAGAAGCGATGTTGTCGATGTAGCGGATAGGATCCGGAGTTTTGCTGATGGTGAAAATGTCCTGCGTTAAGCGCGCATAAACACGTTGCAACATCGGGTCATGGTCATCCTGTGCATCGGCGGGGAAGAACTCTTCTATACGTAAAATGCCGTCAATTCCCATGTTCTGAGTAATTTCGACGGCATTTGTACTCCACGGCGTTATCATTTCGCGGCGTGGGCCTATGAAAGTGCCAACTATTTCTTCGTCAGTGATGACAGTGGCGTTTTCGAATAACCACGTTAATTTTTGAAGGTCGTAAGAGGTAAATGCCTCTTCCGATTGGACAGCAATTATATGACTGTCAGTGGATTTGAAGAATGTGATCATGTGGGGTGTTGAAGTGATTTTCAATCCTGCAAATTTAGCAAAAAAAATGATTAATGCCCAATAGAGTTAGCGATAATGAAAAGAGAATTTTGGGTTTGTCAAGTGTTTTTTTGTTGGTAGTTTTCCTTGTTATATTTGTGGTTATTTTATATTAACAAAATAAATGCTTGTATAATGCAGCGAATTGTAAAGAACATGAATCCTATAAATATATAACACTGAAGAATGTTCGACTGGAGTAAATTAACTAAATCAAATAATGATGAAAAACGTTCGGTTAACCATTGGCCTGAGTTTAATAGTTATTTCTTTTTTTGCATGTAAAAGCAATAGCGACGTGTTGCGAATAAATAATTATTCGTATCAATCAGTAACATCAAATCTTTCCGGGATTCCAAACTTTGCCTGTTTTGTTGACGATAAAACAGGATTTATTGCTTCTTTGGGGAAAATAGGGAAAACCGTTGATAGGGGAGTTAGCTGGAGGGTTGACAGTATTACCGATGTGCCAATTTATTCAATTTTTTTTGTTGATGAAAATGTGGGCTTTGCAGTAGGTGGTCAGGCAAATTGTGACGGAACAGGATGTACTCCAATAGGAAGTGTTGTGTATAAAACGATAAATGCAGGAGCAACATGGACAAAGCAAATCGTTCCATATACCTCATCTGAACTTCATTCTGTTTTCTTTGTCAATAATCAGTTAGGCTTTGCCGTTGGGCTGGGCCTGCAACTGAAAACTACAAATGGAGGAATCACTTGGGTCCCATTTGAATTTGAGTATAAAGGGTTGATGGATAAAATCGCCTTTGTTAATTCACAAACCGGCTTTGCAATGGGTTTATTCGGGAATGTCTTTAAGACTGTCGATCAAGGTCAACATTGGATAAAGGAGACCAATAGCTCTGATGGCCATATCTACGATTTCTGTTTTGCAAGTGAACAGGTTGGATATGCGGCAGGACAGAAAGAAATTGTTAAAACTATAGACGGAGGTAATACGTGGAGTGTCTTGCCCGGTTCTCCTTCGGAAATATATTTTATCCATTTTGCAGATGAAAAGCAAGGTGTCGCTATCGGTAAAGGTCATTATACCGGCGGAGATTGGGGTACATGGGCCAGTGCTATATATTGTACTTCTGATGGAGGCAGTACCTGGCAAAAGGAAGATAATGTCAAGTTTGGTTCAGTTGCTTCTTTTTATTCTGGAAAGGCAGGATATTCTGTTATAAATAATGCTACTTTTAAAATTACGATGAAATGATTCAGTGAAAATGGATTTTTGAAGTTGTAATACAACTAATTGATTTCGGTTGAATTCTGATTGTGGAATTCAACCGTTTGTTTATTAGTTTGTTTGTTGGAAATGTTTAGATATAAATCCGAGCTAGAGGTTAGACCTCCTTAAAAAATAACTATTTTTGCGTGTTGATACATTTCTGTTTTTGCTATCCCTCAAATCAAGCATATGAAGAAAATTATAGTTGCCCTTTTGTTTTTACTTGACGTAACGCTGGTCGGAGCACTGTCTCCGGGCCTGAAAAAATTTATTGAAGCATCAAATTTTGCGGGAAGTAATCTGGCCGTGTCTGTAAAGGATATCAAGAGTGGAAAAACTGTGTTGGATTATCGCGGCGAAAAGAGCCTGATGCCAGCATCCAATATGAAACTGATAACGACGGCTACGGCTCTTGAATTACTGGGTGTAGATTTTAGATTCGAAACGCCACTCGAATATGACGGAACCATTGATGCTCAGGGTGTTCTTTATGGAAATATTTATATTGTCGGTAGTGGTGATCCGACTATCGGTTCGGAGGTTTTTAATGATCACGACTTTATTAAGCGTTGGGTTGATGCTGTGCAGAAAGCCGGCATTAAAACCGTGTTGGGTCATGTCGTTGCGAACGTTTCTGCATTCGATAAAGAGGTGACCCCTCCGGACTGGACATGGGAGAATATGGGAAATTACTTTGCCGCAGGAGTTTTTGGCCTCTCGGTTTATGATAATATGTATGCCATTCATTTTAAAACAGGAGCTCCGGGTACAACTCCTCAAATTTTAGGAACAACTCCACCTATGTATGAAATGGTATTTCATAATATGTTGAAAGCAGGTAAAACAGGGGAAGATGATGACGATGGCTATTTGCATGGAGCTCCTTTCAGCAATGAGCGGTATATAACCGGAACAATTCCTTCCAATCGGGAACAGTTTAGTATTCATGGAGATATGCCTAATCCGCCGCTTAAGCTGGCAACTTTGTTTGCGGAAAAGCTGAATGGAGCCGGTATTGCTGTATCCGGTGCGCCTTTGGATGAAATGATAAACAGCGACAACCACACCCGTTTCTTTGTTCATCAGTCGCCAACACTTGCTGAAATTGTAAAAGAAACCAACGTGCAGAGTAATAACCTGTACGCGGAACATATTTTCAAAAGACTGGCGTTGATCAATAATGCTGTGGCGACAAGGGATGAGGCAACCCGAATTGTACGCGATTTCTGGAAACAGCATGGAGCCGATGTTTCAACACTGTTTCAGCACGATGGTTGCGGAATGTCTCCAATGAATGGCGTTTCACCCCGTTTTTTTGTTGAATTGCTTTCCTATATGCGTACTCAGAGTAAATATAAAGACGTGTTTTTTAAGTCTCTTCCTGTTGCAGGACAAAGCGGCACTCTCAAAAAGTTACTTGACGGTACTCCCTCTTGCCGGGAAGGTGATGGCAAAAAGCGGTTCTATCAGAAGAGTACTTTGCTACTCCGGTTATATGGAATTGGGCAATAAGGAGTATGCATTCTCTGTTATGGTAAATAATTATACGGGAAGCTCTACCGAAGCCCGAAAGGTGATAGAGCAGCTGCTTTTGAGTGTGCGATAATAACATAGAAAAACGTGTCTGTTATGAAATTAGTCAGATATTGCTTGACGTTGATTTGTGTGTCAGTCCCTATATTTATCTCAGCGCAAAATCCAAATCCGATATTTCCCTTCAAAGTGAAATTACCCAATGGCTGGACAATCACTCCTGTCGGGAAAAATATTACCTTGGGCGATTTGCCGTTGAATATGGCAGTGAGTCATAACAAGCGTTGGATAGCGGTGACTAACAATGGCCAGAGTACGCAGTCTATTGACCTGATCGATATAGCTAAACAAGAAAAAAATTGCATCAACACCTATTGCAAAAACCTGGTATGGATTGACTTTTAGTCCGGATAATCGTAGTTTGTTTGTCTCGGGTGGAAATGATAATGCTATTTACCGTTATCAGGTGTCGGAGGATGGCTTGAAAGCTCAGGATACAATCCGGTTGGGCAAACCGTGGCCACAAAAGATTTCGCCGGCCGGAATGGCGCTCGATAGTAAACGCAACCGCCTTTACGTTGTTACCCGGGAAAATAATTCGCTTTACGTGGTGAATACGAATTCTAAAACCGTGTTGCATGTGTTATCTTTAGGCAATGAAGCTTATACTTGTTTGTTGTCGGCGGATAGCAAAAAACTGTATATAAGTGTGTGGGGTGGACGTAAAGTGGTAGTTTACGATTGCGAGCAAAATAATATTACGGCAAAAATTCCGGTAGGCAGTAATCCCAACGAGATGTGTTTGTCCAAAAACGGGCGTTTCTTGTTTGTGGCTAATGCCAATGATAATACGGTTTCTGTAGTTGATACCAGAAACAACGAAGTGGTGGAAATTCTGAATGCCGCTTTGTATCCCAATGCTCCGAGTGGTTCTACAACAAATGGACTAGCCCTTAGCGAAAACGGGAAAATACTTTACATTGCCAATGCCGACAATAATTGTCTGGCAGTGTTTGATGTCTCCAGAACTCCGGAGAGCAAGGCGAAAGGCTTTATTCCGGTAGGGTGGTATCCCTCCAATGTAAAGGTGGTGGGCAAAAATATTTTTGTGACGAATGCCAAAGGCTTGACCTCTTTGCCAAATCCACAGGGACCAAATCCGACGATGAAAAAAGAAACAGTGACCTATCAGCAGGGAGATAGTTCAAAGCCTGTTAAAGTTCAGTATATTGCGGGTCTGTTAACCGGTTCGATGAGCATTTTGAAAGAGCCATCGGCAAATTTGTTAAGTCTGTATTCTCAACAGGTATATCAAAATACGCCTTATTCGAAAGAAAAGGAAATGAATGCTCCGGGCGAGGTTGGTAACCCCATACCTATGAAAGTGGGTGATGCGTCGCCTATTAAATATGTGTTTTATGTGATAAAAGAAAATCGAACCTACGATCAGGTACTTGGCGACGTGAAAGCCGGAAATGGCGATACGACGCTGGTGCTGTTTGGTAAGAAAATCACGCCTAACCAACACGATTTGGTTAACAGGTTTGTGTTGTTGGATAATTTTTATGTAGATGCAGAAGTGAGTGCCGATGGACACAACTGGAGTGCCGGGGCTTATGCTACTGATTATCTTGAAAAAACATGGCCTACTTATTACGGCGGAAGAGGCGGACGTTATGATGCGGAAGGTAATCGGGCTATCGCCAACAATCGAGATGGATTTATATGGGATTTGTGTAAAAAGCATAACGTGACTTATCGTACGTATGGCGAGTTTGCTGATAATTATAAGCCGAACATTCCGGTACTAAAAGGACATGTTGCTCATTTTACGGGATTTGATCTGGCGGTGCGCGATACAGTCCGTTTAAATCAATGGAAAATGGATTTCGATTCATTGGTTGCAAAAAATGCTTTGCCGCGTTTCTCGACAGTACGTTTTGTTTGCGATCATACGGAAGGTATGCGTGCGGGGAAACCGACTCCCTATGCTTTTGCTGCGGACAATGATCTGGCAGTAGGGTTATTTGTTGAGCATATTTCGAAGAGTCCGGTTTGGAAAGAGTCTGCAATATTTATAGTGGAAGATGATGCCCAAAACGGACCTGATCATGTGGATGCGCACAGAAGTCCGGCTTATATTGTCAGTCCTTACGTTAGACGGCACTTCGTGGATCATGCCATGTATTCCACCAGTGGTATTTTGCGGACAATGGAGCTGATTTTAGGATTGCCACCTATGACACAGTACGATGCAGCTGCAACTCCTTTATGGCGGTGCTTTACATCAACGCCTGATTTTGGTTTGTATGAGCATTTGCCTTCGAATATCAATCTTGACGATAAGAATCCGTTGGACAAAAAACTATCGGAGCTTTCAGATAAATTTAACTGGACCAAAGAAGATCAGGTGCCGGATCTTGTCTTCAATGAAATATTATGGCAGGGACTCAAGAAAACCAAAGCTCCAGCACCGATGCGGTCGGCTTTTTTAATATTCAGCAAAAAGATAAGGATGACGATTA
Organism: uncultured Microbacter sp.; assembly: GCA_963678825.2. Taxonomy (GTDB): domain Bacteria; phylum Bacteroidota; class Bacteroidia; order Bacteroidales; family Paludibacteraceae; genus Microbacter. The sequence continues at coordinate 2,784 of CAXXPB010000003.1, read as the reverse complement.
GTGTATCGTAATATATCAACCCTTTAATAATGAAGCCTTATGACACAAGAATCAGATTTAGATCCTGTTGAGGTTTTTGCGGGAACATCCTGGGAAGCCGGCATGTTAGTCAGTTTGCTGGCAGATAATGAAATTGAAGCATATTTCAATGATGAAATTCTGGGTAGGGTGGCTCCATGGGTGGCAGAACCCGGAGGCATTGGAGCTATAAAAGTGGTAGTTGCAGCAAAAGATTATGAACAGGCAATGGAAGTGGTTAAAGAATTTAGTAAGACATTGCAATAAATGATTATCAGCAAAGCGACCTGCATAGATTCTATTTCCTCCGTCCTTTAGGGCGGAGGAAAGGGAAATGTCTATTAAGGGCTTTAGTCATGACTTCTCCGATATTCAGGAAACACCAGATTCAGGGCTAAAGCCGAGTCGGTCATTGGTTTTTTAATCTCCGCCCTAAAGGACGGAGTTACGCTAATTTGGCAGTAGGACTTTAATAAGTCATTTCGCGGATAATCATTTTGCAATAAAATGGAAGAAAATTAGCTGAGATTTCGGTGATGTATAAACGAAAACGCCTCTATTTATCAGTATTTATGATAAATAGAGGCGTTTGATATTAATGCACCGGTGTGTTATTTCTTTTTTTGCGGGTACTTCCTGAAAAAGCTTTTTAGTTTCAGTGATAACACGCCCAAAAATGCTTCTCCAAAAATGCCGCCGTTCATTTTTGATACACCCAAAACTCTGTTTGAAAATACAATAGGCACTTCAATAATGTTGAAACCGCATTTAAATGCTGTGAATTTCATTTCGATCTGGAAAGCGTACCCTTTGAACCGAATTTTGTCCAGTTCTATAGTTTCAAGCACTTCACGGCGATAACATTTGAACCCGGCTGTTGTATCGAATATTTTCAGCCCGGTAACGATTCGTACATAAGTAGATGCGAAATAGGACATAACAACCCGTCCGATAGGCCAGTTGATAACATTTACTACATGACCGACATAGCGGGAACCGATCGCGACATCGCCACCGCCGGTTGTGCAGGCCTCATACAAACGGAGCAGGTCTTTCGGGTCATGCGAAAAATCCGCGTCCATTTCAAAGATAAAATCGTATTTGTGTTCGATTGACCAGCGGAAACCTGCTATGTAGGCAGTTCCTAATCCCAATTTTCCTTTGCGTTCAACCATGTGCAGAGACTCCTGGAATTCACCCTGCAATCGTTTTACGATGTCGGCAGTGCCATCGGGCGAACCGTCGTCAATGATAAGAATATGAAAGGGTTTGGGTAACGAAAAAACAGCGCGGATGATGGCTTCTATGTTTTCTTTTTCGTTATAAGTCGGATAATAACAATACTATCAGACACGGGAAAAGTTGTTTTTGGTTAGTGGTGTGATAATTACGGTGCGAAGATAGGAACAAATGCTGAAATCTGTTCCTTAGTGTTCGGATAAAAATTAAGAATAAAAACGGCGATTGTGTTAAAAGATATATAAGAACACCCGTAGTGCATTTGGAAATAAATAAGTTTGTTTTGCGTTAAATCACTACAAAATAAGCACATATGCCATTTTTAAATAAATCCACTTATCAAACCCTACCCCCGTCCCGGGTACTTCCCTTCGTCTGAAGGGAAGACGAATCTGCAATTTTAGAAAAGGATCGTAAAACAAAGCTAAAACTTCGCAAAGAGTGTTGTCCCCTTTGGTCCCGATAGCTATCGGGAGGGGACGAGCGAAGCGGAGGGGTTAGATAAGATTAAAATGTGAATCATTTAATATGTAGCTTATTATGATATTTGCTCCAAATGCACTACGGGTTAAGAACTGTGCTTTATTCTTCCAGTAAATCTTTCAGAGCCTCGACAATAGCATCTTCCCATCCTTCAACAATATTGTCAAAAGCATCATCCGGAATGTTTATCTGGTTTATTTCCAGATCGGTTCCTTTTTTGTCTGTGTGAGTCTTGATAGTCACGATGGATGTCTCAGTTTCCTCAAAATACCACTCTTGTACTATCTTTTTATCTTGTTCGAATTCAATATTTTTGCCGCAAATGTCTCCGCCCCACCATTCAAATTCTGAATCAGGAGTGGTGCTCATTACTGCATCTTCGCCGGTCCATAAAGCAATTATTTCCGGGTTGGTCAAAGCTGCATATACATCTTGCGGTGAAGCTTTGATGATAAATGTTTTTTGAAAGTTTGCATGAGTTTGAAGTTTAGTCAGGTGAGATATATAAACGAAATGATAAAGAAGAATGCAGTAGCAACTACAGTTCCACGGCAAGCTAGCCAATAGTCGGCTTTGTAAAAGAGGAAGAACAAACCAAGATTTGGGAATGTGCTTAAAAGTACAAGTTTTCCAAATAAAGGCAACCCTGATTTGGCGGTAGTGATCAGCGCATCCCACATTTCCAGTTCTCCTTTATATGCAGTTTGAAAGTAAGTTAGCCCGAAAATAACAGGTAAGATGATCGAAATCAGTAAGCCTATCCAGAATTTATCTAAGATCTTCATGTTGTTAAAGATTCCATCCGGTTAATTCGTCTATTACTTCGTATGCCGTCATGTCGATTTTTGTCGGAACCACAGCAATATAATCGTTCGTCAGAGCCCATTCGTCAGTATCGGAGGCTTCCGGTTCGCGATTAGTGAAATTGCCTGTCAACCAAAAGTATGGATGTCCGTTCGGATCTTCATGGCGAACAAATTCTTCGGTCCACAAGCCATTGGCTTGCCGGCAGATTTTTATTCCTTTGGGCGGATTTTCCGGCAT
>CAXXPB010000002.1:0-50112 GCA_963678825.2 uncultured Microbacter sp. | reverse complement strand
TTCTCGCCGCCATAATTCCAAAGGAAAAAACCTCCAATATCAGCATTCCAATAAGGAATACCACACGAAGAAAAATTAAGTGCTGCCGGGATTTGTTTTTGCAAGGTCTCCCAGCCGGCAACTATATCACCCGACCAAGAATTGGCTCCGTAACGTTGTTGCCCGGCAAAAGCGGAACGGGTCAGAATGCACACGCGCTTGTCGGATGTAGTCGCCCGCTGATGATCGTAAACACCACCCACATGTTCCAGGGGGAATGCATTTACTACCGAGCGATAAGATCCCAGATAAGTCGGTTGATCAAAATCCGCCTCTTTCACATTGATATGATCGGGTTCCGACGAATCGAGCCACCAGGCATCAGTATTGAACGAGAAGACACCTTTATTCAGGTAATCCCAGTAAATATCACGGGCCGTCGGATTGTACGGATCATAGGGTTTAGCTCCCGATTTTGGCGGCCAGGTATCAAATTTGATCATCATCTTTTTTGCCGACAATTCCTTGTATTGCTTTGTCAGTGGGCCAAACCCGGGCCATGCCACTATCATCAGATGAGCATTCATCGCATGAATTTTATCGGTCATTTCCTGTGGATCGGGATACGTTTTGGAATCGAAACTCATAGCATTCCACACACTGTCGCGACCCCAGTACTGCCAATCCTGAATAATTCCATCGAGAGGCACACCGATACTACGGTATTTTTCTACAACCCCTACCAGCTCCTGCTGAGTTTTGTAACGCTCGCGCGACTGCCAGTAACCATACGTCCAAAGCGGTAACATCGGAGCTTGTCCCGTCAATTCACGCATCCGGGCTATCACACCATCGCCGTTGCCTCCATACATAAAGTAGTAATCGGCGCCGTCCTCCCAATGATTCGAAAGAGGTTTCCTGCGCATTATCAGTGTAAGTTGTAGACGCGTAGTTGTCCCAGAAGAGGCCATATCCCTTAACGGACATGAAATAAGGAATACAAATCTTCATGTTATCATTTTTGAGGACAATCCGTTCGTTACGCTGAATGAGCTTGCCGTTTTGTTGTTGACCCAGTCCGTAGATTGCCTCGTTTTTGTCCAATAAAAATGCCTGACGGGCAAGGAATGACTCTTTTTGCACATCTTTTACCGGAGTAAACTGCGCCCCATATTCTTTTTCACTAAAAAGCGGATTTCCCTGCGCATCATTGTAAGCAATTTTGCCGGTTTTCAGGTCGATGGTTACCCTCAACGCCGTGCTGCTCAGGGTTACCACAGACCCGTTTTCTTCGATTTTAACGGGAGTTTTTTTCAGGAGTTTTTATGACCGAAAGGCTTTGCCGGCTAAAGGTTTTTCCATCGGGAGTTTTAGTAACCCGAACAATCTCCGGTGAATAAAATTTCACGTCTATAGTCATTGACTGTAGAGACGCGGTAATGCCCGACTCGGTCTTCCTGTACTGTTGGCCAAACATCTGGCTGGCAATCAGGACTATAAATACAAGTAAGAAAAATATTTTTCGCATGATGTCTTAGATATTATTGTCCGGTTAAAGAAAATTTGTCGGCTCTCCGTGGAATCCATACCTCCATGGTAGACTTACCACGGTTGCACCATTGGTAATAAGGAATTGCCGTAAACGGTTGCTTTTTGGATTGAATGGAAAGGCCGTCTTTTGCAACGCGGAACTGAACCCCTTCGCCTGTCAATTGGTAAGTTCCTCCCAATTTTTTATTGTCGGTTACAAATGAGAGTTGGGCATCATCGGGTAAAACAAACTGGTCATAGCTATCCGGATTATCCACACCTTCGAGGCAATAGACAATCGGGCCGCGTTCCAACGCCACTTTCCCCTCATCGGCTTTCACATTTTGATTGGCTTCCACACGGTGAATAGTCATCGGGAGTTCATACTCAACCACGTCTCCTTTTTTCCATTCGCGGGAGAGTTTCGCATAACCATTTTCGGCCGTATAGTTTGCAGCTTTGCCGTTGATTTTGATGGAAATCGTTTCCGCAGAAGAATTTGCATAGCTGTATAAATCGCCGGGAACGGGTTTGTTTTGTGCCCATCCGGGAATGCGCAGGTTCAGGGTGAAGAGCGTTTTCTTAGCGGGATTCACTGCAATAGAGACATTCCCATCCCAGGGATAATTTGTCTTTTGAGTAATTTCGACTGCATTTTTTGACTGTAGTTGCAGCGACGTTTTACTTGTTATAAAGAGATTTACAAACAGGCTGTTCTCTTTTTGGGCATAAATATACCCGGGAACAGAAGCAATAAAACGGCACAGATTGGTAGGACAGCAAGAGCAATCGAACCACGGCTGACGGGTGATGGTATTGTCGGCATTGAAGTTGTAATGCATGTCGCACGACAACGGATTGGGATAAAAGAACGTTTTCCCATCCATACCCACACCCGAAATCACATTGTTATAGAGACTGCGTTCCATTACATCGATATATTTTGCATCGCCATGAAGCAGGAACATGCGGTAATTCCAGTACACATTGGCAATAGCGGCACAGGTTTCGTTATAAGCCGTCAAATTTGGCAATTCATAATTACTACCGAAAGCCTCTCCATCGTGTCGCGCTCCGATACCTCCGGTGATATAGAATTTTTTAGAAACCATATTCTCCCATATTTTGTCAATGGCATCAATATAAGCTTTATCGCCAGTCAATGCAGCCACATCGGCAACTCCGGAATAAAGATATCCGGCACGCACAGCATGACCAACGGCTTCATCTTGCTGAATTACAGGTTTATGATCCTGAGAATATGCTTTTTTCGGATCAACAACCTTCCCCCTGCAATCGATAAAAAATTTTGCAAGGTCAAGATATTTTTGCTCTTTGGTGATACGGTAAAGCCGAACCAGTCCCATCTCCACAATTTCGTGTCCCGGAGCGTCATTGCGCTTGCCCGGCCCGAAGGTTTTCACCAGCAAATCGGCATTTTTCAACGCAATATTTAGGAAATTACGTTTGCCGGTTGCCAGATAATGAGCAGCTGCGGCTTCAAAAAGGTGTCCCGAATTGTATAGCTCGTGACTGAGAATCGATTCATTTACCCACCGGTCTTTGCCCGACCAATCGTGAGGATGTTGCGGGTCGATGGTACGGGCAGTATACAAGTAGCCATCCGGTTCTTGCGCTTTAGCAACAATAGCAATGAGACTATCGACGTAACGATCGAGAGCCGGATCGGGATGAACGGTCATGGAAAACGAAGCACCCTCAATAGTTTTGTAAATATCAGTATCGTCGAATGGGAACGTAGTCAGGAACTTTCCCTCTTTTTTTGCCGCAAGTATAAAGTTCTGCACACGGCCGGTCTCCTCGCATTTTTTGAAAGATGATGGGATAGTTACCGTGCGATTAGTTTCAATTTTTGGCAACCAGAAATTGTCACCAATAGAAACTTTATTGAATGGCACTCCCTGCACGGGATAATCCTTTGCGCTTTGTGCTAAGATATTGCTACTCAACAGCCCGACAATAGCCACTAAACTCAACAAGCAAACATATTTGTAATTCATAAACTGGTACTTTAATTATGGGTATACGATTTTATGATAAACTGATTCTGTAAATACAGCTGGCATCTCCTCTGTGAATGGAAGAGACAACTCTTGCCTTCACCGGATGACCAACTACTTTGGAGAACATGAGCTCGGCAAATCCTTCCGAACAATAACACAGGATAGAAGATTTAACTCCTTTCTGTGAGTTGACCAGTGGGCAGACACATGCTTTTTTGTTTTCATTGGCCATAATAATGCCTTCCTCTTTTTGATAACTGATTTTCCAACCCCATTCTTTTTCAATAAAATGGTTGAACCTTTCAATGTCGCCCACATAAGGAAGAAGCAGTTCATCCATGTTCAGATGCTCATAATGACTGATGGCACACTTTTTAATTATGTTGCGGCATTCATCTCCATTGACATGCTCATCAATGCTGAGCAGTAAGGTCGAAATCCAATCCTGCATCAACCCTTTTTCTTTGTCAGAAGCGGAAGAATCATTCAAAGTTGAATCGGCTGCCTGTAACAACGAAGGAAAGCCACACAAACAAGCTCCTGCAATACAGGCCTTTTTAATAAACACACGTCTGTTATCCATAACATATTTTGAAGAAGAAAAGACTTCTACGCATGTAGAAGTCTTTTCAAAGAATTTCAAACTTCACTACTTCTTAATTGCCTTATAATTCCTATTGAAAAAAATCAATACCCCGTATTTTGTTTTAAGTTCGCATTCTTTTGAATTTCACCTATCGGAATGGGGAATAACACTCTGTAGTCTCCATTTGGAGAATGTGACAACCATGATTTCTTTGTGAACATGCCAAAACGAATCATATCTGTTCGGCGGTGAGCTTCCTGACAGAATTCCCATCCGAGTTCATCCAGAAAACGACCATACTGAATATCGCCTCCACCTTCGGTAGTTGTTGTTATATGGTTCCTCAAACCATAATCATAAGAACTTCCTTTGAGAAGATCAGCTCCTGTAACTACAGCTTTAGCCGGATTCGATTTAAAATCTCTTTGACGAATCTGCGTTACAATGGTAGCGGCATCGTCAGCATGACCCGTACGCAATAAACATTCAGCTTTCATCATGAGAATGTCTGCATAACGAAACAGCGGGAAGTCGTTACTCAGGCGATTGGTAGCCCCCATCGCAATTTCAAATTTACCCAAGCGGAACCCATCTGTCTCTTCCGATTGATCCACACCCGGAACCGAATTGACATAAATAAGAGGTTTGCCCACCATTGAACCCAAAGTACAGATTAGTTTGTCTCCTTTAGAAGAATACTGTTGTCCCTGAATGTAGTTATCTTTAAGGCGGGCATCGTCCGGGTCAAACGTATTAATAAACTGAGGAATAGCACATACGCCTCCCCATGGAGAAGATTCCAGATTATACGTTGCCTGATTCTCCGGTTCCAACGTTTGCATATGGATGTCAAACGCATTCCAATCCGTTACATATTTCGAGTCCAGCGGAAGAGCAAATATAATCTCTTTCGAATTTTCATTGTTTGTAACGAATACGCTTTTCTGATTATCTTCAAGGCCATAGCCTGCACTGGAAGTAATAATAGCATCGCAAGCCTGAATGCACTTATCCCAGGCTGCAGTTCCGGTATACACTTCAGCATTCAGGTAAACCTTAGCCAACAAAGCATAAGCTGCCCACTTATTAAATTTACCATATGTTTTCGAATTATGAAGATCACTGAGATTGCCAATATTGTCGGTAATCTCCTTTACAATGAAATCATACACCTGCTTACGGGTATTCTGAGCAGGCAGGTAACCGTCAGGAACATCAAATTTATCGACAATAGGAACATTGCCAAAGAAATTACACAATACCCAGTAATAGGAGGCTCTAAGTACCTTCATCTCCGAGATAAGAGGCTTTTTATCACTCTCATTCACGGGAATCAGATTTTGTTCCACCTGATAAATAATTCGGTTACAGTTAGTAATGCCGGCATAGGTACGGCTCCATGTATTCACCGAAATATCATCGTCTGTAGTCCATTTATGTTCATGAATACGGCGATAAACGCCACCATCTACCCAACCATTAGGACGAGCCGGGGTCAACAACTCGTCACCCGCAGTCTCGTCTGCTCTATACACTCCGTTCCATTGCAACAAAAGAATGCGCCAATTTACATACGCAGATCCGGCAAGTGCGGACAAATCCTGATCGGTAGCACTAAATTGACTGGCAATAATCGTGTTATAGCTTTTATCTTTTAAGTCTGTACACGAAGAAATCATTAAAGATAAGGAAACAACTACCGTTACCCCTACAGCCGATATTTTATTCAATAAGGTTTTCATATTCGTAATAAATTAAAAGGTAACATTAAGTCCGAATGTAAATGTTCTCATTGTCGGATATTTATCCCGCTGATCGACCCCGGGCGCCAATCCTGCTCCACTGTTGATATTGATACCTCCCTGAGAGCCTCCTCCGCTGGTAACCAAACTGACTTCAGGATCAATTCCTTTGTAGCCGGTTATGATTAAGGTATTTAAAGATGAAACATACAAACGGATTGATCTTATATATTTTGTCCCGGTATTTGTGATATTATATCCCAGCGTCACGTTATCGATTTTCCAATAATCTCCGTTTTCAAGATAGTAGCTATTGAATTCCTGAGGCGATTTCAGCAACGCTTTGCCATACACCTTGTCAAATGCCGATTTTAGAAGATTATACTGGGTATAGGTCGGGTTTTCATACATCATGCGAGACATATTGGCAACCTGAAATTTGAAAGCTCCGCGCTGTGTGATACTCAAATCCCAGTTCTTGTATCTGAATCGGTTGGTCCAACCTGCATAATATTTTGGCAATCCGTTTCCAAGAACCTTCTTATCTCCAAAAGAGTGCTTGAAATCGGAATATTTTACCGGCTTGCCGTCTGCTCCTTCATAAATCCACTGACCATAATTTGCAACGTCGCTCTTATCATTACAAATATCTATTACCTTAAATCCATAGAAATTGCCCAAAGGTTCGCCCACTTTCACAATGTGCGTGAATGTTTGTGCCGGGGGACCGGTGTAGCCTGTTGTGAAATAATCACTTGAAGTTGTATAGATGCTGTTTGTCAGGCTAACAAGTTTATTTGTATTGGTAGAGAAAGAAACGCCGGTTGTCCATTCAAAATCTTTACTCTGGAACGGAGTATAATTAATCAGCACTTCCAGCCCTTTGTTGGACATCTTACCAACGTTAGCACGGGTGGTAGAGTAGAGATTCGGAGGACTTGGTACGGCATAGTCGAAGAGTAACCCATCAATATTGCGGATATAATAATCTATGGTTCCCGATACCCGGTTTTTGAACATGCTGAAATCTACACCAAAGTCAGTTTCTTTCTTTTCCTCCCATTTCAGGTCGGGATTTGCATTTTGAGTCGGAATTAATGTTCTGACCCAGTTACCATTAGAAAGTATATATTGGTCATATCCGACCAAGCCTACACCTTTGAATAAATCAGAAGGTTGTGTTCCTGTAACACCATAACCGGCACGAATTTTAATATCGTTGAAAAGAGTTTGTTTTTGCATAAACGGCTCCTTGGTAAGTCTCCATCCCAAAGATACAGCAGGAAACATTCCCCATGGATCTTTCGTACCCCATAGCTGACTGGCAGCTTCGCGACGTAAGCTGGCCATCAAGAGGTATTTGTCGTTATAATTGTAGTTCAAACGACCAAAGAAACCGATAAGATTAGTCTCAGAGTGATAGCTGGACTGAGCATTGGTGACTTTGCCATTTTTATTCGCTTCTCCAAGCCCTATGTTATAATATCCGAATTGATCGGTCGGAAAATCCCAGTTTTCCATATACATATTTGTATAGGTATTTTCCTGATAACTGTAGCCAATCAATCCTTTAATTCTATGATTACCAAAAGATTTTGAGTATTCGGCTGTTAATTCAGCCAATTTATCCTGTGATTCGGCACTACCAATGTTGGCGTATCCGTTTTTGCTGTCTCTGAGTGTCGAGGCATGTTGCTTCGTTTCTGAGTAGCCGTTTGTCTGATTCCACTTTGAATAGGAAAGAACGCTGGATAACTTCAGCCCTTCGATCGGAGTCAACGTAATGGTTCCGTTAAAGCGTGAAAGATGCTGGCTCGTCAAGCCATCACTTTCATTAAGGTCTGATACGGGATTTTCATATTCAAATTTTGTAAGCTGTTGAAACCATGTTCCGTCAGCATTTTGTACAGGAGCCGTCGGGTTCTGTATCAAAGCCTGACGATAGATATAACCGTTAAAACCGTTCATTTTTTTAGTTGAGTTCAAAATGCCGAAGTTAAGTTTCAGTTTATCGTCTATCATGCTGTGATTAATGTCAGCTCTTCCGTTGAAGGCCTCGTTGTACGACTTAAGAAATACTCCCTGAGCCGAATTATAGTTGAGGTTTACCAGATAATTAGAAGTTTTAGTACCGCCTCTGAAGGTCAGGTTATGCTCATGGCTCACGGGTTGACGCGATATTTCGCTTAGCCAGTCGGTAGTACTTCCCAGATCGGAGTTGGTATCACGGTACCCGTCTTTAATCTGTTGGCGAAAATCGGCGGCCGTTGACAAATTCAATTTTTTGGCTATAGATTGAATACTGACATAAGAACTGTATTCTACAGAACTCTTGATATTCCCGTCGGCTCTCCGGGTAGTAATTAGAATTACACCGTTAGTTGCGCGGGAACCATAAATAGCAGCAGCCGAGCCGTCTTTCAAAACGTCGATCGATTCGATATCCTGAGGAGCCACCGTTTTCATATCGCCGGGAATTCCGTCAATGAGCACCAGCGGGTTGATGCTGGCTCCCACCAGGGTGGTGTTCCCTCTTAATACAATCTGTGAAGATCCGGTAGGGTCTCCGGTGGGCATCACCACTGTCAGACCGGCAACTTTGCCCTGAACCAACTGACCTGCATCGCTGACACTTCCCTTGATAAAATTTTCTGCTTTTACCGTTGCTACAGAGCTTGTTACATCGGCCTTCTTTAATGTACCATAACCGATTACCACTACTTCATCCAGCTTCTTAATGTCCGGATCAAGTGCAATTCTCATCTGACCCTGTTTCCCTGTCAGCATTTTTTTGCTTGCATAACCTACATACGAGCAATCGAGAATAGAGTTGGACGGCACTACGATGGAGAATTTTCCTTCATTGTCGGTGATTACGCCATTTCGGGATCCGGCAATAACAATATTTACTCCAGGCAGTGTTTCGCCCGTTGAAGAATCAATTACTACTCCGCTTATCCTGCGAGATCCCGGGGTAGAGCTTCCCTGTGTTTCCTTATTTTCTTCTTTCGATTCGGATGCAGTCAACACAATTTGTTTATTGGCATCGATCTTATAACTGATGCCCGCATTCTGAAATACCTGTTTCAACACTGCGTCAATACTCTGATTTTTAGCATTGATCGTAATGGCTTTATCCAATCCGGGTAAATCATTGTTGTAAAAGAAACTATAGTTGCTGTTTTTTTCAATCAGGTGAATTACCTGTCTGATTTTTTGATTTTTTGCACTAAAAGTAATTTGTGCGAAACTCACTGCTGTAAACGACACGAAGAAGGTGCATAACAGCAGCCGATAAAGGTGTGTTTTTATACGATTCATCTGTATGAGTTTTTATACGATTAAATTGTAAGGTAAATAAGATCATTCGGTTAAGAATGATTGAGAGTTTTTCTTTGACAAAAGAAATTATCGTACATTTGCAGAGTCAAAACGATACACCAATGGCTGTTGATGCCTGATAAAGACATCAATAAATGTAAAACATGAGTGTACGAATGATTACGGCGGAACAGTGTTAACGGCATTGTTCCGTTTTTTTTTGAGAGGTGATTTCAGGAGGATGTTTGTTTCATATTTATTCAGATTTGATAGGTTAACGAGTCTCTTAATCACGGCTATAGTTGAGCCTCTTTTTTGTGTTTTGTTTCAAAGTAACAACAGAATCTTTCACGTTGTAATGAATCGGAGACGTTAAAGAGATGAGCTGCAAAACGCTTTCGAGGCTATTATTTTTGATCTTGCCACTAAAACGGATTTGTTTAATCTGCTCCGAATCAAAGACTACCTGAATGTTATACATCCGCTCGAGCACCTTGGCAATATCTTCAAGAGGTTCCGAATCAAATGCCAGCTGATTGTTTTTCCACAATCCGGCAATTGCGGCATCATAGACCTGCACCTTATCAAAGGTATGATTGCTTTTGTTGAAAGTAATCTTCTGATTGGGCAACAATTGCGAGGTTGTTGTTTTGTCAAACACATTCACTTTCCCTTCAATCAGGGTTGTAGTAATTGCATCATCATTTGTATAAGCCTTAACATCAAATGCGGTACCGACCGCGCGAACAGAAACAGCGTTGGCCTTCACAATAAACGGACGTTTTTTATCTTTTGCCACTTCAAAATAGGCTTCTCCTTCAAGGGCAATAATCCGGTCGTGTTGGTTGTAACTATTGTCGTAACGAATTGAGCTGCCTGAATTAAGCCACACCTTTGTGCCGTCTGGCAATTGCAGGTTGGCCTTCTGTCCATTTTCCACGCTCACAATCATTTCCTTATTATTGTCGTGAGCTAAATTCGCAATCAGAAAATAGGCTCCTACTCCCAGCATTACCGGGATGACAGCGGCTGCGGCATATTTCATCAGCTTGCCGAAAGGCAAAGACCACCGGTGACGGCCGGCACTCATTTCACTCCGGATATTCTCCAGCATGCTATTCTGAAGAGTGGCATCCATCGAAGCCGCAGCTTCTTCCCACTTTTCGGCATAGAAACCGGAAAGTTTCTCTTTGGTGTCGGGTTGGCAAAACCACTCCGTCAACCGGCGGGTTTCTTCGGAAGTTGCTTCTTCCCTGAGGAACTTCTCCAGGAGCTTATTGTAGTCGTTTTCGGTCATAGTTATAATTTATATACGCAGAGGAAAGGGATCCCCTACAACTACCTGTATATTTTATATTTTGTTAAGAAATTGAGAACTACTTTCCGGTGAACGGACAAGTTACTGAAGAAAAAACAGAATACCGGCAAGCGCCACATGAGGCTTGAGGTGCTTTTTCAGAAAATGGATGGAACGGGTGATTTGGGTCTCTACTGTTTTTTCGGAAATAGAGAGTTTTTGGGCTATCTCTTTGTTGGATAATCCCTGACGGCGGCTTAGCAGAAAGATTTCCCTGCGCGATGGCGGCAATTGCTCAATCAATTCGGCAATTAGTTTTTCAAGAAACTGATAATCGAGTGTTTCCTCTGCCGATATTTCAGTCACGGACTGAAATTTTTGCACATATTCTTCGTAACGGCTGGCAAGAAGCATCTTTTCGGTTTGACGATACACCAGATTTTGGGCAATGGTGTAGACATATGCAGAAAAACTTTTAGAAGTATCTATGGTTGCGCGGTGTTCCCATATCGATAGAAAGACATTCTGGGTCAGATCCTGAGCCAGAGTTTTGTCGTAGAGAGTCGACATGATAAAATTGTACACTCTGGCATTGTACTTCCAAAAGATGGCTTCAAAAGCATCGGGATCCCCTTTTGTCAGACGATAAAGTATGTCATTATCAGTCCCCAAAGTAATAGATTTAGGTGGTTAGCTTGGGGCAAAGATAAGCAATTGGAGTATAATAAACAAGCAATGTTTCAGATTGAATTGGATAGATTAGCATTATACCGATTAGTTGATTATGTCTCTGAAATTAACGACCTCTCTCCCTCGCCCTCTCTCCCAAGGAGAAAGGGAACAGTTCAGTAAAACAAGAAAAAACTGCTCATTTTCAAGCCTTAGCCCCTCTCTTTGGGAGAGGGGTTGGGGAGAGGTAGGAATGTAAAAGAAGTAATTACATCCCCAAATTATTAATCAGTATAAAGTATATTTTATAAGAAATATATCGGTGTTCTTTAATTGGTCTCAAAATCTATTGTATTATGCAAACAGGAGGCAGATTAAGGTAATGTATTGGTACATTTGCAAATAAATTATTCTGATGATGAAAAAAACGTTTCTTCTGTCTGTTTCTGTGCTGGCAATATTCCTATCGGGAAGCCGGCTTCAGGCAAAAATTGTACTGCCGAAAGTGATCGGACACAACATGGTGTTGCAACGCCATAAAGACGTTGCTATCTGGGGCACTGCTGCCAAAGGAGAACCGGTGACCGTGTCGTTTGCAGGCCAGCAAAAGCAAACCGTGGCGGGCGCCGATGGCAAATGGGAGGTAAAACTTAGTCCGATGGAGGCTTCCGAACAACCCCGCGATATGGTAATTGTGGCATCGGATACCATTCGTTTGCACAACATTCTGGTGGGCGAAGTGTGGCTCTGCTCGGGTCAGTCGAACATGGAATATGCCATGCGTAAAAACAGCAAACTGTTCGACAAGGTGAAAGGGGCTCATCCCGCCGAAGACGATCTCCAAACTGCTAATAATCCCAATATCCGTATCTTTTTGGTACGCCGCAAATACATGGCTCCCGACTCTACTCATCAGGGATGGGATGTGGCTGCCGGTACTTCGTTGCGTGATTTTTCGGCAGCAGGCTATTTCTGTGCAAAAGAGTTGTATGCCAAACTCCACGTGCCTGTCGGGATGATTTCATCCGCCGTACCCGGGAGCCGCATCGAACCGTGGATTGAGAAGAAACAACTGGAAATTTCTCCAAAACTGAAAGACAGCACCACCTTAAAACCGTTGACGGATGATGGCGGCGACCCCGGAAAGTTTTACGACACGATGATCAGTCCGGTGATTCCATACACCCTGAGCGGATTCTTCTGGTATCAGGGCGAATCGGCCTGTTTCCTCAACGAAACCATACGTTACACCTATAAGTTCAAAGCACTGGTCAACAGCTGGCGGGCCTACTGGAAGGATGCTGCCCTGCCCTTCTACTTCGTGCAGATAGCACCTTACGCCTATTCCGCTGCCAAAGATGTGCGCCCGCATACCACCGAAAACCTGCCCGAATTCTGGGAATCACAGGCACTGGCTCTCAAACTGCCGAACACGGGCATGGCTGTTATCACAGATCTAGTGGACAGCGTGGCCGATCTGCACCCGGGCTATAAATGGGAAGTGGGTCGCCGGTTGGCTTTACTGGCGCTGAACAAAACCTACGGCATGAAAGATATTGTGTGCAACGGGCCAATATACAATGGCATTAAAATAGTACGCGACAAAATAGAGATAGGTTTTACCAACACCGGTAGCGGATTGGCAAGCCGCGATGGCAAACCGCTCACAGGATTCACCATTGCCGGTGCCGACGGCAAGTTTTACCCTGCCGATGCGGTAATCAAAAACAACAAAGTGGTGGTAGCCTCTCCCTCGGTAAAACATCCCGTCAAAGTACGTTTTGCCTGGAACGAAGCATCCCAATCTAACTTCATCAACAAAGAAGGATTACCCGCGGCGCCTTTCCGCAGCGACAACCCATGGGAGAATTTGTTTGAGTAATCCTGCCTGTGGACCTGAGTCGGAGAGAGGGTTTCGCTTGGAGCGAAGCCCTCTCTATAGAAAAGACACACGAAGCCCGGACGATAGAATTCGACCGAGCTTTTTTGTTTTATATAGTTATCCGATATTTTGCCTGAAAGGCATCACTTTGAGCCTTGTCCGACCTTTCAGGTCGTATTAGTTGAGAGCCATTCACTCACAGGTCACAGACCTGCGATTATGAAAATAAGGCTTTTCAAGCCGCCTTTCGGTTTTGAGATTTGCATCCTCCCATACCAACTTTTTGATTTAAAGAATATATTCTTTTTATATATTAATTATTTATCGTATGTTTGCAAAGAGGTTTATGATAGACTGAAAATGAGGTGGATTACAACACTTTCTGAATAAACCAAAATAAAAAATACAGAAATGAGAAAGCTAAATTTATTCGTAGGAATTATTATTTTAAGTACGTTTTTGGGAAGTTGTACCAAAGATGAAGCAAACCGTGAAAAAATCGTTGAAATGACACTATATCCAGAAACCGGATATGGTGCAAGTGTACTGAGTGATGTGGTGACAGAACCAATTCAATTTTCCGACAACGATGAAAATCAAAAGCAGATGTTGACAGATATTATTACAGAAGGTTTTGATTTCAACTATGAAAGAGGTTATCAATACACTCTAAAAGTGAAAAAAGTATGGATGCACAACCCTCCTCAAGATGTTTCTTCTGTCAAGTATGTATTTATTGAGCTTCTCACTAAGAAGAAAGTAATAACTAAAGATAGCGAAAAAAATATTGAACTGTTTGTGTCCTCACAAACAGTTAAGTTTACTCCTAAGTATCCGAGCGAATATGAAAAAGTAGCAGGAGGTGAAATACCGAAGATTTATGATGCTTTACATGTAAAAGCAAACGGTACTGACAATTGGATGGCACTGACTAAGATAGAGGGTTTTGATTATATAAAAGGCTACGAGTATGTAATAAACGTAAAAAAAATAACTCAGGCAGACCCATACTCAGTTAGATATGTTCTACTTGATATTGTTTCGAAAACAGAAAAGAAATAAAATCGCACGACACATGCGTATGGTCATTGGCTTATCTGACGTGCATTTCGGCAGCTTTGATCCCTTGCTCCCGCGCGAATCTTTCGCGTGGGCAAACCAAGCAGTAGCAATAAGCTAAAAAATAGAGGTTTTTGTGGCTGTAAAATCAGCAACTTTCAAGCACAAAAAAGCCCGATCGAAATGATTCGACCGGGCTTTTATTGTTATTTACCTGCTTACGGGAAAGGTCTCTTAGCGGACACCGCCGCCAAGTGCTTTGTAAAGATTTACGCCGTAGGTAAGTTGTTCGAGTTTGTCGTTTACCTGATTGAGTTGTGCCGACAATACCCCCGTCCGACGTAGCATGTAAATCAGATTAAGGTTCGGCGTATGGCTCTGCCTACATCGTAGATAAAAGCAGGGCTCCTGCCTTGCAGCATGAAAAGCAGGAGCTTTTTTTCTAAACAGGACGTAGTCGCAGACTACACCCAACAATCTGCATTGAATACAAACTACGTAGAGCAAAGGCAACTTTCCGACACCATCACCGCATACGAACCTACTTAACTTTGACAATTACTTTTCCTTTGGCACGACCACTTGAAACGTAGGACATTGCTTCGTTGATTTGCTCAAAAGAAAACACTTTATCAACGACAGGAAGAACAACACCTGTTTCAATCAACTTCCCAATTTCTGACAACTGTTTTCCATTGGCTTGCATAAACAGAAACGAATAATCAACATTCAATTTCCTTGCTTGTTTTCTGACCTTGTTGCTCAAAAAGAAAATCGCTGTTTTCATAAACCACGACAAACCGATTTCTTTCGCAAAAGCCGTATCAGGTGGTCCTGAAATTGAAATGACTTTTCCGCCCGACTTCAAAATTCGCAACGATTTTTCAAGCGTTTTTTCGTCTTGACTGTTCAACACCAAATCGTAATCTTTCAAAATAGTTTCAAAATCTTGCGTTTTGTAATCAATCACAACATCAGCACCAAGACTTTTTACCAACTCAAAATTATCGGCACTTGTAGTTGTGGCGACTGTTGCACCCAAATGTTTTGCCAACTGAATAGCAATCGTTCCGACACCGCCCGAACCTGCTTGTATAAAGACATTCTGACCTTTTTTGAGTTGCACCTTTTCAACAAACGCTTGCCAAACAGTTAAAGCGACCAATGGAATTGAAGCCGCTTGTTCCATTGAAATATTTTTTGGTTTCAACGCAATATCATTTTCATTTACAGCAATGTATTCGGCAAATGTGCCAATACGAAAATCGACAGGACGAGCAAAAACTTCATCGCCCATTTTGAAACGGCTGACTTTTGAGCCAACACTGATAACAGTTCCCGCAACATCGTGTCCCAAAATCAGGGGAAATTTGTAAGGCAGCAACAACTTAAATTCGCCATTTTTTAGTTTGGCATCTAACTGATTGATACTTGCCGAATGGATTTGAATTAAAACCTCGTTTGCTTTGGCAATAGGGTTGAGAACTTCTGTTAGTTGAAGTTTGTCTTCCTTGCTGTAACGATTTATTGTGTATGCTTGCATCTTTTCCCTTTTCTATTGTAAGTATTTTTCAGCTTCCTTTGGATTAACCAAGCTAAAAGCCAATTTCGGAAAAATGCGATTGAGGTAGTAAAAAGTGCTTGTGTAACCCATACGAATTGTGTATTGGTCTTTTTGCAATCCTGCAATCAATCCTTTTATCAATTTCTCGGTGCTCATTTTTTTTACTTTTCGGTGTGCGATTAGTTCTGTTTCTACCGCAGGTGGCAACAATTCAAACACTTTCACATGGCTGTTTGCAATTCGCAAATGTTCACGAAGCGATTTTGTGTAAAACGCCAAAGCGGTTTTTGTTGCCGAATAAGTTGCTTCAAGCAATGACGGAACATAACTTAAAACAGAAGTTGTGTTGATAATCGCACTTTCTTCTTTTGACTTCAGTATATCAATAAAAAGATTATTCAGACGAATAACTGCCAAGTAATTTATGTTCATTTCATATTCCGCACCTTCAAAATGTTTATCGCTTGCAACACCCAAATTTGACGGCATAACGCCAACACCTGCATTGTTGTATAGAATATCAATTCCGCCCAAGCCCTTAACTTGATTGTAAAGCGAAATTGCATCTTCTTCATTCGCAACATCACTTTTTATCGCAATTACAGTCGGATACAGTTTTTTTGCCGCATCTAACTTGTCTTGACGTCTACCTGTTATGATAACTTTTGCACCAATTTCTAAGAATTGCTTTGTGGCTTCAAGTCCAATACCAGCGCTACCACCGGTAATCAATATTGTTTTGTTTTTTAAGTCCATATTTTGCTTTGAGTTGATTTATTTTGTAACTTTGCTTGCAATTTGCAAGTGCAAAGATAATACACAACTTTCATTTTGCAAGCAATATTGAAGAATAATTTATGACAGGCAGTAAAAAAAGGTCAAATTGTCCCATTAGTTGTTCCCTTGAAATTTGGGGCGACAAGTGGTCGTTGCTGATTGTGAGAGATTTAATGTTCACCAAACAATGCACTTATGGCTACTTTTTGAAATCAGACGAAAAAATTGCCACCAATATTTTGGCTTCACGACTTCAAACGCTTGAAGAAAACGGCATCATTACCAAATCAGTCCACCCGGATAGTAAAGCGAAAGTTTTATACAAACTGACACAAAAAGGGATTGATTTATTGCCTTTAATGATTGAAATAAATTTGTGGGCGGAAAAGTATTATGACTTACCAGCCGACAGAAACGCAATGTTGAAAGAAGTAAAAAAGGACAAAGAAAAATTTATTGAAACAGCTACCAATGACTTGAAAAAAAAGGCCTCTAATAATTAGGCTTCCGGTGGTCGAAACGACTCCATTCATCGGTGGGTAAAGCAGATTAGAGTTCTGTGTATGCTCCTGTCTTGTAACATCAAATGCAGGAGCTTTTGTTCTAAACAGGACGTAGTCGCGACTGCGCCCAACAATCTGCATTGAGCAACAGGCTTCATAGAGCAGAGAAAGTTTGTTTAAGTAATCCTCCTTTCAAGAGCAAAAAAGCCCGATCGAAATGATTCGACCGGGCTTTTCTATTGTTATTTACTTGCTTACGGGAAAGGTCTCTTAGCGAACACCGCCGCCAAGGGCTTTGTAAAGATTTACGCCGTAGGTAAGTTGTTCGAGTTTGTCGTTTATCTGGTTGAGTTGTGCCGAGAGGAGATCGCGTTGTGCCGACAACACCTCGGTATAGCTGGCTTCGCCTGCTTTCAACAGCTCCTGGGTATAATCCACCGACTTAACCAGCGATTCGATTTGCTTCCCGCGGGTTTCGTCCTTGCTCAACGACGACTGGAATCCGAAAAGAATATCCGAAACTTCCTGACCTGCTGTCAATACCGCTTTCTGGAAAGTGAGCAAAGCTTCTTCCTGCTGCGCTTTGGCAATCTTCAGGTTTCCTTTCAGCTGATTTTTAGTGAACAGGGGTTGTGTAAGACCTGCGACAATGCTGGCGGCAATATTAGCCGGTTTGAAAAAGTCGGTAAAGCCGCCTGCAAGACCCAAGGATGCCGAGTTGATGGTGAAAGAAGGGTAGAAGCTTGCTTTGGCAACATCTACCGCAGAATATGCCGAACGGAGAGAAAGTTCGGCCTGCTTCACATCCGGACGACGTGCCAGCATACCGGCAGGCACACCGTACGACAAACGGGGAGCCACGGTTTCATCGGCAATAGAAGCCCGTTCAACAGCACCGGGTTTGCGGCCGAGCAGCACACACAAAGCGTCTTCCTGAACCCGAATCTGAGTTTCCAGAGTAGGGATAGAGAGTTGCGTACTGTAAAGAAGCGCCTTGCTCTGTTCCACGGCAGCCGCATTTTGTTGTCCGGCCGTCATAAGACTCTGCATGGTTTCGGCACTCTTCTGCAATGTAGCCACCGTCTTTCTGGTAATGCGGAGATTCTCATCGTAGGCCTGCAACGAGTAATATGCTTTGGCAATACTGGCAATCAACGTGGATTGAATCAGATTTCTGTTCTCGTTACTGTTGAGCAGGGCTGCATATTTGATTTTTGTCTGACTGTTGATTTTACCCCACAAATCGGCTTCCCAGGTGGCAGAAAAACCCAACTGATTGGATGATGTGGAATAACCCAGCACATCGGTGCCGTTTTTCCCGGAACTAAGACGTGTATGTGACAGTTGCCATCCGACAGCTACGGAAGGTAGTTTTGCCCCGTTTGCCATCATAAGGGAAGCCTCAGCCTCCTGGATGCGCAAAACGGCCACTTTCAAATCCATGTTGTTTGATAAACCCTCGGATATCAATTGCTGCAACCTGGAATCGGCAAAATACTCTTTCCATGGAATATTGGCAATAGAAACCGTGTCTGTTGCGTTGGCAACCGTATCGCGCACCAACCCTTTACTATCAGGAGCCGGCGCCTGAGCCAGATCCTTGTACGAGCGGCACGAGGAGACCCCCAGTACCAGCACTGCCATTACAAGGATAAGCGTTTTATGTTTACTGAATAGATTCATAAAGATGAATATCTGTTTTATGATTGACCGACAGAACCCGGTAAAGGATTCTGCCGGTTGAATGGTTAATTAAATCTCGCTGTCGTCGATAGTCACAATTTTGTGCTTGCTCAGGCGTTCGTGCAATGTCTGGAACAGAATGAAGAGCACCGGAATAACAAAGATACCGATCATTGTTCCAACCAACATACCGCCGATAGCACTGATACCGATTGATTTGTTACCCACAGCACCGGCACCGGCTGCAAGAGCCAGAGGCATCAACCCAAAGATCATGGCAAACGAAGTCATCAGAATAGGACGCAAACGAGCCAAAGCGCCGCTGATGGCGGCCTTGGTGATGCTCATCCCCTTTTGACGTCGTTGCAGGGCATACTCTACAATCAGAATCGCATTTTTGGACAATAGCCCGATCAACATGATGAGCGATATCTGTACATAGATGTTATTTACAATACCTGTACCGCCCATCATGGCGCTGAAGATAAAGATAAACACCCCGCCAAGTCCCACGGGTAGCGAGAAGATTACCGCTAACGGCAAAATATAACTTTCGTAAAGCGCCGATAGCAACAGGTAAACAAAGACCAGACTCAGAATAAACACCAGAATCGTTTGATTGCTACTGTTCACCTCTTCACGTGTCATCCCCGAATAATCATAAGTATATCCATCGGGAAGCGGGGTTTCCTGAATTGCCTTGATAGCGTCACCCGAAGTAAACCCTTTGGCATAATTCGGAATAACCGTTACCGACATGGATGAGAAGAGATTGAAACGGCTCAGCGATTGCGGACCCGTAACATCTTTTATGGTCAGGAACTCGGTAATCGGAGCCATTGTGCCGTTGGATGTTCTCACCGACAACCCGCTCAGATCATCAAGTTTGGAGCGATACTGCGGAGCTGCCTGTACCACAACACGATACTGTTTTCCGAAGGTGTTGAAATTGGAAATATACATACTTCCGATATACGTTTGCAGCGTCGACATTACATCGCTAAGATTAAGTCCGGCATCCTTGATTTTTGCCACGTTCGCCTCAATCATTTTCTGAGGGAAACGGGGATCGAAGGTGGTCATTGCCATCATCACCTCCGGACGCTTCTGAAGCTGGTTAAGGTAATTGGTAACCACATCAAAGAATTTATTGATATCGCCACCGGTTTTATCCTGCATTTCGAGAGAAACACCGTTGCTCAAACCGAATCCCTGCAAAGTAGGAGCCGCGAAAAACATCAGTTTGGCATCAGTCATCGAAGCTGTTTTTTCTTTCAGCACAGCAGCAGTCTGGTTGGTGGTGATGTCGCGATCATCCCAGGGATTCATTTTAAGAACAATGCCCCCATAAGAACTACCGCTACCGCCCATGAAACTAAACCCTGTCAGACTGGTTACCGATTTCACACCCGGGAGAGCTTCGGCTGTTTTTACCACGCTCTTCACCACACTATCGGTGCGTTCGAACGAAGATCCGGGAGACATCGTAACTCCACCCATCAGGGTTCCGCTGTCTTCTTGTGGAACAAAACCGGTAGGCATTATCTTCATCAAGCTGAAGAAGATAATAGCAAAGACAACGACAATGGCCCCGGTGATCCACCGATGTTTTTTCTGGGTAAGAAAATAAAGAGCCTTTTTGTACTTCTGCGTTGCCGCGTCGAATCCGATGCCGAAATAATAGGCAAATTTCTTCGGAAGACTCCTCTGCGCAAGCTCGGTATGTTCTTCCGGTTTCAGGAAGAGCGCACACAGGGCAGGACTTAGCGTCAATGCGTTGATCGCGGAGATGATAATTGCCATGGCCAGCGTCAGACCGAACTGTTTGAAGAATACCCCGCTGGTTCCACCCAGAAAACTTACCGGGATAAACACAGCCGACATTACCAGCGTAATGGATATAATGGCAGGTGCAATTTCTCCCATCGCTTTGATAGCAGCTGTTTTGGCATCTTTTTCACCGGCATCCAGCTTGGCGTGTATTGCTTCCACCACCACAATAGCGTCGTCCACCACAATACCGATGGCCAGCACGAGGGCAAAGAGCGTCAGCAAGTTGATAGAGAACCCGAAGATAAGCAGGAAGAAGAAGGTACCGATAATAGCCACCGGAACTGCAATGGCCGGGATAAGCGTTGCCCTGAAATTTTCGAGGAAAAGCAATACCACCAGGAATACCAGTACAAAGGCCTCCAGCAAAGTGTGAATCACCTTGTTGATAGAGGCATTGAGGAACTCGCTGGCATCCATCATATAATCGTAAGTAACACCCGGAGGCAGTTCTTTACTTACTTTTTTCATTTCGGCTTTTACCTGTTCAATGATGTCCTGTGCGTTTGATCCTGCAATCTGACTGATACCCAGAAGAATTGATGGTTTATTTTCGCTCAGGGTTTTGAAGTTATAATCCTGTACGCCGAGTTCTATCTGCGCAACATCCTTCAGTCGTAGTGTTTGTGCGTTTTTGGAACGGATAATGATATTTCCGAATTCGTCGGCATTTTTCAAGCGACCCGTATAGCGAAGTGCATACTGAAACGACTGGTTACCCTGAGCTCCCAACTGACCCGGAGCCGCCTCGATATTCTGGTCTTGCAGGGCTGACGTTACTTCGGCAGGAGTCAGGTTGTAGGTCTTCATCACATCTGGTTTCAGCCACACACGCATTGAGTACTCCTGTGTTCCGAACGATGAGGCAGAACCAACTCCGTCGATACGTTTCAGCTGAGGTATGATGTTAATATTGGCATAGTTTTGCAGAAATTTGGCATCATAATCGGGGTTGTCCGATTTGATCATAATCATCATGATGTTGCTGCTCTGCTGCTTCTGCACCACAACTCCACTTTTGGTTACTTCTGCCGGCAATAGCGATGCAGCCTGTGAAACACGGTTTTGCACGTTCACAGCAGCCATATCGGGATCGGTTCCCTGCTTGAAGTAAACATTGATGGATGCCCCACCACCGTTGGAAGCAGTGGAAGTCATATAGGTCATGCCCTGAACCCCGTTGATTTGCTCTTCGAGAGGAATAATCACACTGTTGAGCACAGCATCGGCATTGGCTCCGCCATAGGCGGTACTGACACGCACCGTAGGGGGCGCAATATTGGGATATTGCTCCACAGGCAACATGTACAGACCGATAATACCCAGTACTACGATGACGATTGAAATAACGGTCGATAGTACCGGACGTTCGATGAATGTCTTTAGCATTGCGTATTATTTAAGAGATTTTACTTTGATTTTCTGACCGCTTTTCAGGGTAGCGATGCCACCTGAAACGATCTTTTCGCCGGCAGACAAACCATCGAGTACAACATAACTCTTGCCGTCAGGAGTTGCTTTTACCATAACGGATTTTTGTACGACAGAATCGCCTACCACTTTATATACCATTACTTTATCCTGTTGGTTGAAGGTTGCTTCTTGCGGAATCACAATCACATTGCTAAACGGTTGCGGAATCACAACCTTTCCGCTCGAACCACTGCGAAGCAAACCATGCTTGTTAGGAAACGAAGCCCGGAAATTAACCGCTCCCGAAGTGGCATCGACCACTCCCGAAATAGTCTCGATTTTGCCGGTTTCTTCATACTCGGTTCCATCCGAAAGGAGCAATTTTACACGTGCCATGTTTTTGATCTTTTCAGCCTGTGTATTTCCTTTCAGGTCTTTCAACAATGTGAGCAGATCTTTTTCGTTGATCGAAAAATAGGCAATGATATTGGTTGTATTGGCCACGGTAGTCAGCACATTGGCATTATTTACCAGACTTCCCTGACGGAAACTGATGGTTCCCACAATACCGTTCACCGGACTGGTTACGGTAGCCCAGCTCAGTTTGGCTTTGGCTTCGTTCAACGCACCTTTGGCATTGGCCAGCACATTTTCGTAAGTGGAAAGTTTTACCGAACTGTAAATTCCTTTCTCTGCCAGCGGACGGATACGGTCGACATCCAGTTTTGCCGTGTTATAAGCCGATTGTGCGGCCTGAACCGTCTGTACCGATGTCGGCGAATTGACCTTAAACAGTGGCTGTCCCTTATGAACAACAGAGCCCTCATCTACATACACTTTATCGATAAACCCGTCCACACGTGGTTTTATATCCACATCGTCCTGCCCTTTCAGCACAGCAGGGTAAACCGATTTCAGTTCCACATTTTGCTGCGAAACGGCCTCTACCGGATACGCAAGAATGGGATTGGCATTATTAGCCCCCATTTGTTTATTCTTACACGAAGAAAAAAGCACAAGAAGCAAAAGGCTTCCCATGGTTAATGTTTTGTTCATACGTCAACACATTTTAAAATTTAAATTCTATATATTATCTATTAACTATCTGTTTATTTGATTATTATCAATGAATTTCACTCCTGTATTCACAAACTATTGATAAACCGTTCCATAAACCGCATGAAAAGCTCACGTGGACTTAGTGCGAATTTTTCTTCCAACGGATGTTCGGGTTTCTCAAACTGCATAATCATGCTGATGGTACCGTTTAGCAGACACACCCAGTTGAAAATGAGGATATCGAGCTCCTTGCCTGTTTGCCCCGATATCCGGTTGAAAATATCTTTCAGCAATTGAGCTCCTTTTTCAGCCTCATCGTTAGGGAGAGGCCTTTCAAGACTAAACATTAGCTGATAAAGTTCGCGATGTTCGTACGAAAAATCCCAGTGCACTAAAGATAATGCCAGCAACTTCTCTCTGGGATCTGAGGTTTTTAACAGATTTTCGCTCCCCATTTGGCGCAATTTCTGAAACCCATAAATGATTATTTCGTGAATGAGATCATCTTTGTTCTTGAAATATTCATATACGATTGGAGGTGTATATTCAATAGCTTCTGCAATTTTTCGAATAGTTAC
The DNA here is from genome assembly GCA_963678825.2 of uncultured Microbacter sp. Classification (GTDB taxonomy): domain Bacteria; phylum Bacteroidota; class Bacteroidia; order Bacteroidales; family Paludibacteraceae; genus Microbacter. The sequence continues at coordinate 26,616 of CAXXPB010000002.1, read as the reverse complement.
AGTGCTCCATCCCTCTGATTTAGCGAGATCTATGGCCGCATTTATAATGCTGGCACGAATATTCTCCTGATCTCGTTTCTTTCTCTCTACATGGCCCATATAAACGTTGTTATAAAATCTAACATTGTTAGACAAAGGACGGAGTAATTTCTGATTAGACAATTGACCTTCGTGCTAAAAAAAATTAACTATCTAATCATCAGATCATATTAACACATTGGAATACCCCACTAACTATTTTACTATAAGTGTGCAAAACTACATCCGCATGGCTTACCACGCAATTTTCATAGACACATAGTGGCAAAACATAGACATTTGGTTCAATTTTATCGACAAACTGCAATTCTTCGAAAACGACTTCAATAAGAACCAAAAGCATCTTTATAATGTGCAAAAAAGGCCCTCTTAAAATGTTAATTTTTTATCGTATGTTTGCAGAAATATTTATGATCGACTAGAATGAGAGAGACTCCACCGGGGGAAAAATGGCAAGTAAAAGCTCTTATTCGCATCAATTAAACATGAAAAAAATCACTCTTATCCTAGCGTTCGTCCTTATTGGGTTGACAAACAAAGCCATGTGTCAGGGCAGTTATTTAGTAAATGAAAATTTTGATTCGTATTCTGCAGGCGCTTTTCCTACAACATGTACCTTAACCTATCCCGGTTATGGCGCATCCCTTCAAGTCGTAAGTAACTCCACATCCGTATCAGGCTCCAATTCTCTTAAGTTAGAGGGAGCAACCGGCAATTCCGCCAATGTGGATTTCAATTTATCTTCCACACCGGATATCGTATGGCTTGACGTAATGGTAAATCCATCTAAACTTGAACCTCCATATTATATAAATTATCCAATTGCAGTAGTTGGCTTTAATAATGAGGCAGGATCGACCTGGGGAGATGGTTATGGCTGTGTTTACTTCACTAACGGCGCAATCTATGCAGGAGGAACTAATTTACAGCCATTTAACGAGAGCCAATGGTACAAAGTGACAATTAAATATTACGCTACTCTAAATAAGATGGATGTATGGATTGATAATACGCCAAAAGCTTCGAACGTCGCGCTTAGTGGAAAGCCGGGGCATTATTATAATTCGGTTCTTTTAGCAGGGAGTAATGCATGTCACACAAAGTGCTTTTTCGACAATGTAAAAGTTTGGGATCAGAGCACGATTCCTACCGGAATGAATGAAATAAATTCAACCCCGGCTATTCAAATCTATCCAAATCCGGCTACGGATAAAATTACCGTTAAAGCACAAGTGATATCACCCGACCAATTGATTTCAATTTATGATCTTACGGGACATTTACTGCTACGACAACAATTACAAGAAGAAACAACGGATATTGACATTTCATCACTTTCAAAAGGTGTTTATGTCGCAAAAATGGGGGATAAAAAAAGTACCACGTCCCAAAGGTTGGTAAAAGAATAAACCCCGGTTCTCGTAGTGTGTAAAACAGATTGGCGTTCCGCTTATGGCTCCTGCCTTGCTTTATTTTTCTAAAGAGGACCTAGTTGTAACTATCCCCAACAACCTGAAAGGTAAGACCAAAATTGTTTTTACCCCTAATTAGCTTCGCTTATCTTGGATTCCCCTGCAGGAAACTTTCTGCTCCCGGAGAAGTCCCCTCGCGTGGGTAAACCAAACACTAGCAATATAATATATAGTTTCTGCCAGTAGAATATGGCATAGCGGATTGTGGAAGAACATAGACATTTGATCCCATTCTATCGACAACCAGCATTTATCAAACGAAATCTCTATCAGTTCCAAAAGAATCTTATCAATCGGCAAAAAATACTCTTTTAATATGTTAATTATTTATTGTATGTTTGCAGAGGATAGTCGATTAGATCGCTCAAGCTTAACGAAGTGTAGCTTGGACGCAATCCACTCTGGTTTTAGGCACAAGTTACGCTATCGCTAAACTTGCGCCAGCCGAGACTGCGATAACAGAACTCCAAATATCACCTTAAACCGCAAACAAAAATACAACCTATGAAAAAAACAATCGCGCTTTCACTTATCCTTTTTGCGCTGACCTCTTGCTTCACAAAATCAGTAAGCCAAACTACAAGTACGTCCACATATATCGCACATAATACTGATTCATTAAACAGTAGAAATCAATCGGTTCTTGCGTCAATTGCCCAGCTTGATAACAATGCGCAGGTCAGATATGTTGCAGTGCAGGGACTTACTAACCAGTCTGCTCTTGCGACAATTGCCCAACTCGACAATAACGTAGAAGTCAGAAAACTTGCAACACAAAAAATTAGCAACCAATCGGTTCTTGCCTCGATCGCTCAACTTGATAACAATGCGCAGGTCAGATATATTGCATTGCAGGGACTTACTAACCAGTCTGCTCTTGCGTCAATTGCCCAACTCGACAATAACATAGAAGTCAGAAAACTTGCAACACAAAAAATTAGCAACCAATCGGTTCTTGCGTCTATCGCTCAGCTTGATAACAATGCGCAGGTTAGATATGTTGCAGTGCAGGGACTTACTAACCAGTCGGCTCTTGCGACAGTTGCCCGACTTGACAATAACGTAGAAGTCAGAAAACTTGCGACACAAAAAATTAGTAGTCAATCGGTTCTTGCGTCGATCGCTCAACTTGATAACAATGCGCAGGTGAGATATGTTGCAGTACAGGGACTCACTAATCAGTCTGCTCTTGCGTCAATTGCCAGACTTGACAATGATGTAGAAGTCAGAAAACTTGCGGTAAAGCGATTGAAGTAATACCACTAAAAAACAGAAAAACAAGCACGGGTCAGGAGAGCCACGACAGCAAAGGAATATTTAAATTGATTGAAAATATGAATGAATTTCTAGAAAGTATAAAGACAATTGATTATGCTGACATTATTGAAAAGAAAATTGTTCCTAAAGTAGTCGAAAAAGGAATTGTTAGTGTTAATAAATTATTCAATTTAGCATCAAAGAAAATAATTGAAAAAGCAAGGAAAGAATTGCCAAAGGAAGATTATGAATATTTTTCTGATAATTATGATTTGGAAATTGAAGAATCATTTGTGCTAAGACGAATAGCAGATAATCTAAAAAAAACCAATAATTGGGCAAAAGAGATATATTTCAATACAGCATTAACGTCCAAAAGGTTAAATAAAGTATTTGTTGAAATCGACTTGTTTTTGTCTCCATTAAAGTTCCGGTTTGATGAATCTGAAAAAACAGAGAGAGTAAAAGGAACTACAATTATAAAAAGATATGATAAACATAAGATAATTTATGGAGGTGCCGGAGCCGGAAAGACTACATTTATTAAAAAGATATGTACTGAATTTCTAGAAAATCCAGATAAAAATCCATTTTCATGCCCAGTTGTGATTCGTTTTAGAGACATTGACTATAGTAATAACAATTATGGAAATCATTTTGGATTATTCCCAATTTTAATAGACATCTTGGGAATACAAATTAAGTTTCCAATTGACAAAATAGACCTTTTCTATAACGAATATCACAGCGTAATTAAACAAGCAGTTGTCAGCTTCTTAGATGATTGTAATATCTTATTAATAGCCGATGGTTTTGATGAAATTCCAAATACATCCTTAAAAAATAAAATTGAAAAAGAATTTCATGAATTGTCTCTATCTCTTGAAAGTGCCAGATTTATTTTAACATCCAGAAATAATGATTTCATACTTAAACTTCCTCAAACGGAAGAATATGAGATATGTCCACTTAACGACAATCAAATTAAGAAAATAATTAAAAATTGGTTAGGGGATAAGAAACAGTCAGAAGACTTATATGAGCAAATAAGAAAATCTCCGTATTATGATACTACAATGAGACCTCTAACATTATCTCATTTATGTGCAATTTATGAAAGGAGAAAAACGATTCCGCCGAAACCAAGATACATTTATGATTTTGTGCTAAATCTACTTTTGGAATCTTGGGATCAACAGAGAAGTATTGTTAGACCATCTGAATATGCAGATTTTTATATAGAAAAGAAGAAAGAATTTTTAGCTCATTTATCTTATTGGTTTTCATATCATTTGGAGAAAAATGTTTTTTCAAGCGAGGATTTAAAAAAATGTTATAATAAGATTTATAAAACTCACAATCTTCCACCTTCGCAATCCAAGAAAGTCGTGATTGAACTTGAAAATCACACAGGGTTGTTAGTCCAGATTGGATATAATTCATATGAGTTTTCTCATAAATCATTGCAGGAATTCTTGACAGCAAAATATATATATTCTTTGCCAAAAATTCCAGAATCTTCAATTTTGAAAGAACTGCCAAATGAAACTGCAATTGCCATTTGTCTATCATCATCGCCTAATGCATATTTTGAAAATTTCATCAAAGACTATAAAAGATATGATGAAAATTTCTGGAATATATTCTTAGATAGATTAGTTGATGAAAGCCCTGATTTTAATGAGAATCCATCTGTTCTTGTATTTTTCTTTATAACAATAAAAGAAACAGAAATACCAATATTTAGAAGAACTCTTAAAGCTCTACTTGAACACACAAATTTGAAAATATCTATCTCAAATTTTAATAAAATTTACACAGAACGAATTGCATACAAAACTGAAACTAGATACACACATAAAAATATTAATATATCAGTTGCTGACAGAAATAATTTTCCAGGAACTTTAATTATTGGAAATGATATTGTAGAACTGATTAATAAATCGTAAACTTCGTTTTTCCTTCCTTGTTTATGTAGCATGTAATACAGTTATCATGGCCCGATTTTTTCCATCTAAAAAAAGCCGAGGCTGCCATCAAACGACAGCAGCCTCAGCCTAAACACAATAAATAATAAATAGAGCTTCTTTTAAAACAGAGAGTTGTTAATATTCAGGGGGTAAAGCCTGTAATTCAGCTCCGGTAAATACAGGCCCGTCTTTACATACGTATAATTTGCCCACGTTACAGCGGCCACACTTCCCTACCCCGCATTTCATACGGTTTTCGAGCGTGGTATAGATATTCTCGGGTTTGAATCCGAGTTTTTCCAATACCGGAAAGGTAAACTTAATCATCACCGGAGGACCGCACACAATGGCCACGGTATTCTCGCTCGATGGATTCATCTTCTCCAATACGGAAGGTACAAAACCAACCTCGCCTTTCCAGTCGGGTGTTTCGCCGCCCGGATCTACCGTTGTAACCAGTCTCACATCGGGACGATCTTCCCACTCTTTCAGTTCGTGTTTGTACACCAGATCGGCCACCGATTTGGCACCGTAGAGGATGCTCACGTCCTTAAAGTTTTCGCGGGTATCCAGTGCGTTCCAGATCACGCAACGCATGGGAGGAAGCGCGATTCCACCGGCAATAAAGAGCAGGTTTTTGCCTTTCCACTGGTCGAGAGGAAAAGTGTTACCAAATGGGCCACGAAATCCCATAGTGTCACCCTCTTCGAGCCTTGCCAGCGATGAAGTCACCTTACCGGCTTCGCGGAAGGTACACTCGATATACCCTTTGCGGGTAGGAGCAGAAGCAATACAAAAAGTGCTTTCACCATCGCCAAACGCTGAGTATTCACCAAACTGACCGGCCTTGAACGAGAACTGTTCTGCAGCCTCCTCATCCTGAAACTTCAAACGGAAAGTCTTCACGCCAGGAGCTTCCTGCGTCACTTTCTCAACGGTCATGAGATAAGGTAAATACAGATTTGAGGATGTGGGGATTTCAGAATGTGAAGATGTTATTGTTGCGTCCATATTGTTGATTTGAAAATTTGAAAATTTGAGAATGTGACAATTAAAATCTGCTGCATTCAAGAAATAAATGCAATAATTTCAAATTACCACATTTACGAATTTCCAAATTATAATTAGCTGTTTTTTGACGTACTTATTATTTTAGATAAGATCTTTATTATTTCTTTGACTGACTCCAATAATGAATCATTAAACGGGTAATCTTTCGAACATTTACAAATCATCATCCAATATTCAGCCTCATCGGCTTCCTTGGCTGCTATTTTCAATTTGTGAATAAAATCTGCCTTGCTTTCTGCATTTTGGGCTTCCCGAATACTTGCTCCAATTGCCGTTCCGGCCCTCAGCAACTGTTTTGCGACAATGAACTTTTTATTCTCCTCCAGCAATTCGCAAAACTCAACGATGTCTAATGCAAATTGAAACGATTTGTTGACAATCACGTTTTCAGTGTCGTTCCTCATGGCTTTACAGATTTAATTTTCAAATTGTCACACTTTCAAATTTTCAAATTGAAGAGAGATGTTCTGCTATGTTCATATCCACCGGACAAGCCCGTGAACAACGGCCACAACCGGTACAACCGCGCACCGAAAGGCGGTCGGGCATATAGGAGAATTTGTGCAAAAGACGTTGGCGCCACCGTTGTGCCTGCGTTTGGCGGGGATTGTGTCCCGAAGTGTGCAGGGTAAAGAGTGCGAAACCGCACGAATCCCAGCAACGGAGACGTTTTCCCTTGGTGCCGTGCGCATCTTCCTGAATATCGAAACAGGCGCAGGTGGGACAAACGTAGGCACACGCTCCGCAACCGATACAACGTTGCGACTGTGCTTTCCAGATCGGACTTTCGAATGCGGTCTGCAATTTCTCCTGAACGGCTTTGATATTGAATTTCTCCGGTAGTTTCACCAGATATTCCTCTTTTACATCGCCATGATCGGCTTCAAAAGCGCCTCATCGGCTTTCATCAGGGCTTCGCCCTTTTCGGTCAGGATTTCGACCAGAAAACCGTCCTTAACCGGCGTAAGCTGGATGTCGCTTCCGACAGTATTGCCCGGGCCGCCGTTGACCGACGTACAGAAGCAGTACTCATCGGCTTTGGTGCAAGCCAGCGTCACCACCACTGTGCGTTGCAGACGGGCATTGTATATTTCGTCTTTGTAATCCCAGTTGAAGATTGCCCCCAGCGGATTAAATCCGGCAGCATCGCAGGGATGTAAGCCAAAAACCACCGTTTCGGGATAAGCGGTCAGATCGGCATTTTCGAGTTGTACCTTACCCTTTTCTTTTTCGTACGAAAAGAGCACATCGGTACGGGGAAATGCCACCGACTTGGCCGATTGGGTGGTCTGGATATGGTCAAATACGATTTCGTCGGCCGAAGTGGCACGTCCGAAATCAACGCGATCGCCCTTTTTCACCGGAGCATAGAGATGTTTCCCGTCGTTGACAATTTTTGAGAGCCAGCGGTTAAGCGATGCCTGAGTAATGAAACGTTTTTCCATTATATTTTGTTTAACCCCTCCGCTACACTTGTCCCTTTTCAAAAAAGGACACTTCCGTATGCAAGAGTTATTATTATTTCCTTTTGGCCTTACTCTGCCGAACGCGTCCTTCCCTTTTGACAAAGGGAAGTCCCGACAGGGAAAGGTTTAGATCTGCGGTTTTACCGTATAAAATTCTCCTTATCTTCCGGTTTGAAAGTTGAGAGCGCATTGTCGCCCAACACGGCCTGATTGACATCCAGCGCGAAGTTATCGGTCACTTCCTGCACAATCTGATGACTAAGCAGGTGAATGGGCAAGCCCAGCGGACAGGCGGCTCCACAGGCTCCACAGTCGGCACAACGGCCGGTCATGTGCATAGCGCGGTTGATGTGCCATTCGATATTGGCCAGCGTACTTGCCCACGGTTGTATCCATTGCGGACGATTCTCTTCCACAATACATTTGGTGCAGTAGCACATCGGACAGGCAGCCCGGCAGGCATAGCACTTAAAACATTTCGAGAGTTCGGCCGACCAGAATTCCCAACGCTCTGCGGAACTCATGGCATTGAGTTTTTCGATCAACGCTTTGTCGTCTTCGCGGGCAGGAACCGGTGCGGTTTGCAGGTAAGCCGTAATATCGTCGGTGGTAGCAAACTGAATCACCTCTTTCTCTGCCGAAACGGTAAGGACAACCAGCTTATCGAGTTGAATCTGATGTTCGGTCAACAATCGCAGGATGCTACGCAAGGCAAAATAGGATGCCGTGATGGCAATTTTTTGTCCGCCTATCAGCTCTTTGTGTGTTAGGTAAACGGCCAGATTTCCGGTGCAACGGTCGTCGTATATCAGTTTGGCGGCATCGTCTGCCGAAGAGATAAAGCAGGGGCGCGGATGACGGGTACCTTCTTCGTAACCAATCACCATTTGTACTTCGCCCAATTGCAGCAGCCCAGCAGCCTTTTTTCTCAGTTCTTCCATTGAAAATTTCTTTTTGCAAAATAACATGTTCCCCTGTCAACCTGTTTTTACCGATTGCCCCTCTCTTGGGGAGAGGGGTTGGGGAGAGGTTGTATTTATTTTATTATCATCGCTTCTTGACCGTCAATAATACTCTGATCCTGTTGTGCCAGATAATCGGCTGCCTTGCGGTATTGCGTATACGGTCCCAGTTCGCGGACAGCCGTCACAGTGTTGTTCACCACGTCGGCCCATTTGGCTCCTTCGGCCGCCGAAACCCACGAGAATTGGATGCGGTTTACGTCGATACCCATAAAGTTGAGCAATCCGCGGAAGATTACCCAACGGCGGCGCGCATGGAAGTTACCCGAGGTGTAGTGGCAATCGTTGGGATGGCACCCCGATACGATAATACCGTCGGCACCTTCGGCAAAAGCTTTGAGCAGCAGCATGAAGTCGATGCGGCCGGTACACGGGAAACGGACAATCTTCACGTTGGAAGCGTATTTGATACGGCTCGTCCCCGTCAGGTCGGCACCCGCGTAGGTACACCAGTTGCAGACAAACGCAACGATCTTCGGTTCAAATTCTGACATCTTTTTATTTACAATTTGTTTATTTACAATGTACTATTTTTCAACACAAAGTCACGAAGACACAAAGACAAATTTCAGATTCTTCGGGACAAGCGACTTGGAAGTCGCTTCACCCTTCATATCATTTTACTCATTCAGCAACGCCATTACCTCAGCAAACATCTGTTCGTTCGAGAAGCCTTGCATATCGATAGCTTTCGAGCGGCAGAAGGCTACGCAGGTTCCGCACCCTTGGCACAATCCCGGGTTGACTTTCGCCACGGTTTTGATTACACTGCCGTCGCGCCCTTTGATCTCTTCGCGTTCGATGGCGTTGTACGGACAAGCCGTCTGGCACATAAAGCAGCCCACGCAGGTAGAGAATACCGGAGGAGCCGAACGGTTCACCACGGCTATCAACGGTTCGCGGGTCAGTTCGCTGTTCGAGAAGAGGCCGATCACCTTGGCTGCGGCACCGGATGCCATTCCTACCGTTTCGGGAATATCTTTGGGAGCCTGACAGGCACCGCAAAGGAAAATACCAGCCGTGTTGGTTTCTACCGGTTTCAGTTTCGGATGCGCTTCGGCAAAGAACTTGTAAGCGTCGTACGATACGTGCATTTTCTGTGCCAGCTCCTCGGCTCCGGGATTGGAAACACCGGCCGTGGCAAGCACCACCATGTCGGCTTCAATCTCTACCGGTTTGGCTCCGAGCAGAGTATCGGCACCTTTCACGATGTATTTACCGTCTTTTTCGTAGATGCGGGCAACCCGTCCGCGGATATAGTTCACGCCGTCGTCTTCGATGGCACGGCGCACAAATTCTTCGTAGTTTTTTGCCGCCTGCCCGGATGTCCATGTAAAAGACATACGATTCGCCGTCATGCACCTTGTGCTGGTAGAGCATGGCATGTTTGGCAGTGTACATACAGCATATTTTGGAGCAGTAAGGAATACCTTTAGCCGGATCGCGCGATCCGGAGCAGGCGATGAAGACGATTTTCTTGGGGATCTGTCCATCCGATGGGCGACGAATCTCGCCCAGAGTTGGTCCCGATGCCGAAGCCAGACGCTCAAACTGCAATCCGGTAAGCACATCGGCATATTTACCGTAACCATACTCGGGGAAAAAGTCGGTTTTCAGTACGTTGAAGCCGGTGGCAATCACCACGGCACCGATATCTTCGGTAATAAACTGATCGGGAAGGTCGTATTGAATAGCGCCTGTAGGGCATACTTTTTCGCATACCTTGCATTTGCCTTTTTGGTAGTAGGTACAATTAGCCCGGTCAATCACCGGTTTGTTGGGCACTGCCTGTGGAAACGGGGTGTAAATGGCCGTACGCATTCCCAATCCTTCGTTGAATTCACTGGGAATCTTTTTGTTCGGGCATTTAGTGGTACACAATCCGCAACCGGTACACATTTTATAGTCCACACTTTTTGCTTTCAGGCGGATAGTGGCTTTGAAATTACCGATAAACCCGTCGAGATGTTCCAACTCGGCATAAGTGTACAGTGTGATATTCGGGTGTTGTGCCACCTCCACCATGCGGGGAGTTAGGATACACTGCGAACAGTCGAGCGTAGGGAATGTTTCGGAGAGTTGCGACATGTGGCCGCCGATGGAAGGTTCCTTCTCCACCATAATCACCTGTTGTCCGGCATTGGCAATATCGAGCGCCGCCTGAATACCGGCAATACCGCCACCGATCACCAACGCCTTTTTGGTAATGGGCACCTTGATGGCATTCAACGGCTTATTTTTCTTCACCTTTTCCACCAGCATCCGTATCAGATCGATGGCTTTTTCGGTGGTCTCCTCACTCTTTTCGTGCACCCATGAACAATGTTCGCGCAGATTCGACATTTCGCACATATACGAATTTAAGCCCGCTTCCGAGCAAGCTTTGCGGAAGGTCGGTTCGTGCATACGCGGCGAACAGGCGCCTACCACGACACCGGTCAGCCCTTTTTCCTTAATGGCGTTTTTAATGAGTGTCTGCCCCGGATCGGAACACATGTATTTGTAGTCGGTGGCAAATTCCACCCCGTCCATTTTTCCGGCTTCGGCGGCTACTTTTTCGCAATCGACTGTAGCGCTGATGTTCTCTCCGCAATGGCAAATAAAAACTCCTATTTTCGACATGATGCTAATTTATTTTTTCAACACGAAGACGCTAAGGCACAAAGATAATTGTCAGTGTAAAAATAATTTGTGTCTCCGTGTCTTTGTGTTTTAACCGATTTCTACCGGGACAAAGTGTTTTTGCAAACCGACCTCTTTCGGACTCAGTCCCACCGCAAGACCAATGGCCTGCGTGATGTACAATACCGGTATATCGATTTTTTGTTTCAGGTATTCGTTGATGGCAGGACGGCGCATATCGAGGTTCGACTGGCACATGGGGCATGCCACGATAATGGCTTCGGCTCCACGGTCGGCGGCATCTTTCACAATATTACCCGAAAGTTTGGCCACCACATCGGTGCGCGACACGGAAAATCCGGCTCCGCAGCATTCGGTTTTGAAACCCCATTCGATCGGTTCGGCACCCGAACGTTTCATCAGAATATCCATCGATTGCGGATCCTCCAGACGGTCGAACTTCAGAATATTGTGCGGACGAACCAGCAGACAACCGTAATAGCAAGCCACCTTGTGTCCGAACGGAGTCGTTACTTTCTCTTCAAGGCGGTCAGCCACGTATTTATCGATCAGCTGCATCACGTTCAGTATTTGCAGGTTGCCACTGACCGGCATTTCAATAATATCGCAAACGCGCTGTTTGAGGGCTTCGTCTTTGTTCAATTCGTGCTGGGTAACCGTCAGGCGATTGTAGCAGGCTGCACAAGGCACCACAACCTCTTCCATCCCCTGTTTTTCGGCCAATGCCAGAATACGGGCGGAAAGAGAGAGCGCCAGCTCCTTGTTCATATTGTGGGCGGCAGTCGCTCCGCAACAGTTCCAGTCGTTGATCTCTTCCAGTTCGATGTCGAAAGCTTTAGCCACCGCCAGCACCGATTGCGCATATTCCGAAGAAGAGCCCTTCAACGAACAGCCAGGATAAAATCCTAATTTCTTCATAGTGTTATTCTTTACCGCAAAAGTTATATTCAATCATTTATACTTTTTCAACCATTAAGAAATTAAGGACTGTAAGATCTTCCTTCCTCTTCTTAATGCCTTAATGGTTAGATCATAATCAGGCTATAAATGCCGTTTATTTTGCGGTTATATCTTTGTTCTTGAGAATATTCCTTTGATATTTCGGGTTCCTTTTATCATCTCGGGCACTAACGGCAATTTACCTTTAGCATACATTTTCGGCGCCAGCTTCACATCCTGAGTCAGATGGAAGGTGCGTGTCTTATAACCGGCTATCAGGCCGATTTCATAAAGACGTCCGGTATATTTGATGGAATCGAGGAAGGCGCGATGGAAAGCTACAATGTCGCGCGATTGATGATTGATTTTGTGTTCTCCGGCCGATTTTTCGCGGAGATAATCCATAATTTGAGGAATGTCGATAGACATCGGACAACGTTCGATACAGTTCTGGCACGATACGCAAAGCCATATCGTTTTCGAATTCAACAGTTGCTGAAACAGCTCCTCGTCCTTGGTTTGCAACATGTGCATTACCATGCTGGGAGGAAAATCCATTTCGTCGGCTAACTGACAACCGGCACTACATTTACCGCATTGGTAACAGCGATTTACATTCACACCGGTGCGTTGCTGCAATTCCAGTATTGATTTTTGGTTGGCTATCATATTGGTTTTTGAAACATTATGCCATCTTGCCGTGCACAATTGAACGAATTGTGTGCAATCCGTGTGATTTTTTCATCAAAATGGCAACTCTACTTTTCACAAAACGATGCAATTTGCAATCTGTAGTTTGCAAACGGCAGCAAAATTAATCCTTTATCCTGATAGTTGTATCGGTTTTGGTTGACCAATTTTATGTTGTAAAACATACTTTTTGCTATTAATGTCAAAAACAGTAATTTATCAAGAATAGACTTTTAGAAAAGCTGCTCAAAAACATATAAACTGTGTAATATTTAACACAACGAAGGCCGAAATCATCTGTTCTTTGACGATTTCGGCCTTCAATTTACGCTTTTTCTATCTTAGAAATGGAGCATCAAGCCCAAAGAAACTGCTCTGACATCAGGCCCTTTCCCGCTCTGAAAAACCTTGACCAATCCGTATTTTGCAAAGACGCTTATATCTTCGTATCCGGCCTGTGCAATCAGATCGATAGAAACAGGATTTGTATTCAACCCTTTGTCTTCTACCCTCTTAATGGGGTTTCCTTCGGCATCATTGAACTTCACTTTATACGAGCAGAACGTTTTAATTCCTCCTTCTAAACCAGCAGCAACAAAAGATTTATGATCATGACCGAAAGTAGGCTGCCATTCAAGCATCAGCGGCAGAGTAAGATGTACGATTTTCAAACGGCTATATTGATACTTTATTCCGGCAGGAGCGTTATAAACGCCAGTCACTCCATCAACATCCACCAAATGGGTATTGTTGTCGAGGCGGAATGTTTTCCAGCTCATTCCTAACCCGGTAGTGATTCCGAACGTGTTGCGGTAAATCGGCAAAATATGTTCGAACAGGTTGATAAACCATTCTGTAGATTGATCGGGTTTGATGGCCAATCCGTTGACATTATTCAGTTTGGAGTGCGAATCATTGGTGATGTTTGCATAGGCAATCCCGAAACCTGCATAGTGCGGTTGCATACTATAATTTTTACGATAATACTTCTCACCATGCTTCTTGTTCAAAAAAGGTAACTGCAGGCCAACTTCTTCCATCACAGTCCATTTTTCATAACTTTTACCATCACTGAATATCCCTTCGTAAAGTTGTTTGTACGGTACAGAGTCATTGCCCTGATCATAGACCTTTATTTTTACTTGCTCGGCATTATCCTCTATTTTCACCGTCTTGCTGTTAAAATGGATAGTGGTATCGACCGGCAAAACAGCAGCTTTTGCTCCGAAAGCCATTGAGACAATCAAAGCCAGCACGAATACGGTTCTCATTCGTACTACATTCGTTGATAATGAATAAAATCGTTTCATAGGATAGTTTATTTATGTGTTATTTCTTTTTCAATAATAGATTCAGGATATCATCTGCCTCATCGCTACTCTCCAGATAGACGAGCGTAATTTTATATCCCGACGAGGTAGCATTGTAAAGAATCAGACGATTGAGGCGACCTTTGCGGGGAAGTTGCAGAATGATGGTGGAAAGGCTTCCGCTCGAGATTACCTGTTTCACCTTTTTGGCTCCTTCCTGATCTTTAGCCAGACACTTACGGATAAAATCCCCGGCAGCAGGATCATCATTGATCACAATGCTTTTGAACAACGAGAGGTTATAGTCGCCCAGCATTTCGCCCGAAAGCTCTACCATGGTAACCCCCTTCTTTTTCCCGTAAATATCGAACACCTTGCTGATTTGCAAATCTTTCTGCGCCACCAGATGCTGTGGCAAAGCCAATGCCATCATCGCGAGCAGAAGAAAACAAAGTTTAGTTGAGCGTCTCATTTTATTTTGGTTTTATTAGTTTCCTGAAAATACAGATAGTTGGTCTTTTATAACTTGTTCGGTTTTGAACTGCTTTGTTGTTTGTTCCACTTCGTCGGGTCCGGAAGCAATTTCATTGATCGATTGCATAGCCTCAGCCTTCACGGCCGTCACATCGGTTACTTTGACACCGTCTACGTAAGCATAGCATTGAGGCTGTTCCATCATCAGCGATTTTACCAGAAAGATACCTCCGACTAAAGCAGCTGCCACACTTGCCCAACGAATCATCGGGATGATTGCAGTTTTTTTCGTCGGTTTAACCGCTTGTTTCTCTCCTGCAAAATAACCCATCATAGCACGGTCAGCTTCATACTGCGCGGGCAAATTCGGTTGCGACAAAAACATATGTAACTGTCGCTCTTCCTCAGCCGAAGTAAATCCTTCGTAGTATTTCTCCAGAAGCACATCGGCCTCTGTAGCGCTGATTGTGTTATTTTTGCTGAATAGTTGCATTATCTTGTCCATTTTAGATACTCCTCTCTCACTTTTTTCCGTGCCCTCGACAGGTTCATCCGCACGGCGTCTATTTGTGTGCCGGTTATTTCGGCTATTTGTTCTACTTCGTATTCCTCAATATCTTTCATTCTAATAATTGCCTGTTGTAGAGGTGGAAGCCTGTCAATTATAAACCGGATGATCTCATCGCTGTTTTTCCGCTCCAGTTGCAGGTAAGGATTGTCGGGTCCGGCCTGCCGGTATATCTCATCGTCAAGCGATGTCTCCCTTCCCCTGATCCGAATCTTGTCAACACAGATGTTTTTGGTTACCGTGGTGGCAAAAGCCGGAATGCTGTCATACTTATCGAGCGAATCGCGAATGTGCCAGAGCTTGAGAAATACCTCTTGCACGGCATCCTCAGCATCTTGCTCTTCCTCAAGCATTTTCCATGCTATGTGGAGCAATTTTTCACGCAGCGGCACGACTTCCGCTTTAAATCGTTCGGGATTCATTTTACAATATGACGAAGCTATCACTCATTTATAACATCGCAACACAAAGTTTTTTCAAAAACGCTTAAAATAAGGCACAAAAGTACTAATTTTCAGCGCAATGTATAAAATTAAGGGGGACTTCCCATTTCTGATCAGACAAAACAACTACTTTACTTAACACTATCTACAGCCCTGACATCAAAAATAATCGGAATAAGGAGCCTCACACTCCGAAAAGTATTGACCAGGAGTAATGCCGGACAACTGACGAAAATCGTTTATCATGTGAGACTGGTCGAAATAGCCGCAACGATACGCCAGTTCGGTCAGAGAACCGTTGGGAAATTGTTGATGGGTATAAAGAGCTGATTGAAACCGGATGACCTTCAGGTACTGTTTGGGGGACAAACCGACCATTTTCTTAAATTCCCGTTCGTGCTGTTTCCGGCTCAAACAAGCCGTGTCGGCCAATTCCGAAACAGAAATCACTCCTTTCGTGTTGTTAATCAAATGTATAGTATGGCAGATACGATTCCATTGGTAGTTAGTGCTACGAGTAAGTAGCTGCAGCAGAAACCGTTCGATGTGCGCAACCCGCTCTTCGAGCGACGACAAATCGTGAAGCTGTTCTTCCAGTTCACGGGCAACAGCTCCCACGGCATCTGCCAGATGGAGAGAATAATCGGCCAGTTCACTCACAGGAAACGGGAAGAAAAGTCCGGCACTATGGGGGTAAAACTGTACCGAGAGCATTTCGGTTCGTCCGGTAGGAAGCACATCGAAGAAACCGGTCTTTTGTCCGCTGATAATGATGCCAGGCTGTAGTTCGCAGGTTTCGGAAATCCTCATCAACCGATCGGAGAAATGAAACGTCATCTCCACGAAGCCATTCGGCACTACCCGCTCCGTTTTTTGCATCCCCTCCCGGGCATCCATCTCCAGATACCAGTATTGCCGGATGTAAGGAGCCAACAAAGTCGAGGGTTTTATCAGTCGGAACTGCATTATTGTAGCTAAATTGAATATGTAAAGGTAAAGAAAAAAATGCCAGCCTGTCGACTGGCATTTAATGAGATGAATATTAATCTCCGTATAAGCCCAACCGGTTACCTTCGGTGTCGATAAAAAGGGCACAGTAGCCAAAACCTTCGGCCTGAATTTTCGTTTTGGGGAAGACGATTTTGCCTCCATTATTTTCAACATACCTGATACGGTCATCCATTTTTTTACCTACATTCAAACTGATGATTGTACCCTGTTCGGAGGGCTGGTATCCCGGAGCCGAAAAAATACACCCCACATTGCCCGGTAAACAGGCCATTTTTTCCGTTTCGCATTCCGTTTTTTCCAGTTTAACACCCAGTAACCCGCTGTAAAAATACACAGCACGATCAAAGTCATTCGAAGGAATCTCAACCCATGCAATTAATCTGTCCATAATAATTTTGTTTTTAATGATTTACGCGGCAAAGGTAACAACATCAAAAATGACGGGATTGGAAAAAAGAGACATTCTGAACAGATGCCAATTTTCACCCCTTGATTTTTTAAAAACACTTCATACCTTTATTTCATTATTCAAGAGATAGTAAACATCCACCTGAAAAATAATTTATGAGCCTACTGACGATCAACAACGCTGCGTGTAAAGGATGCGGCATTTGCGTACAAGCATGTCCTGTTTCAATTATTGCCATGAGTGACGACAAAACACCTTTTGTTTCTTCCGAAAAAGAGAAACGCTGCGTGCTATGTGGCCATTGTGAATCGATCTGCCCTGATTCGGCACTGAAGCACAATCATCTGCCAGAAATGAAGACTATACGACGCGAAAAACTCAAAGAGGTAACGTCCGAAAATATTGCAGAATATTTCCGCAGTCGCCGGTCAATCCGGGCTTTTTTGCCGAAGAAAATAGAAAAAGAGACCCTTGAAGAGGTGATCGACATTGTGCGTTATGCCCCGACAGGCGTCAACCGCCAGATGAACCGTTGGGTAGTGGTGAGCGATCTGCAAACCATCCGTCAACTGGGAGAAGGAGTGATTACCTGGATGAAAGCAATGATTCAGGCCAATCCCGAACTGGCCAATCGGCTTAACTTTGTCGGCCTGGTTGCCGCATTCGAACGGGGGAACGATGTGATTTGCCGCAATGCTCCACACTTGATAATCGGCTATACCGAAACAGCTTATTCCACCGGTGCAAAAGACAATACCATTGCCGCCTCTCATCTCGAACTGCTGCTTCCCGCTTTCGGACTCGGCGGATGCTGGGCTGGTTACCTGATGGTTGCCCTTCAGTTCTCTCCCGACTTAAAGAAAGTGATCGGACTCAACGACTCGTACACCGTGCACTCGGCTTTGATGGTGGGCTACCCAAAATATCGCTATTTCAAAACACCTCAACGCAAAGAAGCTCAGGTAAACTGGATGTAGATTGTAATGCAACCGAAACAGATTCCGAATATATTGTCTATTTGCCGCATTGGGTTCTCGGGGATGCTTCTGCTGTTTACCGGGAATCCAATTCTCTTTCTGATAATATATTTTCTGGCCGGAATCACCGACGTAGCCGATGGTTACATCGCTTGCAAATATGGGTGGACCAGCCGCACCGGTGCCCTACTCGACTCCTTGGCCGATGCAATCTTCTTTCTCTGCATTATACTGATTATCTGGTTGAATTACAAAACGGTTATTACCGATAACCTGCTTTGGCTGGTTCTGATTCTAGCCCTCAAATTGTGTTCCCTCATTACCGGTTTAATTCGCTTTCGGAAAGCGGTTGCCATTCATACCATTGCCAACAAAGCAATCGGACTACTGCTGTTTTTTTCTATCCCTCTCATTTTATTCTCTATTCCCGAGTTTATCATCAATACCATTTTCATCATTTCCCTCCTACCTGCGATAGAAGAGTTTCTCATTATATTGTGTTGCAAGGAACTGAACATGAACAGAAAGAGCATATTTAGTAAATAAAAAAATCTCTATATAAAACAAACATTTTGAGCATATGTTCAAAATAAAATGTATATTTGCATTCAAAATTATTCAATTATGACAAACTTTGATTTGGCTGCTGCGGGGTGGGATGGCAATTCCATCCATTGGGAACGCTCGCAAGCAATTGCTAACGATATAAAAACAATATTGCCCATTGATAACAACTGGCGGGTTTTGGAATACGGAGCCGGCACGGGTATCCTGAGCTTCATGCTGAAAGATGATGTGAAAGAGATCGTTATGATGGACAGTTCGGAAGAGATGGTAAAAGTGATGCAGCAAAAAGTTGCTGATAGCAATGCGACCAATCTCCTCCCTACTCTTTTCGACATGGAAAAAGAAGATTTCTCCGGAGAAAAGGTCGATCTTATTGCAACGCAGATGGTACTTCATCACGTTGTTAAAACAGAACCCTTGCTGGAAAAATTTTACGCGTTACTGAATACCGGTGGATATATCGCCATCGCCGATTTGTACACAGAAGATGGATCCTTTCACGGCAAAGGATTTGACGGACATAACGGATTTGATCCACAGGAAATGGGAGAAATGCTTGTTGCAGCCGGGTTCAAAAATCCGCAATACAAACCCTGTTTCGTAATGAACAAACCGGTTGAAAGCGGAGAGATAAAAGCATTTTCAGTATTCTTCTTAACAGCACAAAAATAATGCCTCGTCCTAAATGTCAACGCCGGATCGTTTGTCCACCGGTCATGGAGGGTTTCAGACCCTTTGGAATACATCACAATGGTAAAGAGACTGTTAACCTGCTCTTTGAAGAATATGAATCCATTCGCCTCACTGATTACGAAGGAATGACACAGGAACAGGCTGCCGCAAAGATGCAGGTTTCTCGTCCGACATTCACCCGAATATACGAACAGGCTCGGAAAACAATTGCGAAAGCATTTGTCGAAGGCGCAGCCATAATAATTCAAGGTGGAGATGTTCAGTTTGATAAAAAATGGTATCGATGCAGAACCTGTCACCGCCTTGTGGAGGGAATAGAAAATCATATCCGTTGCCACGGATGTACAAAATATAGTGACGACGAACTGAAAGAGATAACGAGTAATATATGATTCGTTTGTATTGTTACTTCAATAAACAAAAAATCACCATAATATGAAAAAGATAGCAGTTCCAACAAAAGAGAATAATGTGGATAACCATTTCGGTCATTGCGATGCCTATACCATTTTTTCTATCAATCAGAAAAACCAGATAGAAGGTGCTGAAATTGTGCCGTCTCCGGCAGGATGCGGATGCAAAAGCGACATTGCTTCAACCCTGCAGCAAATGGGAGTAACAACTATGCTGGCCGGGAATATGGGGGATGGCGCTTTGAACAAGCTCAAAAACCATGGCATAGATGTTTTGCGCGGATGTTCAGGCAATGTGCGGGTTGTAGTGGAAAATTATATCAGTGGTAAAACGGTGGACTCGGGCATTGGATGCAATCATAATCACGAAGGGGAAGAACACTCCTGCAACCACGGTAGCTGATTGTTCATCTCCGCTACTTATTTCAAACAAAAAGGTCTCCTGAACAGAGACCTTTTTTTGATTCCAACGGTTAGTGAATGTAGTATTTCAGCCCAATCATCATGTTTGTGCGCGAAACTCCCAGAGATACTTTTGATGAACTGGAAAAAATGAGCACAGATAAAAGACTACTGATTGGGTGATGTTACCGGATTTGTTTCGGCTATTACACGACTCAAAACTTCATTTCGTCCAGTTCTGGGCTTATAAAAAGAAAAACAGCAATTAATCATTTAAAATACATACATTTGTATTTCAGCGAATAAGCCACTCTTTAATCTATCATCACCATGAGAAAAACATCGTTCCTCAAAACCGTCGGCATCACCACCCTATTGCTGACACTCATTACCTCTTACACATTTTGCCAGGAAATCACAGTCAGGGGTTTAATAAAAGATATCTTCAACAACCCGATTGAAGGAGTAAACGTAAAAATAAAGGGAAGTTCGGTTGTAGCAGTGTCCGACACAGCCGGTATTTATCAAATTACGGCACCGGCAAAAGGGAAACTAATTTTCTCACGCAAAGGATATGTTACGCAAAAAGTGGCTGTAAATAATCAGAATACAATCACCATTTTCTTGCCTTATGACATGGATGATCCCGACAAAGAGATCAATATTGGTTACGGTAAGGTTCAAAAATCGAAGATGACCCAATCTGTAAGCTCTGTTGATGAAAATATGATTACACGAAATAATACAGGTGATATCGAGGTCCTTTTCAAAACAGTTCCCGGTGTTGAGGTAATGCGCTCGGGAAGCGATATCAAGCTTCGTATCCGCGGTATCTCTACAATTAACAACATTGCCGATCCTCTGATCATTCTGGACGATATTCCCTATTCCGGCCTTCTCAGCACATTAAACCCTAATGATATAAAATCAATCGACGTACTGAAAGATGCATCAGCTACAGCCATTTACGGAGTACAGGGAGCCAACGGTGTGATTTTGATAACGACCAAGAAAAGTCGGTAAAAGTCTAAAACAAACGGGTATTTGTTTTAACATATTTACTAAATAAACAATAATAAACCCTGAGAAATTGGAAATATTGAGGAAGAAATTGTTGGGAATCCGAATAAAATTGCTTAATTTGTAAATCTAAATCGTTTGGCTATTCTCTTTTGCCCGAAAAAAAGAGGTAATCAGGCAGTTTCCTTTACTTGTAATCAGATTCTGCCAATCACCCACCAAGACAATGAAACTAACCATACGACTGCTGCTTCTTTTCTTTCTATTCAGCGTAGGATTCTCATATGCCCAGGAGCACGGAAATGCAACTTATTACAATAAAAAAATGCATGGTCGCAAAACTTCTGATGGCAGTAAATATCATAAAGACAGTCTGACATGCGCTCACCGTACTTATCCGCTGGGAACGTTATTAAAAGTACGGAATCCGAAAAACAACAAAGAAGTAATAGTAAAAGTGACCGACCGTGGTCCTCATCGCCGTAACTTGATTATCGACCTCTCTTATGCTGCGGCAAAAGAGATTGATATCGTACGCTTTGGAATTGCTCCCGTCGACATTTCAAGGATTGATTCAGCTGATGCTGGTTCAACGCCTACCGATTCCATTGCTTTACGCGAAAGCAAATAGGCAGCGGCGATTACAGCACAATCATCTTTTTCAGGACTTCTTTCGATTCTGGTCCCATATTGAACAGTAAATCAACAATGCTCATGTTGGGAATAAATCCGAATTTCTGATCAAATACCTGATAATAAGGAACAACTCTATATGCCGGATCTTCTGATTCCGGCATTTTTTTTGGATGTATCCCTTCTCGAAGATCCAATTCGCCTTCTCCGAAAGCAGTTTTATAATCGTCAGTAAATCCGACAGTAATTTCAGCATCAATCAGTTCCAGAATCTTAGACTGGATACTGATATTGAAATCAAACAGAGAATCC
Source organism: uncultured Microbacter sp. (assembly GCA_963678825.2). Classification (GTDB taxonomy): domain Bacteria; phylum Bacteroidota; class Bacteroidia; order Bacteroidales; family Paludibacteraceae; genus Microbacter. The sequence continues at coordinate 4,812 of CAXXPB010000002.1, read as the reverse complement.
CATTTTTTCTCATAAAACGGGAGTAGATCGTCAGTATAATATTCAAAAAACGGGGATGAGTTGTAAGCAGCCACCAGCGAGCGCCAATGGAGTGTTTGCCAGTCGGTATGAGAAGAAAGGCGTATGTCGCAGGAAAGACATTTAACACTCTCTCCTTTATCAACAGGAATGGAAAGTGGGATGACTCCGTTTCCCGTTACAATCTGGCAACGGTTACGGTACGTCTGTTTCAGGTAGTTATCATGCTGCTCGATATATACATTTTGTGCCGACAGCATTCGGGCGTAATAATGCAGAGGAGCCAGATAAGCAACTGACATCCAGACGTTCATTCCACTTTCCATCAAATATTTATCAAGATTATTTTGCAGGGATCGCTTTCAAAACAGCGGTCAGATAATCCCAAAACTTCGCTACAGTTGCAATATTCACCTTTTCATCAGGCGAATGCGGGTGACGAATGGTCGGTCCGAACGAAATCATATCCAGGCCGGGAATGGCAGAACCGATAATTCCACATTCCAATCCGGCGTGAATTACTTTAATATCAGGAGTATTACCAAATTTATCGGCATAAACCTGCGACATCACCTTTAAAATAGGAGAATCGAAATGAGGCTGCCATCCTGGATAACCTCCTGTAAATTCCACTTTTGCTCCGGCAAGAGAGAAAACACTCTCAATCATCGAACACAGTTCTTCTTTCATTGACTCAACCGAACTTCTTACCAGGCAAGCCAGCTCAACGTGTGAACCATCCGATTTTACAATTGCCAGATTCGTAGAGGTTTCTACTATTTCGGCCATCTCCGGCACACATCGTAACACACCGTTCGGACAAGCTGTTACTCCGTTAATCAAGTCATCCTGAACGAATTCAGGAAGCATTCCTTCGGGGAGTTCAACCTCTTCGGCAATAATTTTCAGATCCGGGTCAACTGAAGCATATTCCGCTTTGAAAATTGTTCCCATTTCGGAAATAGCTTCCAGAAGATCATCCTGACCTTCTTCCGGAACCGTCACCACGGCAAATGCCTCACGTGGAATAGCGTTACGGAGATTTCCTCCTTCAACCGAAGCAAGACGTGCTTCGAACGAAGAAACTAAATATTTCAGTAAGCGGAAAAGCAATTTATTGGCGTTGGCACGGCCAAGGTTAATATCCAAACCGGAGTGCCCGCCCTTCAGGCCTGTCAGACTAATCTTATAAGCCACATCGCCATGATATACAGGTTCTTCTTTGTATGCAAAAGAAATGTGAGCATTAATACCACCCGCACACCCCACATAAAGTTCGCCTTCATCTTCCGAATCGAGATTAAGCAATACTTCACCTTTCAAAGTTCCGTTTTTCAAACCTACGGCACCAAACATTCCTGTTTCTTCATCAGCTGTAATCAGCACTTCTACAGGACCATGAGTTAAATTCTTCGATTGAAGCACAGCTAATGCCGAAGCCACGCCAATTCCATTGTCAGCTCCCAGGGTAGTTTGATTGGCTCTTACCCATTCGTCATCAACAAATGCGTCGATAGGATCTTTCTCAAAATCATGAGCAACCGCTGAATTTTTCTGAGGAACCATATCCATGTGAGCCTGAAGCACAACACCTTTCTGGTTTTCCAAACCCGGAGTTGCAGGCTTACGGATAATAACATTACCGGCTTCATCTTCAAAAGATTCTAAACCAAGATTTTTGCCAAAATCTACCAAATACTTTGTTATCAGATCACGCTTCCCCGAAGGACGTGGAATTTGAGTTAACGCCTTGAAATTTTGCCATACAGCTACCGGCTGTAACTGTTCAATGGCTCGGTTCTTTTCCATATTGCTTGAATAAATGGTTAATTTACTTTATGTTGCTTCAAATAAGTAATTGCAGTTTCAATAATGGTGTCAATGCCTTTTGAAATATCTGCCGGACTCATATCGACTTTAATATCCGGTGAAATACCGAATTCAATATTATTCATATCTGCATCGTACATCGGGCATGCCGAATAACGCACCATCCAGCCATTAGGTAGTTCGCTGTTCATCGGGAGTCCGCCGCCGCCGCCCGTCTGGTCTCCGATAATCACCACATTAGGCAGTTGCTTCATAATACAAACAAAATCATTTGTTGCACTGTAACACGAACGGTTTGTCAGAACCACCACTGGTTTTTTCACCCAATTCAATGCTATTGAACTGGCTGAATATGGTGTCAGAGTTTGAGCAATCGGAGATGAAAACTGGTCATGACCGGTACCTGTTTTATGCCGGATGTAACCATAAGTCAACGATTGTGTGGTAAACCTTGAGGCAATTTCTTCGGCATAAGTCAACACTCCTCCCCCGTTGTTACGAACATCAATAATTAATCCCTGGCAGTTGGCCAACATACCAATTGCGTATGAAAGATTTGCGCCGGAAAATCCATCTGAGAAATCGCCATAATAAATATATCCGATGGCCGATTTCGGTAAAACATTGTACTTAAAACCACCTGCAATGTAATAATTCTTTCCCAGATAACGGTCACTTAATAAAATCGTCGAACTGAAATTATCCGGATAATCCAGATACCATTTCCAATAACGAGCCACATCAAACGACGACACCAGATTTACATGTCCATCCTTCAACTCTGCCAGCATATTGCCGCAGATTCTGAAAAACTGGACATAATTGAGCGTATCTGAACGCTGAAGTTTTGCCCTGTAAACATTTCCGATAGAATCCCAGTTAATTTTTTTATAAGTAAAATAGCAATAATGGTTGTCCATTATCTTCCAGAGAGTCTCAAAATTTGTCTTGTAATCGTTGATATTCGATGGTTCGTCTACCGACATCTTACAAGATGCAAAGCTAATGGCTATGATTAAAATCAGTATTTGTCGCATGACCGGAATTTACTTGTTAATATCGTTATAAGAGGCAGGAGCTTTACGCTTTCCCCGGTCAAACGTCGAATAATTTATCACAGTTCCTATCGAGAAAACATTCTGCATCGACTCAAAATGCAAAGAATTTGCATGATGCTTTTCATAATCATGGGTATATGATAACCTTAGAATCATTCTCCTAAACATCAGATCAGCAGATAAGCTGCTATTCCATGCAAACGAATTGTTTAACGATGAAAAATGGATTGCATTTCCAAGCTTACCCAACGTAAACATCTCATAATAAGACGATCCGTATTCCGGCACAAACATCACTCCTGCCAGAGGAGACCGCGTTGAATAGCGAAATATAACCTGAAATTTCTTAATATTCATAGTATATTGTGCTATTGCAGAAACATTTAGTTGTGTTGAAATATCTGCGGAATATGGATTATTGCCGTTATTGAAGCTGTACTTACTGGCAAAGAAAACATCCCAAATGCCTCCCACCAAAATCTTAAGATTCGTCACAGGACGAAAATGGTAATGCATACCTATTCCGGGGCGCAAAGAAAGATAAAAAATAGAGTTTGTCTTCGCCTCATTATCTGTCATTCCTCCAGAAACCATGAGGGTTCGCTGCAAAGAAACCTTATTGTTCGATTCAGAGATAAAACGCATTGATTCGTAATCGGCTCTAAATAGAGTTCCCGTATAAACCAAAGGCGATAAATATTCATCATGAACACTAACTCCACCGATACCCCAGGACCATCCACCACTCGTAATCGTATTTTTCGGTTCCTGGGCAAAAATGGAAGTAAGCGACAACAATACAAAAAACAGTATAGTTTTTGCTCTGAATTTCACCATATCGTTGGATTTCAAATTAGAAGAACAAAAGTACATGATTTTTTTTATTTTCATTTCGGCTTCAAAAGTTTTGGCAGTAAATATATCCAAATTATTATTTATTTGTAATACAGCTATTTAATTTCATAAAACTTCAAAAGAATAAAGTAAGAAGCAGCATTCCATAAACAAAAAAAGAGTTTCATATTACCTAATACACTCATTTATTGAATTATATATAGATGGACAAAAAAACACCGTTGAAAATAGCAAAGCAGGGCGACGGTATATTTTTTGTAATTTTGCAGGTTATAACTGAATATAAATCAAATGACTTTACAATACGACGTTATCGTGGTAGGCGCCGGACATGCCGGTTGCGAAGCTGCTTGTGCGGCAGCCAATCTTGGTTCAAAAACATTGCTGATAACAATGGACATGAACAAAATAGCACAAATGAGTTGTAATCCTGCAGTTGGAGGAATAGCAAAAGGACAAATTGTAAGAGAGATTGATGCTTTGGGTGGGTTCACCGGTATCGTTGCCGACAAGACAGCCATTCAGTTCCGATTGCTTAACCGTTCAAAAGGGCCTGCCATGTGGAGCCCGCGCACCCAAAACGACCGCCAGCAATTTATCATTGAGTGGAGAAATATCGTTGAAAACACGAAAAATCTTGACATTTGGCAGGATCAGGTTCTTGAAGTCATGACAAATGAAAACCAGATTTGCGGTGTAAAAACGAGTCTGGGTGTTGAGATATCTGCAAAAAGTGTCGTGCTGACAAATGGAACTTTTCTCAACGGCCTGCTCCATTTCGGAGCAAAACAAATTCCCGGCGGACGCATTGCCGAACCGGCTGCAAAAGGGTTAACCGAAAATTTGGTGGAATTAGGCTTCACTGCCGGACGCATGAAGACCGGAACACCTGTCAGAATCGACGGTCGTTCCGTTGATTTTTCAAAAATGGGACAACAAGATGGGGATAATGATTTTCACAAATTTTCTTACCTTTCATCGTCAAAAAGGGAACTTCCGCAACGAAGTTGCTGGATTACCTACACCAATGAAAAAACACACGACATTCTTC
>CAXXPB010000001.1:0-26520 GCA_963678825.2 uncultured Microbacter sp. | reverse complement strand
GAGCAATGCACTTGAACGATGCGTTTGGCAACCACGAGAAGATTCGTTTTCATTGCTTTCATCACGAGCAGGCTTGTGCAATAGCTGCCGAGGGTTATTTCAGAGCCTCCGGACGTCTTCCCGTTGTAAATGTCACCACCGGCCCCGGAGGTACTAATGCCATAACCGGCGTGCTCGGACAATGGCTTGACTCCATTCCGGCTATTTATATTTCGGGCAATGTAAAATGGGAGACAACTATCCGGTCGTGTCCCGATTTGAAGCTCCGTCAGCTAGGAGATCAGGAGGCCGATATTATCAGCATTGTTTCTCCGATTGTAAAATACGCCTCGATGCTTACCGATGCCGAAATGGTGAAATATGAAATCGATAAAGCACTGTACATTGCCACTCACGGAAGACCAGGTCCGGTTTGGATCGATGTTCCACTCAATATTCAGGGCGCTTTTGTAGACCCGGAAAATTGCAAAGAATATAACTCACTGGAAAATTGTCCGCAATACAATACGGATATAATTTCGGATCAGATTGATGTTCTTATTGAACAGTTACAAAAAGCTCAATCGCCACTATTGATGGTAGGAGTCGGCATTCGACTGGCAAGATGTGAGGAAAAACTATCCGAACTATACACCAAATACCATATTCCCGTACTTACCGGAATAAGCGGACATGATTTGATAGAATCAGAGAACCCATATTTCTTCGGTATGCCCGGCATTTGCGGCGACCGGATGGGCAACCTGGCTGTACAGAACTGCGATTTACTCCTTGTGCTCGGAACCAGATTGGGTCTCCGGCAAACTACATATAACTATACTGATTTTGCAAGGAATGCATATAAAGTGATGGTTGACGTTGATCGTGCGGAATTAGAAAAGCCCATATTGCAGCTGGACTTGAAAATTGAATCGGATTTAGATCTCTTTTTTGACATTCTTTTGCAAAAGCTCTCCGCACTTTCTCAACTCCCCGATTATGCTGAATGGAATCAATGGGGACAACGGGTACGCACGAAACTACCTGGCGTTACTGCCGACAATCCGGCAACTGCAGGCTACATCAGTTCTTATTTTTTTGCAGAACACCTTTTCAACCTATTACCGGACAACAGCGTAGTAGTAACTGGTAATGGCACTGCTTACACAAGCACATACCAGGCAATGAAGATAAAAAAAGGAATGCGGGTATTTGCCAATCAGGGCTGTGCATCAATGGGCTACGATTTACCTGCTGCTATCGGGGCTTCAATCGCAGGCAATAAATCGGAAACTATTTTGATAACCGGAGATGGCAGCATTATGATGAATTTGCAGGAATTGCAAACCATAGCGGCGAACAATCTTCCCATTAAGATATTTCTGCTTGAAAACGAAGGATACGTTGCTATACGAACAACCCAAACGTCCTTCTTCAACAAGCGTTTTGTCGGCGAGTCGCCCAGATCCGGATTGCATCTTCCAGATTTCAAGAAAGTAGCCGAAGCTTTTGGTATAAAATTTATCAGGACAAACGAAGAAAAAACATTAGATGCAACTATTCGAGAGGTATTAAATGAGCAAAGCCCCGTGTTCTGCGAGATAAAAATGAATCCAGAGCAAACACTTTTTCCAAAAGTTGCATCATACAAAACGGAAGACGGAAGAATGGTATCAAAGCCCATGGAAGAGATGTTCCCCTTTATTGACGAGGCACTCTTAAGCAGCCTTGCATTCAAAAAGACCTTCAGTACAACAAAATAAAAACATTAACAACATAAGCAATTTGTAATTGAATGAAAGATATTAATACATTAAGAGCGGAGATATTAAAACTGACGGAAGAGTACTATCAGGCAAAATTCGGACAGCAGGAGTTTATTCCGGGCAAAAGCAAAGTGAATTACGCCGGACGGGTATTCGATGAAAAAGAACTTGTATCACTCGTCGATTCCTCTTTGGATTTTTGGCTGACAGCAGGCAGATATTCGGCTTCATTCACTCAAAAACTCAGAGATTTTTTTCAGGTATCCGATGTTCATCTGACGAATAGCGGATCTTCTTCAAACCTGATAGCGTTGAGCGCTTTAACGTCAAAGAAACTGGGAGACAAAAGGCTTAAACCCGGAGACGAGGTTATTACTGTCGCCGGAGGATTTCCTGTTACGCTTACTCCAATCCTTCAAAACGGACTTATCCCGGTTTTTCTGGACTTGGAGATTGGCACTTACAATATCGACGTCACCTTGCTAAAAGAAGCTATCACACCCAAAACCAGAGCCATCATGATAGCTCATACTCTGGGTAATCCGTTCGATCTGGAAGCCATAATGGAAGTTGTACAAGAACACGACCTTTGGCTGATTGAAGACAATTGTGATGCCCTTGGTGCAACCTACAACGGTCAACTGACAGGTACATTCGGACATGTATCCACCTGCTCCTTTTACCCTGCACACCATATTACAACCGGAGAAGGTGGTTGCGTGGTAACAAACAGCCGAAAGATCGGTCATCTCGTAAGGGCTTTCCGCGACTGGGGACGCGACTGTTACTGCGAAGGTGGGGTTAACGACACCTGTGGACGCCGTTTCACACAACAATTTGGCACACTCCCATTAGGCTATGACCACAAATACGTCTATTCTGAAATCGGATACAACCTCAAAATGACGGATATGCAGGCTGCAATAGGAGATGCTCAAATGGACAAGCTACCTTCGTTTATCGATGCCCGTCGCCAAAATTTCGATAAATTTATACCGGGTTGAAAGACCTTGAAGAATTTCTGATCTTACCACGTGCAACAGCCAACTCAAATCCATCGTGGTTTTGTTTCCTTCTCACTGTTCGGGAAAACAAAGGCTATACCCGTAATCAGTTAGTGGAATTCTTAGATGAAAACCACATTGAAACACGAAACCTTTTTGCCGGCAACCTGTTACGTCAGCCTGCTTTTATGGATATCAATCACAGAGTTGTGGGTTCGCTTGACAACACCGACTACATAATGAACAATACTTTTTTCATTGGAGCTTATCCCGGCATGACAAATGCTAAAATCAATTATATGATAGATAAGTTTCATCAATTTTTCAAACAATTATAATGCGGACAGAAGAGCCACTACTGACATTATGCATCCCGACGTATCAACGAGCTGATATTTTATTAAACACGGGAAAACATCACATAAATCTGGTTGAGCAATACGACTTACCGCTGATCATATCGAACAACTGTTCGACCGATCACACGGAAGATGTTGCCCATGCATTAAAGGAACTTTATACCAACGTTGAATATTACAGGCACGAAACAAACATTTATGACAATAATTTCCCGTTTGTTTTGCGCAAATCAAAAACCCCATATGCGTGGTTATTGGGAGACAAGCACAAAATAAAGGCCGGAAGCATTGAACGATTCTTTGAATTGGTAAAGGACGAGAACTTCGATCTCATTGTTACGAATCATGATATGCACATAAAAAATATACCTACTCAGGTATATACAGACCCCGCCATATTATTGTCTGATCTTGGGTGGCATATGACTGACATAACATCTTTGATCTTTTCAAAAAATTTCATTCAAAAAATTCCGTTTGAACGCTTTGCGGGCACAAACTTTATGCATACCGGAGGCATCTTTGAAGCCTTTGCAACACACCCGTGTAAAGTTCTCTGGGTAAACGAGAATTTCTTTGAACGGATTACTTTCGGCGTTAAAAGTGGATGGGTAGAAGATATGTTTGATGTCTGGATGAAATCCTGGCCTACAGTAATAATGGCTCTTCCCCCAAGCCATTATTCGTTACAGAGCAAGATTGACTGTATTAAACGACACAATGTGAAGACAAAAATGTTCACATTCAAAAAAATCAAAATTGCCAGACGATGTGGAAAGTACAATTTCAAAGAATACAAAAAACTGAGAGTCTTCTTCAGGCTATGTTCGAATAGATCAGGGCTGTTCTTTCTCTATATGGCTATTTTCCCAAAATGGATTTTGAAATTTATGTTGCTGGCACAAAACACTTTCAACTCTATATTTTTGAAGAAAAAGAAATATTCTAAATAAATATTCATTTCAGAATTACACATACTGAATAAAACAAACAGGGGAGATGGTTTCATCTCCCCTGTTTTATGACATACCTCCTAGTAGGCTATTTTAACGTATCCGATTCTGCACTCTATCCATGCTAATCATCTCCCAAATGATCCGCAACCATAGCAACGTACATGGCAAAGCCTGAAGGGCATTCGGCAGTATATACTGTTTATAAATAGTTCGAGGAAACAAATCGGATGGTCCGAAGCTGGCAAGCAACAGCACAAAGATTAATAATCCCCAATCCCAGTACGAGAACGGACGTTGCTGAATTACAAACCAAATAGCGGCACCCACTATGGCAATTACATATGTATTCGGTTCGCTACCTGTACTAAACAGTACAACAAATAATAATACAGAAACCAGCATCCGCAATTGATATCCTTCATTTTTATACGCTTTGAAATTAAGGAAGGATATAGCAATAAGTAAAATCCCGGGTAAAATCACAAGCAGACTTGACCATTCAAAATGACCTGTTGTTTTTTTGATCATTCCAATAAGAGAAACGTTCTGCATTAATGCCATATTGTTATCTCCATTTTTCATAATAAGACCTTGCAACCATTCCTTATGTTGACTTACTACAAAATCGGCAGAAGAGAGCAGCATTGGCAAAGTAAAAAAGACAACACTCCACAACAAGCTCCACAGCACAAGCTTTGTTTTATGTTTTGAGAAGAAGAAGAAGGCAAACCCTACTATTCCATAGAGCTTTACAAAGGTTCCAAGCATTATCATAAATGCAGCCCAACCGTCTTTCTCCTTCTTAATCATCGTATACGACAGAACGATTAATGCCGCAGTGGCCGTATTAAACTGCACATTGGTCTGCGCGATTATCAACGAATTGGTAACCAACCAGCAAACAACCACAATTTGCCACTTTTTCAACGGGAGCTCTTTTAACGCGACAAACAAAAGCACGCAAAGACATAACAACCACAAGGCACTTCCCAGAATATCGGGCAACAAAGCGAACGGAGCCATAATAACGCTAAAGATGGGCCCATAATGATTCAAATCACCATAAGCTCCAGGTCGGGGGGTTGGTATAAAGGATATTGCTCTACAAGATTCAAAAATGCATATTTGTATATCTGGTAATTCCCGTGTATGCCATGCGTAAGTTGCTTGATGACAATAAGCCCTACTGATAGAATTGACCAAACGGCCAGAATAAAGCGATAGTCTGAAAAGACAGGTTTCTTAAAAAACCGGACAACTCCTTGTAACATAAAAACAATTTATTTTTTAGACCTGCAAAGATAAACTTTTTCAGCCATGCATCCTCATTTTTAGACATCAAGCCAAAACCGAATTAGCGCTCTTCTCGATATTACATTCTAATACATTTTTTTATTTAATACATAAAAGAGGAAAAATACAAAACTAATAGCTATTTTTGTACCGTTTGTTTGGCTACAGACAAAGCCAATTTGTCTACTCAAATAATTACTTATTAATTACACCTTATGATTAAAAAGATGCTTTTTTGCATGAGCATGTTTGCTGTGCTCCTGCCTGGGCTTGCTCAAAAACCCGCAAATTTTTTCAACACAAAGTTGGCTAACGGACTGGAAGTGTTGGTTGTTGAAGACAAAAGTGTTCCGCTTGCAACGGTAGAAATTACAACTAAGAATGGTTCTTACACAGAATCTCCTGAGTTCAATGGTCTCAGCCACTTGTATGAACATATTGTTCTTCAAAGCGAACAAAGACTATCCCAGTCAGGAAGTCTATATGGCAAAAACACGTGAACTTGGAATCATATTCAATGGAACAACCTCGGAAGAGAAAGTAAATTATTTTTTCACCCTACCCAAGAACAATTGGGTATCAGGTCTGAAATTCATGAATTCGGCTATTCGCTTTCCCCTGTTTCTTAAGGAAGAAATGAAAAAGAAAATGTGGTGGTAGACGGCGAATTTCAGAGAAATGAATCCAACCCCTATTTTCCTTTATTTATGGCAATGAACAAGGCCATGTGGGGCGATCTTTTCAGCCGCAAAAACGTGATTGGCGACCACACAATTATTAATACGGCTACACCAGAAAAGATGCAGGCTATCAAAGACAAATATTACTGGCCAAATAATTCGATGCTCATCATTGCCGGCGATGTAAACCACACTGAAGTGTTTGCCAAAGTGAAAGAAATTTTCAGCTCATGGAAAGCATCAGGCTTCGACCCATTCAAAAAGTGGCCGATTCCTGAATTCAAACCGCTGACAAAGAATGATTATTTTGTTGTTGAGTCAAAAAATGCAAGAGTACCCATGTTTATGCTTGGCTGGCATGGTCCAGACACCCGCAACGACCGTCCGGCAACCTACGCAGCTGATGTATTTTCTTTTATCCTGTCTCAAAACTCGAATAAATTTCAGAAAGAGCTTGTAGACAAAGGCATCGCTTTGCAAACCCAGGTCAATTATCAGACATTGAGTCACGTAGGCCCGATTCGTGTAATTGTAGTGCCCAACCCAGCCAATGTAGCAGCATGTGCTCAGGCATTGAAAGAACAAATTGCCCAGTGGGATTCTCCCGATTATATCACAGAAGAACAACTGGCAAATGCAAAACGTCAGCTTGAGATTCAGAACCTGCAAGAATTTGATGTAACCTCATCGTTGTCGCACAATCTTGCTTACAACTGGTGTACTGCCGATCTTGACTATTTCTACAATTATGTTGCCAACATAAAAAAAGTAACCAAAACAGACCTCCAGAACTACGTGCGCAAATACATTAAAGGCAAAAACTATTGCGCCGGATTATTGATCAATCCAGCACAAAAAGATCAGTTAAAACCGGAAACCTTTTGGAAAGAATAACTGAACAACTAACACAATTATCAACCACTAAATATTAAACAAATGAAATTCAAGATATTTGGAACTTTGATGATATTATTGGCCTGTAACTTTTATATACAGGCTCAGGATGGTGTCACCGAAATCAACATCAATGGATTAAAGGTTATTTTCAAGCCTTCTACCAAACAAACGGTCAGTGCCTACCTGTTTTTCAGAGGCGGAACTTCCAATTATTCGACACCGGAACAAGGTATCGAATCGCTTACCTTAAGCGCAGCTACAGAATGCGGGACTGAAAAATATTCGAAAGATGCGTTCAAAGATATGGCCGACAAATATGGCATTGAGCTGGGCAGTAACTCAGCATACGATTTTGGTTATATCAGCATGAGCTGTGTCAAGCCTTACTTTAACGAAGGCTGGGATTTGTTCACCGAAGCCGTAAAACATCCGGTCTTCGACACAAAAGAGTTGGCGTTACTGCAACAAAAAATGATTGCAAACCTTAAATCCATGGAAAGCAATCCGGACAATGCCCTCACAAAACTCACTATGCTTGATGCATTTAAGAACACACGCTACGCAATTCGTCCCGAAGGATCGGTAGAAACTGTTAGCGCTTTCAAACAGGAAGATGTAAAAAAGTATTATACCCAGCTATTGAACGCAAATCGTTTATTATTAGTTATCGTGGGAAATATGACCGCACAGGAAGTTAAACAAAAAGCAGAGGCTGCATTTTCGCAATTGCCCTCTGCGACTGTTACCAACGTCAACGCGCCTGTTGCTACTCAGATCGATTCGAATTCGCTAAACGTTGAAAGCCGCAAAATTGCCACCAATTACATGGCGGGAATTATAGGTGCACCTTCCATTGCCGACCCCGATTTCAACGCTTACAGATTAGCATTCACCATTCTGTACGACAAGCTTTTTGAAGAAATCAGAACAAAAAGAAATCTTTCTTATGCTCCGGCAGCTTCATTATCAAGTGGTCTGATTCCATATGCACGCATATATGTAACAACCACCAAACCCAAAGAGGCTGTTGTTGCCATGACCGATGAAATTAAGCGATTGCGTAACGGAGGCTTTACCGCAACTGATCTCAGGGATGCAAAGAGTCAGTTATCTACCTCCTATTTCATGAGAAATGAATCTACCTCAGCCAACGCTATGGCATTGGGTGTTGCAGAAATCAAGGGCAGCTGGAAAAATGAAATTTCTCTGTTAGATAAAATCAATGCAGTTACACTTCCTCAGATGCAGACGGTATTTAGCAAGTATGCCGATGGTATCAAATGGAGTTATCTGGGTGATGAGACATTAGCAGACAAAGAGGCTTTTGGTAAAACAGTAAAATAACTTTACCTAAATAAATGACAAAGGCAGTCTCAAACGGACTGCCTTTGTCATTTAATATAGTGCGACATACTATTTTTCACCGTAAATAACACCAAGCAGCGTCTGTCCTACCACCAGAAGGGTTTGCTTATCGACATTATCCATAGTATCGTGCGTTGTGTGCCAGTAACTACCAAAGCCTGTCTGACTATGAGGATCGAAATGAATGATATCAATACAGGGGATTCCTGCCAGTCGATTAACATAAATATGATCATCGGTAATCGCGCCGCCGGTTCCATCCACAAAATTGGAAGTAAAACCATATTCGCGAGCCTTATTCCAGACCTTCTCCACAACAGAAGGTGCAAAATTTAACGACTCCTGTTCTTTATAAAAGACCGCTCCCGGAGCTCCCACCATATCCAGCAAAATCCCGAAACGGGCTTTATATCCTTTTACATGAGGATTTTTTGCCCAGTATTGCGTACCCAGGCACCACGAATCCTCATCGTGTGCACCCTGATAAAATTCAGGAGTTCCATAGTCTTCCGAATCAAGAAAAATTAGATCAACACCGACCGTCGGCTGTTGTTTATTAAGCTGACGTGCCACTTCCATCAGCACTCCCACCCCACTGGCGGCATCGTTGGCTCCCATAACAGGCTTGTGATAATTTGCGGGATCTTTATCCTGATCGCACCAGGGTCGGCAATCCCAATGAGCACAGAGCAAAACTCGTTCTTGCAGTTCGGGTTTGTAGGAAGCAATAATGTTGGTCGATTTTAGAATAGTTCCGTCATACCCTTTCAAATCCGCTTTCTGCCGAATTACCTTTGCTCCAAAAGCCTCCATTTTTGAAGCCAAATAATCAGCACAAGCATCATGCGCTTTTGAATTAGGAACCCGTGGCCCGAAATCACACTGCGTTTTCACATAAAGGAAAGATGAATCGGAGTCAAACTGCGGTACAGCTACCTGTGCGGTCTGATCGGCTGATGCCGACTGTTTGCTGGCAGAACTGCAACCTGCCACAAAAAGCAGAAGACAACATACGGTTGTAAATTTATTCATAAGGATAATTGCTTAAAACTTATACTTCAATGAAATTTTAGCATCAAATGTAGCATAACTCACAAAAGGAAAATGCACATAATTGGATGTACGGATAAAACTCCGCTGTTCAAATGCCAGACCTAATGAAGGAGACAGGTCAAAATCAAAGGTTGGAGTTATCATAAAGATGGAAGTACGCCCTTTATCTCCCTGAGCATTCAAATACAGTTGCTGTTCGTGCGTCAGGGTAGTCAAGTCCAGCCCGTTCGGATAGCCCTTCCATGTATAAATATTAAGATTGTACAGTTTGATTCCGAATTCACCAACGCCTTTATACTGCAAAGTAGCACTCATATTTAGACTAAAGCCCTGCCCCATACTATATTCCCGGTTCATTAGTTTGAAGTGATCCGACAAAGAAGCTCCCAACAAAACAACACTCGCATAACTTGCTCCAACAAAACCGAGTTTGTCGTTTTCGGTATCAAGCTTATAAAGTAGTCCCGGACCAAACGAAACAGTTTCTGCAATTTGATAGGGAGTAACATTCGAGCCTGTTGAAATAACCGGGTTTGAATCAAAAAAATTGAAATGCTGGTAAAGTCCAAGAACCATCTGCTGCTTATTGGACAGTTCGACATTTCGGCCGGCAAGTAAGCCGACTGCATTGACCGAGCTAATAGAAGGTTGACCTCCTCCGAAACTAAAATTCATCCGGATATTAAACCAGTCGTACGGTTGATAATTTTCTTTCTCAAACGGGTTACCGTGTTTCGCCTGAAATCCCCAATCCGTCGTATATGCACCCTGAAAAGCGTGTCCTTTTTCAGATACATATCTTTCACCAATTGAAACTTCAAACACAGTAGGGTTATAACGAAAATACTCCGAACGGTTATTCCGTTTTACCCTCCATGCTTTTCCTGTAAGAATACGATTAAAGCCCTGCAACGGAGAAAGAAGTCCACCCAGAAGCTCACGCCCCACACGAGCTGCGCCTGTTCTGGAATCATCATACACAGACGATGAAAGCCTGAATAGCATTTCTCCCATCATTGCACCTCCCAGGGTCGTCGCCATTAAATCATTGATTGCCGGAGGTTCCGTCTCCATCAAATTTTCCCACATCATACTTCCGCAAAAAGAATAAGGCAACGATTGCCAGAAGTTCATCCCATTGGAACGGGCTGCGGCAAAGTACAATCCTCCATGGTATGGATGCGCAAACAGGTTCGTATTCAATTGATCATTATCCCACACCCATTTATGCGTAAGGTTCTGCTTCATGCTGGCCAAACTGATTTTCGCAAACTCAGCTCCAGCCAAATAATCCATCCCCCAAACTCCCAGATTCAAACCGACAACTTCAGCGACAGCAACCAAAGGTTTTTTCTTTAGCTTTTCCACCGTTTTCTGAATACTATCAGAATACGAAGGCACTCCGCGTGACTCCACAATGCCCTGAGCAAATCCGGGCAAGGAAGAAACTAATGCAAGCACCAATATATATACTATTCGCCTCATCATCTGCTTGATTTCAACAAATTAGGCAACACAATACCTAATTCTATTATTGGCTTAATATCTGCGGAGGTTTTCCGTGAAAAGAATCTCCGCACAGAATAACCACCGGAACAAATCACGGATACCTGTTTATCTAAAGCCAGTTCAAAATTAACCCGTCCTTCTACTGACAACGCAGTCTTTTCTCCCGTATCCATGAATTTGGAGATAAAACTAGTACCGGCATCCGAACTTAACGTCAGCTTTCCGATTTGCTTGTACAATCCCAAACGATAAAAGAATACACCCGAAGAAGTTGTATGCGGCGCATCATATGGCGTTCCTAATCCAAGAATTGTGTATGAAATGCGGTTCATAAAACGAAATCCAACATTCAAGGTAGCCAGATTACTGTAGTAAATAACTGGGCGTATTTTCGTTTTGGGAGAGATGGAGACTAATCCAATTTTAAGGGTGGAAGAATCTGCCGAATAATTTACAAGTCCCACCTGAACGCCTTTCATTCTACGCGCAAAATTAGCAGCTCCAACTTGCACACCCCGCATGGAAGTCGCATAATTAAATCCCGACAACTGCATTCCGCTACCTTTATTCAATGTAAAGTTAACGATACCTGACAGCTGAACTCCATGCATATCGTTAGCCACGTTAAAACCACCGGATACTTGTACTCCGGATAACATCTGCCCCGTAATATTCATAAGCGCAGCAGCCTGAAGACCGTCAGTGTTAAACATGCAGATGTTTTGCACACCTGACAGTTGAACCCCATGCTGATTTACAAAATTCATATTGGCCAAACTACCAATTTCAACACCATTCATAGATGCTTTATGAATATTGTAGAGACCTGAAACTGTGAGACCTTTGGCGGCTCCTTCAATACGAGAATAGAAGCCGGCCACTTGCACACCTGTCATCTTTCCCGTAGTAATCCCACTAAATCCATTTGCGCTGAATCCATAGAGATTATTTACTTTTGACTGTAACAGTCCGACAGAGACCATCAATGAATTATCGTAAGTATAAGGGACAATCGCTACAGGATTCCATAGCGACACATTCAAACATTTAGTGTCCGTTTGCGCAGAGAGAGAGCCTGTTAGCAAGCAGGTAAATATCAATATCAAAAATTTATGCATATAGGCTCTTCTATAAGAAAGGAACACAAAGGTATTTATTTTTCGTTTTACTGCAAGCGAGGCTTCTATTTTTCATTTTTCTACTATATCTATTTGCACTATCTTTGTTGTTATATTTCATAACCAAATTGCATCATGCTTGTTTTATTAAAAAAAGAATTTGCCAACTTCTTCAGTTCTGCGGTAGGTTACATCATTGTTGGCATCTTTCTTTCCCTTACCGGACTTTTCTTATGGGTATTTCCCGGAGAATATAACATTCTCGATTCGGGTTACGCCCAACTAAGCGGACTGTTCTCTCTTGCCCCATGGCTTTACCTGTTTCTGATACCGGCAATTACCATGCGGCTCTTTGCCGAAGAAAAACGGATGGGAACCATCGAACTCATCTACACCCGTCCTATCAGTAAGCTTCAAATCGTTGCCGCTAAATATCTTGCAGGCTTGCTTCTGGTAGCAATCTCTCTTATCCCCACCATCATCTATTATTTTTCGGTCTATTTAATGGCAGAACCGGTAGGAAACATTGATTCCGGCGCTTTTTGGGGATCTTTTATCGGGCTACTCTTTCTGGCATCCGTTTATGTGGCAATCGGCATATTTACTTCCGCATGTACCAGCAACCAGATTATCGCTTTTGTATGCGCAGTGACCCTCAGCTTTATCTTCTACTTTGGGTTCGACCTTGTCGCTTCACTCTCCCTTTCCGGCGCTATACAGGGCATTTATTGCTTCCATCGGCATCAACAGCCATTATATCGCAATGAGTCGGGGAGTAATCGACAGTCGCGATGTTGTATATTTCCTAAGTGTGATAACCGTGTATTTCCTTTTTACACGCTGGATTATCAGAGCAAAATAAAACAATTGGCGCCCTGTCGTGCTAATACAAGAAAATCCGTCGTACAGATTATGTGCGACGGATTTTCTTATTTATAAAGTTATTTATTTTACCGCCTTAAAGCTCATATCTAGACTCTTAACCGAGTGAGTCAGCGCCCCGACAGAAATATAGTCGACACCGCATTCGGCATAGGCGCGAAGCGTGTCGAAGGTGATACCTCCCGACGATTCTGTTTCGAAACGACCTGCGATCAGTTCTACCGCTTTTTTTGTGTTCTCAACCGAGAAGTTATCGAGCATAATACGATCGACACCACCAAGTCGCAACACCTGATTAATTTCGTCGAAACTACGCACCTCAATTTCAATTTTCAACGATTTACCTTTTTCTTTCAGATAGTTTTGCGCCGAAATAATGGCTTTATCGATGCCACCGGCAAAGTCGACATGGTTGTCCTTCAACAGAATCATATCATACAAACCGATACGGTGATTGACTCCACCACCAATATGCACTGCCTCTTTCTCCAATAAACGCAGACCCGGAGTGGTTTTGCGGGTATCAAGAACACGTGTTTTAAGTCCTTCGAGCTGTTTCACGTATTTGCGGGTAACGGTAGCCACGCCACTCATGCGCTGCATGATATTCAGCATCAGGCGTTCGGTTTGTAGCAGCGAAAGGATTTCTCCTTCCACCACAAAAGCGATATCGCCGGGATTTACCTCGGCACCGTCGTTAATAAACACTTCAATTTTAAGCTCCGGATCGAAGACTTTAAATATTTCTTTGGCAATTTCAACACCGGCCAAAACGCCTTTTTCTTTGATGATGAGCTGCGATTTTCCCATCGCCGTTGCGGGAATGCAGGAAAAGTGAAGTATGGTCGCCATCGCCTATATCTTCGGCAAACCAGATTTTGATCTGTTCGTGTAAATTGTCAATCATTTTTAAGTAGAAAATAGTCGGTAGAAAGACGCCGATCGGCAGCATCCGACTTGTTATTCAATGCGTAGTTGATATATCTTCAGCACATTCCCCTCTTTTTTGAATAACATATTTACTCTGAAAGAAGATGTGGCTGTGGTAAGTTGTCCCACAATAAAGGAAACATTGGCACGAGATCCCTGATGGAGAATCTCAAAAGATTTAGTTGGCTGTTTGGCAAAAAAATCGGCTACATGATTGCGTGCCTGAACCTTAGGGAAAGTATCGTCCACTCCGGGCAACACCCAGTTCTACGCTGTTGCAAAAATATGCCGATAGTGCGGTTGCATTCTTTGCATTGAAGGCAGCTACAATAGATGCACTCTGGCTTTCAAAGCTTTGTGCGTTACAAAACTGAGCACTTACGAGCGTAGTCAGTACAAACGATAAAAGTGCAATACACCACTTCATAATCTATTGTTTTTGAATTGTAAATTGCAGTGCAAAGGTACGCACTTTTACACCAAATAGCAAGTTAAAACAGCGTTCCCTGAGGATTGACGGGAGTTGCAGATATTGGCTCCTGCCCTATCATCGACAGAAACTCCTCTTCGGTAACAATTGCCACACCCAACGCTTTGGCTTTCTCCAGTTTGGCTGGTCCCATATTAGCTCCGGCCAGAATAAACGAAGTTTTAGCCGATACCGATCCGGTTTCCTTGCCTCCGTTTTGCTCAATCAGGCCCTTGTACTCGTCGCGGGAATGCTGTGTAAATACGCCACTAACAACCACGACCTTACCTTCAAGCAAAGAACTTTTGGCGGCCAGTTTAGCCTCCGAAATCGCCAACCGCAAGCCGTATTCCTTCAAGCGTTCGATCAATGTCCGGTTGCGTTCGTCGGCAAAGTAGTCGACCACGCTTTGAGCAATGCGCTCGCCCACATCGCGCACAGCCGCCAGTTCGTACTCTTTGGCCTGTGCCAATGCTTCGATACTTCCGAAAGCTTGCACCAGCGTCTTAGCCACCTTTTCGCCTACAAAGCGAATTCCCAGTGCAAACAGCACCCGTTCAAACGGCACCTGTTTGGAAGCTGCAATACCTTCTATCATATTTTGCGCCGACTTCTGCCCCATCCGTTCCAAACCGACAATCTGCGGCACTTTCAACTCATAAAGATCGGCAATGTTCTGAATCAAGCCCTGCTGATAAAGCAGATCGACCGTTTCGGATCCGATACCGTCGATATTCATTGCCTTGCGACTGATAAAATGCTCGATTTTTCCTTTGATTTGAGGTGGACAGCCGTTTTCGTTCGAACAATACCAAGCCGCTTCGCCTTCGTTGCGTTGTAGCTCGGTACCACAATCGGGACAATGAGTAATGAATTGTATCCGCTCGCCGGCCTTAGCCCGCTGTTCCAAATCGACACCCACAATCTTCGGGATAATCTCTCCTCCCTTTTCCACAAAGACCGAGTCACCGAGATGAAGATCAAGGTTTTCGATAAAGGCGGCATTGTTCAGCGTTGCCCGTTTTACGGTAGTTCCGGCAAGTAAAACCGGTTCGAGATTGGCTACCGGAGTAACTGTTCCCGTGCGTCCCACCTGAAACTCCACGCTCTTGAGCACGGTAGATACTTGCTCGGCCTGATATTTGTACGCCACCGCCCAACGGGGCGACTTGGCTGTAAATCCCAATTCCTGTTGCTGACGCAGTGAATTTATCTTCAAAACGATGCCGTCGGTTGCCACAGGAAGTTTGCTCCGCTCTTTATCCCAATAATGAATAAAATCGAATACCTCGTCCATGTTCTTGCACTTGCGCATGGCATCGGACACCTTAAAGCCCCACGATTTTGCCTTTTGCAGGTTCTCGTAGTGGCCGTCGCACGGAAGGTTTTCGCCCAGCAGATAGTAGAGATAGGTATCGAGTTGCCGCTTGGCCACCTCAGCAGGATTCTGCAACTTCAACGTTCCCGATGCGGCATTGCGCGGATTGGCAAAGAGCGCCTCCTCCTGCTCTTCGCGTTCCTTGTTCATCCGGTCGAACGACTCCCAAGGCAACAGAATTTCGCCCCGAATCTCGAACGAAGCAGGATAGTCATTGCCCTGCAAACGTAGCGGAATGGCCCGGATCGTCTTCACGTTAGCCGTCACATCATCGCCCATCACGCCGTCGCCACGGGTAACGGCACGCACAAGGACGCCATCTTCATAGATCAACGAAATGGAGACTCCATCGAACTTCAGCTCACAAACGATTTCGAAAGGCTCATCGATCAGCTTCGCAGCACGGTTGAAGAAGTCGGCCACCTCACTTTCGGAGTAGGTATTCCCCAGTGAGAGCATCGGATATCGGTGCGCCACCCGCTCGAACTCTTTGGTAAGATCGCTACCCACCCGTTGCGTAGGCGAACTGGGGTCATAGAACTCGGGATGCGCCGCTTCGAGCTTTTGCAACTCTTTGAGCTTCATATCGAACTCGTAGTCGCTGATGGAGGGTTGCGACAGTACATAGTAGCGATAGTTGTGATCGTGCAGTTCCTTTCGGAGGGTTTCTATTTGTTGTTGGGAAGTCATAATTATGTCAAAATTTCAAGTTTCAAAAGTCCAATTGACTCGACTTAGGGCTTCGCTTGGAGTGAAACCCTAAGTTTGAAAAAGCAAAATCCTATGTTTCGAAGCCTTTTGTGCAAACTATTCCTCTCAATGCTTTCATTATATAAACAACACAAAAGCAACCATTTCTATAAAACAAAAAATCAGTGTTAAAGCAGCAGAAATAATGATAGTGGTATTGAGCTGCCAAGGGCGTTTCTCATCGGCATAAAGCCAACGAATAATCTTCCCATCTATTGCAAATGACATAACAACAGCCATCAACATTGAAATAAGCAAGCCAACTCCATGAGCAAAAAAGACAAGCAAAGCAAACACTACAAGGAAAAACAGTTGTGGCAAACAATACCACTTCACAAATTTCAGAAAATGTTTTGGCAATAGAATGAGTAAAGACGGAATCAACTTAAACAAAAGAAAGATGATCGATAAAAAACCAATCATGGAGAGCAAATCCATATTTTTCTTATGCGTGTATAAATCCTCAACTCTTATTTTAACTTTCCCTTCTCTTGACAATCCATAAATGGGGCATCTGTCGTTTGTTGATATCAGACCGGTAGATATTTCTGTAGAATCGTTCAACTTTATTTTAACTTGAAAAGGGGATGTCGGCTCAAAGAAAATATAATCATATGTATCCGCTTTAATCTTTTGGTGCCTATCTTCGAATTTGAATTCCAAAGTAGTATTGCTATCTGAAAAGTCAATATATGCCCCATTCTTGACCAAAAAATCATTCAACTCAAAACTAACACGATTAGGAGCTGGGTCAATAGCTTTACTAAGAAAGCATGAACCAACAAACAATGTTATGAGCAGAAAGATAATTCTCATGGTCATAAAGGTGAATATTCGTGCAGCTCGCGACGAAGGGTTTCTATTTGTTGCTGAAAAGTCATATGTTAAGGTAATTCCAAAAGTTTCACGTTACCAAAGTCATGTGACTTAGGGTTTCGCTCCAAGCGAAGCCCTAAATTAAAGAACCTTCAAATAGTATTTTGGCTATTAAAATACTCCCGCCCAAGCTCTCTATTAATCAGCTTACCATCCCGTAATCCGGCATAATCGCGATAAGAAGAAAATTCCCAATCTTCGTTTTTTGCCACTACACCTGCCGTTTTAGGGTTGTTATGAATATAATGGAAGCAAGTTTCGGCATAGCTTTGATACTCTCCAACAGTGATCATCGTGCCAAAAGCAGTATTGAAATAGGCCGGCGAAAACCGATTATCCTCTGTGATTAACACAGCCTTAGTCTGCTTTTGGAATAACGATCCGGTACGGTTTTCCTGCTTTTGGATAGCATTTGTATATGATCGCAACATGATGCCGATAGACTGATTAAGCGTTCGCTGCGCAATAATGGGCTTTTGAGAATTACAAGGAACTTCATTGAATGCAGAATTCTCAAGGCTTATTTCTAATCGATTAATTTTTACCAAAAAATGAAAGTGATTTGGCATTAAGCACCAAGCAATTATATCACAATATGGTTTTAGATAACAGGTTGTTTTTCCAAGAAAATACAGGTAATTCTCGCGAGTATAAAACACTCTTTCGCTATTGTTTCCACGATTATAAATATGGAATAATTCTCCTGCTTCTAACTGCATAAACAACTCATTTATTGTTACTATTCCAAATGAACTTTCAAATTCCAACAGAGGGAGGCGTTTTAAGATAGGATTCTAACAGAGGGTTTCGCTTAGAGCGAAGCCCTCTGTCAAGAACACTGCTTAGTTGGTTTTAAACTTAAACTTCACCTCTTTCAACTCTTCGTTGGCCTTCACGATTTTCTGTTTCAGACCTTCTTTATAGTCGATCAGTTTGGTTTGCAGGCTTTCGTCGCCGGAAGCTAGAATTTGTACAGCCAGCAGAGCCGCATTCATCGAAGCGTTGATACCAACAGTTGCCACAGGAATACCCGGAGGCATTTGCACAATAGCCAATAAGGCATCCATACCGTCGAGCGAAGCGTTGATAGGCACCCCGATCACAGGTAGCGGAGTCATCGAAGCGATTACACCCGGAAGGTGAGCCGCCATACCGGCCGCAGCCACAATCACCTTGATGCCGCGTTCGCGGGCACCAGTGGCAAAAGCTTCCACCTCGTTGGGAGTACGGTGAGCCGAAAGTGCATGAATTTCGAACGGAATCTGGAATTCGTCAAAAACCTTGGCGGCTTTTTCCATAACGGGCAAATCGGAGGTGCTGCCCATGATAATGCTAACAACCGGAGTCATAGTAAAATGTTTTAATGATTTGATATTATATCGTTTACTTCTTTACAACAGAATTGTATTTTGCTTCAACGAAATTACATCAAATTTCGCCAAAGACAAAAAAGCCGCACAGGAAATCCCGCACGGCTTTCGAACAAATATCAGCTCAGTTTATTTTACAGTCACCTTCAACGGATTTTGCAGTTTGAGGCTAAAGTCACGCAGGTAATCAAACCAGGCCTGGTCGTTGGGGAAGCCCCACTGGCTCCAGCCTGCACCGAAGTAATATGTAAATTTAGAACCGGGTTTGTAGTTGGCAAAAGCAAGTACGTGGTCACCCTGTTGTTTGCCGGAGAGCATTTTTCCGCTTCCGAGAACAGCTCCCACATAATCACGTCCGGCAGGAAGACCGACATCAGATGTAGCCACTTCACCATAACCGATATAACCGGCTTTGGCATCGATTTTAGAAACACCTTTTTTATCATGAAGGAAGAGCCCAGCAGCAAGTTTCATTCCGACAGGAATTTTACCCGCATACGACACAACGGCCTTGTTTAGCTGCGAACCGGCATCGATCGAAACGGTATAAATCTCTTTTAACCATGTTTTACCCACCTTCACAGAGTCATACGTCAACTGAAAAGTGGTGCGCAGCGGACCACCCTCAATTACCTTCCATTTGCTGTACTGGTTCTGCACCCAAAGCGTAGAATCAGTGTAAGGGGCAATACCGCCGGCACCCAGCGTGTGAGCTACCTTATAGCAATCAATTCCTTCTCCATAATCCACATGATAGTGAATTCCTTTTTGAAGATCGTTATAATAGAATTTATCCACAATCAGAGCTTCGGTCTTTTTCAACCAGACGTCTACCCCGTTGCTTGGGTTTTCGTTAGCCAGTTTCGGACCGTACATACGGAAGGCAATACGATCGTTTTCCCAGGCAAAATCGTCTTTCCGTTCGGGAACAAAGCGAGCGAAGGTTTTCACGGCAAACTTCTCGGGAGTGCCGCCTTTGATTTCATATACCACCGAACCATTGGCTTTCACGGTTACAGGAAAAATCAAGGTCAGTTTATTCGCCGTTACCTGATAAGGCATCTGAGCACCCTTGGCATCAACCACGATAAAACTTTTGGCATCAGCTTCCAGCTTTTGCTTCACAGCGGCCATACTCACCGACACCATCTCTTTGTTGCGGTCGAAACCCAACGAATTGGATACCGTTACCTTCAGCGAAGCGGCAAATGCGGTTGAAGTAACGCCAATTGCCATCAATGCGATTACTAATTTCTTCATCATTGTGCGTTATTAATTCAAAAACAAAAGAATCAAGACAAACAACCAGGTGATGCCGGCTGTTGCTTGATTCTACAGGATTGAAATTTATAAAACAAATTTATTTAGGTTGTTTACCGATGTAAGCCAAAATACCGCCATCGACATACAACACGTGACCGTTTACAAAGTCAGAGGCGCTGGAAGCGAGGAATACTGCGGGACCCTGAAGATCTTCGGGAGTACCCCAGCGTGCTGCGGGAGTTTTGGCAATGATGAACGAGTTGAAGGGGTGCCCTTCTTCGCGCAAGGGAGCAGTCTGCGGAGTAGCGATGTAACCCGGACCGATTCCATTACACTGAATATTGTATTCGCCATATTCGGAAGCGATGTTGCGGGTCAGCATCTTCAAACCACCTTTGGCTGCAGCGTAAGCCGAAACCGTTTCGCGACCCAGTTCACTCATCATTGAGCAGATATTGATAATTTTACCACCGCCTTTTTGGATCATCCCGGGGATAACCGCTTTCGAAACGATAAACGGAGCATTGAGGTCAACGTCGATTACCTGACGGAATTCAGAAGCCTTCATTTCGATCATCGGAATACGTTTGATGATACCTGCATTGTTAACCAAAATATCGATCACGCCCACTTCTTTGGCAATCTGAGCCACCATAGCATCCACCTGATCTTCGTTGGTCACGTCGCAAACATAACCGTGAGCTTCGATGCCACTCTTTTTGTACTCTTCAACACCTTTTTCAACGAGGTCAGCGTTGATGTCGTTGAACGTGATGGTAGCGCCAGCACCGGCAAATGCTTTGGCAATAGCCATACCAATACCGTAAGAAGCGCCGGTTACCAACGCCACTTTTCCGTTAAGTAAAAATTGATCTGTCATTGTTGTAGTGATTGATGTGAAATTGTGTGTGTGTCTTCTTTGTATAAAAACAGGACTATTACCGGCAAAGGTCGACAATAATCCTGCAAAGTATTTTATCTGAGTTCTTCAATTTTGAAGAAGTCCTGGTCGCCGTAATCTACATTTTCGCCGCCCATACCCCAGATAAAGGTATAATTGGCGGTTGCTGCTGCCGAGTGAATCGACCATTGCGGAGAAATCACCGCCTGATCGCCCTGCATCCAGATGTGGCGTGTTTCGGTAGGTTCGCCCATAAAGTGGCAAACAGCCTGACCTTCGGGCACTTCAAAATAGAAGTAAGCCTCCATACGACGGCTGTGGATGTGTGCCGGCATGGTATTCCACACGCTACCCGGTTGCAATTCGGTCATACCCATCTGCAACTGACAGGTAGGCAGCACCTGATTCACCAGCATTTTATTGATATTTCTGTGGTTCGAAGTTTCCAGTGCCCCCATTTCGGCAACCACTGCATCGGCTTTGGTCACTTTTTTGTCAGGATAGGTTTGATGAGCCGGAGTTGAGTTGAAGTAGAACTTAGCCGGAGACTTGGCATCTGCGCTTTCGAAATAGACTTCGCGATCGCCCATACCCAGATATAAAGCCTCTTTATAACCCAATTCAAAGGTTACGCCATCCACAATAACTTTTCCGTTATCGCCCACGTTAAATATTCCAAGTTCGCGACGCGACAGGAAGTAAGGCATTTTAAGCGGATCGATAGCCTCAAGGGACAATTTCTCGCCGACAGGCATTGCTCCACCCACAATCAGACGGTCGTACATGGTATAAACCATATTCACTTCGTTTGGTGCGAAGATTGTTTCAATCAGGTGTTCTTTGCGGAGACGTGCTGTATCGTAATGCTTTGCATCCTCAGGATGAGCTGCATAACGAATTTCATAGTTTGTTTTCATTTATCTGTATGTTTTAGATGAAAATAAAAAACGAGCCCTTTAAGGCAAGGTTTTTATCCTGTGTATGATAAAAAAATTGGTTTTCCAGTTCACAAAAATAGTAATTTATTTTCAGAATAAGGATGGAAAAATTGTCAATAAACACACAAAAAGGTACCACTTCCCATTCCCGCAGTCATGGTGGTATACCAATCACAACAGCGCCATCCTCTTCAAACTTTTTTAACTAAATATTTCAATGTTCAAACGATGATTTTATGCTCAAAATTAGTAATTTTGCGCAAGAAACAACAACACATTTCGCAATGCCATCAATCGCTTCACTTACAGGACAAAAAACGCGCACCATGCTCATTGATGTCGCCCGAATGCTTTTTGCCAAGTGGGGAAAAGCAAACACCACAATGAACGACATCGCAAATGCCTCGAACAAAGGCAGGCGCACGTTGTACACTTACTTTAGCAATAAAGATCAGATTTATCTTGCCGTTATCGAACAGGAGTTGAACATTCTGAATGAGAAACTGCAAAAAGTTGCAGCCATGGATATACCGCCCGACAAGAAATTGGCGGAGTACATATTCACACGTTTAGACGCTGTAAAAGAATCAATTACCCGAAATGGTTCATTAAAATCCGATTTTTTCCGCGATATTTACGAAGTGGAAAAGGCTCGGCGTCGTTTCGACATTAAAGAAATCAAGCTATTGGTCGGTATTTTTCAGGAGGGAAAAGAGAAAGGCTATTTCAACCTGCACGATGCTGAGCTTTCTGCTCAAATTTTCCACTATGCCCTGCGTGGCATCGAAACGCCCTACGTTCGCGACAGGGTAAGTGAAAAAATGAAATACAACAAACGATTTATCATCAACGCCTTTATGCACGGAATATTGATTCCTAAACAAAACCAGCCAAACAACGATACCCATGAATAAAAAAATGGTCGTTACCAGAGAGTAACGACCATTTTTATTCATTTCAATATCTTTATTGACGTTGTTTTACAGCCTCATACATCAATACACCAGCAGCTACAGACACGTTCAACGATGCTATAGTTCCCAAAATTGGAATAGCTACCAACTCGTCACATAAGCGGAGAATTTCATCGGAAATTCCCACATCTTCGGAACCCATTACAATAGCAACCGGCTCTTTGTATGACACTTCCGTATAATTTCTTGCAGCTTTCTCTGTTGCTGCTATCACTTTAAGACCTGAACTTTTCAAAAATGCCACTGCTTCCAGCAGGCTATTTTCACGGCAAACAGGAATCACATGCAAAGCTCCCGCAGAAGTCTTCACCGCATCAGCATTTGCTGCCGCACCACCTCTTGAAGGCACCACAATGGCATTCACTCCGGCACATTCACAAGTACGGGCAATTGCGCCGAAATTGCGAATATCTGTCACTCCGTCGAGCACCACCACAAAAGGATTTTTTCCTTCTTCATACAACGCCGGGATAATATTTGAAATTTGCTGATATTCGATGGCTGCTACATAAGCAAGCACACCCTGATGGTTCTTTTGCGTGATCGCATTCAGTTTTTCGACCGGAACACGTTGTACCGGCACATTACGCCCCTGCAAAGCAGCAAACAACTCTTTCGCCAAATCGCTTGACAACTCTTTTTTGACGAGAATTTTATCCACCTCTTTTCCGGCTTCGAGCGCCTCGATCACAGCCCGGATACCGAATATCAGATCAGAACTGGGTGGCCGATGTTCCCATTTGGGCCTAAAGGGACTAGCGCCACTGCGCGATTGCGGTTTACGTTGAAAAGGGTTACGTTCCATAGATAATATTTTCGTTTGAAAGATTTACTAAATAATAAGTTCAAAATTTACAATTTCAAGATTCCAGAACAACAAATATACCCGTTTCTTCTCTATATTTGATTTTTGGAATAAAAAATCAGACATCCAACCGCATTCCGTCGAATGCGAGGTGAGTCTCCGGAAAAACAGCACGGGCTTCTGCCAAAAGCCCTGCCTGATTATCGTAGCGAGCCGAATAATGCCCAATTATAAGCTTTTTCACATTAGCCGCTTTCGCGATTTCGGCTGCCTGTTGAGCCGAAGAGTGAGCTGTCTCTTTTGCCCGAACAATCTCGCTCTGCATAAAGGTTGCCTCGTGATACAAAAGGTCTACCCCTTCGATGATCGGCACTATCTTTTCAGAATAAGCAGTATCTGAGCAATAAGCATATTTGTGGGCAGGATAAGGAGCTGTAGTTAAACGCTCATTAGGAATCACTTCACCATCTTCCCCTACAAAATCGGCGCCCTGTTTGATGCGTGCAATTTCCCTCACAGGAATCTGGTAAAAATCAATCATATCACGAATAATATGACGTTCTTTCTCCCGTTCGGAAAACAGGAATCCGGCTGTAGGAACACGGTGTTTCAAAGGGATAGAAAAAACCTGCAACGACCGGTCTTCGTACAAAAGCGCATGTTGCCTTGGATTAAACGGCGCAAAAATCACCTTATAACCGGCATCGGCGCAATAATAATCCATTTGCGGCTGCAGAATTCCTTCCAGATCGGGGTGTGAATGAATGACCAAGTCGGACGTACGTCCTAACATTCCCATTGATGAGATCAGGCCTATCAAGCCAAAACAATGATCCCCGTGCAAATGCGAAATAAAGATATGATTCAGGCGCGAAGCTTTGATTTTCAACTGACGAAGCCGTATTTGAGCTCCCTCGCCACAGTCAATCATAAATTGCTTCTCGCGCAGTGAAAGCAGTTGCGATGTCTGAAAGCTACTAATAGAAGGCAGTGCCGAATTACAACCCAATATGGTTAAACTCATTTTTTCCATGAAACTTCTATTAGATGCTGAACAATACTAATGAACAACAGCTCTTATTTAGTGTATTCAAACACCCCTTTTTCGCCACGGATAGTGACTTTAGCTCCTTTTGAAGCTTCCACATGACCTATGATCTGAGCATCAACGTTATATTTTTCAGAAAGAATAATGATATCTTCCGCCCATTCCGGCTCGAGGTAAACTTCCATACGGTGACCCATATTGAACACCTTGTACATCTCTTTCCAATCGGACTTCGATTCTGCCTGAATCATTTCAAACAGTGGAGGAACGGGGAAAAGATGATCTTTAATAACATGAAGATTATCAATAAAGTGCAGCACTTTCGTCTGAGCTCCTCCAGAACAATGTACCATCCCGTGAATATGTTCGCGGTGATGCTCCAAAATATCACGGATAATCGGGGCATAAGTACGTGTCGGCGACAACACCAGTTTACCGGCATCCATCCCCACGTGCTTAATCTCATCGGTGAGTTTTTTTGAACCCGAATAAGCGAGTCCCGAAGGCATACTGGCATCGTAACTTTCAGGATATTTTTCTGCAAGATAGTAAGCAAATATATCGTGACGGGCAGAGGTTAGTCCATTGCTACCCATTCCTCCATTATAACCGTCTTCATAGGACGCTTTCCCGCTTGATGACAAACCAACTACCACATCGCCTGGCTTGATTTTGTCGTTTGAAATCACATCCGAACGCTTCATTCGGCAGGCAACTGTACTATCAACAATAATTGTACGAACCAAATCGCCCACATCGGCTGTTTCGCCACCGGTAAGATGTGCGTTCACACCCAGACTACGCAATTTGGCCAATAAAGTCTCCGTACCGTTAATCACTTCAGCAATTACTTCACCCGGAATCAGATTCTTATTACGCCCAATAGTTGACGACACCAGAATGTTATCGGTAGCGCCCACGCAAAGCAGGTCATCGATATTCATTATCAAAGCATCCTGAGCGATTCCTTTCCAAACGGAGATATCGCCGGTTTCGCGCCAGTAGAGATAAGCCAGTGATGACTTTGTTCCCGCACCGTCAGCATGCATGATATTGCAATACTCAGGGTCTCCACCCAGAATATCGGGAATTATTTTACAAAAAGCGTGAGGAAAAATACCTTTATCCAAGTTACGGATAGCGTTATGAACGTCTTCTTTAGAGGCAGAAACGCCTCGCTGACTATATCTTTCGTTCATTGAAGTAGTTTATATGCGAAGGATTAAAATTACGGTGCAAAGTTACTACATTTCCAGTGTATATCACACACGCGACCCTAATATTTAGGTAATAATCAAATAAAAAACGGATTGTCATTCTCAATAATAACAATCCGTTTTAACCGTTTTGTGGAGCCGGCGGGAGTCGAACCCGCGTCCAAACGAGGAAGCAATACGCTTTCTACATGTTTATCTTCGCCTTCATTTTTCGAGTACCGGCAAGACCGAAGCCACCAACCGTTACCTTATCCTCTGAATCTCATCGAACGCACGAGGCGACGTCCGACTATTCCCGATTTAGCTGCACCTCCTGATCAAAGAGCCTCGAGACCACGGCATTTGGGAGATGTCTCGTCCCGACACTATCGCCGGGATAAAGCTTGAATCTACTATACTTCGATTAAGCAGCAAGAGCGTAGTTATTTTCGCCAGTTGCAATTTTGAGAATCGAGATTTACGAGCCGACATCCCAGTGCTCGACATGCTTACATACCTCTTCTACCCGCTGTCAAAACCAAGCGACCCCGGTTTTAATGCACAATTGACAGTTGATACGTGACAATTATTTCTTTGCAAAACCTGTGCCAATCAGTAGAAAACAAACCGGCTGGTTTCCATTTATTATCATCTGCAAAGATACAACATTTTCAGGCAAAATAAAAGCTATTTATAATTGAAACAAATATATGGTTTCAACTATAAATAAACAAGGCAAAACAATTCGCGTGAATGCAATA